>NZ_JBDMSL010000005.1:0-81320 GCF_039758965.1 Collinsella aerofaciens | reverse complement strand
TGAGCCAGCCGGAGGCGAGGGCGCCGGAGCCAGTCGCGTAGTACCAGGTCCCGCCGTCGAGGACCCATCCGGTCGCCATCGCGCCGGAGGCGCTGAACCAGTACGCTGAGCCGTTGCACGCGTGGAGGCCCGTCACCATGGCGCCGCCCGCGTCGGGGTCGAGCCAGTACCAGGAACCGCCGGTGTAAAGCCAGCCGGTCGAGGCGATACCGTCAGCGAACCAGTACCAGGAGCCGTCGACGAGGCCCCAGCCGTTAAGGGGGCCGCAGCTGCCGAAGTAGCGGCGGACGCCCTGCGCGTCCGTCTGGTAGCCCGTCAGCATGGCACCCGTCCGGGCGTCGAAGCAGTAGGGCACGCCGCCGACGGATACGGGGCCGCGCGCCAGCGCGCCGGAGCCAGTCGCGTAGTACCAGGTCCCGCCGTCGAGGACCCACCCGGTCGACATCGCGCCGGACGAATTAAACCAGTACAGGGAGCCGTTGCACTCGTGAAGGCCGGTAGCCATGGCATGGGTGGAGGGATCAAGCCAGTACCAGGCGCTGCCGACGTAGGCCCAACCGGAGGCGAGGGCGCCGGAGCCCGTCGTGTAGTACCAGGTACCGCCGTCGAGGACCCACCCGGTCGCCATCGCGCCGGAGGCGTCAAACCAGTACGCGGAGCCATTGCACTCATGGAGCCCGATGGCCATGGCATGCGTCGAGGGGTCGAGCCAATACCAGGCCCCATTGGTATAGAGCCAGCCAGAATGCAACGAGACCGGATTGACTGAATCCACATAGAACCAGTTGCCGTCAAACGAATTCCAACCCAGATTCCATTTAACGGATTCTTGAGCAGGACCATCATCAATTGAATCGGAAGGAGAAAGAGTCGAGGGGACGGATTGCCGCTCAAAATCAGTAGGGATGGAGGAGCTTATGGGTTCTGCGTTCGCGATATCAACCACACCGGGTCCAGCGAGCAGTAGAGTTGAAAGAATGATTAGGATTAATGTTATTTGCTTTTTCCTTGCCATGTGCAGCCCCCAGTAGTTACCGATTTTTATATAAACATAGTCTACAAATGGATAGCTAAGAGCAATATGTAATTAGAAAAAAGCAATTAAGGAAGAGTTGCTAGCCGAGCCAAGCGCCATTACTAGCAAAAGAGTATTTCACCCCATCGATTTCTTGAACACCCGTAGTCATAGCGTGCGTCGAGGGGTCAAGCCAGTACCAGGCGCCGCCGACGTAGGCCCAGCCGG
Organism: Collinsella aerofaciens; assembly: GCF_039758965.1. Taxonomy (GTDB): domain Bacteria; phylum Actinomycetota; class Coriobacteriia; order Coriobacteriales; family Coriobacteriaceae; genus Collinsella; species Collinsella aerofaciens_BR. The sequence goes on along the minus strand of NZ_JBDMSL010000005.1, from coordinate 80,077 downwards.
AGGTGAGGGCGCCGGAGCTCGTCGCGTAGTACCATGTGCCGCCGTCGAGGACCCATCCGGTCGCCATCGAGCCGGAGCCGTTGAACCAGTACATGGAGCCGTTGCACCCATGGAGCCCGGTGGCCATGGCGTGCGTCGAGGGATCGAGCCAGTACCACGCACCGTTTAGGCTGAGCCAGCCGGAGGCGAGGGCGCCGGAGCCAGTCGCGTAGTACCAGGTCCCGCCGTCGAGGACCCATCCGGTCGCCATCGCGCCGGAGGCGCTGAACCAGTACGCTGAGCCGTTGCACGCGTGGAGGCCCGTCACCATGGCGCCGCCCGCGTCGGGGTCGAGCCAGTACCAGGAACCGCCGGTGTAAAGCCAGCCGGTCGAGGCGATACCGTCAGCGAACCAGTACCAGGAGCCGTCGACGAGGCCCCAGCCGTTAAGGGGGCCGCAGCTGCCGAAGCAGCGGCGGACGCCCTGCGCGTCCGTCTGGTAGCCCGTCAGCATGGCACCCGTCCGGGCGTCGAAGCAGTAGGGCACGCCGCCGACGGATACGGGGCCGCGCGCCAGCGCGCCGGAGCCAGTCGCGTAGTACCAGGTCCCGCCGTCGAGGACCCACCCGGTCGACATCGCGCCGGACGAATTAAACCAGTACAGGGAGCCGTTGCACTCGTGAAGGCCGGCAGCCATGGCACCGCCCACGTCGGGCTCGAGCCAGTACCAGGTGCCACCCTGGCACAACCATCCGGTATACGCTTTGCCGTCAGAGGTTGCGTAATACCAAGTGCCCTCTTTTAACTGCCAGTAATAAAGAGAGACATCAACATACGCGTAATTCATATCAACGTTTCCGCTAATACCAGAAACTTTTCCGCGGCTTGTATACTGCCAAAAGCTGTAACTGCCGGTATAGTGACATTGGGAGTTGTATTGAGCAATCCAATGATCCCAAGAACCGCTCTTAAATACAGGGTCGGTCAATATATTGTTAAACCAATTTAGGTTTGCATAAATGCCTGGCTTATATCCAGCACTAGAAACCTTATTACAGAATATCTGAGCTCTAGATGCAATTCCGGATTGACGACCATCTGCAATAATTGTCTTGTCCTCAAGATCGTAATACACCGGTAGCCTAGGATTGCGCCCCGATAGGCAGTCAATCACCATGGACGCCTCATCGGCTGCCTGTTGATTATCAAAAGCATATGAATAGATATAGACGCCGTAAGGAATTCCGAGTCGCTCGCACTCAGAAATATTTCGATTAAATTGATAGTCAACTCGACCGCCCCAAGATGGAGCGCCAAATCCAACACGCAGTATAGCGAAATCGATACCAGAAGCCTTAACAGCATTCCAGTCAATACGTCCTTGATGCTCACTGACATCGATGCCCTGCGCCGTAGCCCCATCGGGAAGAATGTCCATGGACAATAAGGCTATTCCATCTTCTTCGGAAGAAGCATCCTCTGCGACCAATTGTCCATCCTCATAACGCCAGGAATTCTCAACTAGGGACCGCGCAGCTTCCGCGTTCGAGGGAAAAACAAACACAGAAATGGGCGCAAGGACCATCAGCACCAACAATGCCGAAAATAACTTAAGATGTTTGCTCATGTAAACCTCGTCATTCGTTCTTGTTTGCGTCTAGCTTACAGCATGGCTGTGAAAGATTTCCGAACATCCAACTGGACAAGGCGCCATCTAGGACGACAAATAACTGCACGCAATACCACAATGTAAACAAGAACTTCCCAGCAAGGTGAAACCAAGGACTCCTGGTCCCTACTCTTTGCCCAAAGAATGCCGACATCAGTTAGCTTTCAAACTAGATGTCAAAAAGGCAGGGGGCCCAGAGAGTCCCCTACAACTCGGAATTCTAACGAATCAATATTACTTTCGATGGACCCAAAGCAGTCAAACCAGAAATACGGTTTCCATAACCGTCACTATGCCAAAACAAGTTTTCGCTCGGCGAATTGCCCCAGAAAAAACCGATATGACTATCGTCCGCATATGGATTGTAAGGATTGAAAAATACAATATCCCCCTTACGAGCCAAACCACTACGCAACAACTCATCAATAGAGTTGAAATAAGTCACGTTCGCGCATGTATCGATAGCGTAGCCATACCAACGATACGCGTTAACGCAGCCGCCCCTTCCGGGACCCCCACTCCAAGGCGAATGGCTCTGCTCAGCGGCAATGGGAGCTAAATTACCGCCCGCCTTCATATATGCATGCGATACAAATCCGCCGCAGTTCATACCGGTATACCCGTCCCAACGAGGATCACCCTTTGGATACATGCATGATTCTTGGCTAAGATGCGTATCATAGCGTGTTCCACGGTAATAGCCGTCGTTTTCGTGGCTCATAAGCCAATTGACCAGGCTGGACCTATTGACCCCCAAAACAGAACCAGACGTATTCAACCATGCACCGCTTGCATTGAAGTAGTAGTCAACGCCATCGATTTTCAGCCACCCATTAGCAAACATGGCACCCGAAGGCTGGAGCCAGTACCACGTACCGCCGTCATTAAGCCATCCAGTTTTCATCTTGAATGTGGAAGGGTCCATCCAATACCACGCACCGTTGACATATTGCCAACCAGACTTAAGGACACCATTGGAAGATGCGTAGTACCAAGTATTACCGTTTTCATCAGAAGCGTCATTCGACATAATCCAACCAGATGCCACATTAACGACACCGTTTGCGTCCGCATAGAAAACTGCGTCTCCAATATGAATTGCACCTGGCAATGAAGACAAGTCGGCACGATCGGCGATTACGGGAGATCCATCAGATGAAGTAGGCAACGGCTCGCTCAGTGCTCCAGACGAATTCGCCCATGACATACCGTCGCTCAAGTTGATCCAGCACGAAGATGCCATCGCACCAGAATCATAAGAATAATAGCGCGTGTCGCCTACCGTATATTCACCAGTACGCATTGCGCCGGACACCTCATCAAGGTAATACCAGGCGCTTCCGGACTTTATCCATCGCCCTCGTTGAATTGCTCCGCTTGATGCGGCGTAGTACCAAGTATTATCAGCAAGTGCCCAGCCTGTTGCCATGGCACCTGAACTCGTAAGGAAATAGGAGGATGTACCCACTTGCACAAAGCCCGTGAGCATAATATGGCTTCCTGGATCCAGGTAATACCAAGAATTCCCTAGAAGTAACCAGCCTCCATGCAGCAAGCCGTTGGAGTCAGCGTAATACCAGTTGTTGTCAATAAGCGCCCACTGGGAGGAGAGCATGGCCCCCGATCCGTTAAAGATATAAGGGGTTCCATTGCATGCATTCAACCCGGTGGCCATAGAACCGTCCGCAGGATCAAGCCAATACCAACGGCCCCCATCCGAGAGCCAGCCCTTTACCAGGGCGCCAGAGCCGGAAAAATAATGCCAGACGGAAGCATCAAGATGCCATCCGATAAGCATTGCGCCAGAAGAGGAGAATCCATACGTAGCTCCCCCGATCTGCAGCATCGAGTCGTGGACCATCTTGCCTTCATCATCCAGCCAATACCAGTTGTTGCCGTCTGAAAGCCAGCCTTTTACCATGGCGCCAGAACTGGAGAAATAACGCCAAGCAAAAGTGGAGCCCGTAGAATCTAGGTACCAGCCGACACGCATTGCACCCGAAGAGGAGAATCCATAAGTCGCACCCCCGACTTGGACCAATCCATCCTGAGCCATTCGACCTTCGTCGTCGAACCAGTACCAGCTACCGTTTATATGTCTCCAAGAAGAAACAGCGATCGTTCCGTCGGACAAGCCCCAACGCCAAAAACCAGCCCCTTCTTCGGGTGATATCCACCCCTGATGCCAAACAATTTGATTCGAAACCTCAGAAGGGATCTCATTATCCATCTGAGAGTTCTGCTCGACAGCGAAGGTCGATTCGCGCTGAACATCAACGCCTGACTCGACAGAAGCAATAGCAACGTTAGATGCGGGACCTTCGTCAGTGTTATTCAAATCAAGGGCGTATAACATCGAGGGCGAACCCAAAAGGAGCCCCAAAGAAACAAGGCCCGAAAAGACCAGCACCCCGAATGACCATTTCTTCATAGCAGCACAGTATCCAATCACGCAGTGGCCCCGTCACCTCAGGGCAACGGGGCCTCAATCAAAACTAGCTCAGTAATGTACTAGCCAATTTGCTGGCAGTTTTTGCACTCTCGTGAAGCGCCACGCCTCTGGGCCTCCTGGATAGAGATCTGCGAATAGCCCTTTGCGTCCTTGCCAACGGTACGGCACTTATGCGTATGGTAAACATGGCTACCGCTCTTGTACCAAACTAAACCGTAGCCCGGAATCCACTTGCCGTCCTCGCCGACATAGTAGGAGCCAACCCAGGCATTCGTAGCCATGGCACCGGAAGACTGGAGGTAGTAGTCGCCGACCCAGGCGTCGTGGGCCATAGCGCCGGAACCGCTAAAGTAGTACCAGGCGCCGCCGACCTGACGCCAGCCGGTGGCCATCGCGCCGGAATCGTCGAACCAGTACCAAACTCCACCAACGTTAGCCCAAGAGTTAGAGGCCATAGCGCCCGAACCTCCGAGCCAATACCACGTGCCGCCATTGCTGAGCCAGCCGGTTGCCATGGCGCCCGAACCGCTCGCATAGTACCAAGAGCCGCCTGCCAAGAACCAGCCAGTGGCCATTGCACCGGAGTCGTCGAACCAGTACCAGGAGCCGCCGAGGCTGCGCCAGCTGTTAGCGACCATGGCGCCCGAGCCGTCGAGGTAGAACCACGTACCGCCGATGTTGAGCCAGCCAGTGACCATCGCACCGGAGGCATTAGTGTAGTACCAGGTACCCGAATCGTTAATCCAGCCAGTCAGCATGACCCCAGATTCGTTGAAATAGTACCAAGCCCCGCCGAGATTATGCCAACCGGTCAATAGCTCACCGTCAGAGGTCGCATAGGACCACTTTCCGTAGATGGAGTCGTAGAACCAGCCACTATGCTGCATGCGGCCATCGGCGTTGGCACCAGGGGTGTTCAGGAAGTAGTTCTTGCCGTCAATCTGAACTCGGCCGTATGCCATATCATGGCTTTCGGGATAGAAGTAATACTTGTCCCCACCGATAGACTGCCAGCCCGACACCGCGGTCCCGTCAGCGCCAAAATAGTACTAGACAGCTTCGTATTCGTTATGCCACTGGTTCGTGACCATGGCGCCAGTTTCGGGATCGAAATAGCGAAGGCTGCCGTCCTCGCACCGAACGAGTCCAGTCTTCGGACGACCGTCGGAACACCATTCCGTAATCGGTCCACCGCCTCCGCCACCGCCAGCAATATCAGCAAATGAGGGCGCCGGGGCAACCGTCATGCAGGCAGCGGCAAATGCAACAACTCCCAGCACTGTTAGTCCGTGCCATCTTTCTCGAAGGTTTTTCATACGACATCCTTTCTCCGAGATTTAAGGCTCTCTTAAGTTATTTTTAAACTATCAATTCAGTATTTCAACGGGAAATCGGTAAAAGGTGTCTTTGTGACTGCAATTTAAATATGAGTCGCCACACCTCAACCGTTACGCTAAATAGCTTCTGAGTCAAACCGAGCACATAAGCGAACCAATTTAATACGGCCACCTGAAAAATCCTGACACACGTTTTCGATATGACAAGAGCTGCTTGAACGGGGAGTACTTGAACCCCACCGCCCTTGCAGCTCTTGAGGATACTTTGCCGGAACTTGGCATTACTTCGCACTAAAACGAGAAGTACTCACTGTCGGAGGACAAGTTCGGCCCCAACCATGAATCGCCCGTCAAGAAGAACTCAGGCCAGCGTTGCATGAACAGTGCCTGTTCGCGCTTCCAGCGGCGCAACTTTTCCTCGTTGGCCTCTTCCCTGCCGCGCGAGGTGAACTCGTAGTGATACAGCTCGGCATAGGGCGTATAGATGGTGCGGTAGCCCGCCTCCCATACGCGCAGGCAAAAGTCTGCGTCGTTAAAGCCAACGGCGAATTCCTCGTTGTAGCCTCCGACCTGCTCAAATACGTCGCGTCGCACCATCTGACAGGCACCCGTCACGGCGCTAAAGTTGCCCGGGCGCACAGCACGAGCAAGATAGCCCTCGCGCTTTGCCGAGAAGTCTTGGTTGGCATGGGCAAGTGCGCCGCGCACACCGACCAAAATGCCAGCGTGCTGCACCAGATGGTCGGCAAAATAGAGCTTGGCGCCCACCACGCCCGCATCGGGACGCTGCAGATGCCCCATCATCTCTTCGATAAAATCGGAGCTTATGACCTCGGTATCGTTGTTGAGCAGCAACAGGTAGTCGCCCCTGGCGTGCTCCACACCAAAATTGACGATCTGAGAGTAATTGAACTCGCCCGGCCAGTACACAACGCGCGCGGTGCCCTTACCTTCGGATGCTGCAGCCACGCGCTCCGGCAGGGTTTCGTAATACGCAAACGTCTCCGGGGCTTCGCTGTTGTTCTCCACCAAGACGATCTCGTAGTTGGTATACGTGGCCTTCTGAGCGATCGACGTCACACAGGCATCGAGCGTCTCAACGTGATCCTTGGTGGGAATCACGATGCTCACCAGCGGCGCAGGCTCCGGCAGCGCATAGCGCATGCGGTAGACAAACGGCGTCTCGGTCTCCTCGACCGTTCCGCAAATGCCCAGTGCGTTAAAGTGGCGCTGAAGCGCAAGGCGCCCGGCTTCAATAGCATACGGCTTGCTATCGGCAGAACCATCGGCGGTCGATCCCGGATGAACGCGCCAGTGATACAGCACGTGCGCAACATGCTCAAACCGCGCGCCCGCCGCAAGGCAGCGAAGCGTAAGGTCGTAGTCCTGGGCACCAGCAACATCTTCTGGGGACGTGCCAATGTAATCGATGAGCGCCTTCTCCACCATCAGGAAATGCGTCACACAGTTATGACTATAGAGCAGATCGGCGTTGAGCTTGGTCTTAAAGACCGGCTGACCCCACTCCCCCGTTTTCTGAAACACGTCCTCGTCGCAGAACAGGACCTGGGGGCGCTCGCCCTCGGCCGCCTTATTCAGCGCGGAAACATACTGGAATAACGCGTCCGGTTCCAGAATGTCGTCATGGTCCAAGAACGCGATGTAGTCTCCAGCCGCCTGCTGAATACCAGCGTTGGTGTTGAGCACAATGCCGCCGTTGCCAGGCAGCTCAATACGACGGACCCGCTCGTCATTGGCGGCAGCCGCAAGATTGGCCACTGCATCCCATTCGGGCGAGGCGTCCATAAGCAACAATTCCCAGTTGTCATAGCTCTGGGCTAGCACCGAGTCCAGTAGCTCGCGCAGGTAGACTCGATCGGTCTTGTAGCACGGCACCACAATGCTCACGAGCGGCCTATAGGCAAAAGCCACCGAAGCGACACGCTGGCACGCTAAATCGCCCGGCTTTGCGCGATGCTGCTCAAACCAACGTCGATAAGCCGCGTCGTCTGCACGCGCATCCTTCATGCGGTTCCAGCTGTCGTCGACCATGCCGTTGTACAGGCGACCATCCATAGCGCAAAAACCACTCTGAATCTGCTCCGTGGGATCGCTCGCAATCGCGACAAAATCTCGTATAACCTGGGGCATCTCAACACTCAGATACGTTTTATTGACGCGGCATCCGTCCTGCTGCGGCACATCGACCTGCGACTCAAACACATGCACGGTGGCATCGATCGCATTCATATGCGTATCGAAGATCTGGATCTCAGGGGCGCACTGAGGATCTCCCGCCCACGTAACCTCATAGCGCCACACCGCGCCGGCGTCTGCCGGCAAATAGCGAATGGCATCGATCTCGTAGAGGCCGCAGTGTTCGCCACGCTGCGCATCGCGGATAAGCGCACACAGCGCAGGCTTTGCTTTGTAGTTAATCTTGGATTCCAACTTGGCCACGCGGCTATCGAGGCGAATGGAGCCCAACCTTTGGCCACCGGATGCAAAAACGACATCCATCGACGAGCCATCCAAAAACGGAAGCACCAAGACGGCGAGCTCGCGCTCGTAATCGGAAACGGAAGGGCAAAGCGCCAGCACACGGCCACGATCGACCGGGAGCACCAGCGACGGCACACAAGAACCGCTCGTCGTCGCATGGACAAACGCTTGAGAACCCTCCCGCTCGATAAGCGCGGCGACATCCTGACCGGCAAAACGAAGCAGCACAAACAGACGGCCCTGACTGCGACAAAGTGCCAAACGCTTGATACTCATCTACACTTCTCGCTTTCCCAGGGCGTTCGCTGCCATGCGTTTGCAGGCACCCAGGCGCCCAAACCTCAAGACGTCGTAATCGAACATGAGCTTTTTGCACCCACGGGCATTGGGGGCCTTGCTGGTAAGCGCCGCACGCACCATAGCAGCAACAGAAGAAGCGCATTGTGCGAGCGCAGCATCGCTGCCCACGGCAGAACCGGCAAGCGCCGTGGCAACGGCAGCAAACACCTTGCCGCAGTCCGAACCCAGCAACCTGAGCGCATCGTACAGCACCAGATCGCAGAGGAAGTACGCCAGGTCATCGGCATGCAGGACATCGAGACCGTCGCGCTGCCAGTCAGCCAGCACCGCAGAGTAAATCTTCACGTGCTCCAGCAGACGTGTCTCGTCGTCGTAGCGCATGGCGTCCATAAGCGAACCCTTGCGCGCCACGCGGTAGTCATACAGCTTGTTCGAGATAAGCGCGGTCTTGTGCGAACGACCGTACACGGCAAAATCGAAGACCTGGTCCTCGCCATACGTAACGGTATCGTCGAACACGATCCCGTTATCCAGCAAAAACTCACGCTTGCAGGCGGTGCGCCATGCAAAGGGGCGAGATGCTTCCTTAAACAGCAGATTGGAGCTATAGCCTTCAAACGACACATCGCGCGGGCTCAGCACATAGTTAAGCCACGGATACCCCGCCTCCAGCGGATACGGGTTCGCGCCAAAGGTCAAAACGTCGCAGTCCTCGCACTCAAAGGCATCGACGATCACGCGGCATGCATCGGGCGTAAACCGGTCGTCGGAATCCAAAAACGTGACGATAGGCGCCGTGGACGCAGCGATGCCTGCATTACGTGCACTCGACAGGCCACCGTTCTCCTTATCGACCAGCGTAAAGCGCGCATCCTTTTCGCAATAAGCGGCCGCAATATCGCGCGAGCCATCCGGTGAGCCATCGTTGACCAGCACGCCCTCCCAATCGAGCATATCCTGCGCAAGCAGGGAGTCCAGGCACCAGGCCAGGCACTCCTCCACTTTATAGATGGGAACGACAACGGAAATCTTGGGGGTAACCATAATCACTCGCTCCTACAGTGCGGCCGGAACGTCATCAGGGTGCGGGTTGTCGCCGTAGGTGCGCTGATACGTCAGCACGCGCCAGACCAGCGGCAGGCCGCCAATCTTAAAGTAGTGCTTAAACGTATTGAGCTTGCCGGGCTTCTTAAAGTCAAAGCGCGAATCGATATAGGCGCGGGGCGACTTGACCATCAGGCGCAAGTCGGTCTCGCCACGCGGATCGAACAGCGACAGGTCAAAGCGACCGGCATCCCAATCGGCCTTGAGATCGGACGAGGCTTTCTTCCAAAACTGCTCACGCAATTCATCGACCAGACGCTCATCATTCCAACGATACGTATCGACCTTCATGCGCATTAAAATGCCCTGGAGCTGAGCCTTGAGCTCAGGACGCTCGTCCAAAAAACGTTGCATCTCGGCATATTCGTCGCACACGCAAAACACCTTGTTGGGCGAATTAACGGAGCTCTTCTCGTTATCCTGGCGATAGCACAAAATAGGGTCCGCGATAAACGCGGCGCGCTCGGCGCAAGCCCAAACCTTAAAGTTAAAGCCTGCGTCCTGATACGAGGCACCCGGCGTGGGAAGGAACCGAATCTGATTGTCGTTGAGGAACTCGCGCCGATAGATAGCCGACCAAATGGAAGGTTTGCGGTAGAAGATGCCCGGGCGATCGACGGGGCGATACGCGGCGCCCGTCATATGCTCGTCGATAATCCCAAACAGCTCACGGCGCTCGCTGGGCGTGGACCAATACAGGTAAAAGTCGCCCTTCACCACATCGGCATGCTCAGCATCGGCCTTGGCGACCAGCTTTTGGAGCGAGTCCTCAAACATAAAGTCGTCGGACTCAAGGATGCCCACGTACTCACCGCGCGCCATCTCCAGACCGCGGTTCATCGAGTCGCCGTAGCCGCTGTTGGCTTTGTCGATCATCTTTACACGGGGGTCGCGCTCCATGTACTCGCGGATGATATCAGGCGAACTATCGGTAGAACCGTCGTTAATGCAAATGATCTCAATGTCTTTGAGCGTCTGCGCAACGGCAGAACCGAGGCACTCGCGCAGGTAGCGTTCGACATTGCAAATAGGAACAAGCAGCGAAACTTTAGGGTTATCAGAGTTCTGCAAGAGAACCTCCTGTTGAATAGCGTGTAACAGGGTTATTTTAGCAGCCGAGTTGCGGCGGGCGGCAGCGCTTGGAATTAGATAAAGCGCTCCAGGCAGGCTTTGAGACCGCGAGTCGAAAGATAGAACAGCGTGGCGTCTGCCATCGTAACGCCCGAGGTCGCCGCAACGAGCTTGTGGGCAACACGGCGAACGGCGCCCTTAGCAGGCACATCCGCCCACTCCGTTCCCAAAAACGTCGTGAGGTCCATGTTGACGCGAGCCGCCACGCGATGGAAGTCATCGGCATCCAAGCGCGCCAGGTCGAACACAATTAAGTCCAAAAACCAAGTTATCAGCTCGCCGGGGCACAGGTCCATAAGACCGTAGCCCGCCCAGTCCTCCAAGACCTCCTCGAGCATTCTCATATGGGCATCGAGCTTTTTGGCGCGAGCCTCGACACTGTTGAACTCGTGCGTCGCCGATTCGCTCTCCATCACGTAGTGGTAGAACTTGTCCGGCATGACGACGGTCTTGTGGGCAAGCGCATAAGCCGCAAATTGGAAGACGACGTCCTCGCCCAAAGCCAGACCGGGGGCGAAGCGAATGCCTTCGCGATTGAGCAGCTCGCGCGAAAAAGCCGCACGGCAGGCATAGGGCTGCGCATTCGAATGGAACAGCAGTTGGGGATCACGGGCGCCGAAGGTGCCAGCTTTGGGGCTCATGAGTTGCTGGACACGTTTGGGGGCAGCATCGGCAGGTTCACAGACGCCGCCAAAAACGGCGGCCTCGGCATCCGCAGACTCCATGGCATGCAGCACGCGCTCGACCGTCTGGGCATCGATGTAATCGTCGGCGTCCACAAAAAAGACGGTCTCGCCCTCGGCGGCATCGATACCGGCATTTCGAGCACACGAGACACCCGCATTTTCCTGGTCAATCACCAGTACGCGATCGTCAGCCTGCGCGATCTGGCGCAACACGTTCAACGAATCATCAGTCGACCCGTCGTTGACGCAGACAACCTGAATCGAGCGCTCGGACTGGGCCAACAGCGAATCAACGCATCGCTGAATGGAGCGCGCAGAGTTGTAAACGGGGACGACAATGGTAGCTTTAGGACACGAGGCCTCTCCCATGCCGACCTACCCCCTCAGCGATTCGATGAGGAAGGCGGCGACCACACCTGGGCCTCCAACCGAGGCGTAATACTTAGCACGCCCCAAGGCACCATCCGTCGCAAAACTCGGATGCTCGTCAACCCAGCCCTCAGGATCTTTGAGGATGGCAGCGAGGTTCGCGCGCTTCCACGGCTTGAGGTCGTCAAGCGAAAAGTCCCCGGCATCCAAGGCCGCCTGAAATTCCTTGGCCATCTGAGCCAGGAACTCCTTATAGAACTTAGGCGCCAAGCGCACATAGTTCCACATATACGAGTCGTACTTAATGAGCTGATTGAACTTGAGCATGCGCGCGACGTCATCGCTTGCGTGATCGCGGGCAAAATCCTCTCGGATCCAACGTTCGATCTCGGCATACTCGGTATTGACGCAAAAGACCTTAGCCGAAGAATTGACCGAGGAGTTCTCGTTGTCCTGACGATACGAAAGCACGGCATCGTGCAGGTAAACGGCCTTGTCGGCGCAGGCAATCACCTTAAAGGCAAACGACGTGTCCTGAAAGGATGCTCCCGGAGTCGGCAAGAACTTGATGCCGTTGCGCTCAAGAAAATCGCGACGGTACACAGCCGACCAAATCGACGGTTTCTGCTTAAAGAACTGCGTCGTGTCGCTCGGGTGCACCGGCTTACCGCAGTCCTTGGCCTTAAACATCTCGTGCAGCGAACGGCGCTCCTCGGGCTTAGACCAGTAGAAATCAAAGTTCGCCTTCGCAAAGTCGGCATTATTGCTATCGGCGGCCGAGACAAGCTTTTCGAGTGCGTCGGGCGCCATAAAGTCATCGGACTCCAAGATGCCAACGTACTTGCCACGCGCCATCTCCAGACCGTGGTTCATCGAGTCGCCGTAGCCGCTGTTGGCCTTGTCGATCATCTTGACGCGCCTATCGCGCTCCATATACTCGCGGATAATCGCCGGCGAGTTGTCGGTCGACCCGTCGTTAATGCAGATGATCTCAATATCCTTGAGCGTCTGCGCCAGGGCGGAATCGAGGCACTCGCGCAGGTAGCGCTGAACATTGTAAATGGGAATAAGCAGCGACAGAACAGGGCTGCCAGAGGCGTTAGTAGACAAATGTGCTCCTTAGGAAATACCTGTCGTTTCATGGTATCAAAGGGTCAGCGCGCCAGCGGGCGTTTATATAATCTATGGAGCCTCTTGCGGGCAAAGCAGCCCCACGTCATGCGGCGGGCCCATGGCAGGTTCCTGCGTTTTATTCAAAGCTTGCCGCCAAGGTGCGCCGAGCCTTTACAATAGGACAGTCCCAAGGACGTATTCGATAGCTTCCGTGCAGCGCATGCGCGCCGCACGTGAAAGGATATATTGCCCCATGCCTTCAACCCTTCCCGCTCCCATCGATAAGCTCGCCATCGTTGTCGTTACGTACAAGCGCCAGGAGCTCTTGGCCAACCTGTTCGACTCTATGACCGAGCTCACGGCAACGCCCTGGCGCATCGTGATTGTCGATAACGAGAATTCGCGCGAGACCGAGGCCATGTGCACCGCATTCAACGAGCGCCTGGCCAACCTGTGGGGCACCGACATCGATCAGCCCGACGCGAAGGTCGGCACCGACCGCGTTATCTACGCGCCGCAGGTTGAAAACGGTGGCGGCGCGGGCGGATTTTCCGCCGGCACCAAATGCGCCTATGACCTGGGCGCCCAGTGGTTTTGGGTCATGGACGACGACGTGCTCGTCATCCCCGAAGGTATCGAGCGTCTTGCCAAGTGGACCGACCGCTACGATGTCATCCAGGGTTCGCGCCTGGACTTTGACGGCGGCGCCTTCTTTTGGCAGTACCAGCTCATCCTCTCGCTCGGCATCCCCAACCCTGTCGCCAAGTGGGACTTGGGCCCCGAGGGCTACCGCGCCATGAACCAGCTGTGCTTTGAGGGCGGCATGTTCTCACGCCGCGTAGTCGACAAGATCGGCCTGCCCGATGCGCGCTTCTTTATCTACGGCGACGATGCCTGCTACGGCTACGTAGCCAGCCAACACTTCCCCGCCGCCGTGGTCGCCGACGTGGTGCTCAAGCGCGCCCGCGCCGTCTCTAACTGGGATATCGCCGGCAAGCGCCAGCTCAACTCTACGAGCGACACCAACCGTTACTACATCATGCGCAACCGCGGTTATCTGGCCCGCTACATGCAGATTTACGGCGACTATCACCCCGTGCTGTTCCGTCTGGGCAACGTCGCGACCTTCTGCAAGGAGTTCATTCGCCTGGCTGCGGTCGATAAGTGCTTTAAGACCGGTATTCCGGCGCTGCGCCGAGGCATGAAGGACGCCCGCAAGATCGTCAAGGATCCCAACTGGAAGCCCATGCCGCCCCTGAAGGACGCGGAGTAACGGAAGCCGGAAACACCTCGGCGCTTAAAGCAGCTGGCACACCGTAGCCACATGCTGCCCATCAAAACCGAACCCCCAGCGCATGCGACCCACGCCGGGGCGCGGTACACGGATTTCGTCGATGCCGCCGCGCTCTATGTCGAGTAGCGACTGCACGGCCAGCAATTCCAGGCCCAACGCATCCACATCGGGGTCATACATCAAGTTAATCGTTATCAGCGGGCGCTCGTCCAGCATGCCAATCGTGTCTGCTACGTCGAACACAGCACCCGTAGGGAAAACCTGGATGTCCCAGCGACCCGCGCCACACTTTCGCCTCGAGGCAGGATTGGCATAGCCCGGCAAGCCAAAGCAGAGCCCCTGCAAGAGCAGATGATATGGCAGCGGCGTATCTAGGTCGGTCTCACCGATTCCCGCATCACCCAGGATGCGGCTTAGCGCCCGCCTCACCGCATCCTCATCCCCACGGCACAGCCCGTCGCGAAACGCATCGACGTCTCGAATGTCTTCGGCAGCGCACTCAAACCACTCAACAATCACTAGACGCAAGGCCTGTCGAAGCTCGTTATTGGGCAATCGCAAAGCACGGAGGCGATCGCCATGCTCTGGCTCCTCAGTCATATCCGTCGTAAGAAAACCGGACAGATATAGCGCTGTCCACATGCCATCGTCAGGCGAGACATCTGGCTCTGCAGTGCCCAAACAAAGCGGGACCTCAGCGCACCCATGGGCCTCGAGCAAATCAAAGAAGACCGAAAGGCGGTCGAGATTCCACCCGGCAACTACCCTACTCAGGCAATCGGCATATCCATACAGATCGGCACGCACAGGCGCCGTACAGCCTCGGTCCAGAAAACCGATCACACGCTCTGGACTCGAGCAATAGGCCCTGCCAAACCGATACCCCTCGAGCCATTCACGCGCATCATCAAGGTATTCCTCGCGCCCAGCATGATTCAACAGAGCCTGGACCTCGGCATCCGAAAAGCCGAACCAACGGTCACACCAGGTCGAAAGCGGCGTCGTCAGACAATACGAGCAGCCATGCAAAGAAAGCGCCACTTCAGCAGGACGGGGACACTCCCCCATCAGACACGTCAGCCGCAACGAATCGCCCGCAGTGGCAATGGCCTCGAAAAGCACGCGATCAAATAGATCCGCCGAATCGGCGCCGGAAGCGCCCCTCGCGCTCGCACGGCCCAACCACGCCGCGTCGTACCCATCAACGAGCAATACAACCTGCTCATCGCAGGCCATCTTCAGCAGCTCTATGAGCACACCGAGCACCGAGTCAACCTCGTCCGCGCTCGCCACGCCGCGCGCGACGCGTTCGATGTGACGCACCTTATCTCGAGCTAAATCCGGAGCCCCCAAGAGCGCCAACAAGCGAGCGCACTCGCCCGAAAGGACATCGCGCACGACGCCGGCAACAGCGGGGCCACGCCTCGTAGCGCCAGAAAAGTCCAGCGATATCACCGGATAGCAAGCATACTCATCCCGATAACGCCCGCCGTCTGCATCCCAAATCTGAGCATCGGCAAACGAGCTCCGACCGGCGCGACCGACCGCAGGACGCTCCAGAAAAGCCCTGAGCATCGACAAGTTCATGCTCTTGCCAAAACCCTCGGGTCGACAGCACACCACAACGGACGCGTCGCAGTCCAACGCATCGGCAATAAACATGGTCTTGTCGACCAGCGTGCAGCAACCAAGAGCCTCCGCATAGTCGTGCATGCCAATGGGCAAAACTGCATCGTCGACACAGCCAATCAAACGCACGTCAAAGCCGGCAGCACAACCATTATTTGCCTGTTCAGACACCAAAACGTTCCCCCTAAATCGCAGCACGACGCCAATTGTAATGACCGCATCGCATGTACCGATGTCACCGCGCAAACATATCGGGCAACGGTAGCAACAAGAGGCGTGAGGGGGCACAACCAATCGTTGCACAACAAAACGGGGCCCGATGCATTCGCACCGGACCCCGTCCCAACTCTTTAGTTATCTAGCAACCGAGAGGCTACTCCTCCGAGCTGTCCTCCCCAGAAGCTTTCTTCTGCTGATCGAGCTTATGCTTACCACTTACGATAGACGTAGCGCCCAGTGTGGCTAAGCTTGCACTGGCAAGGCTCGCCATAACGATAAGGTCGCCCGTCTTGGGCATGTTACCGCCAGATGACTTGGTCGTTGTAGTCGTCGTGGTGGTCACCTTTTTGGAGTCATTTTGCTCCTGGTTCCGGTTGTCAGTGTTGCCTTTACCGTTGTCCTCGCCCTGCTGCTTTCCGTCCTTGGTCTTGCCCTTGCTCTCGTCCTTCTCCTCAGATTCAGACTTCTTATCCTCGTCCTTCTTCTGTTCGGACTTGTCGCCCTTCTCCTCAGAGCTAGAACCCTTATCGGATTCGGTCTTCTCGGAAGCCTTGTCCTTGGAGTCGTCCCTTGCGGCCTCGGTCTTTTCCGTGGAACCCTGATCAGAGTTGTCCTTGTTCTGGGCCGAGCCGTTATTGACGCCAGCCATCAGCGAAGAACCCAGCGTAGAACCAAGCTGCTCGGAGAAAGAAGGCTTCTTGTCCGGCGAAGCAACGGGAGCGTCCGGCGCCTTATTCGAGTCGTCCTTGGAAGCATCGGAATCAGGGGTCGTGTCAGAGCCGGAGCCGTTGTTAGAGCCGGTGTCAACGGACGAATCGCTCGAGCCGATGGATGAGTTAGAGGTGTCAGCGTCGGTCGAACCAGAAGCGTCGCTGTCCGTATTGCCGGCAGAGCTTGGAGACGAATCACCCGCAGCAGAGCCGTTCAAATCGGAGCCGTTCGAGGTAGAGCCGTCGTTGGTAGTGCCACCAGCAGAGCCATTACCGTCAGCATCGGTCGAGGGCGCATCCATCCTGTCATCGTTGGCATCGTCACTCGAGTCGTCATTCGAATCAGGTGTCGGCGAGGGCGCCGGCGTAGGCTCGGGCTGCACGGGCGTCGCAGCGGCTGCCTCGTCCTCAGCGATATAAACCAAGCAGTCCTTTAGCTCGTTGCGGTAGCGGTTCTTCCAGCCCTCGTGGTACTGGGGCTGGCTTGCATACTTGGTCGCCACGTTATTGACCACGCTGTTGGAAAGCGCCGTCACAAACTCGCGGTCGGACATATCGTTGGAAAGATTCGCCCAGCGGAAAAAGTCCCTGCAGCCACCAGTGCCGCACATGTTGGTAATGCTCCACACCATGCCCTTGACGCAATCGGCGCGGCCCGAAATATCAATACCCAGGCCGCTCTTGAGCCACGCCTCGGTCACCGCATAGTACGAGTTGTACGCATACGCATCCTGCAGAGCCGAAAACTCAGCAGGATCGGTGTTATAAGCACCCTGGAAGGCCTCCTGTGCAATACGGCCCAGCTCGGTAAGCTGGTCGTTCTCGTACATGGCATTGCTCGCGTTGGAAATCTCGCTGCCGCGATCAATCGCATCCTTGAGCATGCCGTACTTGGCAGAATCGTAGTTGTAAACCTGCTTCATAAACGGAATGAGCGACCAACGACGGTCGAACTGGTAATAGCCCAGCGCGTTGTAGCCGTCACCATACGAAAAGCCCTGGTTGTAGTTACCATGGCTCTCGTACTTGGTAAAGTACTTCATCTCGGTAGTCACGTTGACAAACGAAACGCCCTGGACCGACCTCAGCACGCCCGAGAAGGACTGCTGGGTGTAGAGACCCTTATCGATATCGGTGGCATCCGAGGCAACGCCTGGCGTGGGCTCCTCGGCAGCGGCGGGTGCCGGCGCGGAAACGGCGCCAAACGAAAGCGCCAGCGTCAGACCCGCGACAATAGCAGAATGCTTGGGCTGCATAAGATCCTCCCTGCATTGGTGTAGTTAAAGTGCAGTTTGCAAAGATAGAATCAGTATTGCAGCTCGTCCGTTGTTGCACAACAACCCCTCGGTAAACGGCAACAACCTTCCGCGAAATCTTAAGGAATTAAACAAACTGGTCGTCGGGCGCCATCAGAAGCTCGCCGTATCGCTCCATCAGCCCGTCCCTCAACTGACAGAAAGCGGGGATATAGACGTTCAAGATGCGCTGAATCAAATCTTGAGCGAGCTTGTTGTCGTAGATATGGACGTTCGTATTGCGGTCTCTGAGCATGTCTAGCCAGGCCGCCTCATCAATAAAGTCGTAGAATCGGTACGACTCCTTCAAGATGGCACGAGGAGACCCCGACGCGGCAAGCGTGGCGCCCTCATACTCGAGCAGACGCTTAAGGAGCTTCCAGCTCAGTTCAAATTGAAGATTGAACTTATTAATCAATCCACTCTGAACAAAATCATTGTTGAGATCCTGATTGGGCGCATCCTCAAGATTCGCCAAGGCGCTAACAAAGTTCTCATATTTTTTCATACAGAATCACACCATCCCTGGCAATCTCATCGAGCAATTGCTGCGATAAGGGCTCATCGAGATTGACGACATCTACATCTAAAAGAGTATCAAGACGCTCCTCGATCAAATATGACAACCGGCCGAAATCCCGGCAACCTGCTACGGCGATGTCAATATCGCTCTTAGGCAAGTTGTCACCTCGAGCGCGGGAGCCAAACAGCACAACCTTCTCGGCGTCACATTCCCGAGCAAAAACTTCAATTTGCTTATACACCTTGTCGAGAGATGCCATTTGCAGCCCTACAGCTTAATGTCGAAGTTGATTTCGGGGACGGCGGCCAGGTCGGCCAACGTCACGCCGTCGACATAGTTCTCGATGACCTCGTCAAGGCCACGCCAGAACTTGACGGTGGAACACAAGTCACTGCGGGCGCAGCTGTTGTCGATGCCATCGCACGCCACCGGAGCCGTGCTGCCCTCAACGGCACGCAAGATGTCGCCGGCACGCACCTCGGCCGGGTCCTTGGCCATCATGTAGCCGCCGCCCTTGCCACGCACGCTCTTAAGCAGGTCCGCCTTCATAAGCGGACGCACCAGCTGCTCCAAATACTTTTGCGAGATATGCTCGCGGTCGGCAACCTCGCGCAAGGCAATCTTGCCCTCGGCGTCGCCCAGCGCCGCGATATAGATCATCAGTCGGAGGGCATAGCGGCCCTTGGAAGAAATGAGCATACCTACCCTCCCATCGCATCTGGGACAACATAACCAGGTTTGTTTGTCCCAAATTTAAAGTAAGTGGGACAAACACAACAGGTTATTTTGTCCCAGAATTTGAAAAGTCGAGTGGATTAGTCGGGTTTTCCCTTGACTAACGCCGAACCCATAGTAACTTTATTCCGAGAAGATTCCTAGGGTTTAGTACACCTATGAGTACACCATATACAGAGAGGGACAGCATGAGCGCAAATCCGCTGCTTTCCATCGAAGGTCTGACCGCCTCCGTGGACGAGAAGACCATCCTCCACAACGTCAACCTCAACGTCGCCGCCGGCGAGACCCACGTGCTGATGGGACCCAACGGCGCCGGCAAGTCCACCCTCGGCCACCTGGTCATGGGCGACCCCGTTTACACGGTCAACGACGGCCGCATCGTCTTTGACGGCCAGGACATCACCGAGCTCACCACCGACAAGCGCTCGCGCGCCGGCCTGTTCCTGAGCTTCCAGGCCCCGGTCGAGATTCCGGGCGTGCCGCTGTCGAGCTTTTTGCGCGCCAGCATCGCCGGCCGCCCCGGCCTGGAGATGAAGGGCAAGGAGTTCCGCCGTCGCGTCAAGGAACTCGCGGCCGAGCTCAACATGGATACCGCCTACCTCAACCGTGAGCTGGGCGTGGGCTTCTCGGGCGGCGAGAAGAAGAAGGTCGAGATGCTCCAGCTTTTGCTGCTGCAGCCCAAGCTCGCCATCCTCGACGAGACCGACTCGGGCCTAGACGTCGACGCCCTGTCCACCGTCAGCCACGGCATGGACGCGTATCGCAAGAGCTGCGACGGCTCCATGCTCATCATCACGCACAACACGCGCATTTTGGAGCACTTGGATGTCGACCGCGTCCACGTTATGGTCAAGGGCCACATCGTGCGCGAGGACGACGCCTCGCTCATCCCCTGGATCGACAAGAACGGCTTTGAGACCTTCGAGCGCGAGGCCGCCGAGCAGCGCGCCCAGGCCGAGTCTGCCGCTGCCGAGCAGCAGGCGTAAAGGGGCGACGCAATGACCAAGAACCGCACCGAGGTCGCGGACATCGACCGCAGCCTCTACGACTTCACCTATGGCGAGGAGGGATTCGAGCGCCTCGACGCCGGCATCACGCCCGACATCGTGCGCGAGATCAGCGCCAAAAAGGACGAGCCGCAGTGGATGCTCGACCTGCGCCTCAAGTCCCTCGAGATCTTCAATCGTTTTCCCGACCCGACGTGGGGCCCCTCCATCGAGGGCCTGGACATGGACAACATCGTCACCTACGTCAAGCCCAACACCGATCAAAAGCACGACTGGGAGTCGGTGCCCGACGACATCAAGAACACCTTTGAGCGCCTGGGCATCCCCGAGGCCGAGCGCAGCTACCTAGCGGGTGTCGGCGCGCAGTACGACTCCGAGCTCGTCTACCACAACATGCAGGACACGGCGTCCAAGATGGGCATCGTCTACTCCGGTATTGAGGAAGCCCTGCATGACCCGCAGTGGGAGCCGCTCATCCACGAGAAGTTTATGACGCTCATCCCGCCCACCGACCACAAGTTTGCGGCCCTGCACGGCGCCGTGTGGTCGGGCGGCTCGTTTGTCTACGTGCCCAAGGGCACCAAGTTGGACTTCCCGCTGCAGAGCTACTTCCGCCTTAACGCCAAGGGCGCCGGCCAGTTTGAGCACACGCTCATCATCGTCGAGGACGACGCCGACCTGCACTTCATTGAGGGTTGCTCCGCGCCCAAGTACAACGTGGCCAACCTCCACGCCGGCGCCGTCGAGCTCTTTGTGGGCAAGCGTGCGCACCTGCGCTACTCGACCATCGAGAACTGGTCCAAGAACATGTACAACCTCAACACCAAGCGTGCGCGCGTGGACGAGGACGGCGACATCGAGTGGATCAGCGGCTCCTTCGGCAGCCACGTGGGCTACCTCTACCCCATGAGCGTGCTCAACGGCCGCCGCGCCCGGTCGAGCTTTACCGGCATCACCTTTGCCGGCGCCGGTCAGAACCTCGATACCGGCTGCAAGGTCGTGCTCAACGCACCCGATACCTCGGCAACCGTCGAGACCAAGGGCATCTCTAAGAGCGGCGGTATCCAGACCTTCCGCAGCTCTATCGTTGCCACGCCCAAGGCCGAGGGCTCCAAGGCAACCGTGAGCTGTCAGTCGCTGATGCTCGACGACCAAAGCCGCTCCGACACTATTCCGGCCATGGACATCCGCGCCAAGAACGTCGACATCGGCCACGAGGCCACCATCGGCCGCATCGGCGACGATAAGGTGTTCTACCTGATGAGCCGCGGTATCTCGGAGGAAGAAGCCCGTACCATGATCGTCAACGGCTTTGCCAACCCGGTCTCCAAGGAGCTGCCGCTGGAGTACGCCGTCGAGATGAACAACCTGATCAAGCTCGAGATGGAAGGAGCGATCGGATAATGAAACAGGAAACCAACACCGCTGCTACCACGCTCGAGCAGGTCAACGCGATGCCGGCTGCCACTTGGGGCTGGCTGAAGATGAATCAGACCAAGCTCGAGCTCTCTGACGAGCTTGCCGCCGCTCCCACCGAGGCCGTTGAGGTCGAGGGCTTGGACGAGCAGTTTACTGGCGTGGCAGACGCGTTCGAAGCCGCCATGGACGCCATGGCCGAGCGCTTCCCCGAGCGCCGCGCCTCCGCGCCCGGCGATGCCGCCGACCGCGCCCGCATCACGCCCGAGACCGAGCTCGACGTGCCCGCCACCTCCGTCTACCAGGCCGGCGCCATCAAGCTGGAGGAGGAGCTCTCCCCCGCCGAGGCCTTCGAGACTGGCATGGGCGAGGCTGCCTACGCCTACTTGGCCGAGCACGCCACCAAGCGCATCGTCATCGATGTGCCCACATACAAGCACGCCACGGTTACCGTGCACGTGAGCGGTGTCGATGCCGCCGCGGCCATCGCCGCCGTCGACGTCGTCGCTCGTCCCCAGTCGACGCTCGATCTGCAGATCGCCCTAGACTCCCCCGTTACCGGCGAGGGTGTCGTGGGCTCCGTGCTACGCGTGTGCGCCCACGAGTACGCCACCGTCAACGTGACCTGCACGCAGACGCTCGACGATAGCTGGATCGCGCTCGACGACACCGGCCTGTTCCTGGACGAGGGCGCGCGCGTCAACGTGCAGCACACCGTCCTGGGTGCTGGCGCCAGCGCCACCGGCCTTGCCGGCGACCTGCTGGGCGATACCGCCAAGGTCACCATCGATACTGACTACCTGGGCGCCCGAGAGCAGGTGCACGACTTTAACTACGAGCTGCGCCACCGCGGTCGCAAGACCGAGTGCGAGATCGACGCCAACGGCGTGCTGACCGGCACGTCCAAGAAGGTCTACCGCAGCACCATCGACCTCGTGCACGGCTGCAAGGGCGCAACCGGCACCGAGCGCGAAACCGTGCTGCTCGCCAACAAGGGCGTCGACAACAAGACCGTCCCCGTCATCCTCTGCGACGAGGACGACGTTGCCGGCAACCACGGCGCTACGATCGGCCACGTCCGCGACGAGCAGCTGTTCTACCTCGCCTGCCGCGGCCTTGACCAAAACGCCGCCGAGGACTTGTTCATCCGCGCCAAGCTGGAGGACGCCGCGCTTTCCGCCACCGACGAGCGCACCCGCGCAGCCGTCGTCCGCCTGGGCAACAACCTGATCGACAACTTTGAAGAGGAGCTCGCATGATCGACACCGAACACGTTAAATGCGATACCTGCACTGCCCCCGAGCCCATGGAGCTCGACGCCAGCGACGAGGCTTCGCGCGGCTGGCCCACCGTAGACATCGAGACCAACCCCTACAAGGCGCAGTTCCCGCTCTTCCAGCAGCACCCCGAGATCGCCTTCCTCGATAGCGCCGCCACTGCGCAGCGCCCTGCCTGTGTGCTCGACGCCGAGCGCGACTTCTATCAGCGTATGAACGCCAACCCCCTGCGCGGCCTGTACTCGCTGTCCGTCGAGGCCACCGAGGCCATCGCGAAGGTCCGCCAGCAGATCGCCGACCTCATCGGCGCTCCCCAGGCCAACGAGGTCGTCTTCACCCGCAACACGAGCGAGTCGCTCAACCTGGTCGCCAAGAGCTTTGCGCCAACGGTGCTCGAGCCCGGTGACGAGGTCGTCATTACCATCATGGAGCACCACTCCAACCTGATTCCGTGGCAGCAGGTCTGCCGCGAGACCGGCGCCAAGCTCGTCTACCTCTACCCCACCAAGACCGGCCAGCTCACCACCGAGGAAGTTCTTGCCAAGGTTGGTCCCAAGACCAAGATCCTGGCCGTGGGCCAGGTCTCCAACGTGCTGGGCGTCGAGAACCCGGTCAAGAACCTCGGCAAACTCGTGCACAAGTACGGCGGCTACCTGGTCGTCGACGGTGCGCAGTCGCTGCCGCACATGCCGGTCAACGTGGCCGACCTGGGCGCCGACTTCTTTGCCTTTAGCGCGCACAAGGCCATGGGCCCCATGGGCATCGGCGTGCTGTGGGGCAAGATGGACCTGCTCAACGCCATGCCGCCCATGCTCACCGGCGGCGAGATGATCGATTCGGTCACCGAGCAGGACGCCGTCTGGGCGCCCGTCCCCGAGAAGTTCGAGGCCGGCACGCAGGACGCCGCCGGCATCTTCGCCACGGGTGCGGCACTCGACTACCTCGTCAACACGGTTGGCTACGAAAACATCCAGGCACGCGAGCAGGCACTCGTCCACTACCTGATGGGCGAACTCATGCAGCTCGACTTTGTTCAGATCATCGGCTCCATCTATTGGGA
This sequence comes from Collinsella aerofaciens, assembly GCF_039758965.1. Taxonomy (GTDB): domain Bacteria; phylum Actinomycetota; class Coriobacteriia; order Coriobacteriales; family Coriobacteriaceae; genus Collinsella; species Collinsella aerofaciens_BR. The sequence goes on along the minus strand of NZ_JBDMSL010000005.1, from coordinate 56,267 downwards.
CAACCACCACGGCGTCGTGAGCTTTAACGTCAAGGGCATCCACCCGCACGACGTCGCGAGCATCATGGACATGGACGGCGTGTGCATCCGTGCCGGCCACCACTGCGCGCAGCCGCTACTCACCTGGCTGGGCGTCGAGAACCTCGCCTGCTGCCGCGCCAGCGTGGCCTTCTACAACGACAAGGCCGACATCGATAAGTTCATCGCCGGCCTGCATCACGTTTGGAGCACGTTCAATGGGTAATCTGTACACCTCCACCACGTTTATGGAGCACAACTCGCACCCCGACTACAAGTACGAGATGGATGCCCCCACGCACGAGCACGACGGCATCAACCCCAGCTGCGGCGACGAGCTCACCTTGCAGCTGCGCGTCGAGAACGGCGTGATCGAGGAGGCCTCCTTTACCGGCCACGGCTGCGCCATCAGTCAGGCCAGCGCCGACATCATGGCCGACCTCATCACCGGCGAGACCGTCGAGGAAGCTCGCCGCCTAGCAGAGCTCTTCCTCGCCATGATCCGCGGCGAGAAGCTCTCCGAGGAGGACCTGGAAGACCTGGACGAAGCCGCCCAGCTCCAGGACATCTCGCACATGCCCGCCCGCGTCAAATGCGCCGAGCTCGCCTGGCGCACCCTCGACGGCATGCTCGAGGGGCAAGCTAACCAGTAGCGTATGCTCCGAATCCAAGGTTTTTGATTGCCGAGCCGCCCGATACGGGCGGCTCTGTTTTTCCTAATGAGCACGAACACACAAAATCAGCGCGTCCGGCGCCCCGTCTGTCATTTACCACACGGCCAGACGCGAACACGGGCGTTTTCCACAGCACCAAAGGCCTGCGGCAGGGCCCCGGGCCCGCCAAGCAATGCGCCAAGCCCCGTTCTGCTGAGCTCCGACTCGCTTCGCGCCTGCCGCAGACGGGTCCCATAGGGTGCGACGTGCATTTTTGCGAGTATTCAGCACGCCAAGCTGTATGTATACGCATCGAAAGCGTTAATCAACGTCTCCAGGCGCATATATATTGTGTTTTAGAACAAGCATCGCGGTCTCAGGGATCACATACATGCGCTTCGGAGGCGCATCGGAAGGCATAAATAGCTTCGGGACCCGTATGTTGCAAGACTGCGGCAGTGCCGACAGCACCACGATGCTGAAAACTCCGTTTTTTGCACGGCGCAGACGGGGGTAGGCACGGGCAAACCCGGACTGAGCTGTTATTTTATGCAAGATGACGATTGTTCTATGCATATTAAGAAGTGCAGTTACCGTACCAAGCTTTTGAACGCTGGTTGCGGCGTATGGACGACCCCAACTGCGGTGAACAGGCGACCTTACATCACGTTTCCGCCAGCCCGCATCGCCGTTCGCGCGCGGGCGCGCACGATACGAGAGACGGTACTTTTGCCAATCCCGGTATACCGCTCAATCTGGCGCACCGTAAAACCGGCATCGTGCAATCCAAAAATAACGGTATCGCGCTGCGCCGGCGGTGCGACTTTAACCCCACGAAGCGGAACCCCGAGCTCCTTCGCCATCTTGTCGGCAAAGGCGTGGCGTTCCCATTCCGTCTCTTTCATATCGCACAGCGCTGGCTCACTGCCGTCGGGCGTCGAAAGCGAATAGGCAATAAAGCCCTCGGCAGAACCAAAAAGCTCAAGCACGCAAGAAGGATCAGAAAATCCCCTCGCGACATCGGCCGCGTCACCGTCGTAAGAACGCAGATGTTCCGCAAAGCTGCTCCAGGGATAACGCTCGATTAGGCTAACGCCCACCTCCTGCGGATCGGCGTGTACGGAGCGAATAGCCTCCATCACCTGCCAATCGGTATCGAGCGAACGCCGGTCAAAACGGTTCTGGAACAGATGGCCTGTGCGCCCCGTGCGCTTATTGAACCGCCGCGCGTATGTCAAAAGCAGCCGGTGCATTGCCGCGCTCATCCTGTCCTCGTAATCTGCAAGCACCAAATGCACGTGATTGCCCATAAGACACCAGGCGATAACCGTCACGCCCTCCTCGCGGCAGCGCTCGCGCATCAGCTCCAAAAACTCCCACCGGTCTTCATCGCCCTCAAAGATGAGCTGTTTGCCCACACCGCGGGCACAGACATGGTAAAAGCCGGTAACCGTTCTCCAAACGCGCTGCATGGCGCTCCCTTCGCCGGGATCTGCTTACCATCCAATACAGCACGATTGAAGCGTGCCATCAAAACATTCACGCAAAACAATACACTCGTGCGGCCAAAGGCAGCAAACAGGCGGCGAACGGCACCGTTGCAACAGGTCAACCACTGCAACGCTTGCAAGAGCGGACCAAAAGCTTGCCCAAGACGGACCCCCTCTACGGAAACTCACGACCACAGAACATAGAGTTAAACCGTTTCAATTAAAACTTCCGGACTTCTCGCTACGAAAACTGAGCCGTTCGCCGAATATTCCGTGCATTTCGCGGTATTATAGGGGCTGCATGTCATGTCCCTTTCGAAGGGTCGCCCGGCAATCGCCAGCCACGACCCCCAGACGGGACGCCAACACGATAGAGAGGAGAGGCATGCAGTACTCACAGGAAGTGGAGAACATGTGCCCCGTTGCCAAGGGTGCATACCACGGCCCCGCACCCATCCCCGAGGAGGGCAAGTGGGTCCAGGCTAAGGAGATTTCCGACATCTCCGGTCTTACGCACGGCGTGGGTTGGTGCGCACCTCAGCAGGGCGCCTGCAAGCTCACGCTGAACGTCAAGGACGGCATCATCGAGGAGGCCCTCGTTGAGACCATCGGCTGCTCGGGCATGACCCACTCTGCCGCCATGGCTTCCGAGATCCTTCCCGGTAAGACCATCCTCGAGGCCCTCAACACCGACCTCGTCTGCGACGCCATCAACGTTGCTATGCGCGAGATCTTCCTGCAGATCGTTTACGGCCGCAGCCAGACCGCGTTCTCCGAGGGCGGCCTGCCCGTGGGCGCCTCCCTCGACGACCTCGGCAAGGGCCTTCGCTCTCAGGTCGGCACCATGTTCGGCACCAAGGCCAAGGGCGCTCGGTACCTCGAGCTCGCTCAGGGCTACGTCACCCGCATGGCTCTCAACGACAAGAACGAGATCATCGCATTCGAGTTCCTGAACCTCGGCAAGTTCACCGACGCCGTCAAGGCCGGCAAGACCCCCGAGGAGGCCATCGCTGGCGCTATGGGCCACTATGGTCAGTGGGAGAACGCTGCCAAGTACATCGACCCGCGCACCGACGAGGAGACTCACTCCGTCGCCAGCGTGTTCCCGGTTCACGAGTAGAAAGGGAGGGAAATAACTATGACTGTTACGTTCGAAGGTTACGAGCGCCGCGCTGACAAGATCAACAAGTGCCTCGCCGACAACGGCATCGCCTCCCTCGAGGAAGCTCTGCAGATCTGCACCGACAAGGGCTTCAACCCGCGTGAGATCGTCAACAACACCCAGTCCATCGCCTTCCAGAACGCCGAGTGGGCCTACACCCTCGGTTGCGCTCTCGCTGTCAAGCGTGGCGCCAAGTCCGCTTCTGAGGCTGCCGCCATCATCGGCGAGGGCATCCAGGCCTTCACCGTTCCCGGCTCCGTCGCCGAGGACCGCAAGGTCGGTCTGGGCCACGGCAACCTGGGCGCTATGCTGCTCTCCGACGACACCGAGTGCTTCGCCTTCCTGGCCGGTCACGAGTCCTTCGCTGCCGCTGAGGGTGCTATCGGCCTGGCTCTAAACGCCAACAAGGCTCGCAAGAAGCCGCTGCGCGTCATCCTCAACGGTCTGGGCAAGGACGCTGCTCAGATCATCGCCCGCATCAACGGCTTCACCTACGTGAAGACCCAGTTCGACTACTTCACGGGCGAGCTCAAGGTCGTCGAGACCATCCCCTACTCCGATGGTCCCCGCGCCGCCGTCAACTGCTACGGCGCCGACGACGTCCGCGAGGGCGTTGCCATCATGTGGCACGAGAACGTCGACATCTCGATCACCGGTAACTCCACCAACCCCACGCGCTTCCAGCACCCCGTCGCTGGCACCTACAAGAAGGAGCGCCTCGAGGCTGGCAAGAAGTACTTCTCCGTCGCTTCTGGTGGCGGCACTGGTCGTACCCTGCACCCGGACAACATGGGCGCCGGCCCTGCCTCTTACGGCATGACCGACACCATGGGCCGTATGCACTCCGACGCCCAGTTCGCCGGTTCTTCCTCCGTGCCTGCGCACGTTGACATGATGGGTCTCATCGGCATGGGCAACAACCCCATGGTCGGTGCCACCGTCGCCTGCGCTGTCGCCGTCGAGGAGGCCCTCAAGGCCTAATCGCGCCCGCGCGATGCTCATATAGTTGAGCTTTGGAGCCGCTACCCACCCAGGTAGCGGCTCTTTTTGTTTGCGCTGTCGCAGGGTAGCTAATGCCGATATATCAGTTGGGGCGAAATACAAGATGTGATGAGATGGAGCGTCAGAGCGTCCATGACGCCCACCTGCCATATTTGCCCTTTACCGATTTGCCGAGTCTTTGCGGCCCCATTGCCGATCACCCGTGCGACAATGCGCCGGACGAGAAAGGAATCCGATGGAATCGACTGATGTACTGGTAATTGGATCTGGCATTGCGGGCCTTTGTGCCGCCATCGAAGCGGCACGCACGGGTGCAACCGTCACTGTGGCAAGCGCCGGCAAGACCATGAGTGGATCGAGCTTCTTCCCGGGTACCTGGGGCCTCGGCCTCATCGGTCCCGTCGACGAAGACGACGAGCAGGACCTCATCGACACCATCCTGGCCGTCGGCGGCGGCGTTGCCGACCCCGAACTCGTCCAAACGTTCGTCCACGGCATTCCCCAAGCGATTGACTGGCTCGAGCAAGACCTGGGCGTTGAGCTCCAGCGTCCGCAAAGCGCCAAGAGTGCTCAACAAAAGCAATTTATCCCCTGCTTTGACCACAAGACGCGCATGTGGCGCGGCCTCACCCGCAAGCCCCTTGAGGACGCTCTGACGACCTGGATCGAGTCGCTCGGCATTCGCCTGCTCCCCCGCCATGAGCTTATCGACCTTGTTGAGGACACGAACGGCAGAATAACCGGAACCGTACTCTACGACCTTACCGAAAATCGAATCGTGCCCTTTGCTGCCAAGGCCACGATCATCGCAGCCGGTGGCACAGGCGGCCTGTTCGAGCGCAGCCTTACGTCGGCTGATGTGCTCAGCTCCTCGCAGGCCATCGCACTGGCGCACGGCGCAACACTTACTAATATAGAGTTCATGCAGATGATGCCTGGCTTCATCGAGCCCAGGCGTAACTTGGTCTTCAACGAGAAAACCTGGCGCTACGTGCATGTAGACCAGCCGGTAGATATTGCCGACGACAAGCTGGACGACCTGCTCGAGCAGCGCTCTGGATATGGTCCCTTCACGTCACGCTTGGCCTCCCGCGCTATCGATCTCGTCATCGAACAGGCAGGTGCCGAAGGCCTGGCACTCCACTACGACTTCCCCCGCGAGGATGTCCCAGAGTTTGTGCAGACCTTTGCCACCTGGCTGCAAGACGAGCACGGCATCGCGCCGACCGACGAGATGCGCGTTGCGATGTATGCCCACGCCGCTAACGGCGGCATCAAGATCGATAAGACCGCGCACACGGGCGTTGAGGGCCTCTACGCTTGCGGCGAGGCGACAGGCGGCATGCACGGCGCCGACCGCATTGGTGGCTTGTCAAGCGCCAACGGCATCGTGTTCGGGCGCGTCGCGGGCGCATCGGCAGCCCTTGTAGCGCAGAAGGAGCCTGAGGCAGCCCTGAAGGCGGATATCACCCTCCCCCAGTACGGCATTGCCACAACAGATGCCGAACGCCTGACACACAGCCTTAGGCACACGATGAGCACCTATTGCATGATCAACAGGACCGAAACAGGCCTATCCGAGGCCCTGCAACAGCTTGAAAGCCTGCAAGACGAAGCCACGGCTCTAAATAAGCCACATGCCAACGACAGCGAAATCGCTGCCCTCGCCCGCCTGCAATCGCAGATTCGACTAGCACAGGAAATGGTCAAAGCCATGCGCAAGCGAACCGAAAGTCTCGGGTCGCACTATCGAGCGGATTAAACCGGACACCTATCTAAAGCAGAACACAACCAATCGATATCCATGGGCCCCGTGAGCTCGAAGCAGCACGGGGCCCATTCGTGTCCGCACGACAGCGTATCCTTATTCTGAATACAGAGCGGGCAAAGCCCGCATAGAAAATAGACCAGCGAGGAGGAGATATGGACAGTAGAGATATCGAGAAGTGGCGTATCGAACTTGATAGCTACGCCAATGTGGAAGACGGCGTTGAGTATTGGCTCGCACGCGATTTAATGGAACCCATGGGGTACACTCGATGGGAGAACTTCGCCGAAGTTGTTAAGAGGGCAAAAGTCTCATGCGAAACAAACAAAACTCCAGTTGATTCCCATTTTCGTGACACCACGAAAATGGTAACTGCCGGTGTCGCCGCTCGCGCGGTTAAAGACTACAAACTTACGCGCTATGCATGCTATTTAATCGCGCAGAACGGAGATTCAAACAAGCCAGAGATCGCGCTCGCCCAGGCATACTTTGCCGTGCAGACGCGCCGCCAAGAGCTCATAGAGCAGCGCTTCGCAGAGATTCAGCGCTTGCAGGCGCGCCACTCGCTATCCGATTCAGAGAAACAGCTCTCGGGCATTGCGTTCAAACGAGGCGTGGACTCCAAAGGATTCGCGATCATCAAGTCGAAGGGCGATGAGGCGTTATTCGGCGGCAGAAGCACGGCGGACATGAAGCGGCAGCTTGGTGTGCCCAAGAGTGCTGCATTGGCGGACAAGCTAGCCGATGTTCTCATCAAAGCAAAGGACCTCACGAACTCGATGACGGCCTTCAACGCCGAGGAACACGACCTGTACGGTCTGGACCAGATCAAACAAGAACACGTCGAGAACAACACGAGCGTGCGTGGTAGCCTCATCGACCGCGGAATTGTTCCCGAGAACCTACCGCCTGCCGAGGATACAAAAAAGCTCGAGCGTCGCGTGAAGGCAGACGAGAAGAAACTCAAGGAGGGTACTGACGGTTTCACCGATCCCCAGGGTAGACTCAATCTGTGAAAGCGGCCGCGCCCTTTCGGGTTCGACCCCATGCGAGGTCAACAAAAAACGACCAGCCTGAGCCAGTCGCTTTAACAATCTTTGGGTGGGCCGTCAGGGGGTCAGCCTGCTGCGCAGGCGGTCACTGCGGCGCTTCGCGCCTTGCGCGCTGCGCTGGCAAATGCTTACGCATTTCCTCAGCTCCGCGCCCCGACGGGTTCGACCCCGTGCGAGGTCAACAAAAAAGCGACCAGCCTAAGCCAGTCGCTTTAACGATCTTTGGGTGGGCCGTCAGGGGGTCGAACCCTGGACCTTGGGATTAAGAGTCCCCTGCTCTACCAACTGAGCTAACGACCCAAAGCTAAAGTCCGTTATGGCGGACTTTAGAGGAGATATCGTGTGGTGGGCCGTCAGGGGTTCGAACCCTGGACCTTGGGATTAAGAGTCCCCTGCTCTACCAACTGAGCTAACGACCCGATATCAACACGAAGCAAGAACTGGGGTGGGTAAAGGGACTCGAACCCTCGACCTACGGGACCACAACCCGTCGCTCTAGCCAACTGAGCTACACCCACCGTGTCCTGTGCGCTTCGCGCTCGACTATTATTGCAAGGAACGCCACGCGATGCAAGCCCCAATTTTCAAGAATTTTGAAAAGAGTTTTTCGAGCGCGTTTCGAGCAATTCCCACCGGTTCCATAGGAGTAAACTTGCCCCACTGCAAATCCTCGAAAGGACCGGCATGAAAGAACTCTCCAACCGCACGGCAACATTTACCGATTCGGTCATCCGCCGCATGACACGCATCTCCAATAAGTACGATGCCGTCAATCTCTCGCAGGGCTTCCCCGACTTCGATCCTCCGGCGCAGCTGCTCAACAGCCTGAGCACCATCGCCGCCGACCCCAAGCCGCTCTACCACCAGTACTCCATTACCTGGGGCTCCCAGGCCATGCGCGAGGCGCTCGCCGCCAAACAGGAGCACTTTATGGGCATGCCGATCGACCCCAACCAGAATATCGTGGTCACCTGCGGCTCCACCGAGGCCATGATGGCCGCCATGATGACGGTTACGAACCCCGGAGACAAGGTCGTCATCTTCTCGCCGTTCTACGAGAACTACGGCGCTGACACCATTCTCTCGGGTGCCGAGCCCATCTATGTGCCGCTCAACCCGCCCACATTCGACTTTGACCGCGAGGCGCTCGAGGCTGCCTTCCGCGACAACGACCCCAAGGCCATCGTCCTGTGCAACCCTTCCAACCCCTGCGGCAAGGTCTTTACGCGCGAAGAGCTCACCTTTATCGCCGACCTGTGCAAAAAGTACGACGCGTACTGCATCACCGACGAAGTCTACGAGCACATCGTCTACGCGCCCCATGAGCACGTCTACATGGCCACGCTGCCCGGCATGTTCGAGCGAACCATCAGCTGCAGCTCGCTGTCTAAGACGTACTCCATCACCGGCTGGCGTCTGGGCTACACCATCGCCCCGGCCCAGATCACCGAGCGCATCAAGAAGGTCCACGACTTTCTCACCGTGGGTGCCGCCGCTCCCCTGCAGGAAGCCGTTGTCACCGCCCTCAACTTCGACGACAGCTATTACGATGAGGTCCTCGACCTCTACACCGCCAAACGCGACCTGTTCTGCCAGGGGCTCGATAGCATCGGTCTTGAGCATAACGTGCCGCAGGGCGCCTACTACGTCATGATGGACATCTCTGAGTTTGGCTATGACAGCGACCTCGAATTCTGCGAGGACCTCGCATCCAAGGTGGGCGTGGGCGCCGTGCCCGGCTCGAGCTTCTTCCGCGAGCCCGTCAACCATCTGATTCGTTTCCACTTTGCCAAGCGGGACGAGACGCTTAACGCGGCACTGGAGAACCTCAAGTCGCTACGTGATAAAATCAAGCCGCGCGGGTAAGGACGGCCCGGCAACTAAAGCAACCAAAGAAGCCCCGCACCGCCCGCCACGTTGCGAGGCTTCTTTTTATAGCGCTTTCTTAAATGGTTTAGAGCCCTATACTTTAGTCACGGAGCAACTCGTCCCAGAGAGAGGAATACTATGGCAGAACAGCAGCTTATCGGAGCGCTCGAGGCCGGCGGCACCAAGATGGTCTGCGCCACGGGCTATGCAGACGGTACGGTCCTGGAGCGTGAGCAGATCGCGACCACGACCCCGCAGGAGACCGTTGAGGCCGTCAATGCATGGTTTGCCGACAAGGGCATCGCCGCGCTGGGCATCGGCGCCTTTGGCCCCACCGCAGTCAACCCTGCCTCGCCCCAATACGGCAAGATCCTGGAGACGCCCAAAACGGCATGGCGCTACTTTGACCTGCTGGGCACTATCCAAAACGAGCTCAATATCCCCTGCGGCTACGACACCGACGTCAACGTCGCCTGCCTGGGCGAGGTCACCTTTGGTTGCGCTCAGGGCCTCACTGACGTTGTGTATCTGACCATCGGCACCGGCGTGGGCGCCGGCGTGCTCTCGGGCGGTAAGCTCGTACACGGCATGATGCATCCCGAGGCCGGCCACATCCTGGTCACGCGCGACCCGCGCGACACCATTGGCGAGCACAGCGCCTGCCCCTTCCACGACAATTGCCTCGAGGGTCTCATCGCCGGCCCCGGCGTTAAAAAGCGCTGGGATGGCAAGAGCGCCGGAGACATGGCCGATGACCCGGAGGCCATGGACCTGCTCGCCGGCTATCTGGCACAGGCGCTCATGACCTACACGCTGTGCTACGCGCCGCAAAAGATCATCATCGGTGGCGGCGTGGCCGACCACACCCCCATCGTGCCGCTCGCGCGCAAGAAGTGCGCCGAGATGCTCAACGGTTATATCGTCACGCCCGAGGTCAACGACATCGATACCTATATTGTCAACAACAGCCTTGAGGGCAAGCAGGGCATCATGGGCTGCCTGGCCCTGGGCGCGCAGGCGCTTCAGTAACAGACGCACCCACAGGGCGTGGCGCGCCCGGCAAATCCAACCTACGGAACGACGCCACCACGCCCTATATAAGCCCTCTAATAAAAAAGGCCGCCTAGCACCAAGCATACGTCCTAGGCGGCCTTTTTGGCACATATGAGCGATCGTAGTAGATATCGGAGCACAACGCCCGTTGCCGCTCCACAGCAGTCGATCATCACATCGGTGATCATGCCGGCGCGTCCCGGCACAAAGAGCTGAATCGTCTCGTCGATCGAAGGAATCAGCAGCAGGAACACCGCCGTGGGCAGCAGCACGTCAAAGGTGCGCCGGCCCTCAAAATCAAAGGCGTGCGTTGCCAAGATGCCGAGCACCATATACTCGGTAAAATGCGCGCACTTGCGAACAACAAAGTTGGTCACCCATTCATATGGAAGTCCCACGCCGTGCAGGAAACCGCGGATAGCTTCCATGACCGTTAGGCTCAGCGAGCCCGACCCCGAGCCGGGAACCAGCGAATTGCCCCAGATCAAGAGCGCCATCAGGCAGGTCACGACCGCCCATTTTCGATTGATCTTAACCATGCAGAAGTTATGCCTCCGCGCGGAGCGGCGCGAAGCTGGCGGTACCGCCCTCGATAACGCTCAGGTAGGCACGGCCCGTACGCTTGGCGGTAGAGGACTGCAGGCGCTCGATCTCCTCCTCGAGGATCTGATTGACGCGCTCGTGACGACGGTTTTCCATAATGCCGGCGGCAATAGCCTCGGCCCGCTCGATGCTCTCGCGCGAGATACGGGCAGTATCCTCGGGGAACACAGCGCTGTGACGGCCGACATAGGCGGGGGCAGCAGGCTGAGGGGCAGCGACGGGAACGGGGGCTGCAACAGGAGCAGGCTCGTCAATCTCATCCAGAATCGCGGTGGCGGCGGCCCACATGTCCTCGTGGCCCGAGTAATCAGCCATGGGGACATCAACCTCGAGTGAGGCATCCGGAAGGTCGCCGGTGTCGATGCGATCTTGGGCATCAATCGATGCGGTGATGGCTGCAGGCTCATCGAGGTCATCGAAATCGATATCCGCGGCACCGGAGATGATAGGCATGCTGGCGAGGTTTACATTGTACGGCGCAGCCTCAGCCGCCTGCTGCTGGGCAGGAGCGCCCCACAGCGAGCTTTCGGCGGCACGGCGGGCGGCAACGGCCTCCTCGTCCGCGGCCATGGCTTCATCAACGTACGAATTGTCGGCAGAAGCGTTCGCGTCCGCCGAGGTAGCGCTGTAGGCGTTATTGGCTGCCGCGTTGGCGACGAGTGCCACGAAAGCCGCCGTGCTGCCCGCAGGGGCGGCCTGGGAGCCAGACACGGCGCGTGCCGCGGCGGCGATGTCGTCGCGATTGAAGGAGCCGGTCTGCCCGCCGTTGGTGAGCTCGTCGATGGCGACTTGATAGACGTCGCGCGAGTGTGCAGGGTCGCAGCTCACCGGCGAATCGTCGTCAAGCATACTGTCGATCATGGACCAAGCCTCGTCCTCGTCCATAGCATCTGCGGCTCGAGCGATGGTAGGGACACCATCATCGGCATGACGGCGCTGGAACGCACCAGTCAGGCCGGAAAGGAATGCCGAGGTAGACTGCTCCGCCTGAGCCTGAGAATCAGAAGCCGCAGCGTAAGGAGTCGCATCCTGCTGCTGAGCTGAAATCGAGGCGGTCTTGAACTCGCTTTGATGCTGATTGAGATTGGCGGCACCGCCCATGGCATCGGGCTGGAACAGACGCTCTTCACGCTGCGCACGATACTCGGAGATACCCAGCGAGGCGGCATAGATGCCCACGCCCGCCACCGCGCCCACGGCGAAGGGAACCGCACCCGCCACGACCGTCTCGTTCACAGACGAAAACGGCAGCGTCGCGGCATACATAACCACGGGAGCGGCAAGGCCGATCCCGCACGAAAGTCCGGCAAGGACTGCTCGTTGTGTTGCATCAGAAGAAGCCATGAGCTCTCCCCATCTTCCAGCACCCAAATCGCATCATTCAGTTGGCTGCGCGAGAGAAGATGAAGCGGGGCTATGCCCCAAAGCAACGGTATATGGTTCGTTTCATCTGCGTTATCCGTCGCGAAGCTTAAAAGCTATTATGCGAAACCGCCCTGTCGATTGCAAGCGACGATGTCGGATTGAAACGGGAAACCTGCTGCTTGCCAGTCTTATGGTCAAAAATAAGCGCGGAGCGGCGATATAGAAAAGGGCCGAGGTTCAAAGCCCCGACCCTTTATTGCATTGATGACTATCGCTGCGTGTGGATGACAACCTAGAACGTCTGCTCGTAGTCGCTGTGCTTTTTGGCCGAACGCACCAGGAACTCCTGGTTGGTGTTGGTGCCCTTAAGACCCTTGATAAACGACGCAGCTGCGCGCTCGGTATTGTTCATGCCGGCAAGAATGCGACGCAGGCCAAAGACAAACGGACGCATCTGCTCGTCAACCAACAGGTCCTCGTTACGCGTACCGGAGGCAACGGGGTCGATAGCCGGGAAGATGCGGCGGTCGGCCAGGTCGCGGTCGAGCTTGAGCTCCATGTTGCCGGTGCCCTTGAACTCCTCAAAGATGACCTCGTCCATCTTGGAACCGGTGTCGATGAGGGCAGAGGCCAGGATGGTGAGCGAGCCGCCGTTCTCGATATTGCGGGCTGCGCCCAGGAAGCGCTTGGGCGGATACAGTGCCGCCGAATCGACGCCGCCCGAAAGGATGCGGCCTGAGGCGGGCGCCGCCAAGTTGTAGGCGCGGGCAAGACGCGTGATGGAGTCGAGCACCACCACGACATCGCCGCCCAGCTCCACGATGCGCTTGGCGCGCTCGATGACGAGCTCTGCCACACGAGTGTGGTTGTCGGCGGGCATATCGAAGGTCGACGCCACAACCTCGCCCTTGATGGAACGCTGCATATCGGTAACCTCTTCGGGGCGCTCGTCGACGAGCAGGCAGATGAGGTGCACCTCGGGGTTGTTAATCGAGATAGACTGGCAGATCTTCTTGAGGATTGTGGTCTTGCCGGCCTTGGGCGGGGACACGATCAGGCCACGCTGACCCTTGCCGATCGGCGACACGATGTCGATGGCGCGACCGGTAATGGAGTCCTTGCCATGCTCCATGCGCAGCGGCTCGTTGGGATAGACCGGGGTGAGGTCACCGAACTTGGGGCGGTTGCGAATCTGCTCGGGGTCTAGACCGTTGACGGTCGTGATTTTGGCGAGGCCGGCGCGCTTGTCGCCGCCGCGCGAAGGACGCAGCGAGCCCTCGATGACGTCGCCCGTGCGCAGACGCGCGGAGCGGATGAGGTAGGCGGGGACGAAGGCATCGTCGTTGGACTTCATGTAACCGTGGGCATGGATGATACCGGAGCTGTCCGGACGAATCTGCAGGATGCCCTTGATGTCGCGGAAGCCCTCGGCCTTCGCGGCGGTGACGTAGATCTCCTCGACGAGCTCGGCTTTCTTCTTGCCGGTCGTCTCAATCTCGAACTCCTTGGCCTTCTCGCGCAGCTCGGCGACCTTCATGGCCGCGAGCTCCTCGCGCGAAAGCGTGGGCTCGGTGGGAGCGGCATTACGCTCCTTGTTGCGCTGCTTGCGATCGCGCTGGCGGTTGCGGCGGTCGTTGTTGCGCTCGTCCTTGCGCTCGTTGCGCTCGTCGTTGCGCTTGTGCTGGCGACGGTTGGGGCGAGCGCCGTCTTCGGCCTCGGCGGGCGCGGCGCCATCGGTTGCGGCGGCATCGGCGTTAGCCGCAGTATCATCGCTGGTCTCGGCCTTGGAATCGCCCTGCAGCTCGGCCTCGGCCTGCTGCTCGGACGCCCTGGCCTTAGCGGACTTCTTACGACCGCGCTTGGGCTTCTCAGACGCAGGCTGTTCGACGTCCTGGGGCTCGGCGGCATCAGTCGATGCATCGACGGTCGTCTCGGCGGAATCCTCGGACGCACCCTTCTTGGCAGCCTTGGCCTTGGACGTGCGCTTAGCAGCAGTACGACGGCTGCGACCGGGACGGACGTCGGCGGGCTCGGCATCGGCAGAAACGGCCTCGGAAGTCGTAGCATCCTGGACGGGCGCGTCGGCAGCGGTTGCAGACTCGGCGATCGCCGCAGCATCCCGAGCGGCGGCGGCTGCGGCTGCGGCCTTCTCGGCCTCGACGAAGGCCTTGGGCTTGCGACCGCGACGGTGCGGGCGCAAAGCCGGATCGACAACGGGAACTTCGCTGGCCTCGACAGGCGCAGCGGGCTCAACAGGCGATGTACCCTCCCCTGCCGCGGAACGGACCGAAGCCTCAGTGAGCTCGGGGGTTACCTGATCGGCAACCTGCTCGGCCTTAGCAGCCGTGCGACGGCGTGTGCGCGGTACCGGCTTCTCGGTCGGCTGGTCGGCGACAGGGGTCTCGGTGGCGGCAGGCGTCTCGGGCACAGACGGAGCTGCAAGCTCGGTCAGAGCCGCGGCCTCGCGCTCGGCAGCACGACGGCGGGCGCGCACCACCTGAGCCTCGCTAATCTGCGCCAACGCACGTGCCTGCGCGACCTCATCGGAAATCGGCGCCGAGGAGTCAGCTGCAACGGTGCGCTTGACGCGCGTCGTGCGCGTGGTACGGCGCTTGGGCTTGGTGACCTCCTCGCCGTCAGCAGCAGACTTGGCCGTGCGGCGCGTACGCTTGGGCTTTGCCGGAGCAGCCTCCTCACCAGTTGCAGGCACGGCCTTCTCAGCCGCTGCAGCCTTAGGCGTCTCAGGAGCCGAGGTTTGCGCGGGCGCCGCGACTTGGTCCGACGCAACCGGTGCAGCGGGAGCGGCCTGCGTCGTCGTTATTTCGTTTTCTTGCTGTTGATCAGACACAGTGTTTGCTCAACTTTCTTTTCAAGCCCTGTGATCACATGCTCCCTGCATAAACCTTCAGGGCGGCTAAACAGTCTAGTTCCGTTCAAAACGACGGACATCATTGATCTGTATCGAGATGATTGCGTCATATACGCAGCGTTAGTGTAACACAACCGCAACCACCTGCAACTTAGTCATTGGGAACGCTCTTAAACGACTAGTCAAAAGGGGCACTTTTTGGTTTAACACCCACAAATCTGACTGCCTCCGCCAAAACTATGGCGGTTTACTACGATGAATCGCTCAACCGCGACCACTCCGAAACTTGTTGAACTAAAACCGCAGGTAGATGCCTTGCACTTTTTGCGAAAAGCCGGCGTGGTTGGAATTTCTCATTTCATCGTAGTAAACCGGCATAGTTTCGTATTTCCAGCAGTTCCAAATTCGTCAATACGTCGGCGTTTGCAAAAAGCCCGACCTCCGTGGGAGATCGGGCTTTCAGGGCTCAGTTAAACCAAACTTGCGCGGTCAAATGACCCGCAGATTACATCTGCTCGGGAGCGGAGACACCAACAAGGGTGAGCACCAGGGCGAGCGTCACGCGGACGGCGTCGCAAGCGGCCAGACGGGCGCGCGAAAGCTCGGAGTCGACGGGACGGCCCTCGCTCGGCAGCACCTGGCAGGCAGCGTAGAAGCTGTGGAAGTCGCCGGCGAGTTCCTCGGCAAAGTGCGTCAGACGGAACGGGGCGCGGTCGCGAGCGCAGCTGGCAATCAGGTCGGTGAGCTCGTTGAGCTTGCGCGAAAGGGCGAGCTCGGTCGGGTCGGTCAGCAGCGAGTAATCGACGTTCTCACCGATGGCCTTGGCGGCGACGGCCTTCATGCCCATCTCGTCAGCCTGCTCGGGCGTAACGTCAGCGGCACGGCGCAGGATGGAGCACACGCGGGCGTGAGCGTACTGCACGTAGTACACCGGGTTGGAGTTGTCGCGCTTCTTAACGGCCTCAATATCGAAGTCGACCATCTGGTTGGAGCTCTTGGAGATGAGCGTGTAGCGAGCGGCATCGGAGCCGACCTCGTCGACGAGCTCCTGCAGGGTCACCATGGTGCCCTTGCGCTTGGACATACGGACGGGCTTGCCGTTGCGCAGCAGGTTGACGAGCTGACCCAGCAGAACCTCAAACTTGCCGGGGTAACCCAGAGCGTCGCAGACGCAGCGGACGCGGTCGATGTAGCCGTGGTGGTCGGCGCCCCAGATGTCGATGACGTGGTCGACGCGCTGGAACTTATCCCAGTGATAGGCAACGTCGGAGGCGAAGTAGGTGTACTCGCCGTCGGACTTGATCAGGACGCGGTCCTTGTCATCGCCCAGGTCGGTGGAGCGGAACCACAGGGCGCCGTCCTTGGTGTAGAGATAGCCCATCTTGTCGAGCTTCTCAAAAGCGCGGTCGACGGCGGAGGTGCCGGCGGTCTCGCCCTCGGTGTCCTTCACATACAGCGAGCGCTCGGAGAACCAACGATCGAAGTCGCAGTTAACGGCATGACAAAGGTCGCGCATGTTGTCGACCATCTTTACATAGCCGCGCTCGCGGAAGCTCTCCATGCGCTCCTGCGGATCGGCGTTGACCCACTTGTCGCCGTCGGTACGCCAGAACTCGGCGGCCTCGTCGATGATGTAGTCACCGCCGTAGGAGTCCTTGCCCAGAGTCTCGGCAAAGTTGTCCTGATACGGATGGGTCTCGGGGTGCTCGTCGCTCTCGTCGGCAACAAAGGCGTCGCGGTCGGCGATCAGCAGCTTGTGAGCCTCGTCGATATCAACGCCCTGCTTGGCGATGATGTCGGCAAGCTGCATATAGCGCGTGCTGATGGAGTTGCCGAAGGTGTTCATCTGAGAGCCGTGGTCGTTGATGTAGAACTCACGCTGGATGTCGTAACCGGCGTGGTCCATAACACGGCAGAGCGAGTCGCCCAGCGCGGCCCAGCGGCCGTGGCCGATGTGCATGGGGCCGACGGGGTTGGCGGAAACAAACTCGACCTGGGTCTTCAGGCCACCACCGACGTTGGACTTAGCGAAGTCCATACCCTTCTCGCGAGCCTCGCCAAAGATGGCATTCTTGACGGCAACGGAGAGGTAGAAGTTGATGAAGCCGGGGCCTGCGATCTCGACCTTCTCGATCGCGGGGTCCTCGGGCATATGGGCAACGATGGCCTCGGCGATCTTGCGCGGGGCGCAGTGGGCCAGCTTGGCGGACTTCAGGGCCATGGTAGAGGTCCACTCGCCATGAGAAGTGTCAGCCGGTCGCTCGATAGCGCAATCGTCAAGTTCAAATGCGGAAAGGTCGCCGGCCTCCTGGGCCGCAGCAAGCGCAGCGCGTACCAGCTCTTCAATCTTCTCGGGCATAGATCCTCCTTGTGTTAAAGCCCCCGAGCTCTTGGTCACTCGTAGGGCAAAAGCCAGAGTTTGTAGCACTCTATCACAAGCGACGGGCACTGTCGCAGGGTAAAGCTAATAGATATTGCATATGCACAAAAATGACTACAGCTTGTATGGAGTCACTCAAAGATGCCGGTCTGCCTGCAGATTATGCAGGCGTTGAAAATGCATAAAGGTGTGAATGAGCTGCGTCTGTTATCGAATACTCTTACCTATCGGAGTTGTGTGCTTTTCCTGCAAAAAGTAAGGGTTTGCGCACGTCAGCGTGTTATTCTAGACATACGTAAATTCGTATAAGTTGGAGGTAGCATGTTCTCAATCGGTCAACACGTCATTCATCCGGGCCAGGGAGTCTGCACCGTCGTCGGTTTTAGGGACGACACACCGCAGCCCATGCTGCTGCTCGAGACCAAGCAGGGACATGCGCAGACGATCCTCATGTACCCCGTGGCGCAGGCCGACCGTTTGCACGCCGCCATCTCACAGCAAGATGCCGAGCACCTGCTGAGCCACTATGACGAGCTGGAGTGCGACACCTTTACCGAGCGCAACAGCTCGCTTGAGGAGACGCACTTTAAGCAGCAGCTCAAACTGGGCGCGCCCGAGACTGTCCGCGTGGCAAAGACCATGATGCACCGCATTCGCCAGGCCGAGGAAGCTGATAAAAAACCCAGCTCCTACTACATGCGCGTACTCAAGGAGGCCAAGCGCCGCTCCATCGAGGAGTTCGCCGTGGCCTTGGGCGTCACCGAGGAGGCCGCCGAAGCCCGCCTAGCCCAAGCCGCCCTCAACTAACCCATCCGCGCCAAAAACCACCACAAAGGGGACAGGCACCTTTGTGGTGGTTTTCTTGTTCTAGTAGTATTCATTCTTATCGATACCCACGAGCACAAGGAGTCTCTTATGGCAGAGCTGCTTTCCGCCGGAATCACCCGCGACCGCGCGTTCGAACTGCTCAACGAGCATAACAAGGACCCGTTCCACATCACCCATGGCGAGACGGTCGAGGGCACTATGCGCTACTTTGCGCGCGAGTTCGACCCCGAGAACGAGGAGTTTTGGGGCATCGTCGGTCTGCTGCACGACCTGGATTGGGAGGAGCATGAGGACGATCCCGTGAACCACACCATCTATGCTGCAGAGATTCTTGAGGGCGAAGGTGCGTCTCCCGAGCTCATTCACGCCATCCAGACGCACACGTCGGACTTCAACACCTCGCTGCCCAAGCCCGAGCTGCAGATGGAAAAGATCCTGTTTGCCTGCGATGAGCTCACCGGCCTGATCGGCGCTGCAGTCATCATGCGCCCGAGCAAGAGCGTTATGGACTTTACGACCAAGTCGCTCAAGAAGAAGTTCAAGGACAAGCGCTTTGCCGCCGGCTGCTCGCGCGACGTGATTTCGCAGGGCGCCGAGATGTTGGGCTGGGAGCTCCCCGAGCTCTTTGACCGTACCATCGCGGCCATGCAGTCCTTTGCCCCCGACCGCGATACCTTCCAGGCCTAACCGCCCACGCCACCTAAAACCGCCACAAAGGGGACAGGCACCTTTGTGGCGGTTTTCGTTTACGAGGGGTTTAGGGGCGGACCTGGCCGGTGCCGCGGAGCTTGTATTTGTAGGTGGTGAGGGCCTCGGCGGCAAAGGGGCCACGGGCATGGAGCTTTTGGGTCGAGATGCCGATCTCGGCGCCCAGGCCAAACTCGCCGCCGTCAGTAAAGCGAGTGCTGGCGTTGGAGTACACGGCCGAGGCATCGACCGCATCGAGGAAGCACTCGCAAGCATCCGTGTCCTCGGCAACGATGGCCTCGGAGTGCATCGTGCCGTAGCGGTTGATGTGTGCGATGGCCTCGTCCTCGCTTGCCACGACCTTCACGCTCATCTCGAGAGCCAGGTACTCGCGACCCCAGTCCTCCTCAGTCGCGGCGACGTAGTCATCACCCTCGGCAAGACCGGCATCGGCGCACGCGGCGCACGTAGCCTCGTCGCCGTGAATGAGCACGCCGTGGTCACGCAGCACGGCCACGACCGCAGGCAAAAACGAATCTGCCACGGCACGGTCGACCAGCAGCGACTCGGCGGCATTGCACACGCCTACGCGCTGGGTCTTGGCATTGACGATAATGTTGAGCGCCTTATCAAAGTCGGCGGATTCATGCACGTAGATGTGGCAGTTGCCCGTGCCCGTCTCGATCACCGGCACAAGCGACTCGCGCACGCAGCGCTGAATCAGGCCCGCACCACCGCGCGGAATGAGCACGTCGACGATACCGCGGAGCTTCATGAGCTCGCCAGTGGCCTCGCGGTCGGTGGACTCAATCATCGAGACGGCCTCGCGCGGGAAGCCCTTGGCCTCGAGCGCATCGGCCAGCAGCTCGGCGATCATGGCACACGAGTGATAGGCCACCGAGCCGCCGCGCAGAATGCAGGCGTTGCCGGTGCGGATGCAGATGCCCGCGGCGTCGGCCGTCACATTGGGGCGCGCCTCGTAGACCATGGCGACCAGGCCCAGCGGCACACTCACACGGGTCAGGTCCACGCCGCTTGTAAGCACGCGGTGGTCGAGCACGCGGCCCACGGGATCGGGCAGCTCGGCGAGCTTTTCCAGGGCGGCGGCCATGCCCTCGACGCGCTCGGGCGTCAGCAGCAGACGGTCGAGCAGACCGGCCGAAGTGCCCGCATCGCGCGCGGCGGACATATCGAGCTCGTTAGCGGCGACGATGGAGTCGACACCGTTGCGCAGTGCTGCGGCCATGGCGCGCACGGCCTCCTGACGCTGCTCATCGCTCGCCCTGGCAAGCGAGGCCGACGCTGCCTTGGCGGCAACGGCAAGATCGTGGACATACGTGGCTATATCGACCGACATGGACGGCCCTTTCTCCTAGAAGTTTGCAACCATGGTAGCCGATTTGCGCATGGCCTCGCCCGCGGCGGTAGAATTGGTCAACCCGAAACACCGCAACGAACGGAAGACTCACATGGCCCTCATCACTTCGTACCACGTCCCCGGCCTTTACGTCGAGGACCACAGCATCGACGTCCCCCTTGACTGGCGCGGCCTGGAGCCGATGCTCCTGGCCGTCGGCAGCACCATGCGCCGCGGCGCTATGCCGACACCAATCGCCGGCGCGCCCGAGAGCATCAAGCTCTTCTACCGCGTGGTTTGCGCGCCCGACCGCATCAACGACGATCTGCCACTGCTCCTGTTTTTGCAGGGCGGCCCCGGCGGCGAGAGCCCGCGTCCGCTGTCGCCCACAAGCGACGGCTGGATCGAGGAGGCCGTCAAGCACTTCCGCGTGGTCCTTCCCGACCAGCGCGGCACCGGGCGCAGCAGCTGTGTAGACGGGCGCACGATTGCCGCACTGGGCGAGCGCGCGACGGTGGCCGGCTCCGATGCCGCACGCTCGCAGGCTGACTTCCTCAAGCGCCACCTCGCCAGCTCCATCGTGCGCGATTTTGAGTACTTGCGCCTGGTGGGCTTTGGCGGCAAGCCGTGGGTCACACTCGGGCAGAGTTACGGCGGCTTTTTGACGTTGAGCTATCTGTCGCTCTTCCCCGAAGGCGTGGCGGCAAGCTTTACCTGCGGCGGCATCCCCCACGTGCCGGCGAGCGCCAGCGAGGTCTACGAGCACACCTTCCCGCGCATGGCAGCCAAGACGCAGCAGTATTATGACCGCTATCCCGCTGACGTCGAGCGCGTGGCAGCCCTGGCCGATGCGCTCGAGGCTCAGAAGCCCGTGCTGCCCGACGGCTCGCCGATGACGGTCGAGCGCCTACAGCTCATGGGCAGCGACTTTGGCATGAAGCCGAGCTTTGAGCGTATGCATTGGATTATCGATCACGCTTTTGTTGACGGCGACGGCACGCTGACCTGCGGCGCCTCGGTATCTGACAGCTTTTTGATGCGCGCCTTCGAGCGCACCAACACGCGCACGAATCCGCTGTACTGGACACTGCAGGAGTTCATCTACGCCGACGGCGACACCATGCCCATTCGCTGGTCCGCGGCAGAGGAGAAGGCCCATCGTGCCGAGTTCGACACGCTCGCGCGCCCGCTCATGTTTACCGGCGAGGCCATGTTCCCGTGGATGTTTGAGCAGATGCCCGAGCTTAAGCCGTTTAAGCCCGCCATGGACCTGCTGATGGAAGACACCAGCTGGGACAAGATCTACGACCCGCAGCGACTGGCGTGCAACGAGGTGCCGCTCCAGGCCGCGGTGTATTTCGACGACATGTACGTCGATTCGGGCATGCAGCTCGATACGCTCAGCCGCGTGGGCAACTCGCATGCCTGGGTAACCAACGAGTTCGAGCACGACGGTCTGCACGGCAGCGTGGTATTCAAGCACCTCTTCGACGAAGCGCTCAACCGCGGAGACCTGCGCCGGATCTTCTAACAAAAGAGACTCACCACCTGCCGGCACATAAGGAACGTCCCCAAGTGCCGAGAACAGCAACATTGCAGGAAGAGGACGGAAAGCGAAAACGCCCCTAAGCGAGCAAGGTGACGTGAAAGAGGAGGGCATTGACCTTTTGGTCATGCCCGACGATTGAACGTCAGATTGCCGCTTAGGGGCGTTTGCAGCGTCAATTGGTTAGGCGAAGACGATTAAATTATCCCTGTGTATCGCGGGCTTCTCGGCCAGGTCTGCCAGCAGGCGGTTGCTGGCGATCTGGTCCTGGCGGCGGCCGGCAGCAAGCTCCAGCACGTCCGAATCGGCCTCGGCGATACCGCGGGCGACGACCATACCTCTCGGATCGCACACATCGAGCACATCGCCCTCGGCAAACTGGCCATCAACCTCGCGAATACCCACCGCAAGCAAGGAAGAACCACGGCTGACCAGCGCCTTCGCGGCACCGTCGTCAACCGTTACCGAGCCATGTGCCTTGTCACCCAGCGCGATCCACAGCTTGCGGGGCGCAATGTCCAGGCGCTCCGCCGGCGGATCGAACAGCGTGCCCACGCTCTCGCCACGGGCCAAGCGCACGAGGGAATCGGGCTCCTCGCCCGAGCAAATCACGCTCTGAATGCCGGCCGTCATCAAAATGCGGCTCGCGCGAATCTTGGTGATCATGCCGCCCGTGCCCACCGATGTGGAAGAATCGCCCGCCGAGGCGATAATCTTGGCATCGATCTTATGCACGACCGGGACAAACTCGGCCGTCGGATCCTCATGCGGATTGGCGGTGTAGAGGCCGTCGATGTCCGAAAGCGTCACGCACAGATCGGCAGAAACCAGGCAGCTCACGAGCGCCGCCAGCGTGTCGTTGTCGCCAAACTTGATCTCATCGACAGTAACGGTATCGTTCTCGTTGACGACCGGCACCACGCCAAGCTCCACAAGGCGCAGCAGGGCGTCGCGCGCGTGCAGGTAGGACGTACGGCGCGCCGTGTCGTGACGCGTGAGCAGCACGAGCGAGGTGAGCAGGTCGCGCGCATGAAACTCCTCGTCGTAGGCCGACGAGATAATGCACTGGCCGGCCGAAGCGCAGGCCTGCAGGCTCGGCAGGTCGCCGACCGGCTTACGGTCGAAGCCCAGCACGGGATAGCCACAGGCGATAGCGCCCGAGCTCACCACGACCAGACGCCAGCCGAGCTTGCGCAGCGCTGCGGCCTGATCGGCAAGCCCGCCGATAAAGGCGCGGTTGACCTTGCCGTCGGCGCCCACCACCGTGGACGAACCGATCTTTACCACCATCGTTTTATAAGAAGTCGTCATACGTCAAACCAATCGACTGTTCAGCGAACGGGCGAACGGGCGAGCGAGAAAATGATACGTTTTCCTCCGTCGCATGCGGATCATTTTGCCCAGGGGAAAGCCGAGGCCGCGGCCATATTCTTGCGCACGAGCTCGTCGCGCACCTGGGCCAGGCCCTGTTCCATACCCACCACGTAGGTCTGCGGATACAGGAAGCGCTTGAAAGCCGCATCCAGATGATCGAGCGCCCAAACACAGCGCTCGCGCGCGTCCTGGATGCTCTCACGCGGAGCCACCGCACTGCCGTCGCGCACGATCGGCACCAACAGCTCACGATACTCAAGTTCGGACACGTCGGTCACCAGGGCGGCATCATTCACGGCCACGAGGGTATTGCCGCGCGCGGCGCCCTCCCCCACCAGATGGTCCTCGTCGTAGATCATGTCGCAGACCGGGCCGCCAAAGCCGTCGTAATAACGGCGCACGCGCTGCACGCCCGGGATCGTGCGCTTGTAGGGCTGCTCGGAGAGCTTGACCACCGGCGTCCACGGGTCGGCCTCGCTCGCACGGCGGGCGGAAAGCTTGTACACGCCGCCCAGCGCCGGCTGGTCGTAGCAGGTCGCGAGCTTGGTGCCCACGCCAAAGCTATCGATGGGCGCGCCCTGGTCGAGCAGCGACTGAATCGTGTACTCATCCAGATCGTTAGAAACCGAGATCCCCACATAGGGCAGGCCCTCGACATCAAAACGGCCGCGAACATACTTGGAGAGCTTGGCGAGGTCGCCGGAGTCGATGCGAATAGCCGACAGACGCTCGCCCACCGCCTCCATCTCCTTGGCAACCGTAATGGCATGCTCGCAGCCCTCGCGCACGTCATAGGTGTCAATGAGCAGCGTACAGTTCTTGGGGCTCGACTTGGCAAAGGCGCGGAAGGCCTCGAGCTCGGAATCGAAGCTCATCACCCAGCTGTGCGCATGCGTGCCAAAGACGGGAATACCGTAGCGGCGGCCGGCGAGCACATTGGAGGTAGAGGAGCAGCCGGCAACGTAGCTCGCGCGCGCAACGGCCAGGCCGCCATCGGGACCCTGGGCTCGGCGCAGGCCAAACTCCGCCACAGGGCGACCGTCGGCGGCGAGCACCACGCGCGCCGTCTTGGTGGCGACAAGCGTCTGGAACCCGACGATGTTGAGCAGCGCCGTCTCGAGCAGCTGGCACTCCAGCGCGGGGCCGGTGACGCGCACCATGGGCTCGCGCGGAAAGACGAGCTCGCCCTCGGGCACGGCGTCGATGTTTACATGCGCACGAAAATCGCGCAGATAGTCAAGGAATGCGGACTTAAACATCGCGCCGCCGGCCGGGGCCTCAAGCGATGCGAGGTAGTCGATATCCTCGGGTGTAAAGCGCAGATTCTCGACTAGCTCGGGCAGCTCGGCGGTGCCGCACATGACGGCATAGGCGCTGCCAAAGGGATGGTCGCGGTAAAACGCGGTAAAACAACCCTGCTCATTGGCCTTGCCGCTCTCCCACAGGCCCTGGGCCATAGTGAGTTCGTACAGATCGGTGAGCATTGCGATGTCGGTGGGATGAGAGATATCGGTCAAAGCCATGGGGCGACCTTTCGGATGTGTGGTGCAGAATTTGAGGGTTGGACGAGAGCAGAGCATGCGGACATGACGCCCGATGCAAATCGGTTAGAGCAGGCCCATGCTGGTCAGGATCGTGTAGCCCATAAAGATGACAAACGCGATGAGGGCAAGGACAATGATGATTTTTTGAGCCGGCGCCATGCCAGGGATCTCGTTCTCGCCCGTAGGTTCCTTGGAGGTAACCATGCGCTGGGCAAAGGTCATCTCGTCACGGCTCGGCTTGGGCTCGACGGACTTAAGACGAGCGGCCTTTTTAGGCTGAGGTTTGGGCGCGGCAGGTGCAGGCTTCGCAGCAGCGGGCTTGGGTGCGGGCGCGGGCTTGCGCTCGGATGCGGCGTTCAAGGCGACCTCCTCGGCCTTCGCACGCTCGGCGCGCAGGGCAGCCAGCTCCTCACGCTCGCGACGGGCCTCTTCCTGGGCCTCGCGACGAGCCTTCTCGGCGCGGAGCTCCTCCAACTCGGCGCGCTCCTCGGCAGACAGTGGTTGGGACTCAAGCTCGGCCATGGTATAGCCCTTTCTTTTAAAAAAAGCCGCCGACACAATGTCAGCGGCTTATCAAATCCAAGGGTGGAGACGAAGGGAGTCGAACCCTCGGCCTCTGCCATGCGACGGCAGCGCTCTCCCAACTGAGCTACGTCCCCAGGACAAGTCGATATTTTACCTACGGCTCGCCAACTGTCAACGCCCAATAACCAGTCTTTTTGGGGCGCGGCTATTTTGGCAACTTTTCGAACAGGCGATCCTCTCGATGATTTTTTATCCCCGTCCCAGAAAAATCATCGACGAACGCACTACTTTGCGCTGGTAAGAACACCGGTGGTGTCGAAGGCCGGGGTGAAGCTCTCGTCTACCGCGCCGCCCTCTTGCCAGAACATCGTCGTAAAACCCAGGTCGTCGGCATGGTCGAGCACCTGCTCGTACTCCTCACGCGTCACGGCGCGTGCCAGGTCGCCGCCCTGCTCGCGCATGAGCGCATTGGGCGTGTACTGGTTCATAACCGAGATCGGCACGTCGCCCACCGTCTGCCACACCAGGTCCAGCACGCGACACGAATCGTCTGCATGCCCCGGAAGCACCAGGTGACGCACGATCATGCCACGCTTCATAAGCCCGTCCTCGTCCACCAACTCTCCCCCGCGGCGCTCGATCTCGCGCGCCATCTGGGCCAGACCCGACACGGCCACACGCGGGTAATCCTTTATATGGGAGAGCGACTGCGCAAGCCCGGCATCGGCATATTTAAAGTCGGTGAGCCACACATCGACCAGGTCGCCCAGCGCCGCCACGGCACTCGCGCGCTCGTAACCACTCGTGTTGTAGACGATTGGGATAACCAGTCCGCGCGCCCGTGCCGCGGCAATCGCGGCAGGCAACAGGTGCGCATAGTGCGTCGCCGTCACCAAATTGATGTTGTTGGCACCCTGGTCCTGCAGTTCCAGCATAATCTCGACCAGGCGCTCAGGCGAAATCTCAAGGCCAAAATTGCCGGTCGAGATCTCGTGGTTCTGGCAGTAGATACATTTGAGCGAGCAGCCGCTAAAGAAGATCGTGCCCGAACCGGCCTCGCCCGAGATAGGCGGCTCCTCCCACATATGAAGCGCGGCGCGGGCCACCTTGAGCGTGTCGTTAGCACCGCAGACGCCGTGCGCGCCCTCATCGCGCGCCGCACCGCAACGGCGCGGACACAAATGGCAGGCGGGCGAAAAAAGTTCGGTCAACGACGTCGGCATAAAACCATGCTCCAAAACAACGATTCAGCAGCTCAAACGTAAAGGGATCAACCCCACAGACGGCTCGAGCCCAAGGCGCCGTAATCGTCCGACACGATTTTTGTAATGTCAAGACTGGAATCGATAAAGTGCCGCTTTATGATGTAGGTATTCCGCCCCCCGCGGAGCAACTGGGTGAACCGTCGCGTTTATTTAGGGAGCCCACACAGTCGTACCTAGTACAGGTATCCTTCGTTGTTAAGGACGCTGGAACAGTCGATGAGGGCACCCACCTGTTTTAGGTGGGTTCATTTTCGTAACGTGGGGGGTGGTTTTCTTTTGCCGAAAATCACCATTACAGTCCATATGGATCCCCGCCGGCATCCCGACAAGCCATCGACAACATCCCAATATCTGGTAAGCGCGTGATTATCGCTGCGTGCAATTCCATGCACCCCCCTTGGTCGAGTATTATGGTTCGGCTATGCCCTTTGCGCATGGCGTTCTTCTGACCTTTTCCTTCGACGCTTGGCGGTTTTTAGATTCATGGCTTCATCCCCGAGCTACATACCGTACCTATGCGTGGCAGCGGCGGCCTTTATCACGACCTTCCTCACGGTACCCCTGGTCAAGCGCCTGGCAATCAAGCTCGACGCCGTCGACTATCCTTCTAAGCGCCGCATCAACACCAAGCCCATCCCGCGTTTGGGCGGAACGGCGGTGTTTTTGGGCCTGGTCGTCGCCTGCACTGTGCAAATCCTAGGCACCTGGTACCTGGGTTGGCCGCCCGTTTTGGTGCCCCACCCCCGTCTGCACATCAGCTACCCCATACTTGCGCTTTCTTTTACCGTTATCTTTGCGACCGGCGCTATCGACGACGTCTTCCAGCTCACGCCCAAGCAAAAGCTGGCCGGACAGGTCCTCGCCGCGCTTATCGCCTGCATGGGCGGCCTGCGGATCGGCGTCATCGTCAACCCGTTTGCTCCCGGCGAGATCATGCTCGGATGGCTCGCCTACCCCATTACCGTGATCTATCTGGTGGCATTCACCAACATCATTAACCTCATCGACGGCCTCGACGGCTTGGCCACGGGCATCTGCGGCATCGCATCGTTCACCATGTTTTCGATGGCTGTTCTCTCGGGCCGCATCGACGCCGCCGCGCTCTCCATCGCGCTCTTTGGCTCGTGCCTCGCCTTCTTACGCTATAACTTCAACCCCGCGAGCATCTTCTTGGGCGACTCGGGGTCGCTGCTTCTGGGCTTTGCGTTGGGCTCCATCTCGCTGCTCAACGTGAGCCGCACTGCCGCGCTCACCTCGCTCATCATCCCGCTCATCGTGGCCGGCGTGCCCATCATCGACACGTTTAGTGCCATCGTGCGCCGCAAGCGCGCCCACATTAGCATTGGGCAGGCCGACAAGGGCCACATCCACCATCGCCTCATTCAAGAGGGCTACAACCAAAAGCAGGCCGTACTGCTCATCTACGCCTGGTGCATTATGCTTTCGGCCGGCGCCGCCGCCATCAATCAGGTCGAGGTCCCCATGCGCGTGCTCATCTTTACCGTGCTCGCCATTGGCTCGGCGGCCTTCGCCAAGCACCTGCACCTGTTTGAGCCCGTGCTGCGCCACCATTACAACAAGCGCACGCACGAGGACGAGCTGGTAACCCCCGACGACCCCGCTTTTAAGCAGGAGGAGCAGGCGGCCGAGGAGCGCAAAGAAGAGCGCCACCACAAGCTCTAGGATAAGCTGCCGAGGATGTGCCCAGGCGCCGTTGGTCAGACGCAGCCCGGCACCCATCGCACAAGCCGCCACTCTCCTGTACCTCGCTTACTTACGCCTCGCCCCTTCAATAAACGCGTTATCATCTTGACCCATGAACATACGTTAGGAGCAATCATGCCAAACGAGAACAGCTACGAAGTCGCGCTGCAAAAGAGCAACGCCATTCGCGAGGGCCTGGCCAAGACGCCCGAGAAGTTCACCATGCTTACCGGCGACCGCCCCACCGGTCGTCTGCACCTGGGCCACTACTTTGGCACCCTCAAGGGCCGCGTTGAGCTGCAGAACATGGGCGCCAAGACCAACGTGCTCATCGCCGACTACCAGGTCATCACCGACCGCGACACCACCGAACACATCCAGGACAACGTGTACAACATGGTGATGGACTACCTTGCCTGCGGCATCGACCCCGACAAGACCATGATTTACGCGCACTCCGCCGTGCCCGCCGCCAACCAGCTCATGCTGCCGTTCCTGTCGCTGGTTTCCGAGGCCGAGCTGGCGCGCAACCCCACGGTTAAGGCCGAGATGGAGGCCTCGGGCCACGAGCTCACCGGTCTTCTGCTCACCTATCCGGTGCACCAGGCCTGCGACATCCTGTTCTGCAAGGGCAATGTGGTGCCCGTCGGTCGCGACCAGTTGCCGCACATCGAGCTCACCCGCACCATCGCCCGCCGCTTTAACAACCGCTACGGCAAGGTGTTCCCCGAGGTCGACGCGCTGCTGTCCGAGACTCCGCTGCTGCCCGGCCTGGACGGTCGCAAGATGAGCAAGAGCTACGGCAACGCCATCAACATCTCGATGACTGCCGAGGAGACGGCCAAGCGCATCAAGAAGAGCCAGACCGACTCCGAGCGCATGATCACGTTTGATCCCGAGAACCGCCCCGGCGTGTCCGGTCTGCTTTCGACCGCCGCTATCTGCACCGGCCGCTCCGAGGTCGAGATTGCCGAGAAGATTGGCATGGGCGGCTCCGGCCAGCTCAAGAAGTACGTGACCGAGGCCGTCAACGAGTACTTCGCCCCAATCCGCGAGCGTCGCCAGCGCTACGAGAACGATTTGGACTATGTGAAGGACGTGTTGCACGAGGGCAACCGTCGCGCCAACGAGATCGCCGAGCAGACCCTGGCCGAGGTTCGGGACGCCATGGGCATGGTGTACTAGACCGATTTGCTGGCTTGAGCTTTCGATTGCTTTAGGGCGGGCGCTACGACGTCCGCTTTTTTTGGAGCCGGACTGCTTCGGCTCCGCCCATTGCACTCCCCCGATAAACAGGAACGGGCCCGCCGGCAGTCAGTTGCCGGCGGGCCCGTTCCCGAAGTACACCGTTGAATCGCACAGAGGGGAGGAATGCGAATCAAACTCAACAGGGCAGGCTTTTTCATCGCCTATTGCCTGCTCCGTTGCTGAAACCAATATAGTTCACCGTGGTTTACTTTCTAGCGTCAATATGCGCCGCCATACCTTCTCCATAAGTTAGCTCCGGTAAACCTGCAACGGAAAACCACCACAAAGGGGACAGGCACCTTTGTGGTGGTTTTCGCCACGGCAGAGCCGCTAGAGCCCCGCTGGCCAGCGACAGGCGGCCAGGTCGACGTGCATGTCATCCTTAAACGCCACACCCTCCCCTAGCAAAAGCTCACGTTGAGCATCGGGACCGCCAAAAGCAAAACCCTCGCATATGCGCCCGTCGGCAAACACCACGCGGTGACAGGGAATCTCGCCGGGGCGCGGATTGCTATGCAGGGCATACCCCACATACCGCGCACTTCGTGGTCGACCGGCAAGCAGCGCCACCTGACCATACGTGGCGACCATCCCCTCGGGGATCTGCTCGACCACCTCGTACACCCGTTCAAAAAAGCCCTCAGACGCCATTGCTCGCTCCCTTCCACCCTGAAAAGCATAAACCACCGCAAAGGGGACAGGCACCTTTGTGGTGGTTTATGGCAGGTCAGTTAGTTGGCGGGCTGGAAGAAGGCTACGGCTACGGCGCCAGGGCCTACGTGGGTACCGATGGTGGCGCCGATGGTGTGAACGGGCAACTCGCCCTCGGTGTGGCCAGCCCAAAGTGCCGCGCTGTCCTCGATATACTTCTTGAGCACCGCATCCGAAAGACCCGTATAGCCGAGCGCCAGCGGCATGGAAAAGTCGATGCCGCCCGCTTTTTCGACCTTTTGGTTCAGCAGGTTGCGGCCGTTCTTGGAACCGCGAGCCTTGCCCAGCTGCACGATCAGACCGTCCTCGACAGCCACCACAGGCTTTACGTTGAGCAGCGTGCCCACGGCGCCGGCCGCAGCAGACAGACGACCGCCGCGCACCAGGTACTCCAGCGTCTCGAGCAGGCCGATGACGACCACGCGGTCACGGACGGCCTCGACGGCCGCCGCGATCTGGGCCGCACTACGGCCCTCGTTCACCAGGCGCAGGGCATACTCGACCAGGACACGCTCGCCCAGAGTGACGTTATTGCTATCCACCACGTACACGTCGCCGCCCGGCGCCTCGGCAAGTGCGGTACGGGCACTCTGATTGGTGCCTGATAGCTTAGCGCCCACGGTAATAATCACAGCCTCATCGCCGGCTTCACGAACCTTGGCAATCGCCTGCGAAAACGCGTACGGGTTGACCTGGCCGGTCTTGGGCAGCTCATCGCGCTCCACGAGCATCTCGTAAAAGCGCTGGTGATCGATGTCGATGCCATCCATGTACACATCGGTGCCAAAGGTGACGGACAGCGGCAAAACGGCCAGTGCTGGGTGCTCGACCGGCGACATATCGCTTGCGGAATCGGTAATAATGCGGACGGACATAGCGAATCCTTTCTTGCGCAGGTCCCGCGCAGGGAATTTTGACAGCAAGGCCCCGGCACGGTATACGCGCTCAAACGGGACTATGCAGTTGTTAATGGGAAGCAAATACCTTGGCGGCCTTAGATCTCGCGCAAGGTATTGAGAATCGTGCGCAGCGACGCGTACATCTGCTCGCGCTGCTCCACGCCCATGGCCTTACCGGTGGTGTCGAGCACTTCGCGAATGATGCGATCGGCCTCGCTCATGCTCTCGCCGCCCAGGGCAGTCAGGCGCACCGGGGCACGATACTTAACGGCGGCATCGCCCGAATCGTCGACCTCGACGTAGCCGCCCTCCTCCAGATGCGCGAGCGTACGCGAGACGGCGGCGCGGGTCACGCCTGCCATGCGAGCCAGGTCAGCGCCAGTCAGGCCGTCCTTGCTGCGCTCAAGATAGTAAAGGCACATAACGTCGGAGCCCTTGAGGCCCAGCCTTGCGCCCTCGGATGTCTTAATGCGCTGAATCTCCTTGTAGAGCCCGCTGATCAGTCCGACAAAGTCCTCGAAACGTGTCTCGTCGTTCTGCTGCATGGGAGACGACCGCCTTTCGCTTGCACAATGCTTACGGGTAAACATCTTAGTCGCATAAGGCGACACCCGTACCCAAATACCCCATTTGTTAACCCATCAACATAAAAACCACCACAAAGGGGACAGGCACCTTTGTGGTGGTTTGGAGCATCAATAGGTTCTAGGCGCCGCTACAGCTCCACGCAAGGATTGTCGCGGGTCACAAGCGTCTTGATGACAACCGTCGCTCCCAGATAGCGCTCAAGCAGCTCGGCTAAGCGATCGATCGCGGCCTGGCAATCCCCCATCCGCTCGGGCTCCACGCACTCAATCGCCAGGAACGCATCGGCCGAATCATCGGACAGCGCCGTGCGAACGCCGTCGCGCCAGTTCCAGCAGCGGCACACAGCGCCCGCATCGTCGATGTAGGCGAGCTCGCCGGGCAGCGTCGGATCGTCCGCCTCCTCGCCAAGCGGCAAGAACGCATCGCCACCATCGGTCACCTTCAAGCGAAGGTCTCCCTCGATCGCATGCAGATCCTCGCCTCCCACGGGCAGCGCGTAGGTCAGCGACACCGTGTTGTAAATATCCACCGCGGGCGTAATGTGGCCCACCGGCTTGCCTTTGAGCACGCGCTTAAGCAGGTTCTCAATCGAACAACGCGCACCCTTCTTAGTCTTGAACAGACGATACGCCTCGCGCCATGCCTTGACCGGTGCGTTCTCGCTGATAGTGTCGCTGGTCAGATGACGCTCCGCGTCGATATTGGCGCGATCGAGCAGCGCCGCAATCGCGTCCACGTCCTCTTGAGGAATCTGCGCCGCGGGTTTCATGCCCTCAACGACTACAACACCGACCGCTGCCTGCGGAAACAGCTCCCAAAATGAATCCTCGGCAATAAAGCTCTTCACACATGCTCCCTTCACGATTCGCGCCAACGCGAGCGCCTAAACAAAAAGCGCCCTTACAACGACCACCTTCAAAGTCCTACGGTGCCGTCACAAGAACGCTTACGCTGTCCCCATCCGGAGAAGGGGACGATATGTCAGGCGTATTGTAACCCGAGTCATCCACGTGAGCAAAACCACCACAAAGGTGCCTGTCCCCTTTGTGGTGGATATGGACTCACGGCGAAGCTAGTGGCGGAGTCCCAGCAGGCCGCGGCCGCGATGACGGGCCTCGGCGGACACCTGGGCGTGCGGGCCGGCGGCTTTGACGGACTCGGGCAGGTGCGAGTACTTCTTCTCGAAGTTCTCCTCGAACATCACCGCCAGGTTGTGCGCGGCCTCGTCGTAGCGCGCGGTGCTCTGCCAGTATTGGCGCGGCACCAGGATGCCATCGGGCACGCCGTGGCACGTCGTGGGAATGTCGACGTTAAAGATGTCGTCGTGCACGAACTCGCTGTCCTCAATGGTGCCGTCGAGGGCGCGCGCGACCAGCGAGCGCGTGTAGGCCAGCTCGATGCGATGACCCACGCCGTAGCCGCCGCCGATCCAGCCGGTGTTGACCAGGTACACGCGCGTGCGGCCGTCGGCAATGCGCTCGCCAAGCATCTTGGCGTAAACCATGGGGTCGAGCGGCATAAACGGCTCGCCGAACAGCGAAGAGAACGTGGGCGTGGGCTCGGTGACGCCGACCTCGGTGCCGGGAATCTTAGCCGTAAAGCCCGTCACAAAGTGGTACATGGCGGCGTCGGCCGTCAGGCGCGAGATGGGCGGCAGCACGCCAAAAGCGTCGCAAGTCAGGAACAGCACGACACTCGGAGTGGTGCCCATGCCCTTAGTCCACGCGTTAGGAATGTGCTCCACGGGATAGGCCACGCGCGTGTTGTGCGTGATCGAGATGTCGTCGTAGTTGGGCTTGCGGTTCTCGTCGAGCACCACGTTTTCGCAAATGGCGCCAAAACGGACGGCGTTGAAGATCTCGGGCTCGTGGAAGGCGTCCAGGCCCTCGCATTTGGCGTAGCAGCCACCCTCGATGTTGAAGATGCCCATGTCGGACCAACCGTGCTCGTCGTCGCCGATCAGCAGGCGCGTGGGATTGGCCGAAAGCGTGGTCTTGCCGGTGCCGGACAGGCCAAAGAACACGGCGGTCTCGTGCGTGACGGGATCCATGCTGGCCGAGCAATGCATGGGCAGCACGTCGTCCTCGACAGGCAGCAGGTAGTTCATGACACTGAAGATGGACTTTTTGATTTCGCCGGAGTAGCCGGTACCCGCGACCAAAATCACGCGCTCCTGGAAGTTGATGACCACGGCGGCGCTGGAGTTGAGGCCCTTGATGGCAGGATCGCACTGGTAACCGGGCGCTGCGAGCACGCAGAAGTCGGGCTCGCCGGTGCGCGCGATTTCGCGGGCGAGCGGACGGGCGAGCATTTGCTTAATGAAGAGTGCCTGGCTGGCACGCTCGCAGGCAACAAGCAGGCGACGCGTGTGGTTGCGGTCAGCGCCCGCCATGCCGCGCGTGACGAACACGTCGCGCTCGTTGAGATAGTCGACGATGCCGGCCTTGATGGCCTCATAGCTCTCGACGGACAGTGGGCGGTTGACCGCACCCCAGGCGATCTTGTCGTGAACATCGGGGGTGTCAACGATAAAACGATCGTTGGGCGAACGACCAGTGCGCTCCCCCGTCTCGATCACGAGCGCGCCATTAGAAGCCATACGGCCCTCTTTGCGACGAATAGCGTGCTCGACAAGCTCTGCCGCCGGCAGGTCCACCAGCAGACGGGGTTGATTCTCGGCGGGATCTTCAACGAGCGTAATACCAAAGTTGGACAGAACTTCTGCAGGGGTAACACCAGGCATGGGGCCTCCTTTAAAAACGCGACACGTGGACGCGGCGCGCACTTTACTCACGTAAAGCCCGTTGTACCCGATATGCAAAAACGTTTTTGCGGCAAGGGCGGCAAGCCCGCCCAACGGTCAAAAATCGCAGGCAAGCGGCCTAGTCATTGGGGACGCTTTTAAACGACTAGTCATTGGGGACACTCTTGAACAGACAACATTCAAGGAGTGTCCCCGGATGCCGGCACTTAGGGACGTTCCCAAAGTGCCGGCACATAAGGAACGTCCCTAAGTGCCGACTACAGCGGCAGGCCTTGGCCGAGCATGGCTATGGCGCTCATCAGGACCAGCATGCCGGCGGCGTAGGGCAGGACGGCGCCCAGGAGTTCGGCATCCTTACCGCGCACGAGCACGGCGGCAAGACCAATGGCGAGGGTCTGCGGCGAGATCATCTTACCGGCGGCGACGCCCAGGGCGTTCAACGCGACCATCCAGTAGTCGCTCACACCCAGCGCAGTGGCAGCCTGGCTCTGAATGGGGCCAAACAGCATGCCCGAGGACGTGCCCGAGCCGGTCACAAACGCACCAACCGCACCGATCCACGGAGCCAGAATCGGGTAGAGACCGCCGGCGACGGCGATGCAGAACGCGCTGATCGAAGAGATCATGCCCGCATAGCCCATCACCTTGGCACAGCCCAGCACCGAAAGCATCGTGATCACCGTCGGCATCATCTGCTTCACAGTCGCGGCCAGCACCTCGCCCATCATGCGTGGCGAAGCACCCTGAATGGCACCGCCGACAAACGCGGCCAGGAAGATCCAAACACCCGGCGTGTTAATCCACGAAAACGTAAGCGTACCGGGGTTCTCGCCGCAATACACCTGCACGTGGCTTGCAAAGGGCGCAAGCGCGGCATGCACGGCGGGCACCAGGTTGGACGTACCCAGCAGCAGTACAAAAATCAGAATGAAGCACGACCAGGCCGAAAGCGCCGATTTAACGGTGAGCTGTTCGCCGGCCTCGATATTCATATGGAAGCGTGCGTCCAGATGCCCCGACTTCTCGGCACGCATGGCAAGCGCAGCTGTCAGCGCGAGCGAAACGATGGATCCTACGACCACGGCCAGCTCGGGGCCCACAAACATGGCAACGACCAGAGCCGCGCCGACAAACGACACGCCGGAGAGCAACGCCACGCCGGCAACACCGTGCAGACGCTCGCCCACACTCGCGGCATTGCCCTGGTCATCGGCAACACGGCCCGCAACCAGCACAATAAATAGCGGCATCACCACAAAGAACGGTGCGAGCTGCACCAGCTGAACGGTCGCTAGGTGAAGGGAATCCAAACCCACCAGGTCGGCAACGGACACCGTGGGGATGCCGATGGAGCCGTAGGGCGTGGGCACGCCGTTGGCCAGCAGGCAGATGAGCACGGCAGGCACGGCCTCAAAGCCCAGGCCCGCGAGCATGCCGGCGGGAATGGCGACAGCGGTACCGAAGCCGGCCATGCCCTCCATAAAGCCACCGAAGCACCAAGCCACGAGCAGCGCCAGCAGACGGCGGTCGCTGCTGATGGAGGTGATCATGCTGCCGATCACGTCCATGGCGCCCGTACGAACGCACAGGTTATACGTGAACACCGCGGCGATGATCACCAGGACGATGGGCCACAGAGCCATCAAAAAACCTTCGAGCGAGGCGGTCGCGATCTGCGCTGCCGGCAGGTGCCACCATGCGAAGGCAAGCAAGCACGAAAGGACAAACGATCCGATAGCGGCCTTCCAAGCTGGCCATTTAAAGCACAGCAGCATCACGACCAGCCAAATAATCGGCACAAGAGCCAGTAAGAATGCGGCGACGTCCATAGGTAGAAGCTCCTTGGTACCGCGTGGGCGGCATCGGGGGTGTCACAAAACTTCAACAGGATACCGCACGTTTACCGACAAATTACAGCCGCCCGCCGAAATTATTGAACAATCCGTTCAAAAACACGAGCGAACACCGTCGCGTCTATACTAAAGCGCAGCAATAGAAAGGACTCCGCTTTGAGTATCACGCCCCTCGATAGCATCCGCCGCGCCATCGCCCGTCACAACGGCGTCTCCGACCCCACCGTATCGGGCGGGGCACCCAGCCAGGGCGGTCGCATCGAGAACGGCCTGTTCCCGGCCTCGCACACCGCCGAGGAGCTCGCTCGCATCCAGGAGCTGAGCCAGCGCAACGCCGGCGGGCCCGATAGCAGCCAAGCCACACGTCGTCGGCGCGAACGCGATCGGGAGCCCGGCCCCGTTCGCCGCATGGTCAACGCTTGGTGGAACCGTCTGCTCGGCGCCGTCTACGGCGGCGGCTTCTCCATGCAGGAAGCGGAATACGAGGAGCACGCCACCAGTCGCGACTATCTTTGGAACACCCTCGGCACCGCCGTGTGGGGCTTGGCGTTTCCGCTGCTCACCATCGTGTCTACGCAGCTCGTGGGAGCAGAAGAAGCAGGCAAATTCTCCATCGCCTTTGTCACCGGCACGCTCATCATGATCGCGTGCAACTACGGCGTGCGCAACTTTCAGGTCTCGGACATCGACGAAAAAACCTCCTTCGCCTCCTACCAGCTCAACCGTTGGCTTTGCGGAGCGCTCGCACTAGGCTGCGGCCTCACGTACAGCAGCGCACGCGGCTACGATGCGCAGATGGCCACGATCGGCCTGGGCGTCTACCTCTATAAGGTGATCGACGGCATCGCCGACGTGTACGAGGGCCGCCTGCAGCAGGCCGACAAGCTCTATTTGGCCGGCATGAGCCAAACGCTGCGTTCCGCCGGCGTCATCGCGGTCTTTAGCGTGGCACTGTTCCTCACGCGCAGCATGCCCATCGCGGCCATGGCCATGGGCATCGCCGCGATTGCCTCGCTCGTGCTGGTCACCGCCCCGCTCGCCCTGCTCGAGACCGAAAAATCACGCCGCATGAGCCTGCGCGAGGCTGGCCACCTGTTTATCCAGTGCGCCCCGCTCTTTGGCGCACTGTTCCTGTTTAACCTTATCGAGAGCATGCCCAAGTTCGTGATGGAAGGCGCGCTGGCCTACAAGTATCAGCTGTACTTTAATGCCCTGTTCTTTCCGGCGCAGGGAATTTTGTTGAGCATTGGATTTATCTATAAACCGCAGCTCCTGCGTCTGTCGAGCATTTGGGCGAATCCGCGCAAGCGTCGCCGCTTTGACCTGATTATTGTTGCCGTTATGGCGCTGATCGTGGTCATCACCGGCGTGTGCGCCGCATTTATGG
This sequence comes from Collinsella aerofaciens, assembly GCF_039758965.1. Lineage (GTDB taxonomy): Bacteria > Actinomycetota > Coriobacteriia > Coriobacteriales > Coriobacteriaceae > Collinsella > Collinsella aerofaciens_BR. The sequence goes on along the minus strand of NZ_JBDMSL010000005.1, from coordinate 18,703 downwards.
CAGGTCCCGGTATTCCCCTCATGAGCTTTATGTATGGTCTCAGCTTTGAACGCTACCGTACGCTGGCGCTGCTGATGGTCGTCGCCGGCGGCGTCACCGCGGCCATCGACTTTATCTACGCCATCATCACGGTGCTGCGCCACGCTGGAGATGTCACCAAGATCTACCTGATCTGCTTTGCCGTGAGCGTGGTGCTCCCGGTGATTCTGATCAATCTGCTCGGCCTGATGGGCGCCGTCGTGAGCTACCTGGCCATCATGGCCCTACTGCTGGTACTGTTGATTATCGAGTACGCCCACATCCGCCAACGCATAGAGAGGGACCGGAATCCGTACGGCGCCTAATTGCGGCGATGGGAGAAGCTAATTTGCGGTGGAATCACCCCGGCTGGAGTCTCGTTGCGGACACGCAAAACTAAGTGAGTAGACTTTTACCGAATCCCGGACCACACCGACAAAGCACAAGTCCGTGACCAGCGGTTTTATTGAGGCAAATATGTTGGGTGCCCGGCATTTCCAAAAAAGTCTACTCACTTAGCCAGCGGGCAGCCAAATGATTATTTAATCCCCGTCCCTGAAAAATCAATTTGCGGGCAGAAGGGCAAAAGTAGTCAAAAAAGGCCCCGTCCAAAATTAGCTACCCCTTGCACCGATTATTCGCCCGGGTTGATATTCGCATAGAACTCGGCCCCGTCGTCCAGGCGCAGGATGCCCACGCGGCCGAACTCGGAGCCGGTGGCGGCGGCGCAGTCGATGTCGATGCGATCGGGCACACCAGCAGTGTCCTCGCCGCCCAAGCGCACGATCTGCCCGCGTCCCGATTCCTCATCGAGCCCCGCCAGACCACCGACCTCGCAATAGCGCCCAAGCGATACCGTGGGCGTGTGACCGCTCACCACGACCGGGCCCTTGCCCTCGGCAGAAAGCAGCCCGGTCGACGCATCCCAATAGCCATGACGAATCCACAGCAGGTCATCGGACGACTGCACCGCGAGCATCTGCTGCAGCAGCTCGCGATCGGCACCCACCGCTCCAACGCCATCGGCACAATCGACGCCATGCTCAAGCAAAAACGCCCGCGCCGCCTCGGTCTCAATACCGGCATGTACCAGCAGATACGGGCGCTCCTCGGTCTCGACCACCGCGTAGAGCGGCAGCGCGGCCATCCATCGCACGAGCTCCTCGTATGCCTCAAATTCCATGTCGTTGAGCTGCTCACGCGTCGTCCAGCCACCGTTGATATCCCAGGTCTCGGCATCGAGCGGATCCTGGCCAATGATGGCATCGAGCATGATCTGCTCGTGATTACCCTTGAGCACGCGGGCGTTGGGCAGCGAGCGCACGAGCTTAATAACGCCGACCGGATCGGGCCCGCGATCAATCATGTCGCCCAGCACGTACAGCGTGTCGTCGGACGTCAACGAGATCTTAGACAGGGCCTCGTCAAGCGCACGCACGTGCCCGTGAGCATCAGATGTCACATAGATCGCCATGGTACGCCTCTCTTTGCATTGCGGCCGAAGCCCGGCGCCGCAACTAAAACTTCAAGTTGAACTTAAACGTTACCCATTGTACTCCGTTGCAATAAAGCTGGAAAGGGTTTCCGAGCAGAGGCAAAGACGGCAGCCGTCTATGACGATATCGCGCGCGCCCGCAATCCAACCCCATAAACCCACCATCTTTGGGTACAAATATCCGCAGACAACTGACCGTGCCACGCCAACCACCCAGGAGCGGACACCATCCATGAACCAGATCCTTCTCTTTATCGGCCTTGTCATCATTTTGTGCCTGACCATCAAACCCGTCGGCAAAAAGCTCCCCTTCCCCACCCTGCTCATCTTTATCGCGCTGGGTATGCTGTTGGGCGTCAACGGCCCGGCGCACATCGACTTTAGCGACTACGCACTCACCGAAACCGTCTGCAGCACGGCGCTGCTGTTCATCATGTTCTACGGCGGCTTTAACACCAATATCGACCGCGCCAAGCCCGTCGCCGTGCCCGCGGTGCTGCTGAGCACGCTCGGCGTCGTCATCACTGCCGGCATCACCGGCGTATTCGCCCACTTTGTGCTGGGCTTCGACTGGATCGGCGGCCTGCTGCTGGGATCGGTCGTGGCGTCCACCGACGCGGCCAGCGTCTTTAGCGTTCTGCGCGAGCACAGCCTTTCGCTGAGGGGCGGCACCGACTCGCTGCTCGAGGTCGAATCGGGCTCCAACGACCCCGTCGCCTACATGCTCACCGCCGTGCTCGCCACACTCGCGGCCGGCGGCGACATCAACATTCCCGCACTGCTGGCCAAGCAGATTATCCTGGGCGCGGGCCTGGGTCTTGCAATCGGCTGGGCGGCGGGCCGCCTGATTGAACGCGCACACGCAACGGCCGAGGGTGCGCAGACCATCTTTTTGTTCGCCGTGGCCATCGTCGCCTACGCGCTGCCGAGCCACCTGGGCGGCAACGGATTTTTGGCCGTGTACCTGGCCGGCATTGTGCTGGGCGCGAGCGACATCACCGGCAAGGTCGAGATGGCGCACTTCTTTGACACCCTCACCGAGATGGCCGAGATGACGATCTTCTTCTTGCTCGGCCTGCTCGTAACGCCCGCACGCCTGCCGCAGATGCTGCTGACGGGCCTGGCGCTCATGGCGTTTATGCTCTTTGTGAGCCGCCCCATCGCCGTGGGAATGCTGTTGGCGCCCTTTAAGACGAGCCCCCGCCAGGTCGCGCTCGTAAGCTGGGCGGGCTTGCGCGGAGCAGCTTCGGTCGTCTTTAGCCTCTTTGCCGTGGTGGCCGGCGTTCCCGGCGGACACGACCTATTTGACCTGGTGTTTGTGATTGCCGTGTCGAGCATCGTGGTGCAGGGCTCGCTGCTGCCAGCGGTGGCGAAGAAGCTCGATATGATCGATGCGACCGGCGACGTACGCCGTACCTTTAACGACTACCGCGACGAGGACGGCATGTCGTTTGTAAAGCTCAAGGTGGGCGCGGGCCATCCGTTTGCCGGACGCTCGCTCGCCGATATTGGTAGCGCAACGAACATGCTGGTGGTCTTGGTGCTGCGCGACGGCGCGCACCCGGTGCTGCCCAACGGCGATACCGTCATCGAGGAAGGCGATCTGCTGGTGATGGCCGCCCCGACGTTCGAAGAGCGTGCCGAAGTTACGCTGCGCGAGGTCACTGTGACGCCCCACGGTCGCCTGGCCGGCCAGCGTCTTCGCGATGTGCCGCAAGGCAAGCATCCCTTTATCGTCGTGATGCTCAAACGCGACGGCCAGACGATCATCCCCGACGGCAACACCCTAATATACGCCGGCGACGAAGCCGTCATCGCCACGCTGGCGTCGTAGTGACCAGGAGGTAGCTAATTTGCGGCGAAGAGATCAAGCGCCTAGAGAACCTCATGCCTTCGCTCGCAGATTTGGATTTGCCTGAGGAGTAAAGCACCCCTCCCCCATGTAACCATCCTGTAAATCATAGCGGCGCACTCGGGTTTTGCTGTGATGCGGTCGCGCCTGGCGCTCCACTGTGCTAAAGTATCCCGAACGTCCAAACGACTACAAGGGGGAACTAGAAGATGGCACGTGTGCACAACTTCTCAGCTGGCCCGGCCGCGCTGCCTACAAGCGTGCTCGCCGAGATCGCCGACGAGATGATGGACTACCGCGGCTGCGGCATGTCCGTGCTCGAGATGAGTCATCGATCTAGCATGTACCAGCAGATCATCGACGACGCCGAGGCAACTCTGCGTCGCCTGCTAAGCATCCCCGACAACTACCGCGTCCTGTTTTTGCAGGGCGGCGCCACGCTGCAGTTTGCGGGCATCCCCATGAACCTCATGCGCCGCGGCCGCGCCGGCTACATCGTGACCGGCAACTTTGCCAACAAGGCATACAAGGAGGCCGCCAAGTACGGCGAGGCCGTACTGCTCGCGAGCTCCGAGGACACCAATTTCGACCGCATACCCACCATGGCCGACATCAACGCGCGCATTGCCGCCGAGGCCGCAGGCGACGGGCTCGACTACGTCTACATCTGCCAGAACAACACCATCTTTGGCACCATGTACCACGAGCTGCCCAACTGCGGCGACGTACCGCTGGTCGCCGATGTCTCGAGCTGCTTTTTGTCGCAGCCGCTCAACGTTGAGCACTACGGGCTCATTTACGCCGGCGCGCAAAAAAACGCCGGTGCCGCGGGCGTGACCGTGGTCATCGTGCGCGACGATCTCATCGCAGATGGCCCCGCCTTTGCGCAGACGCCGCAGTACATGGACCTTAAGACCCAGGCCGCCAAGGGCTCCATGCTCAACACGCCCAACACCTTTGGCATCTACGTGTGCGGCAAGGTATTCCGCTGGGTCGAGGAGACCGGCGGACTTGCCGCCATGGCCGAGCGCAACTGGGCCAAGGCCAATCTGCTCTATGACCTGCTCGAGCAAAGTGAGCTGTTCCATGGCACCACGCAGGCCGACAGCCGCTCTATCGCCAACGTCACCTTCCGCACCGGCGACGCCGAGCTCGACGCGGCCTTTGTCGCAGGCGCGGCAGAGCACCAGATTCAAAATGTCAAGGGCCATCGCCTCGTCGGCGGCATGCGCGCCAGCGTCTACAACGCCGTAACCATGGAGGACGTGCAGGCACTGGCCACGTACATGAAGGACTTCGAAGCGCAGCACGGTTTGAGCCAGCGATCTAACTAGCCCGCAGCACGCGGGCCGATCAGCCACTTCAAACCACTTGTTTTAAACAAACCAGCTAAGGAGTTTTTCATGCGCAAGATTAAGACCATCGACGACATCACCAAAGACGGCAAAGTCGAGTTTGGCGAAGGCTACGAATTTGTGAGCACCGCCGAAGAGGCCGACGCCATTCTGATGCGCTCAACCGACCTGCACGGCTACGAGCTGCCCGAGGGAATCCGCGCCATCGCCCGCTGCGGCGCCGGCGTCAACAACATCCCCGTCGAAGAGTACGCCAAGAAGGGCGTCGTCGTCTTTAACTCCCCCGGCGCCAATAGCAATGCCGTCAAGGAGCTCGTCCTAGGCATGCTGGTGCTCTCGAGCCGCGGCGTGGTGCAATCGATGAACTGGGTGCGCGACAACGCCGACGACCCCGAGATTCAGGTCGATGCCGAGAAGGCCAAGAAGGCCTTTGTGGGCCGCGAGCTCAAGGGCAAGCGCATCGGCGTCATCGGCCTGGGCAACGTGGGCTCCAAGGTCGCCAACGCCTGCGTCGACCTGGGCATGGACGCTTACGGCTACGACCCGTTCATTTCCGTCGAGCACGCGTGGGTGCTGAGCCGCGAGGTGCAGCGTGTGGGCACGCTCGAGGATCTCTGCCGCGGCTGCGACTACCTCACCGTACACGTGCCCAGCAAGGCCGACACCATCGGCATGATCAGCACCGAGCAGATTAACCTGCTGGCACCCGACGCCGTGCTCATCAACTACGCGCGCGAGACCATCATCGACGAAGACGCCGTCGACGCCGCCCTGCGCGAGGGTAAGCTCAGCTGGTTTAGCTGCGACTTTGCCACGCCCAAGACCGTCAAGATGCCCAATACGTTTATCACCACGCACTCGGGCGCCGGCACCGGCGAAGCCGAGGCCAACTGCGCCGACATGGCCATCAGCGAGCTCAAGGATTACCTGGAGAACGGTAACATCGCGCACAGCGTCAACTACCCCGCCTGCAGCATGGGCAAGGCGCGCGCCGCGAGCCGCATTGCCTGCCTGCATGCCAACGTGCCCAACATGATCGGCCAGATCACGGCCATCCTGGCCAAGGACAACGCCAACGTGCAGCGCATGACCAACGAGTCCGCCGGCGAGAACGCCTACACCATGTTCGACACCGATGAGCACCTGAACAGCAGCACGATCGAGGCGCTTAAGCAGATTCCGTCGATGTATCGCGTGCGCGTAATCAAATAGCGCCGGCTGATCTGACAGGCAGTTCCCCATGTGGCCTGCCCGTCACTGACATTGAATGCCCGCGGGGCGCCTTTCGCACGAGAGGCGCCCCGTTTTTGTGAGCGCTCCATTAAATGCACCGAGCCGCTTCTTGGCATACAATCTGTATGTTGACCTAACTATCTGTGAGGTGCCTATGGTTGATACAGATTTTGCTTGGCGGCTTACGCAAGGACTCGTGCGGATCGACAGCTCAGACCCGGGTGCGTATGAGGACGAGATTGAGCGCTATATCAAAGCGTTGGTTGAGGAACGGTTGGCGCAGCTGAGCCATCCGGTACTCCATGCCGTGCAGGTTGAGGAACTCGAGGTGCTGCCCGGGCGCCGCAACCTTATGGTCACCGTGCCGGGACTGAGCGACGAGCCACGACTCGTCTATATCTGCCATATGGATACCGTTACGCTGGGCGATGGCTGGGACGCGGACATTCCGCCGCTCGGGACGGTTGTGCGCGACGGCAAGCTCTATGGCCGCGGTGCCTGCGATATGAAGGGTGGCCTGGCCTGCGCCATTGCCGCACTGGTCCATACGCTCGAGCGCGTGGCGACGGATGGCGCGCTGCCCCGCCGCGGCTTTTCGCTCATCTGCTCGGTCGACGAGGAAGACTTTATGCGAGGCTCCGAGGCAGCCATCGATGCCGGCTGGGTCGGTTCGCGCGAATGGGTGCTGGATACCGAGCCCACCGACGGACAGATTCAAGTGGCGCACAAGGGGCGTACGTGGTTCGAGATTGAAATGGCTGGCGTGACAGCGCATGCGAGCCAGCCCTGGAAGGGCGCGGATGCCGTCGCCGCCATGGCCGAGGTCGTGTGCTCGCTTCGCCGCGCATTTGCGGCGCTGCCCGTGCATAATGAGCTGGGGCCTTCGACCATCACGTTTGGCCAAATCGAGGGCGGATATCGCCCCTACGTCGTACCCGACCGCGCCAAAGTCTGGGTCGACATGCGCCTGACCCCGCCGACCGATACGGCCGCCGCGACGCGCATGGTAGAGCAGGCCATCGCCGTCGCCGAAGCCGCCGTTCCCGGTTGCCATGGCAGCTACACCGTGACGGGCGACCGCCCCGCCATCGAGCGCGACCCGAACTCTCCCCTTCTAGCAGCGCTCAAGCGTGCCGCCGATGACGTGACGGACGCGGACACGACCGTCGGCTTCTTTACCGGCTACACCGACACCGCCGTCATTGCCGGCAAGACAGGTAACCGCAATTGCATGAGCTACGGTCCCGGGTCGCTCGCGCTCGCGCACAAGCCCAACGAATATGTGCCCCACGCCGATATCGTTCGTTGTCAGCAGGTGCTAATCGCGCTCGCCGATAACGTGCTCTGGGACGCGAGCGGCCAGGTTGGGGCATAATAAGCCGCGAACAAACCGACTCGTGCGTTAGGACCGCCCATGAAAGCACTTCCGTTTCCCTGCATCCGCCCGGCTCAGGACCGCGTGCTCGAGGCGCTGCCGCAGATGGGCGGCATCTTGAGCGGCAACGACGCCCTGCGCGGCGCCATTGCCGATGGCCTGATGCTCAAAGACCCGGGTGCGGCGTATTACGTGTACGAATGCTCGGGCGAGCCGGGACGTGTGACGGGCGTCGTGGCGATCTGCCCGGTTAACGTGCTGACGGCTAGCGATGAGGCTGCCGCCGAGAGCGTCGACGCACTCGCCGCCGCGCGCGCGATCGCCGAGCTCAAGGTGCAGCCGCGCCCCGTGTCGCTCGCCTACGAGGCGTCGCCCGTCATGGACATCATCCTGAGCGCTGCCAAAGAGGGCGCCTCGCTCTACGCCGTCACCGATCCTGCGGGCATCACGCACCGCGTGTGGGAGGTCAAGCGCGAGGACGCCGTCGGCGCCATCCGTGCCATGCTCGACCAGGCGCCGGAGCCGGCACTGGCCGACGACCCTGCCTACGCCGCCGCTCTGACCGGGGCGTCGCAGCTGCTGGCCGATGAGACCCGTGCCGCCGGCACCTACACGGGCAAAGAGCCGTTCAACTTTGCCGTAGCCGCGCTCCTCCCCGCCGCGCAGGTCAGCGGCGGCGCACCGCAGGTTCCGACGGGTCTGCTCACGCACCAAGTCGCGCGGTTCTAGCAAGACCAGACCGCGCAGCACAAAAATCGGCAGCTCAACAAACAGGGGGCGGAGATGCAGCAGGTACATGCATCTCCGCCCCTTTTGCATCGAGAAGTTATGCCGGCGACCCGAGCCGCCACGCTCGCGTTATCCGCGCTGCGGACCTGCAGTAGCCACAAGCGGTTCAAGGCCCAGCTCGCGTGCGTAATCCTCCTGCGTAAAAATCTCAATCAGCTCAAACGTGTCGGATTCGTCGTCAAACGCAAAGTGCAGCACCGAGCAGTTGCCCGGCACACGGTCGCGCTCGTCGGCCGCCGCGCCCTTCACGTGGTCCATGAACTCCTTGATGGCAGAGCCATGGCTTACCGCGAGCACGCACGTATGGTCCGGACGCTGCATAAGCTCGGTCAACGTCGCCACCATGCGCTCGCGCACCTGCATCTGGCCCTCGCCGCCAAACTGGCGATAGAAGTCGCGCCACGGGCGCTCGGGCATGAGCACCACGCGCTCGGCCTCAAAGTCGCCAAAGAACCACTCACGCAGGCCGTCCAGGCGCTCGTACGCCAAGCCCGGCCACAAGTTGGCGATAGTCTGCTCGGTGCGATGAAGCGTGGAGGTGTAGGCATGATCGGGCTCAATGCCGCGCGCACGTAAAAACATGCCGGCGCGCGCCGCCTGGTCGCAACCCAACTGCGTAAGCGGCGAGTCACTCCAGCCCTGAATAATGCGCTTAAGGTTGAATATCGTCTGTCCATGACGGACCAGATACAGATCTTTATTCATAGGGGTCCTTTCGTTCGTTACCAACCCAAGAGCGAAAACGCCCCGTCGCAATAGCCAAAATGAAGCACGGCACCGTTGTCGGGTAGTTCTCCCTCGCCAGTCACATACTCAAGAAACTCCTGGCAGGCTGAGCCGTGGGAAACCGCCAGCACGCAGTCGTGTTGCGGCCTGGCCATGATGCGGGACAGCGCCGCGACCATGCGCGACTGAAGCTGCACTTCCGACTCGCCGCCAAAGGCCACCGGATAATCGCCCCAGGGCCGCGGCGGCATCTCGCGATTTGATGTGCCCTCCAGCGAGCCAAAATGCCACTCACGCAGGTCATCGACCAGCTCAATGGAACGGCCCTCGCCAACGATAAGCTCGGCCGTATGCCGCGCCCGGCCCAACGGCGAGGAATACACATGATCAAAGGCCACGCCACGCGCCGCAAACGCCGTACGCGCCGTCAGCGCCTGCTCGCGCCCGCGCGCCGTAAGTGGCGAATCGTGCCAGCCCTGCAAAATGCTCTGCACATTGAGCTCAGTCTGCCCATGCCGCACCAAATACAGATCGGCCACATGCCCTCCCCTCGTACCACCACAAAGGGAACAGGCACCTTTGTGGTGGTTTACCGCCGGATCACGCCGCGGTGACGCTCAACTACACCAGCACGTCGACGAGCGAACGCTTGGGTACGTGGTGCACCTGTGCCTCGTCGCGCCAATAATTGATGGAGCCGTCGGGGTTAGAATCGATCGCATCGATCACCTGTGTCTCGGCCGGAACGCCAAACGCCATGATCAGCTTGAGCTCATACTTGTCGTTATCGAGCCCCATGGCATCGATCGCGTGGGGCGTAAAGGCCTTGAACATGCAGGCTGCCACCTCGGGCGTGGCGCTGCGGGCGGCGAGCATCATCGTCTGCGCGGCAATGCCCGTGTCGACCTCGGCAATGGGAGCGGCTGGCTTGCCCGGAACGGCGCGCTCGGCCAAAATCGCGATGTAGCCGGTCGGGCGCTCACCCTCGGCAGGACCCGGCCAATCCTTAAGCGCACCGGCCCACGCGAGCTCATCAAATACGCGCGCGCAATCCTCGGCACCGCTCACCACATGAAAACGAAGACGCTGAGCATTGGCACCACAGGGAGTCAGGTGCGCCAGCTCCGCCAGCTCAAGCAAAAGCTCACGCGGCACGCGCATGGACTCGTCAAAGCGACGGCACGTACGGGCGCGGCGAACCAACGCATCAAACGCGTTCAAGCCGAGCTTTTCGCAACCCTGCTTTGCCATCGTCTCGGCGCTTACCGGCGCCGCGGGAACTGCTTCGTTCATAGGGACCCCCAATACAAGCCAATTGTCCTTAGGAGAATCTAACCTAAAACGTAGGCAATAACGAACAGGGCTGCAATGTTCTACACCTGTTGAATAGAAAATCGCGACGTGGGGAACAACGGAAACAATTCGGGACCTTTGGGTTACGTTTCGCCCTCCCCGACCCATACGCCAGCGCCTTTAAGCGATACTGGTTGTAACGATCAAGGCTTACGCCGCACGGAAAGGAGACATTATGGGCATCTTTAAGAACGATGACCAAAAATCGAGCCAGTTTGGATTTGACGAGAAAAGCATGGCGGGCAAAGCCGTCAAGGCCGTACGCTGGATCTACGCCATCACGGGCGTCTTAGCGCTCATTGCTGGTATCGCGCTGCTTTTTGCACCCGCCAAGTCCCTCGTCTTTTTGACGACCGTCCTGGGTTTTTACTTTGTAATCACCGCTGCCATCAGGCTGTTCACTGCCATTTTTGAGCCGCTGCTGCCCACCGGCTGGCGCGTGACGAGCATCATCTCCAACCTACTCATTATCTTGGGCGGCGTCATAATCCTGCGCAACCAGGCTTTCTCGACCGCGACGCTCACCACGATGGTGGTTATCGTGGCCGGCTTTGGCTGGATTGTCGAAGGTGTCATGTCCATTCTGGAGTCCGAGCTTTCGTCCAACCGTGCCCTCGCCATCCTGAGCGGCGCACTCTCCATCATCGCCGGCATGTTCGTGTTTATTTATCCGCTGTGGTCGGCCAAGATGCTCGTCATCTTTAGCGGCGCCGCGCTGCTGGTGTTTGGCGTAACGCTGATTGTTCGCGCTATTCAATTTGGCAAACTGGTGCACTAGATGCCGCGAACGCTCTTTATTGATGCCGACGCCTGCCCGGTCACGCGCGAGTCGATTGACTGCGCGCGGCGGGCGGGCGTCGCCGTTGTTATCGCCGGCAACAGCACGCAAAACTTGGAACGGCACATTCGCCGCGACGACCCGCGCGATGCCGAGCACGCGCGACGCGGCTTTTGGGTCACGACGCTCGATGTGGGCGTGGGCGCCGACAGCGCCGACTTTGCCATTGTCGAACGCCTGCAGGCGGGCGACGTAGTCGTGACGCAGGACATTGGCTTGGCGAGCATGGTGCTCGGCCGCGATGCCGCCGCAATCGGTGTGCGCGGGCGCGTCTACGACAAGGCGACCATCGACATGCAACTGTTTATTCGCCACGAGGAAAAGAAGGTGCGCCGCGCCGGCGGACGCACTCGCGGACCGGCGGCATTTACCAGCGAAGACCGCGCTCGCTTTAAGCGCAACCTCACCGAGCTGCTGCGCTAACCAAGGTAGATTTTTGGGACATGCCTAAAAATCTACCTTTTTTTTGGCAGCGGGGAATGCCCCGGTCACAGGGGTAGATCGTAAGACATGTCCCAATAATCTACTTAAAGGCCAAAGGCAGAAAGGATAAGACCCCAGCCCGCACCGATGACGTACATCATGATCAGGAACAGGACGTTTTCGCGGGCGCTGCGGTTGGTGCGGAACAGCACCAGGTAGCCCACACCTGCAGAGATGAGCGTGCCGGCGAGCATCGGGGCCAGCTGCAGCGCGCCTTCCAGGTACAGTTGCGTGATGACGACGCTGGCCGAGCAGTTGGGAATCAGGCCGACGAGTGCCGAGCCCAGGACCGCAAGCGTCTCGTTGCCGCGCAGGAACTGCTCGATTGCGGACTCGCCGAACGACTCGAGCACGGCGACCAGAATCAGCGTCACCAGAAAAATGAATACCGAGACCTGCACGGTGTGCGAAATCGCGCTGCGTATGATCGACAGGACAGGCGTCCCTTCGTGGGAGTGGGAGTGACCGTGGCCATCATGGTGTTCATGCTCGCCCTCATGACCGTGATCGTGGCCATGTCCGTGGTCGTGCTCGTCCTCGTCTTCATCACAACCGCAATGGTCGCGCTCGCACAGCTCGTGGATGTGGTCGGCGCTCACGCCCGCCTCGGCCACCTCGTCGATGATGTCACCGCCAGTGTGGTCGTCGTGCGCGCAGTTCACGTGGGCCGGGTTGGCCGCGGTTCCCAGCACGGTGCGGCGAATCGCCGCATGCGCGCGAGCGTTACGACGCAGGCCGCGAATGGCGGCGTCCACGATAAAGCCCGTGACCAGCGCGATCAATGCCTTCGAAGCCAAAAGCATCGCCATGGTCTGCACGAGCACCTGCTCGGCGAGCAACAGCGGCAGCATCTCATCGGAGGTCGAAAGGAACACCGCCACCAACGTACCCAAGGTCACGACACGACCGGCATACAGCGTGGCCGCCATTGCCGAAAAGCCGCACTGCGGCACCATGCCCAGCAACGAGCCAACCACGGGGCCCGCGGCTCCGGCACGCTTGATGGCGCCGTTAACGCGGTTGCCCGCAACATGTTCGAGCGTCTCGAGGGCCAGATACGTCACCAACAAAAACGGCACCAGCGAGAGCGTGTCCTTGCCGGCGTCGAGCAGAATATCAATCAACAAACCCATGACGGATGGAACCTTTCGTGTCTTTCGGCAGCATTGTAAAAGTCCTAGCGGTCAACTAGGGTATTGTAGTTATCCTAGGCGCGATGCCAATAGTTGCCCATGGTAAACTATCATCTCGCCACATCTTAATGACTCAAAGCCGCACGACGCGGCCCATCCAAGGAGCAGTTATATGAACGTTTCACAAGCACTCGAATACGAGCGCCAGCCGTTTATTCCAATGTTTATCTATGGCGATCATGGCGCCATGGAGTCCGAGCGCCAGAAGGGCGAAGAGGCCCTTAAGGTGCTCGAAACCGAGTACTTTACCGCCGAGGGCGACCCCAGCTTCGACTTTGCCACCGTGCGCGACCTGGCTGACCGCAACCGCGACCTGTGCGACCAGATTGGCGAGGCGCGCCTGCGCAACGTGACGCCCGCGACGCTTTCGCGCGGTCTGTCCGACGCCGACACCTGCGCCGCCATCGGCAAGATGCAAAAGCGCACCGCCGCGTCCGTCATGCGCGAGATCCGCGGCGACCGCGACGCGCTCGGCGTGGCGTACGCCCGCAAGCCTATCCAAGGCACAGTGCTCGGCATCGACATCGAGACCACCGGCCGTGCACCCGAGCGCGGCTACATCATCAACGTGGGCTGGGAGATCATGGAGCTCACCAGCGACGCCGTCCCGCACGACGCCGAGGCACACTACTGCGGCCTGCCCGATATCTACCGCGGCGAGGATGTGCCGCTGTCGAATATCCACCACATCACCTGGGACGACATCGACGGCAAAACGCCCTTCCGCGAGAACAAAGAGCTGCAAAAGCAGCTGCTCAAGCTTATGAAGAAGTACCCGTACATGGCACACAACGCCGCCTTTGAGGACAGCTGGTTCAAGATTCACCTGGACGGTTACGCCGAGGCGCGTCGTGCCGGCAAGATTATCGTCATCGACTCGCGCCAGATCTGCCGCAGCCTGGATGCCGACGTCCGCTCGCTCCCCCGCGAATCCGCCCCCGCCGCGCTCGAGAACTGGGCGCGCCGCCGTGGAACCCTCGCCGCCGACGCCAACGAGCAGCATCTGGGTCTGGACGACACCGACCTCATGCTCCGCACCGTCCAAGCCGAGTTCAACCTCAAGAACCTGTTTGACAAGTAGAAACGTCTACGACAAACTCCGGCGTAGATCACGGGCGGCCTCGCAGCGGGAAACCCCGCAGCGGGGCCGCCCTACGTTCCACAAATAAACCTGCCATCACAAATTCTGAACCCTCATTTTGAATGATTTCGGCCAATTCCCGACACGTAATTCGTTGTCGGATGGTGATGCATCACTATCAAATGTGCGGCAATTGAGTATTTATATGCTATAGCTAAGCTGCGAAAACTTTTATTTAGGGCATACCAACTCATAATTGCGTCAAGTTTTTGGACAGCATTTGGTTAGACCTCTAAAACGACTTTTTCACTCAGCGCCATCAACACGGCATTAGCTGACACGATATATACCATGAGTATCGTATTGTCACATACCACTGCAAAAGCGGTCTACCAGGCCGTGCATTCGGTGTCTGCGAAAGGCATCGAGTTCTGTAACCCTGCCGCGATTTACGGATCATGTCCCACCGGAACGCTCCTTGACGCAGCCGCAGAATGGCTCACCAAACATGATGTTTCCCTCGACGCAAATGATTCCCTCGAGGTAATGGTGTTTCATCGCAGGAACGCGCGCTATGCAATGAACTGTCAATGCCACGTTTCTTCAAAACGATTCTCGAACTCACGCTTTATAGAGCTCAAAGATGGCATCTTCATTGTTAGCGTTGAGCTTTGCGCACTTCAGGCCGCCACCTATCTTTCTTTTCGTGAACTGGTGGAGTACTACTTTGAACTGTGCGGCGCTTATTCCCTTGGAACCGGCTCTTCCACCTCTTATAGCGAGCGTTTCGCGCTCACCTCGACCGAGAGGTTAAAGCAGTTCTTTAATTCCATTACCAGATGCGACGGTCTGGCCCTTGCCCGAAAGGCAATCCAATGTGTGCGCGACGGATGCCGGTCTCCTATGGAAACGGCCTTTGTCATGATGCTAACGCTGCCCAAAAGCGAAGGAGGGCTTGGTATTAAGGGAATTGAGACCGATTACGAGGTGCAGGTCACCGCCGCCGCAAAGAATCTCACGAGACGCAAAAAGTTCTTTATGGATGCGTATCTAAAGAAATCTCGCACAGACATTGAATACAACGGTTTTTATCATGACGCGGAAGAAGACCGCGCCATCGATGAGGAGCGCAAGAATGCACTTGCGTCCATGGGGTACGGAATCATCACCGTCAGCCGTTATTCCTTTATGCATGCCAGCTCTTTTGTTAGGGTCATGGAAGCAATCCAGCGGAAAGAGGGCGTACGCCCCTCGCGTCTGCCAAAAGACTTTCAAATCATGCAAGAGGACCTGAGACAGTTTGTGCTCAGAAGGTTTATAGAAGAGAAAAAGCGAATTCAGAAGCAGCTTCGCCAGGATTCCGAAGAGCGTCAACGAATCGACCTCGAAAAAGCAACGCTCGAAGGCATCACGCTGGATGACCCGACAATTAATGAAGTTCCGGCAATCGATGACATGCAGACTGTCGAATCCGACAGCCCATCATTTGCCCAAACAAGCAGCCTCGCGCCCGAGGGCAGGGTCTTCGGGGCCGGAGACTAGGCCGGCTAACAAGGTGGGTACCCTAGCGACGTGCAAAATTGCGAGTATTCAGCAGGGTCGGGTGTCTATCACCCTCGAGTGGATCCAAATGTGAAGCGAAATCACTCTTGCGTGAGAGCGTTAGGCAACATTTGAGGAAGAACTCATCGGATTAACACCCTAAGATAACTCTTGAACTGCATTATATGACCTGCAATAAATTAGCGGACCCCCTATAGTTGCAGAATACTCCATTTTTTGCACGGCACGAGGGTACCCACCTTGGCATCGACTATCAAAAAACGCTCAGTCCGGGATCTCGTCCACTATTCCCCATCATTTTGTACAACGAATTACCTGAACGTCATTGACATATGAACATGCACTCATATAATCGAAAGTAAATTATATGAGCGCATGTTCATATGAAAGGATATTGCAATGAGCATCCGCGTTGATGAAACGAAACTCGACATCGAGGCCACCGAACCCGCGATCCCGACCACCTGCTCGCCCGAGGACCTTCCCGACGAGGAGCTTCTCTACGACCTCGCCGACCTGTTCAAGGTCTTCAGCGACACCACGCGCATCAAGATCCTCTATGCCCTCATGGGCCGCGAGCTCTGCGTGGCAGACATCGCCGAAGCGACCGAAACCTCGCAGTCGGCAGTATCGCACCAGCTGCGCACACTCAAGCAGTCGCACCTGGTTAAATTCCGGCGCGACGGGCGCAATATCCTCTACTCGCTCGCCGACGACCACGTCTACACCATGCTCAACCAGGGCATGAGCCACATCTGCGAATAGCAGCCAACCACGGTACCAGCGCGGCCTGCACCCAAGCCGCAAATACAGGGAAAGGAACCCACCATGAAAAAGCAGTTTAAGCTCGATGAGATCGACTGCGCCAACTGTGCGCGCGAGCTTCAGGACGAGCTGGCCAAGCTCGAGGGCGTCAAATCCGTGTCCGTCAACTTTATGACCCAGAAGTTGACGCTCGAGGCCGATGACGCCGAGTTCGACGAGGTGCTCAACCGCGTTGTAGAGTTTACGGCCGACGCCGAGCCGGACTGCGAGATCATTCTCTAGCCCAGGTTTACGCCAACCTGCAAGGCCGCGATTGCCGCGGCCTTTGCTCGCGAAATTATATGAGCGAGTGTTCATACATTCAAATGGGAGGATACGAGTCATGGCCACCGCCGACCCCAAGAAGAAAAAGAAGAAGCGCAAGAAGAAAGAGTCACTCGAGCATAAGCGCAACCGCATCCTGGTAGCGCTGGGCATTTTTGCCGTGGTGTACGCCCTCGATGAGTTCGGCACCCTCACCGCCGCATTCGGTACCCCGGGCGACATCTACGCCAGCTTTGTGCTGTTCCTCGTACCGTTTTTGATTGCCGGCTACGACGTGCTGCAAAAGGCATTCAATAACATCCGCCGCGGCAAGGCCTTCGACGAGAGTTTCCTTATGGCAGTCGCGACCATCGGCGCGTTTGCCATGGTGCTCTTCCCCGATACCGACCCGCACATGGCCGAAGGCGCCGCCGTCATGCTGTTCTACCAGGTCGGCGAGCTGTTCCAGGCGTACGCCGTGGGCAAGAGCCGCAAGTCGATCAGTGCCATGATGGACATCGCGCCCGACTACGCTAACGTCGAGCAGCCCGACGGCACACTCGAGCAGGTCTTCCCCGATGACATCGCCGTCGGCACCGTGATTGTGGTCAAGCCCGGCGAGCGCGTGCCCATCGACGGCGTCATCGTCGAAGGCGAAACCCAGCTCGACACCGCCGCCCTTACCGGTGAGTCGGTCCCCCGCCCGGCCAAAACCGGAGACGATATCATCAGCGGCTGCATCAACATGACGGGGCTCATCCACGTGCGCACCACCAAGCCCTTTGGCGAGTCCACCGTCGCGCGCGTCCTGGAGCTCGTAGAAAACGCCAGCGAAAAGAAGGCGCGCACCGAGAACTTCATCACGCGCTTTGCCCGCATCTACACGCCCGCCGTCACCGGCGCTGCCGCGGTACTCGCGCTCGGCGGCGGCTTGGTCACCGGCGCCTGGTCCGACTGGATCCTACGCGGCCTGACCTTCCTGGTCGTCAGCTGCCCGTGCGCGCTCGTGATCAGCGTGCCGCTGAGCTTCTTTGGCGGCATCGGCGGCGCGTCCAAGCTGGGCGTTCTCATCAAGGGTTCTAACTACCTCGAGACGCTCGCCGACGTGGACACCGTCGTCTTTGACAAGACGGGCACCCTCACCAACGGCACGTTCTCGGTGGTCGCGGTACACCCCGAGGCCGGCTATACCGAGCAGTCGTTGCTCGAAGTCGCAGCCCTTGCTGAGTCGTTCTCCGATCACCCCATCGCGCAGTCCGTACGTGTCGCCTACCAGGGCGAGGTCGACCCCAAGCGCGTAAGCGACTCCACCAACGACGCGGGCCATGGCGTGACGGCAACCATCGACGGCAAGCACGTCGTCGTTGGCAACGCAAAGATGCTCGCCGCGGCCGGAGTCGAAGCGCCCGATTGCGAGGTCGTCGGCACCATCCTCCACGTGCTAGTCGATGGCATCTATGCCGGCCACATTGTAATTGCCGACACCATAAAGGCCGATGCCGAGCAGACGATCCGCGACCTGCACGCCGCCGGCGTCAAGCGCACCGTCATGCTCACGGGCGACCGCGAGGAAGTGGCTGCTGCGGTGGCCAAGCGGCTGGGGCTCGACGAGTTCCACGCGCAGCTGCTGCCGGGCGACAAGGTCGAGCGTGTTGAAGCGCTGCTGGCAGCCGAATCGGGCAAGGGCAAGCTCGCCTTTGTGGGCGACGGCATCAACGATGCGCCCGTGCTTACGCGCGCCGATGTGGGCATTGCCATGGGCGCTATGGGTTCTGACGCTGCGATCGAGGCCGCCGATGTCGTGCTCATGGACGACAAGCCGTCCAACATTTCCCGCGCGATCCGCGTGGCACGCAAGACCATGACGATCGTCTGGCAGAACATCATCTTTGCGCTGGGCGTTAAGCTGCTGATCCTTGTGCTGGCAGCGCTGGGCATCGCCAACATGTGGCTTGCCGTGTTCGGCGACGTAGGCGTGGCGATCATCGCCATCCTGAACGCCATGCGCGCGATGGGTGTCAAGAACTTGTAGCGTTCGTGGGCTGTCCGGCCGGGGCCGGGCTTGGTTTTGAAAACGTCCTCGACCAATGAAGTGCCCCCGTTCTGCTCCTTCGGAGCTACGAACGGGGGCACTTCTGGTCTGACGCTCCTATTTGGCAAGGTGTTTTTTAGAATCCATTTTGCGCTCGGCCTCGAACGCCCGTCTGTCCCAATCGAGCGGAAGTCCGGCCTCGACCCATGCCTCGTAGGCCCTCCTTATGGGCTTGAGCTCCCTTTGGCC
>NZ_JBDMSL010000004.1:69021-118966 GCF_039758965.1 Collinsella aerofaciens | reverse complement strand
CCGGTAAACGGCGGCCGTAACTATAACGGTCCTAAGGTAGCGAAATTCCTTGTCGGGTAAGTTCCGACCTGCACGAAAGGCGCAACGACTTGGGCGCTGTCTCGACCATGGACCCGGTGAAATTGCACTGGTCGTGAAGATGCGACTTACCCGCGGAAGGACGGAAAGACCCCGTGAACCTTCACTGCAGCTTGGCATTGGCCGCTGGTCCCGCGTGTAGAGGATAGGCAGGAGGCACAGATCCGGAGGCGCCAGCCCCCGGGGAGCCGCCCTTGGAATACTGCCCTCGCGCGACCGGCGTCCTAACCCGAGGCCGTCAACCGGCTCGGGGACCGTGCCAGGCGGGCAGTTTGACTGGGGCGGTCGCCTCCTAAAGGGTAACGGAGGCGCGCGAAGGTCCGCTCGGGACGGTCGGCAACCGTCCTTTTGAATGCAAGAGTACAAGCGGGCTTGACTGCGAGGCCCACAAGCCGAGCAGGTGCGAAAGCAGGCTCTAGTGATCCGGCGGCCCCGAGTG
Organism: Collinsella aerofaciens; assembly: GCF_039758965.1. Classification (GTDB taxonomy): domain Bacteria; phylum Actinomycetota; class Coriobacteriia; order Coriobacteriales; family Coriobacteriaceae; genus Collinsella; species Collinsella aerofaciens_BR. The sequence goes on along the minus strand of NZ_JBDMSL010000004.1, from coordinate 118,449 downwards.
GGTGGGCCGTCGCTCAACGGATAAAAGGTACTCCGGGGATAACAGGCTGATCTTGCCCAAGAGTCCACATCGACGGCAAGGTTTGGCACCTCGATGTCGGCTCATCGCATCCTGGGGCTGGAGCAGGTCCCAAGGGTACGGCTGTTCGCCGTTTAAAGCGGTACGCGAGCTGGGTTCAGAACGTCGTGAGACAGTTCGGTCCCTATCCTCCGTGGGCGCAGGAGAATCGATGGAGGCTGCCCCCAGTACGAGAGGACCGGGGTGGACGCACCTCCGGTGAACCGGTTGTCGACCAACGGCACGGCCGGGTAGCCGCGTGCGGCGCGGATAACCGCTGAAGGCATCTAAGCGGGAAGCCGTTCCAGGGATTAGTTCTCCTTCCGGTAAGGGCCCAGGTAGACTACCTGGTCGATAGACGGCAGGTGCAAGGACGGCGACGTCCTCAGCCGAGCCGCACTAATCGCCCGAGCTCTTCCGGAACCGCACCTCGCGGCCCGCGGGACATGCGCTCATGCGCGGTCCGGGCACGAGGATGCCCCCGAGTCACCTCCCCTATGCGCCATGCGGCCCCCAGGGCACGTGTAGAGTGAGACCCAGGACACCGTAACGGTGGGCGCCGCCCACCGGTCAGCGGCCAGAGCATGGGGGGCACGCCCGGTCCCGTTCCGAACCCGGAAGCTAAGCCCCATCGCGCCGAGAGTACTGCGGGGTCAGCCCGTGGGAGGCCAGGGCGCCGCTGACCGGTGGACGGCACCGAGCCGTACGCTTGAACTGAGAAGGGGGGAGGCCTCGCGGCCTCCCCCTTTTTGCGTTTACGGGGCGTAAATGACTCTATTACACCAGACGATCTTATTGTTTTTGGTATTGAGCTTTTATTTAAAGAAAATAAATCGAATAACAAGGGCAACTGCTATGGCCGCAATGATCAAAAGCAGGATTGTCAGTCGATGCTGCTTGCGTCGTTTACTTGACGAAACGAAGATTGATTTTCCCTGTTTTGGCGTTTCGAGATAGCGAGCCGAATGCGTTAAGGTTTGCTTTGGTCGAGGACCTCTTTGTTGATTGGCAGCGGATGCTTTCAGTGGCTCCTCACTAGCTGCGCTGTTTTTAGATAATGGTGCGTCTTTCAGATATACAGGGTCTCCCGAGGCGACGCCCATATGTTTACGCCCCGTTTGGGCATCCTCGAGTGTTTGATATCGATTTCTCGTCACATACTCGGGCTCCGGATCATTAATGGGCTCTTGCGAGATGTGGGGGCGATGGAACCGTGGCGGCTGCGTGGAAGTATCTTCCCCCTGCGTCGGCATAAACATTTTGTTCTGGTTTTGGTCGTCCATGATGCCCTTTAGCTCGTTACCAACAACGTGTACGCGCTCATTGTAAGCCCCTTGTTATTTGTAGCTGCGAACATACTCGTTATTTAAGCTCTGGTTCAAAGAGCCTTAACCTTACTAAAACCTTAGTCACACACACTTAGATATGCTTATAGTAGTGGACTCAAAAAACTTTATAGTCGATGTATATATAAGCACTGGGTGGGCATATATAAGAGCGTCAAAAGAAGTCCCAGTCACCTAGAAGATGGCTCGGCAGTCCTAAAAGGAGTGGTAAACATGGCAAGCATGGTTCCTTATCGTTCGGTTTTTGGCGTTCGTCCTTCTGCTAGCTCGCTGTTCGATCTGTTTGATGATATGACCGACCTTGCAAACAACTCGATTGCTTCCAAGGCGTTTCCCGTTGACGTTGAGGATAAGGGCGACGGCTATGAGGTCAAGGCCTATCTGACCGGTGTCGCCAAGGACGATATCGATGTCGAGCTCAATGAGGGCCGTCTGTCCATTAGCGTGAATGTCGAGGAAGACGAGGAGAACGAGGGCAAGAACTTCCTGCAGAAGGAGTTCAGCTCGTACAGCGCGACGCGTGGCGTGTATCTAAAGGACGCTTCGAGCGAGGGCCTCTCGGCTAAGTACGCTGACGGCATCCTGACCGTTACGGTTCCCAAGATCGTCGAGAAGAAGAACGTTACGAAGATCTCCATCGACTAACTTCGTTGGTGTTCTGCGCTATGAAAAGACAGCAAAAGGGGCTGGGAAGCGATTCTCGGCCCCTTTTGCTGTCTAGGACAGTCTATTGAATGGTTGCCGGCTGATACTGACTCGCAGGGCGTATCGAGAGTTTTCGCGATCCTTGGAGAAGGGTTGCGGAGCTGCCGACCTCGTCATCCAGGGTTGCGGCCAGAGCTTTGGCATAGCTTTTGACGGTAAGGCTCGGACGATTGTTATCTTGGCTGATATGCATGGCAATGAGCTGTTCGGTGCGATCGGTAACAAGTTCGCGCGCGGCTTCGGCGGCTTGGCCATTGGAGAGGTGTCCCCTTGCAGACAGGATGCGCTCCTGAAGAAAGCGGGGATATTCTCCCTCGCGCAGCATGGTCACATCATGGTTGCTCTCGAGCGCGAGGACTCGACAATCTTTGAGGGTGTTCATGGCTTGGCTCGATAGCTCTCCGGTGTCGGTGGCAAAGCCGATGGAATCATCGAGGGCGTCGAATCGATAACCGACTGGATTGATGACATCGTGTGATGTTGAGTAGGTTTGCACGTGGATGCCGGCAATGGATAGGGCGTCGCCGGGATCGAATTCCTCGACAGGCAGATGCGAAAGATTTTCTTTGTTCGAAAGAGTGCCCCTGCTGGCAAAGAGGGGGCCGTGCCAGTGCTTGCACCAGACATCGAGGCCCTTGATGTGATCGCTATGCTCATGAGTAATGAGAAGAGCCGAGACGTTGTCTGTCGAGAGCCCCAGTTCTGCCATGCGCTTTAATGTCTCGCGGCGAGACAGTCCGTCATCGACCATAATGAGCCCCTGCGGGCCCTCGATGAGTGCGCAGTTGCCTTTAGAGCCACTGCCGAGGATATGAAGGTGCAGACGAGACATAAGATTCCAAAGGATACAATGGGTGCGGACGAATAGAGGAGGAAGCAAATGCCTACGGTATCTCAGCATTATGGACACCATGCCGTGCCTGGGGCAGTCGATGAGACCCGGACGAGGCAGCAGGCTGCTCCTGTCGTGCTCATGGTATCAGGCGGCGCGGACTCGACGGCACTGCTTCTTATGGCGTGCACATCAAAGCTGGATATCCAAGACGGACGCGGTGTTGCCCCCATTGCTCGCGAGCGCCTGCATGTGCTGCATGTAAACCATCATCTGCGCGGCAAGGCGTCCGATGGCGACGAGGCCTTTGTGCGTGAGCTCTGCGCGAAATATGGTTTACCGCTGTGCGTGGAGCACGCTTATTTTGATGGGGAGTCGGGCAATATTGAGGCCGCGGCCCGCGAGGTGCGCTATGCCGCGGCGCGGAGGTATGTTCGCGAGCTCTGCGCCCAGATGGGGGCACCGCGAACGGCGGCTCGTATCTGCACCGCGCACACGTCTTCGGATCGCGCGGAAACGTTTTTGATGAACGCGATTAAGGGTTCGGGGCCCGCTGGCCTATCGAGCATTCCTCGCCGGAGGAATATCGTGGTGCGTCCCTTGCTCGACCTAACTCATGGCGAGCTCGTGGGCTATCTACAGGTACATGGTCAGCCGTGGCGTGAAGACGAGAGCAATGAGGATATCTCGTATCTGCGAAACTACGTGCGCCATCGAGTGATGCCGGTGGTGGCGCAGCGCAACGCGAGCGTCTGCAAGACGATTGGCGCCGCCTGCGAGATCTTAGGCGATGAGGACGCGTTTTTGTCTCAGCTTTCGGCACAGGCGTTTCGAAGCTGCCTGCGTAAGGAGGCGGCGGGCGCGCTGGTGCTCGATGCCAGGCGCCTTGCTGCGGCCGAGGTGGTAATCGCGCGGCGCATCGTGCGACTGGCGATTAAGCGCATCGATCCGGACGCTCGTCCAGAGATGCGACATGTGGAGCGAGTCCTTTCCTGCGTTGCCGAGGGCGCCGGCTCGGTCACGCTTCCGGCGGGGATTGACGCACGCATTGAGTTTGGCATGCTGGCGTTCAAGGCGCCGGCGGCTCGCGAGGGCCTGGTCGCGGACTGGGTTACCGTACCCGGTCGTTTGCCGTTGGGCGGGGGACGTATGCTGGTCACAGAACCGATGGCCGTTGAGCCGGGATGCGATATCGTGCGCCGCGCCCGTGAGCTTGCAGCTGCCGGGGAAGTGACAGCTTTGGTAGACGCGGCTGCCCTGGGTTTTGCCGACAGCGATAGTGAGCGGATCCTGGCGGGCTCGCGTGGCGAGATCCCTGCCGAGGCGCGATTGGCGCGCCTGTGGGTGGACGGTCCTGTACCGGGAGACGTGATGTGCCCGTTAGGGATGAGTGGTCGAAGCAAGAAAGTATCCGACTTGCTAGGTGAGGCTCGCATTCCCGTTTCCGAGCGCGCCGGCGTGCCCATGGTGAGGACGGCGCCGGGGGGCGCCGTGGTGTGGGTCGCCGGAGTTCGCGCGGACGAGCGTTTTAAGTGCACGGCCGCAACGCGCGTGGCATATCTGCTCCGCGTGGTCGATGCGGAATAGCGTCCCACGCCAGCTATTCTGTGCGACGTTGACGGTATTCCCGCGCTGATGGCGTACGGGCTGGAAAATATACCCCGTGCGCTGCTAAAATGTGAAGTTCGCGTCCATACGGCGGTGTGTGGGCGATAAGCACAAGAAAGGGTTGTCATGGCTTCTCAACATCCGGATATCGAGAAGGTTCTGTTCACGCAGGAGGATATCGACGGTATCGTCTCTCGCCTGGGCGAGGAGATTACTCGCGATTACGCGGGTAAGGATCTGGTGCTGATTGCGGTCCTGCGCGGCGCCGTGGTCTTTATGGGCGACCTGATGCGTAAGATCGAGCTGCCGACCAACATCGATTTCATGGCTGTTTCGAGCTATGGCGACGGTGTGAAGTCCTCGGGTATCGTGCGTATCATTAAGGACCTGGATATCGACATCCGCGGTCGCGACGTGCTGATCGTCGAGGACATTCTGGACTCGGGCCTGACGCTCAAGTATCTGATGAAGAACCTCGAGAGCCGCAAGCCCGCTTCTCTGGAGGTCGCCGCCTTCCTGTGGAAGGACGTTGAGGACCGCGTCTCGGCCATCACGCCCAAGTATGTTGGAACCCATTGCCCCGATGCCTTTGTGGTGGGCTACGGCCTCGACTATGCCGAGCGCTATCGTAACCTTCCGTATCTGGGCATTTTGAAACCGGAGGTTTATTCGTAAGATGCCCGACGACCGTAACGATAACAATTCCCAGACTCCCCGGGACCCAAAGATCCCGGGGATGCCCGGAGGCAAGAAGCCCACGCGTACGGGCTGGCTGTATTTTATTTTGGCTTGCGCGCTTCTGGGCTACGCCTTCTTTAACATGGGCTCCGGCTTTGCCAATTCCAGCAATACCGTTAAGCTCGCGACGAGCGAGATGGTGAGCGCCATCAAGCAGGATCGCGTCGAAGATCTGACCTATACGGTTCAAGACGGAAGCGTGACGGGTCATTACTGGAAGACGAAGAAGGACAAGGGCGATACGAGCGAGCTCAAGAGCTTCTCTTCGACCTATGTCGGCTCCGATTCGCTTGCCGAGCTCATGGCGGAGCACCCCGATACCAAATACATCGTCAACACCAACGATCCCGATTTTTGGGGCGACTTGGCGATGAGTGTGCTTCCGACGATCGCCCTTATCGCCATCATGTTCTACTTTATGCGCCAGATGATGGGCGCCAACAACAGGAACATGCAGTTTGGCAAGACCAACGCCAAGACCAACGAGGCCACACGCCCCAAGGTCAAGTTTGAAGACGTTGCCGGCGTGGACGAGGCAGTCGAGGAGCTCGAGGAGATCCGTGACTTTTTGAGCGATCCGGATCGCTATCGCAAGCTGGGCGCCAAGATCCCGCGTGGCGTGTTGCTGGTTGGCCCTCCGGGCACCGGTAAAACGCTGCTGGCCAAGGCTGTTGCCGGCGAGGCGGGCGTGCTGTTCTTTAGCATCTCGGGTTCCGACTTTGTCGAGATGTTCGTAGGTGTCGGCGCCAGCCGTGTGCGTGACCTCTTTAAGGAGGCCAAGTCCCAGGCCCCGTCGATCATCTTCATCGATGAGATCGATGCCGTGGGACGTCAGCGCGGAGCTGGCTTGGGCGGCGGTCACGACGAGCGCGAGCAGACGCTCAACCAGCTGCTGGTCGAGATGGACGGCTTTGAGGAAAGCGAGTCGGTCATCCTGATCGCTGCGACCAACCGTCCTGACATCCTGGATCCGGCATTGCTGCGTCCCGGCCGTTTTGACCGTCAGGTTACGGTCGACCGTCCGGATGTGAAGGGCCGCGAGCAGATCTTGCGCGTGCATGCCGAGAACAAGCCGATGGACGAGGACGTTAAGTTTGAGAAGCTCGCCCAGATGACCGTTGGCTTTACTGGTGCCGATTTGGCGAACCTGCTCAACGAGTCTGCGTTGCTGGCCGCTCGCCGTCATCGTTCCGTGATCTCGATGGACGAGGTCGAGGAATCGATGGAGCGCGTGATTGCCGGACCGCAGCGCAAGGGTCGCGTGATGACCGAGGCCGAGCGCACCACGATTGCCTACCACGAGAGCGGTCACGCCCTGGTGGGCCACATCCTGGAGCACTCCGATCCGGTCCACAAGATCTCGATCGTCAGCCGCGGTCAGGCTCTGGGCTACACGCTGCAGCTTCCGCAGGAGGACCACTTCCTCAAGACCAAGAACGAGATGCTCGACGAGCTCGCCGTGTTCTTGGGCGGTCGCGTTGCCGAGGAGCTCATGTGCGATGACATTACGTCGGGCGCGAGCAACGATCTGGAGCGCGCAACCAAGATGGCGCGCGAGATGGTCACGCGCCTGGGCATGAGCGAGGAGCTGGGCACGCAAGTGTTTGGCGAGGCGCAACATCAGGTGTTCCTTGGTCGCGATTACGCCGATCACCAGGATTACTCCGAGGAGACGGCGCGCCGTATCGATATCGAGGTTCAGCGCATCATGCGCGAGGCCCATCGTCGTGCGGTCGAGATCCTGGACGCCCGTCGCGATCAGCTCGATCTGATGGCGAAGGTGCTGCTTGAGCGCGAGACCGTCGAAGGTGACGCCGTGAACGCCCTGCTCGACAACGAGTGGGATGCCTACCTTGAGCGCGAGGGCGATATCCTGGCGGCCAAGGAGGAGCGCAATGCCAAGGCGGCCGGCATGCCGACCAAGAAGCGCGTGCCTCGAATGAGCGAGGAGGAGCTGGCGGCTGATGCCGCGGCCTTTGCGCAGGCGGCCATGCAGGAGGATGCCGAAGCCGCATCCGATGATGCTGACGATGACCATGCCGTCGTCGATGCCGACACCGACGCCGACAAATAGTCTTTGTGGCGAAAGCCTCCGCGGGGAAACCTGCAGAGGCTTTTTCTTTTGAGCGATATGGGGCCGTCTGTTGATTGGGGACAGACTTAAATGAGCGTTTTCACGCATTTTAGTCTGTCCCCAATCAACATTGCTGCGACACTTTGCTCGGCTAAAGCGTACAATAGCGCCTATGCGAAAGGGGAACAGATGATCAACGAAACTATGTATGCTCGCGGTGCGGAAAGCTCCATCATCCGTGAGATTTTTAGCTATGGCCTTGAGCGCAAGGCGCAGATCGGTGCGGAAAACGTATTCGATTTTTCGCTGGGCAATCCGAGCGTTCCGGCACCCGCTGCTGTGGCGGAGTCCATTAAGAAGGCCCTGGAGCTGCCGAGCGACCAGCTGCACGGCTACACGCCCGCACCGGGCCTGCCGCAATGTCGTGCCGCTGTGGCCGAATCGCTCAACCGCCGCTTTGGCACGAGCTATGAGGGCAAAGACGTCTTTATGACGGTGGGTGCCGCGGCTTCGCTCACCTGCGCGCTCAACGCCGTTACGAATCCGGGCGACGAGGTTATTGTTATCGCCCCGTACTTTCCGGAGTATCGCGTTTGGATTGAGAAGGCCGGCTGTACGTGTGTTGAGGCGCTCGCCGATGAAGATACGTTCCAGCTGAGCGTGGACAACGTGCTCAAGGCGATTACCGATAAGACGACTGCCGTTATCATCGACTCGCCCAACAATCCGACTGGTGCCGTATATACACGCGACACGCTGACGCGACTGGCCAATGCTCTGCGCGAGGCCAACGCTCAGCGCGATCCCGAGAATCCGATCATGCTCATCTCGGATGAGCCGTACCGCGAGATCGTGTACGGTGCCGAGGTGCCTTGGGTTCCTTCGATCTACGAGCACACCGTCGTGTGCTACTCGTATTCCAAGTCGCTGTCGCTACCGGGCGAGCGCGTGGGCTGGATCTTGGTTCCCAACACCAATCCGCAGGCTGCCCGTCTGATGCCGGCTGTTGCGGGTGCTGCCCGTACGCTGGGTTTTGTATGCGCACCGGCACTCTTCCAGCGCGTGATCATCGATTGCATCGATGAGCCGAGTGACGTTGAGGCCTATGCACGCAACCGCACGGCGCTTACCGACGCCTTGGCGGAGTACGGCTACACGTATGTTGAGCCGGATGGCGCGTTCTACCTATGGGTGAAAGCGTTGGAGCCCGATGCGAATGCGTTTTGCGAGCGCGCAAAGAAGTATGAGTTGCTTGCGGTTCCCTCGGACAGCTTTGGTATGCCGGGTTGGTTCCGCCTGGGCTATTGCGTGAGTTACGAAACGATTGTCAATTCGCTACCCGCTTGGAAACAGTTGGCGGACGAGTATCGTTAAAAGTAAAGCGCTCTGCCTACAATGTTTTACGTGAAACGGGGTTTGGTGTTAAGCCGGACCCCGTTGTCATGGACGTTGTGTCTTTGGGATGGAGCGGTTTTACGACTATCGAAGGCTATGCGTACAATGAATATAAGCGACGGCCGTGCCAGATAAGGAGACCCGATGCCCTACCTGCTTTCTTGTGACATTCATACCCATACGATGTTCTCTGCGCATGCATATTCGACCATTGAGGAGAATGTGTACTGGGCGGCAGAGCGTGGCCTGCAGGTGCTCGGATCTGCCGACCATCTGAGCTCTATGGTTACGGCTTGCCCCAATGACCTGCGCAGTTACCAATTCTTTATCAACCAGGATATCTGGCCGCGCATTTGGAGCGGCGTGCTGGTGCTGCGTGGTGCCGAGGCCGATATCGTTTCGCTGGACGGAAGCCTGTTTGGCGAGGACACTCCTGTCACGCTCGATATTGCCGGCGATTCGTACAGCCGTCAGCATTCACTGTTCGATTTGGTTACGCGTAATTTGGATTATTTGGTTGCAAGCGTGCATAATCCGCAGATTGCTGAGGGCGCGACGCTGGCCCAAACGACCGAGATGTATGTCAATGCCTTGGAACACCCCAAGGTGTTCATGCTGGGCCACGCGGGTCGCTCGGGCGTGCCGTTCGATATCGACGAGGTACTGTTGGCAGCTAAGGCCAAGCACAAGATTATCGAGATCAACAACCATAGTCTTGAACACGGTGTCGACACTGAGCATTGGGCCGTATGCCGCAAGATCGCCGAGCGCTGCGCCGAGCTGGGCGTGGGCATTGGCGTGTCGACCGATGCCCACATTGGCATGGCCATTGGCAAGCTCGATCACGCGCGCAAGATGCTCGACGAGATTCACTTCCCGCTGGATTTGATCGTGACGCGCGACCGCGAGACGCTGCTGCGCGAGATGGCGGCAGCCGGCGTGTGCGATCTGCGCAATGGGATGTAGCGGAGTTTATAAACCAAGCGAAGGGGGCGGCCCAGGCGGGTCGCCACCCTTCTTGTCCCAAAAATATACTGAGGTTGGTTAGCGGCGTTCGAGGACCGCTACGGTTTCGGTGTGGTCGGTGTGAGGGAACATGTCGACGGGCGTGATCTTGAGCAGGCGATAGCCTCCGTCGAGGAGCTGATGCAGGTCGCGCTCTTGAGTCACGGGGTTGCAGCTGATATAGGTGATGCGGCGCGGCTTAAGTGCGCAGGCAGCTTCGAGGAACTCGGGGGTGGAGCCGGCACGCGGCGGGTCGATGGAAAGGACATCGATCCGCTCGTTGTTGTCGGCGGCATCTAGGATGTAATCGGTGGCATCGTCGGCCATAAACCAAGCGCTGCGGGTGAGGCCGTTGAGCTCGGCATTGCGGCGTGCGTCGGCAATGCCCGCCGGGTTGCGCTCCACACCGAGCAGCATGATGCCGATCCCCTTGTTCTGGGCATCTTTAGCTGCGCAAAGACCGATGGTGCCGCTGCCGCAGTAAGCATCCATAAGCACATCGCCCTGGTGCAGATCCATGCCGTCGATAGCGAGCTGATAGAGCAGCTCGGTCTGCTGCGGATTGGTCTGATAGAACGCGGTAGGGGAGATATCGAATTCGCAACCGAGCAGCTGGTCGCGCATGCACTCGGCGCCATATACAATGCGGGTTTCCTCGCCGAGGATGGCGTTGCCGGGACGTCCGTTGATGTTTTGGGCGACGGTGACGATGTGCGGATTGAGTGCGGCGACAGCCTCAAAGAACTCCTGCGCATGCGGCAAGTCGCGCTGAGCGGTCACGAGCGTGACCATGACCTGGTCGGTACGCCAGCCGCAGCGAACGACGGCATAGCGAAGCAAGCCCAGATGCTTGTCCTCGTTAAAGGCGGGAATGCGCAGGCGCTCAGCCTCACGCGCGATGCCGTTGAGAATCTGACGGGCACCTGGCGCCTCGACAGGACACTCGGGTACGGCAACGATCCTGTGCGTGCCGCGCTCAAAGAAACCGCAACGGACAGTGCCCTCCCTACCGGGAGCAAAGGGAGTGGCAGCCTTATGACGAAAGCCACGCGGCGCAGGATATTTACCCGGATCGCCCAGGGTCACGCCCATACCGCGAATAGAATCAACGGCGATACCCTCACGCTCACAGAGCGAAGCAAAAAGCTCCTCCATAGCAGCCTGCTTGGCGGCGAGCTGCTTCTTGTAAGGACGATTGAGCGCCGTGCACCCACCGCAAGCTTTCATGATCGAACAGGGGGACTTGGGGTCCACAGCCTTACGCGCAGACGGAACCGAGTTATTATGCGAGCGCTTGGAACGAGTCTGAGACGCCTTGTCCCCGCCTCGACGAGAGTCAGAACGCTTGGTCTTAGCCCTGCTCTTGGTCAATTTGCTTTTTGCAGCTTTAGAAGACTTGGATTTCGTAGAAGATTTCTCCTCCTTCGACCCCTCAGCCGCCTCGATCAAAGCACGACGAGCCTTACGCTCCGCACGAGATTCTGCCATCAATAACTCCACTAATTCATGAATTAAAGCTGCAAGTATTGTACCGTGCCAAGCCAGCAGACGATATACAAGCGGTTTATTCGTGTTAGTGATAAGCCCAACGACGGTTGCCCGCCGCGTGAGGGGTGTGGGGGTTAAGTTTATCGCGAGTTCCGCACGAACAGGAGGCCACTTAATGTGGCCTCCGTCGTGAGCAGGACTGTAGAGCAGGAAACTTAACCCCCACACCCCTCACGCGGCGGGCAAACTCGCCTTGTACTCTATCAAGGTAAAGTGTATGATTCTGAACGTTACAAGACTCACTTTACTTAACTAAAGTGCCACCAAGGGGGAATACAATGAATGCCGATATGTCTCGTCGTCAGTTTGTTGGTCTAGCCGGCTCGCTCGTCACGGTGCTTGGCCTTGGTCTTGTCGGTTGCGGCGGTGGTGCCGGTAAGGGCTCCGCTGCCGGTTCTGCCGCAGCCAAGGACATGAAGGGTGCTGCGGAGTCCAAGAAGCTCGTCGTGGGCTTTGACAAGTCCTATCCTCCGTATGGCTTTGTAGGCGACGATGGTGAGTACACGGGCTTTGACCTCGACCTTGCCAAGGCCGTTGCCGATAAGCAGGGCTGGGAAGTCGATTACGAGGCCATCGACTGGGATGCCAAGGACACGCTGCTCAACTCGGGTGCTATCAACTGCATCTGGAACGGCTTTACCATGGAGGGCCGTGAGGACGACTACACGTTCTCCGAGCCGTACATGCTCAACGAGCAGGTGCTGGTGGTCAAGAAGGATGCGGGCATCAAGGGCTGGGACGATCTTGCCGGCAAGACTGTGATTACCCAGACTGATTCCGCTGCGCAGGACGTGCTTGAGGGTGACCAGAAGGATCTGGCAGCGACGTTTGCCACGCTCGACACGATCGGCGAGTACAACACGGCCTTTATGCAGCTCGAGAGCGGCGCGGTCGATGCCGTGGCGTGCGATCTTTCGATTGCCCAGTATCAGCTTGCCGCCAAGCCTGATGCCTATACGCAGCTTGATGAGCCGCTGTCCAGCGAGCACTACGCCGTTGGCTTTAAGAAGGGCGACACCAAGTCGGCCGATGCTGTAGCCGAGTCGCTCAAGGCGCTCTACGAGGACGGCACGGTCAAGGACCTCTGCGATAAATATTCAAGCTATGGTTTGTCTTTCGATAATTGGGTGCTCAAGTAATGTCTATTCAGGTCATGATGCAGATGCTTGGCCAGGGGTTCTTGGTCAGTTTGCAGCTGTTTGTGTTGACGCTGCTCGGGTCGATTCCGCTGGGAATTCCCGTGGCGTTTATGCGCATGAGCAAAATTGCGCCGCTTCGCTGGATTGCGCGCATCTACATTTCGGTCATGCGCGGTACGCCGCTCATGCTGCAGATGTTTGCCATCTACTTTGCCCCGTACTACGTGTTTGGCATTTCGCTCACGCCCGATTCCAAGTGGACGGCGTGCGTCGTGGCGTTCATCATCAACTACGCCGGTTACTTTGCCGAGATCTATCGCTCGGGCTTGCAGTCCATTCCGCGCGGTCAATACGAGGCTGCCGAGGTGCTGGGCTATTCGCGCGTGCAGACGTTTCTGTATATCGTGATGCCTCAGGTCGCCAAGCGTATTCTGCCGGCGATGGGCAACGAGATCATCACGCTGGTCAAGGACACGTCGCTGGCGTTTGCCATTGGCGTGGGCGAGATGTTCTCGACCGCCAAGGCCCTGGTTGCCTCGCAGGTGAGCATGGTACCGTTTGCGATCGCGGCGCTGATTTACTGGGTCTTTAACTTTGTGGTCGAGATGCTGCTGGGCGCCGCCGAAAAGAAGCTGGACTATTATCATGACTAACTCAGTGATGAAAATCGAAAACGCACGTAAGGCGTTTGGCGGCAATGAGGTGCTCAAGGATATCTCGCTCGAGGTAAAGCGTGGAGAGGTCGTGGCGATTATCGGGCCTTCGGGTGGCGGCAAGTCCACGCTGCTGCGGTGTGCCACGCTGCTCGAGACGCTCGACGGAGGCTCGCTCTCGTTTGGCGACCTTGCCGTTGCGACGGATGCGGGTTCGGGCGCGGTCTATGCGAAGGGCGATGTGCCCAGGCAGGCGCGCTCGCGATTTGGCCTGGTGTTTCAGAACTACAATCTGTTCCCGCACTATACCGTGATGAAAAACATCACCGATGCGCCGATCCGCGTTCTTAAGCGCCCGCGCGAGCAGGCAGAGGCACGTGCGTGCGAGTTGATCGCGCAGATGGGGCTTACGGGCAACGAGAACAAGGTTCCTTGTGAGCTTTCGGGCGGTCAGCAACAGCGCGTGAGTATTGCCCGTGCCCTAGCGCTCGACCCGGAGATCCTGTTCTTTGACGAGCCGACCTCGGCACTCGATCCCGAGCTGACGGCCGAGGTGCTGCGTGTCATTAAAGACCTTGCGGCGCAGAATATGACGATGGTGATCGTGACCCACGCAATGCAGTTTGCGCGCGATGTTGCCGATCGCGTGGTCTTTATGGACGGCGGTCGTATTGTCGAGGAGGGGCCCGCCGAGCAGGTTATCGACCATCCGCGCGAGCAGCGCACGCGTGAGTTTTTGAGCCGTATCGAGGGATAGGCTCAGGTATTTGCTCAACTATTAATTGAGGCGAAGCCGCCGCAGGTCTTACGGTCTGTGGCGGCTTTTTGTTTGCATCGGCGGGGTTCAATAATCGCCTCACAAGCTTGTCTCTTCCTCTCGCCGCCTGTATTCATACGTGTGCCGAAAGGTGTGCATGGACGGTCGCCCGTGAGGGTAGGGTGGTGGCATAGGACATTTGGAGGGTGAGTCGGCTCGGCTGCCGACCATGCTGCTCCCGGGATGGCACCGACCGCGAACTCTCCCCGTTGGCGTCGCGCAATGCGCGCGGCCCTGCAAGGAGGTCATCATGGGTGCTCCCAAGACCGGCAATGTAAGGAACGTGGTGCTCGTAGGCCAAGGCGGGGTGGGCAAGACTTCACTCGCCGAGGCCATGCTCCACCTTTCTGGCAAGACCGCCCGCCTGGGCGGCCACGACGGCACCAAGCCCACGCTCGACTATGACCCCGAAGAGGTCAAGCGTGCATTTTCCATCTCGACGACCATTGCACCGATCGACTGGAAGGGCGCGCGCATCAATGTGCTCGATGCCCCGTGCTACCCCGATTTTATCGGCGACGCCTTTGCCGCGATGAGTGTTTGCGAGACGGCTCTGTTTGTGGTCGACGCCGAGGCTGGCCCGCAGCCTACGACGGTTAAGCTCTGGTATGCCGCCGAGGACCTGCGCCTGGCGCGTGCGGTGTTCGTAAACCGCCTGTCGCGCCCCGAGGCCAGCTTTGCGACCACGATGGACCTGCTGCAGGAGCGCTTTGGCACGCGCCTGGGCGCCGTGACCCTTCCCTGGGGCGAGGGCGAGGACTTTGACGGCATCATCGACCTGGTGCGCATGAAGGCGCGCCATTGCAACGGCGCCGAGGCCGTTGAGTCGGAGATTCCCGAGGAGTATCGTGCCCAGGCCGAGGAGGCCCATGACCATCTGTGCGAGCTGGTGGCCGAGGCTGACGACGAACTGATGATGAAGTACTTGGAAGGCGAGGAGACGCTGACGCAGGAGGAGCTCGAAGGCCTGCTGTCGAAGGCGATCGCCGAGCGCATCTTTGTGCCGGTCTTTGCGGGCGATTGCATTAAGGAGCAGGGCGTCAACTCGCTGATGGACGACATCGCCACGTACTTCCCGGCGCCGACGGACTACGGCGAGATGCCGCTCATCGACGGTGATTCGCTCAAGATTTCGAGCGACGATGACCGTCCGGTGGCGTTTGTGTTTAAGACGCTGGCCGATCCGCAGCAGGGTCGCATCAGCTTTATCAAGGTGCTGACGGGTACGCTTGAGCCGGGTCTTGAGCTGATCAACGCGCGTACCCGCAAGAGCGATCGTCTGGCCCACCTGTATGTGATGTGCGGCCGCGACATGACCGAGGTCGGTCACGCCTATGCCGGCGACATCATCGTGGCGCCCAAGCTGGCGGCCGAGACGGGCGATACGCTCTCCATTACCGGTAAGGTCGAGGCTGCGGCGTTTAAGTTCCCCAACTCGCAGTACCGCATTGCCATCGAGGCCGAGAACCGTGGCGACGAAGAGAAGCTCTATACGTTTATCGAGAAGGCGTGCAAGGCTGATCCGACCATGAGCATCGATCGTGACGAGGAGACGGGCCAGACTATCATCTCCGCCGTTGGTGAGGCGCAGGTTTCGGTGCTGCTCAACCGTTTGGAGGATCGCACCAAGGTCGTGGCCAAGAGCGTGCCGATCCGCATTCCGTATCGCGAGACCATCCGCCGCACGGCGAGCGCCCAGGGTCGCCACAAGAAGCAGACCGGTGGCGCCGGTCAGTACGGCGACTGCTGGCTGCGCGTGGAGCCGCTTATTGGGCCCGACGGCACGAGCGACGGCTACGAGTTTGTGGATGAGGTCGTGGGCGGCCGCATTCCGCGCTCGCTGATCCCCGCCGTGGACAAGGGTGTCCAGGAGACCATGAAGGACGGCATCATTGCCGGCTACCCGCTCACGGGCATTCGCGTTGCTGTGTACGACGGCTCGTATCACAGCGTCGACTCCAACGAGATGGCGTTCCGCGCGGCGGCTCGCATCGGCCTGCGCAAGGCATGCGCCGATGCCGACCCGGTGGTGCTGGAGCCCATCGAGGAAATCACGGTGACTATTCCCGAGAGCTACGCCGGCGCCGTGATGGGTGACATCTCGGCATCGCGCGGTCGCGTGACGGGCATGGAGACCGATGAGCGCGGCGACACCGTGGTCATCGCCCAGGCACCTCTCGCCGAGCTGACGGATTACTCGACGCGCCTGCGCTCTATCACGCGCGGCACGGGTGACTTTACCATGAAGCCCGCTGGCTATGAGCAGGTTCCCTATGACGTTCAGGCCAAGCTGGTCGAGCGCTATGAGGAGGGTCGCGCCAAGTAGCGTGTGGCGTTGCCTGCAACATACATGCCGATGCAAGGGCCGCTCTGGGTAACCCAGGGCGGCCCTTTTTGATCCCTGGGGGACGGAGGAAAACAGATCATCTTTGGGTTACGGGTGGCGCGGTCGGCACTAGTCTCCGGATGCCTGGTTGCGACCGGTGGCGTAGTCGATCTGCACGTGCGGCTGCAGGTTGTAGCAATATACGTGGAAGCAGAGGGTCTTGCCGTGGTCCTCGATCGATTGCGCCTCAAGGCGCACGCCACGGCAGACAAGTTCCTCTTCGTTATACATGGGCGTGACGCGGTAGAGCACATGGTTGCCCGTATCGCGAATATAGTTGAGAATCTGCTCCTCAAACGGCAGCATGCCCGTTTCGTTGAGATAGCGCGTGCCGGTGAGGAGATTTTTGCGGTTGGCGTTTTCGCCGCAGAGCGACCAGGCGATGAGATGGCAGCGGTTGTAGAGGCTCTGGCCCGGAATAAAGTCGTAGCGCTGCTGGTGCCAACCGGCAGGATGGATACGCGAGATATCGCCGCGCTCGCCTTGACCGAGTGATTCGGGGCCCACGCAGGCGAGTGCTTTGCGGGTGCGGCCCAGGCTGTCGAGCTTGGAGAATTTCTTAAAGCAGCCCTCTTCTGTAGCGCGATCGTATTCATCGAGTGTGAATGACGGCGTGCCGAGCGGGTGCGTGCTGTCGGCGCGAAGGGCAACGTAGGGGTTGCCGGCGTAGTCGGGAATGCTGCTGAGATAAACACCGCGGGCGCGGTTGAGGTCGGGGTTTTCGACCTCGTCGATGGGGGTGGCGGCGCTGTCCGCGGAAACGTCGTCATCGGTGTCGGTCGCGGCGGAATCGGAGCCATCGCCAGAGTCCTGGCTGTTTTGAGGGTCCGAGGAGCTCGCCGTTCCCGATTCGAGCCGAGCGACCAGGCCTGCCTCGTCCTCGGTGCGGCTGGGACTCTCGTTTTGCTTTTCGGCCAGAGCCGCCGCCTGTTCATTGCTTTGCGGCGACAGCAACTTGGGCGCTCCGTCGAGCGATCCCGTAAACAGCGCAAACCCGAGCACCACGGCGGTGCCGATGGAAAGTACTTGCTTGTAGGCGGGCTTGCGCGACATTGAGGCTCCTGGATGGACGGTTGGGAATCTACCAGTCTAGCAGGAGCCGGCAGGGGCCGTTCTATCGAACAAATACTTAAGATTTGGGACAAACACTACTGATTAATTTGTCCCGCGGTCTAGATCGAGGTGGAGTCGAGCCAGTTGAGCTTGCACTCGAGAATGCGCTGCTCGCCGGGTTCGCTGCTGCCGTCAAGTAGGGCGAGCAGCATCTCGGCTGCTTCGCGACCTTCCTGGTCGACGGGCTCGATGATGGTGGAGACAGTCGGCGTGGTGAGATTAGTCCAGTCTTCGCAGTTGAGTCCCAAAAGGCCGATTTGCTGCGGAAGCAGATGGGCCATGGGCTGAAGCGCCTTGTAGACGCGGGGGAGCGCCCATTGGTTTTGGACAAAGATGAGCGTACGCTTGGCGGGATTGAACTTGAATTTAAAGTATTCGGTGAGCTCGTTGATTGACGGCTTGTTGTGATCGATGGGAATCGCTTTGTAGAGCTGTCCGTTCGCTGCCAGTGCCTCGGCATACCCCTGAAAACGCTCCATGCGGGTGCGCATCTCGGTCATGTTGGCGGCAATGGAAAAGAAGTCTTCGTAGCCGGCGTCGAGGAGTGCCTGTGTGGCGTTGTACACGCCGTCGTAAAGGTTGGTTTTGATCCAGCTGGTACCTGGGCTATAGATGGCCGCATCGAAAAAGACGACCGGCTTGCCGGCGCGTCTAATGCGGTCGTGCACGGCTTTGAAGTTTGCCGTGGGCTGGATGATAAAGCCATCGACGCCCAGCGAGAGCATCTTGTCGACGTACATGAGCTCGGTCTCGGGGTTAAAGTTGCTCGTGCAAACGACCGTCTGGTAGCCCGCGGGGAGCATGACCTGCTCCATGCCATTGAGAACGAGCCCCGCCCATTTGTTGGTGTTATCCAAAATGATGATGGCGATGACGTGGGTTTGTTTGCCGGTGAGCGTTTGCGCCTGGGCATTGGGAACGTATCCGAGTTCCTTAATTACGCGCGCGATTTTGTTCTGCGTCTTCTCGCTAAGCTTTTCTCGTTTGTCGTTGAGGTAATACGAGACGCTTGCCGTCGAGGTTCCCGCCTCTCGAGCGACGTCTGCGATCGTAACGCGCTGTTTTGCCACAGCGACTCCTTCCGACAGATGAGCATTTTCCAACATGATGACTTTGAGTCTTGGTGGGGGATACGCTTCGGTGAGCGACCTTTTCCTTTCATATGAGTATGCAACAAATGCGGTATACGGGTGGGGTCGAAATTTGTGACCGGCATGCGCATCTGCCGTCTACCGAGAAAATCAAATACTTCTTGACTTTTGAAATCGAGGGTAAAATCGCAGGATTCATTTTTGGTTAAACGCATAACTAAATCGCATAACCAACGCTCTGACCTGCGCGTTTACCGAAATAAGCTGGCATTAAGAAAAACGAGCACCTATATTGGTCTTGTCGAAAAGACAGCAAGTCCAAACGGCAGGGGATGCTCCGGAGGCCTCCGCAAACGGTGTCTTGCGCACGCAACTCTATGAAAAGAGGGAAGCAATGAAGATCGTAGGCGTTGCCGCCTGTACCGTGGGTATCGCCCACACGTATATGGCCCAGAAGGCGATTCAGGATGAATGCGCCGCCCGTGGCATCGAGTGCAAGGTCGAGGCTCAGGGTGGCCTGGGTATCGAGAATGAGCTCACGCAGGAAGACGTTGACTCCGCCGACCTGGTCTTGGAGTCCGTCGACGTGGGTGTCGAGAACGAGGACCGTTTTGAGCAGAAGATGGCCGAGGGCAAGTTCCTCAAGGTCGGTACTTCCGATGTGATCGCCGATCCGGTCAAGATCATCGACCAGGCTGTTGAGATTATCAAGGCGACGGGTGGCGCCGTTGACGCGCCCAAGGCCGAGGCCAAGGCAGAGAAGAAGGCCGTCTCCGCTGCCCCGCAGGCCCCGACACCGGCGTCCAAGCAGTCTATCTTTGCCGATCCTGGCAAGACGCTGCTCAATGCATTCAATACCGGCGTTTCCTATTTTATCCCCATTGTCGTTATCGGTGGCGTGTTCCTCGCCTTCTCGTTGGCATCCGGTACCGCCGGCGCCAACGGCATGGAGGTTACGAATCCGCTGATGGTGAGCCTTAACACCATCGGCATGGCCGGCATCTCCATGATGATCCCGGTGCTTGCGGCTTACATCTCCTACTCGATGGCCGGCAAGCCCGCGCTCGCCCCCGGTTTTGTCCTGGGCTACCTGGTCAACAACGCGGTCGTTACCCCTAACGGCAACAGCGTTTCGACCGGCTTCTTGGGCGCCATGATCATGGCAGTTATCTGCGGCTACTTTGTCCGCTGGATGAAGACCTGGAAGGTCAACAACACCATCCAGACCATCATGCCCATCCTGATCATTCCGATTCTGACCTCGCTTGTCCTGGGCATGGCCTATATCTACATCCTGGCCACGCCGCTTGGCTTTGTGATGGACTGGCTCACCGGCGTGCTCGGCAGCCTGCAGGGCGGTTCCGCAGTTGTCCTGGGTCTGGTCATTGGCGTTATGACCGCCTTCGATATGGGTGGCCCCATCAACAAGACCGCCTCGACCTTCACCATGGCCATCATGGCCTCCGGTATCTACGGTCCTAACGGTATGTTCCGCGTCGCCGTCGCCGTTCCCCCGATCGCCTGTGGCCTCGCTGCGCTCATCGCCAAGAACAAGTTCGATGACGCTGACCGCCAGATGGGCATCTCCGCGCTGTTCATGGGCTGCATCGGTATTACCGAGGGCGCTATCCCCTTCGCGGTCAAGGACCTCGGTCACACCCTGCCCGGCATTTGCATCGGCTCTGCCGTGGGTGCGGCACTTGCCGCCTTCCAGGGCATCGACTGCTACGTCCCGCACGGTGGCTTTATCGTCGCCCTTGCCACCAACAACGTCGCGCTGTTCTGCCTGGACATCGTGATTGGCGCCGTGGTCGCCGCTGCAATCCTGATTGCCATGAAGCCCACGCTCGATAAGCAGGCCAAGTAAACCTTTAAGGACTCCGGTTGTGCGGAGGGATGGATTTGACTCCGCACAACCGCCCCTACACAACAAAATCCATCCGTACTGATAGGGCCCACATCTGGGTCCCAGGGAACTTTTGTCAAAAATCCTCTGGAGAAGGAGAACAAAATGTCCAACCTCACCATCCGTCAGGCCGTTCAGGGCATGCTCAAGCTGCAGGATAGCGGCGATCACGCAACCATGGTCGGCATTGGCCCCATGAGCCCCAACCTGATTCAGGCCGTGTTCGAGCTTGCCAAGGACGAGGATTTCCCGCCCATGTTTATCGCCAGCCGCAACCAGGTCGATATGGACGAGATGGGCGCCGGCTACGTCAACGGTTGGGACCAGACGCGCTTTGCCGCCGACATCAAGAAGGTTGCCGACGAGGTGGGTTACACCGGTCCGTACTACCTGTGCCGAGACCACGGCGGTCCGTGGCAGCGCGACGAGGAGCGTAACGCCCACCTGCCCGAGGACGAGGCCATGGAGCTCGCCCGCAAGTCCTTCGTCGCCGACATGGAGGCGGGCTTTGACCTGCTGATGGTCGACCCTACCAAGGACCCCTATCAGATCGGCAAGGTTATTCCGCTCGACGTGGTGCTTCGCCGCACGATTGATCTTATCGACTACCTTGAGCAGTACCGTCGCGAGCATAACCTGCCCGAGGTTGCCTATGAGGTCGGTACCGAGGAGACCAATGGCGGCTTGACCTCTACCGATAAGTACGAGGAGTTCATTTCTCAGCTGCAGCCCGAGCTCGAGAAGCGCGGCTGCCCCATGCCCACCTTTATCGTCGGCCAGACCGGTACGCTCACCCGTTGGACCGAGCAGGTCGGCCATTACAACTTCAAGAATGCCCGCGAGCTCGCCGACATGGCTAAGCGCTACGGCGTGGGCCTGAAGGAGCACAACGCCGACTATCTGGACGACGCGACGCTGCTCGAGCACATCCCGGCACACGTGACCGCCTCCAACGTTGCTCCGCAGTATGGCACCGAGGAGACCCGCGCCTACCTCAAGCTCTGCGCCACCGAGCAGATCCTGGTCGACAACGGTCTGTGCGATGACCCCTCCGACCTGTATCACACCCTGCTGGTCAAGGCTATCAAGACCGAGCGCTGGCGCAAGTGGATGACTGGCGACGACGTCAACCTGCAGGTCGACGACATTCTTGCCGACGATGAGCTCAGCCTGAAGATCCTGGATGTCTCCGGTCACTATGCGTTCAACGATCCTGAGGTCAAGGAGCAGGTCGAGAAGCTCTACCGCAACCTCGCCGCTCAGGACATCGACGGCAAGCGCTTTGTCATCGAGCACATCAAGCGCCCGATCAAGCAGTACGTCGTCGGTCTTAACCTCAAGGGCGTCACGACCCGCATCGAGGCCGCTCTTGCCGAGTAAGTAGCTTTTCCTACGCGACGCCGGGCCTGGGGCATGTCCCAGGCCCGGCACATGGGACAAAGGGGCAGTCCCTTTGTCCCATTCTTTTGAGTTTTAGCTTCCTTTGAAGGGGTTCACCATGAAGTTCTTTATCGATACCGCCAATCTGGACGAGATTGCCGAGGCCAAGAGCTGGGGCTGCCTGGCCGGTGTTACCACCAACCCGTCCCTGTACGCCAAGACCGGCGGCAAGCTTGCCGACTTTGAGCCGCATATGCTCAAGATTGCCGAGCTCTGCGAGGGCCTGCCCGTGTCCGCCGAGTCTACCGCGACCACTGCCGAGGGTATGATCGAGGAGGGCAAGCGCCTTGCCGCCCTCGCCCCCAACATCGTGGTCAAGCTTCCCGTGTGCGAGGCCGGCCTTGCCGCCTGCCGTGCGCTGGCCGATGCTGGCGTGCGCGTCAACATGACGCTCGTCTTCTCGCCGACGCAGGCCCTTATGGCCGCCAACGCCGGTGCTCGCTACATCAGCCCGTTTGTCGGTCGTTTCGACGACATCGCCGAGGACGGTATCTCGCAGCTCGACAACGTCGTGACCTGCATTAAGAACTACGACTGGACGGGCAAGAACGTCGACGACACCGTCGAGATCATCACCGCCTCGGTTCGTACGCCCAACCACGTAACCCAGGCCGCGCTGCTTGGCGCCGATATCGCGACCGTGCCCATGGCAGCCCTTAAGAAGTGCCTGCACCATCCGCTGACCGATCAGGGCCTTGCCTCGTTCGAGGCCGACTGGCAGAAGGTCGTCGCTCAGGCTTAACGAGTGGATTGCCCCGGCATCGTGTCATCCGGTGCCGGGGTTGTTCTCAAGAGAGGAATTCGTATGACCAACCAGGAGCTGGCGAAGGTCGCCAATGAGGTCAGGAAGGGTGTCGTGACTGCGGTTCACGCGGCCAAGTCGGGACACCCGGGTGGATCGCTCGGTGCTGCCGACATCATGACGTATCTGTACTTTGAGGAAATGAATATCGATCCTGCCGACCCTCACAAGGCC
The DNA here is from genome assembly GCF_039758965.1 of Collinsella aerofaciens. Classification (GTDB taxonomy): domain Bacteria; phylum Actinomycetota; class Coriobacteriia; order Coriobacteriales; family Coriobacteriaceae; genus Collinsella; species Collinsella aerofaciens_BR. Next base: position 95,620 of record NZ_JBDMSL010000004.1, on the reverse strand, counting down.
GATCGAGATCGCTTTGTGCTCTCCAAGGGTCACGCGGCGCCGGGCCTGTATTCGGTGTTGGCAAATCGCGGCTATTTTCCCGTCGAAGAGCTCGAGACGCTCCGCCATATTGGCAGCCGACTGCAGGGCCATCCCAACATGAACGACGCCTCTGGCATCGATATGTCCACCGGATCGCTCGGTCAGGGCATCTCTGCTGCAGTTGGAATGGCGCTTGCCGCTAAGCACTGGGGCGACGGCTACCGTGTCTACACGTTGCTGGGCGACGGTGAGTGCGAGGAAGGCCAGGTGTGGGAGGCGGCCATGTTCGCCGGCAACCATGCACTCGACAATCTTGTTGCCGTCGTCGACCACAACGGCTTGCAGATTGACGGCACGATCGATGAGGTCAACTCGGCCATGCCGCTCGCTGACAAGTTCCGCGCCTTTAAGTGGCATGTGATCGAGCTCGCCGACGGTAACGACATGGCGCAGATTGCCGCCGCCTTTGCCGAGGCCCGCAAAGTGAGCGACTCGCCCGTGGCCATTATCGCCGAGACGGTGAAGGGCAAGGGCGTCTCCTTTATGGAAAACCAGGTGGGCTGGCACGGCAAGGCACCCAACGATGAACAGTTTGAGCAGGCCATGGCCGAGCTCGCAGCAGCAGGGGAGGAGCTCTAATGGCAGACGTCAAGAAAGTCGCCACGCGCGTTAGCTATGGCGAGGCACTTGTCGAGCTGGGCAATGAGCGCGATGACTTTGTGGTTCTCGATGCCGACCTGGCCGCCGCCACGCAGACCGGTAAGTTTAAGGCTGCGCACCCTGAGCGCTTCTACGACGCCGGCATTGCCGAGAGCAACCTGATGGGGCTTGCCGCCGGCATTGCGACCACGGGTCACGTCGCCTTTGCGAGCACCTTTGCCATGTTCGCTGCCGGCCGCGCGTACGAGCAAGTGCGTAATTCCATCGGCTATCCGCACCTCAACGTCAAAATCGGTGCCACGCATGCGGGCATATCGGTCGGTGAAGACGGTGCCACGCATCAGTGCTGCGAGGACATCGCGCTCATGCGCACGATCCCGGGTATGACGGTGATTGTTCCCGCCGATGACATCGAGGCTCGCGCATGCGTGCGCGCCGCCTATGAGTTTGAGGGGCCGGTCTACATGCGTTTCGGACGCCTGGCAACACCGGTCATCAACGACTGCGAGGACTATGAGTTCAAGATTGGTCGCGGCGTGGTCGTGCGCGAGGGGTCCGATGTGACCATCATCGCTTGTGGCCTTATGGTCGCTGAGGCGCTTGAGGCTGCCGAGGCGCTCGCTGCCGATGGTATCGATGCCGAGGTCATCAACATGCACACGATTAAGCCGCTTGATGAGCGCCTGGTGGTTGCCAGCGCCAAGAAGACTGGTCGCGTGGTCACCGCCGAGGAGCATTCGATTATCGGTGGTCTTGGCGAGGCCGTGGCCTCGGTGCTCGCAGAGCAGCATCCGGTGCCGATGCGTCGCGTCGGCGTGCGCGATGTGTATGGCGAGTCCGGCCCTGCGGTCGATTTGCTGCACAAGTACGGTTTGGACGCCGACGGCATCGAAGCTGCGGTCAGGTCCGTGTTGTAAGGAAGGTTTCCATGGGATTTGTATCTGCCAACCAAGTGACAATCGGGTATACCGCCGCCTCGCGCGAGGATGCCCTGCATTATTTGTCCGAGCAGGCCATCGAGCTCGGTTTTGCCGATGACGCATCTGCCGTAGAGGCCGCCTTCATTGCTCGCGAGAACGAGGCCGAGACCGGCCTTGTCGCCGGTTTTGCCGTTCCGCATGCCAAAAGCGACGCGATCCACACGCCGGGCGTTGCCGTGCTTAAACTGGCCGAGCCCGTTGAATGGCCGAGCTTCGATGGGGTGCCCGTCGATGTTGCGCTCGCGCTGTACGTGCCCGCCGGCGAGGCTGGAACCACGCATCTGCGCCTGCTCTCCAAGGCTGCCGTGATGCTGATGGACGCCGGCTTCCGTGACAAGGTGCGCGCGAGCACCGATCCCGTTGAGATTGCGGAGCTCATCAATAGCGGACTCGAAGACTAGAACGGTCATCCCGTTCAATCAATTGATCCTTCTCCAAGGAAAAGGGCCGCGACGCCGTATGGGTGTCACGGCCCTATTTGCGTTTCCCCAGATAAAACCTGCCAAAATAAACCTGTCCCTTTTTGGCAGGCTAATCGTGAGTTATTTCACCGCAACTTAGGGCACGGTTAGGAAGTGTGCACCTTAAAGAGTGGAGCCCTTGATTAGAGAGATTGCGCTCGTCTCTCTAAATGTTTCTCTAAAGAGAAAGCTAGTTAAAGAGATAACATTGGGCAATCTAACAGTGAATTCGATACATCTCTCTAAATGTCTCTCTAAAACAAGGCGCTTATCTCTCTAAAGTTAGAGAGATAAATCTATTGTTTTAGAGAGACGGAATGCCAAAATTCGTCCGTCAACTACCATCTGCCAAAATGGCGGATAAAGGGCTCATCGAAGTAATGGGTTCATCGACGAGTCGTAACCGCCGATATCGGAAGAAGTAGATGCAGCCGGGTCGCCTCTCTAGTGTCTCTCGAGGCCAGATGGGTGTTGGAGGGGCGATTGTCTCGCGATATTTCCCCAGATAAAACCTGCCAAAATAAACCTGTCCCTTTTTGGTAGGTCAGTTAACGCAGTCCAGGTTGAGCATATGCGAGCGAGCAGGCTCCGGGTGCGGTAAGGTGACGTGAAACAAGCGGACGCTGACCTTTTGGTCGCGCCCGTGCAGTTGAACGTCAGATTGCCGAGCCCGGGGCCTGCGCAGCGCCGAGCGGTTACGCCGTTTGTAAAACGGCGTAACTTAAAGGTTCATGTTGCCGTGGATGTAGGGGGTAACCTCGGGGGAAATATGGTCGCAGCCCAGCTCGCGCAGCGCGGACTCGATAACGGCGGGCAGCGGGGTCTTGCCCTTGTCGTCGACAGCGGCACCGCCGAGGGCGGCAATCTTGGCGACATCTGCGGGTGCGGCCTCGATATGCATGCAGCCACCGATCAAGCGCGCGCGTACCTGTGCCAGGTCAAGATCGTGCAGGTAATCCTCGCAGGCGCGGATCAGGGAGACCTTCTCGAACGTAAGCTCCTCGCCCGTGGGGACGCGCGTGGCAAGACATGCTCCCGCCGGCAGGTTCCAAACAGGATAGCCCCATGTGCGTAGTAGCTCGCGCTCTTCGTCCTTGGTAAAGCCGACCTCCATAAGAGGGGAGCGTACGCCGAGCTCTTCTGCCGCACGCATGCCGGGGCGGTAGTCACCGCGATCGCTTGCATTGCTGCCATCGATGACGGTGGGAAAGCCGAGCGACTTGGCGTGGTTGACGATGGCGGTAAAGCCGGCGTGCTTGCAGTGGTAGCAGCGATTGGCATCGTTGCAGATTACTTGGGGGAGCTGCAGCTGATCGACCGAAAGATTGAGCACGGGGAGCTTAAAATGCGGCCCCTCATTGGCTTGACCGTCGACGGACCGCTCAAACGAAGCCTGTTCGGGCGTGCCGATGAGCGGCGTGGTGAGGTGAACGAGGAGGGTATTGGTAGGCATGATGCGGGCGCATACGGCGGCCAAAAAGCTGCTGTCAACGCCGCCGGAAAACCCGATGGCCACGCGCCCGTATGCCAAAAGCAGCTGCTCGAGTGCCGATAGCTTGTCTTGAAGCTCCTCTGCGGGTGCCGTGGTGTCTAAAATCATGAAACGTTCCTTATCGTTGAGTACTCGATCGAAAACTATAATCCTAATGCGTTACTTGCCATAAGACTTCTATCTATGTAACGAAAGTGCAATATGGTATATACGTTATATACAAGTTGCCAAATGCGGTAGAGTTGCGGCAATGCGACAGTGAGAGTCGATGGGGGACCGATATGATCAAGGCTGTTATTTTTGACATGGATGGAACGCTGGTCGATACCGAGCGTTTGGGGATTAAGGCCTGGAAGGCAGGCGCCGCTGAGCTGGGGCTCGCAATTGATGATGCGCTGATCCATCAGTTTATCGGCCGCACGCTGCCTGATGTCACGGGCATTCTCGAGGAGCATTACGGCAGCCACGAGACCGCCGAGGCGATCTATGTCCGCCACAAGGAGATTCGCGACGAGATGGTCAAGACCGAGCTGGAGCTTAAGGCCGGCGCCGCCGAGTGCCTAGACGAGCTGCTGGCTGCGGGCTATCACGTGGGTCTAGCGACGTCGTCGCGCCGCGTTACCGCCGAGCGCAACCTTAAAGCATTCGGTCTCTTTGACAAGTTTGAGACCGTGACCTGCGGCGAGGACGTCGTGCACGGCAAGCCCGACCCCGAGATGTATCTGCTCGCCTGCGAGCGCGCGGGCTTTGCTCCCGAGGAATGTGCCGTGGTCGAGGATTCGCGCAACGGCTGCGTCTCGGGCATTACGGCCGGCTGCCACGTCTTTGCCGTTCCTGACATTGTTCCGCTGCCGCAGGACGTGGTGGATGGCTGCGAGGCCGTGCTCGATACGTTGTTCGACCTTTCGGCGGCAGTTAAAGCCGCGCGCTAGACAATTGCGGCGTTGAAACGAGCAATTGCCCACGTTTGCGCTTAAGCAAAAGGGGCCCGGCAATGGTCGGACCCCTTTTGCTTAAGCGGCGACATAGCATACTTGCGGGCGTGCTACAGATACGCGCCTAGGTTGATGGCCGTGGCGTCGGTCTGGCTGCTTGCCTGGGTGCTGGCGCGTTCCAGCAGGAACGGCCGCACGAGTTCTTGGCGGTTGATATCCTCGGTGGCGGTGACTGCGGTGACGGTGCGCGCGGCAGAGCCGATGTGGACGTGCTTGGGCTTCGCCGGCGCCTTGTTCTCGATTTGCTCCATCAGCAATTGAACGCCCTTGCGGCCAATCTCGTAGCCCGGGGGCGCTACCGTAGTGAGCGGGACCGATCCGCTCCAAGCGAGCGGGTTGCCATCGCAACCTGCTACGCGTACCTGCCCGGGGACAGAGATGCCCTTGTCGACCAGTGCCGAGATAACGCCCGAGGCCAACACGTCGGTCAGGCCGACGACAAAATCGGGGCGTTCGTCGGCGGGGCGCGCGGCGATTTGGGCGCCGATGCCGTAGCCGTCGGCGGCGGTATTCCATTCGCCGGCGTCGATGACTTCGATCTTGATATCGGGGTGTAGGGCGAGTGCCTTATGAATGCCAAGGACGCGCAGGGTGAGTTGCATAAATGCTGCTCGGCCGACGACGACAATATGGTGCGCGCCGCGGGCGATGGCGAGTTCGGCAATGATGCGACCCTGGGCCTCGTTGTCGGCCGCTACGTAGTAGCCGGGCTCGGAGCAATGGATGTCCAGATGGACGATCGGCACGGGCATCTTGGTCATGGCGGGGTGCCAGTCGGGGGATGCCATGGGCTGAACCATGACGCCGGACATCTGGGTGCCCATAAAGTAGCGCAGGTAATGGTCCTCGAGAATATCGTCGTTATCGGCGTTGGCGATGAGCAGGTCGTAGCCGTGCTTGCGGGCCTCGTTGTGGGCGCCGCTGGCGATTTGGAGTGAAAAGCCGTGGTCGAGACGGGGGAGCACCAGGCCAAAGGACTTGGTGGCGCCGCCCGCGAGCTGACGAGCGCTTTGGTTGGGCAGGTAGCCCAGTCGATTGATGGTTTCGTTAATGAGCTTGAGGGTCTCGGGACGCAACTTTTCGGGATGGTTGAGCGCGTTGGAAACCGTGCCCAACGAAACCCCGGCTTCGCGCGCGACGTCGCTGATTTTAACCTTTGCCATAGCGGCCCCTTTGATGCGTTTCAAGTACAAGCCAGATTGTAGCATCCTAAACCTACCAAAAAGGGACAGGTTTATTTTGGCAGGTTTATCTGGGGAAACGCCGTTGCCAGCGCGACTGCCACGAAGGTGCCTGTCCCCATTGTGGTGGTTTGGACCGGCTGGACGTGTGTGCATCGGGTGGTATCTAAGTTGAGATACCACTTCTGGTATATCAGCTTGCGTTTGCGTGAGTACAATACTCGAACGTTATGCGTCTCAGCGCCCCCTGTGCGTGGACGTTTTGCAGTCAAGCGGACGAAGGGATTTATCCTATGTGCGGAATTGTCGGCTACACCGGCTCTGATATTGCAAAGAACATCCTGGTCACAGGCCTCAAGCGTATGGAGTATCGCGGCTATGACTCCTCGGGCGTCGCGCTCGAGGTGGGCGAGGGCGCCGCGGCGCACCTCGACGTCATCCGCCGCGTGGGCAAGGTCGCGGGCCTGGAGAGCGAGCTTTCCAACATCGACAGCGACGCTACCTGCGGTATCGGCCACACTCGTTGGGCCACCCACGGCAAGCCCTCCGTCGTTAACGCTCACCCCCACACCAGCTGCGACGGTCGTATCGCCATCGTCCACAACGGCATCATCGAGAACTTCGCCGAGCTGCGCGAAGAGCTGGAGGGCCGCGGCCACCACTTTAAGAGCGAGACCGATACCGAGGTCTTCGCGCATCTGATCGAAGAGGCTTATGCCGAGACGCACGACCTGATGGCCTCCGTGCGCGAGGCTTGCACCCACGTGGTCGGTGCCTATGGTCTGGCCGCCGTGTGCGCTGACGAGCCCGGCGTGATCGCCGTGGCCCGCAAGGATTCCCCGATCGTGGTCGGCGCGGGCGAGACCGGCGCCTATGTCGCCTCCGATGTCATCGCGCTCATCGACGCCACCCGCGATGTCGTGGTGCTCGAGGACGGTCAGTTTGCCAAGCTCACGCCCGCAGGCGTCGAGTACACCGACGAGGCCGGCAACGTTATCGAACCCAAGGTCACTCACATCGACTGGGACCTGGACATGGCAGAAAAGGGCGGTTATCCCGACTTTATGCTCAAGGAAATCCACGAGCAGCCGCGCGTCGTGCGCGATACGCTGGTCGGTCGTATGACGCCGGCCGGCGAGCTCGACATCGACGAGCTGGGCCTTTCGCTCGAGGAACTCAACGACATCGACCGCGTCTACGTGATCGCTTGCGGAACCAGCTATCACGCTGGCCTCATTGCTAAGAATCTCATCGAGGGCTGGGCTCGCATCCCCACCGAGGTTGAGGCGGCCAGCGAGTTCCGCTATCGCAACCCCATCATCACGCCGACGACGCTCGTCGTGGCCGTGTCCCAGTCGGGCGAGACGGCCGACACTCTCGCCGCCATCCGCGACGCGCGCATCAAGGGCGCCAAGGTCTTCGGCATCACCAACGTGGTGGGCAGCCCCGTGGCGCGTGAGAGCGACGGCGTCATCTACACCAAGGCCAACAAGGAGATCGCGGTCGCCTCGACCAAGAGCTTCATCGGCCAGGTTGTGAGCCTGACGCTGCTGGCCCTGCTGCTGGCGCAGGTCAAGTACCGCCTGACCACCAAACAGGCACGCATGCTGTTCCGCGAGCTTTCCGATACTGCCGAGCAGATCCAGTGGATTTTGGACACGCAGACCGATGCCGTGCATGAGGCTGCCCTGCTGTGCAAGGACGCGCAGTCGGCGCTGTTCGTGGGCCGCGGCATGGGTGCCGCTATTTCCTACGAGGGCGCGCTCAAGCTCAAGGAAGTCAGCTACCTGCACGCCGAGGCCTACGCCGCCGGCGAGATGAAGCACGGCCCCATCGCGCTGATCGACCCGGGCTTCCCTGTCATCGCCGTGGCCACCAAGAGTGCCACCTACGACAAGACCGTGTCGAACCTTATGGAGTGCAAGGCGCGCGGCGCCAAGGTCATCGTCGTTGCCACCGAGGGCGACGAGGAGATCAACAAGATCGCCGACTGCATCATCCGCGTGCCGGCAGTCCGCGACGTGTTCAGCCCCATCACGGCGAGCGTCCCGCTGCAGCTGCTCGCCCGCGAGGTCGCCATCCTGCGCGGTTGCGACGTCGACCAACCCCGAAACCTGGCGAAAAGCGTCACGGTCGAGTAGTTGGTTCCGCCGTTCTAGCGACTAAGGCCCGGCTCCGCATCAAGACGGAGCCGGGCCTTGTTGCATTTGCTCGGATAAAACCTGCCAAAATAAACCTGTCCCTTTTTGGCAGGTTAGCGGAGCTTGCTGGTCTCGAAGTACTCGGGGAACTGGTCCAGAACCTCGGTTTGATTGCGGAACATCATGTGCAGGTGCTTGCTGACCAAAAAGCTCGCTTCGATGGGGTCGCGACCGGCGATAGCGCGGCGAATCTGCTTGTGCTCGTTCACGATGTCCTGATTGTCGAGAACCTGCGTGGCGGCGCGCAGCCAGCGGAAGCGCTCCAGGTCGGCATTGGTCTCTTCGAGCCACGACCACACGGTGCTGCGACATGCGATGCTAAAAATCATGTGATGCATGAGGTTGTCGCTCAAAAAGAAGCCGATGCGATCCTCTTCGGCCATGGCCTTTTCCTGCAGCGCGATGGCGCGGTCGAGCTGCTCGATGCCGGCCGACGTGGCGCGCGCACAGCACTCCACAATCACCTGCTTTTCCAGATGCTCGCGGATGTAACAGGCACTCTCGGCAAGGGTGAGGTTGATGGGCGAGACGTAGGTACCACTCTGGGGCACGGTGCGCACCAGGCCTTCCTGCGCCAAGCGAACCAAAGCTTCGCGCACGGGCGTGCGACCCATATCCAGGTCATCGCAAAGTTGCTTGACGCCCAGCTTTTCGCCCGGCTTGTAGTCCAGGTAGACGATTTTGCGTCGAATGGTGTGGTAGGACTGGTCCTGTAGGCTCGTTTCCTGCTCGCCGACGTGCATCGATTCTTCCATAGCGCCTCGCAACTGTTCTATCAAACTCATATGTCAGTTGTTAATTATGCCGCGAATCAGCTCTCCGCGGTGGGTAATTCGGCTGATGCCTGAGAACTATTGCGGCATCTTAGTCTGTGTTTGCGCAAGGCTGTGCCCAATGTTGCCGTATCATAAGCCGTCGCAAACGTGAAATAGAAAGAAGGAATCCCATATGCAACTGGCAAATATCGTACGCGAGCGCTGGAAAGGCGTCTTGTTCTGCCTGATCATCGCCATTCCCACGACGTTGCTCGGCAAACAGGTTGAGGTGGTCGGCGGGCCGGTATTTGCCATCCTTTTTGGCATGGTCCTGGCGCTCGTCTTTCCCAAGAATCGTCGCGAACCGCTCGCCGCCGGCGTTACCTATACGTCCAAAAAAGTCTTGCAGTACGCGGTTATCCTGCTTGGCTTTGGCATGAACCTCTCCCAGATTCTGTCCAAGGGCGCCCAGTCGCTGCCGATTATCGTGGCGACAATCTCGACCTCGCTCGTCATCGCCTTTGTGCTCTGCCGCGTTATGAACGTGCCGGGCAAGATCGCGACGCTTGTGGGTGTGGGTTCGTCGATTTGCGGCGGTTCTGCCATCGCCGCGACCGCACCCGTCATCGATGCCGACGATCGCGAGATTGCCCAGGCTATTTCGGTCATCTTCCTGTTTAACGTTATCGCGGCGCTCGTGTTTCCGACGCTCGGCGGCATGCTCGGGCTGACCAATGAGGGCTTTGGCCTGTTTGCCGGTACCGCCATCAACGACACCTCGTCGGTAACGGCTGCGGCGAGCGCCTGGGACAGCATGCATCCCGGCGCAAATGTGCTCGAAAGCGCCACGGTGGTCAAGCTCACCAGGACGCTGGCTATCATTCCCATCACGTTGGTCCTCGCATGCTGGCAGATGCATCTGGCACGCAAGGCCGGCGGCGACGCCAAAAGCACGTTCTCGCTTAAACGCGCGTTTCCCATGTTTGTGCTGTTCTTTGTGCTGGCGAGCGTGATCACCACGGTGTTTCAGCTTCCCGTGTCCATCACGGCGCCCATCAAGGAGCTGTCGAAATTCTTTATTGTGATGGCCATGGCGGCTATTGGTTTTAATACCGATATCGTTGAGCTGGTCAAAAAGGGCGGCAAGCCCATCGCGCTGGGCTTTTGCTGCTGGATTGGCATTGCGTGCATGAGTTTGGGAATGCAACACGTACTGGGAATCTGGTAGAGAAGTAGCTTGTTTGCGTGCTGCGTGCTGGTGAGCGCATCCTCGCGGTGGAGCGATAGGAGCTCTTGCGGGTATGGCTTGTCCGCAGGTTTATAAGTCCCGAAGAGCTCTTATCGCCCCGCCAGGATGGCGATGCGGGGCAACACCTATACTCGCAGGACGGCGCTTTCTGCCCTATAGTGTTTGGTGAGCAATATCGTTCAATTTTGAAACACTCGGTCGTGCGACCGCCGGCGGTTGCACGTCGCTGCAGACAGGGGCAAATCATGGATAGCGATGCCAAGCTGAACATCTTGACCGATGCCCTAGCTGCTGCCGGGGCATCGGCATTGGCAATCGATGCGCGTGGGGACGTCGCGATCTCGACCATGAATGACGCGGCGCTTGAGCGGGATGTGGCGGCTTTTGTTGCCGAACGCCTCGACCGTATAGGAGACGGCGCGCGTCTTGTTATGGGGCGTGCGGGTACGCGCCTGAGCCTGACCGTTCGCCCTACCGACAAAGAGGGCGGGGGCCTTTGGGCCGTCGTGGTCCGCGAGGTGCGCGGCGCCGCGGCGCATTCGGGCATCGAGTGGCTCAACGCCGACGAGGTTGAGGCCCGCTACGAATCGAGCGCGTACGGCATCGTTGAGGGGGCGGCCTCGGTGGCTGCGCCGGTTGCCGAGAGCTACGCGCGCGGTGTGCCCCTTATGCTCGAGGGCGAGCTGGGAGCGGGTCAGGTCGAGATCGCCAAGCGCCTCTATCTGGACGGTCCTTTTGCCGATCAGCCCTTTGTTTCCATCGCGCTCGATGAACTCACCGATCGCGGTTGGCGCCATGTGCTCAAAAGCGCCGAATCGCCGTTGTTCCAAACGGGGCTGACCCTTTGCATTGAGGGCTGGAACGCGGTTGGCCCCCAGCGCCTCCGCGAGCTGGTCTCCACGATGACCGACACCGCGTTGGCGACGCGCTGCCATGTGGTGCTGACAGCGAATGACATGCCGGGCGGCAGCGAAAGTGATCAAGCCGCCTTTGTGACCGAGCGCTTCGCCTGTGCGGTGAGCGTGGCGCCGGCAATCGCCGAGCAGGGAGCCGCGTCGACGAAGGTTGCGCGCTATTTGGAATATCTCGCTGACGCATTTGGGACGGCAGCGCCCACGCTGTCTTCCGCGGCGACGAAGACGCTCGATGCTTACCGCTGGCCGCGCAATTATCTGCAGCTCCGCGAGGTCTCGGAACGACTGTATATATTGGTGGGGGCGGGCGCGGTGGACCGCGCTGTGGCGGAGGAAGTGCTCGCCCAAGAGGACGTGATTAAGACCGCAGCCTTTGGCGCCCCGACGCTCGAAAGCGACCTGTATATCCTGCGACCGCTGGCCGATACCGAGCGAGATATCGCGCATCTGGTTGTAGATCATCTCCACGGCAACCGAACCCGTGCGGCGGAGGTACTGGGCATAAGCCGTACAACGCTGTGGCGCTTGCTGAAGGACGATGACCGTTGAGCGAGGCGCCCGTGACCGCGCGCGACGCGTGTGCTACAGTCCAAAGCGTTATTGTTTCGATTTGGTTACGGCGTGCGAGGGCATATGGCTGAGACTTCAAAACCGAGCCGCAGAAGGCGGAGTGCCGCGCCGGTCAACCGACGCACGACATCGGTGACGTGGGGCAAACACGCCTCGGGGTTTGATGGCTCGTTCAAGCGCACTAAATACGGCTATCCTTCGGCAAGCGCCCGCTTGGCAATGCAGGCAGAGTCCTCGCTGTGGGGCCGCAAACGCGTGGTGGGCTCAAAGCTCAAGCACGACGGAACGCTCGGTTACATCAGCCGCGGGGCGGCTCGCCGCAGTGGACTCAATCCGGCTGGTTGGCATCGTTATGTTCCGATCGTGGCCGTCGTTGCAGTGATCGTCATCGCACTCGCTGCGCTTGGCTACGCCGGCGGTGGCGCCAACTTGGACGCAGTGTTTAAATCGCCCGAGCTCGCGCATGCAGGCACAGAAGTTATCGAGGGCGCTCAGACCCAGACAGGCGTCGCGCCCCAGCGTGGTATCGTTGCGGCGGCCTCCACCATCGCAGATGCTCAAAAGGACGAAGGCGAGCAAGGTAACGACGCCGAAACGACCCAGACGAACGAAACGACGACAACGGCGACGTCAATATAAGTTACGAGTGGGGTAGCTAATTTGGGACGGGGCTTTTTTAGCTGCCCAAGACAGTGGCTCATTCGATGTCAGTCGCCAAAAGCGAGCGAGCCGCATTTGCGCCAAGGTGACGTGAAATGAGAGGGCGCTGACCTTCTGGTCGCGCCCTCGAAATTGAACGTCAGATTGGCGTGAATGCGGCCCGCGCAGCGTCAACGAGCCCGCCGTTCGGTAGAACGGCGGAACTAATTACCTTACGTAGACGACGTTGTCGCGGCGCGGTTTTGCCTCGGGTGGCGTGTCCTCGGCGTAGCCAAGAATGCAGTTACCGACACCGCGCAGGTTGCCGTCGGCGGGCAGGCCCCAGCTGGCCAGCAGCTCCAGGCCCTCGGGCGAGTCAAAGACCTCATGCGCGCGGTGAATCCAGCACGAATCGACACCCAGTGCATAGGCGGCGTTGAGCAAGTTGCCCATGGCGAGCGAGCCGTCTTCCAGATGTGTGGGCACGCTGCGGTCAACCAGCACCACCACAACGGTCTTGGCGCCATAGAAGGGGTCGCTGTTGCTGTCCATGACCTGGGCGTTGAGCTGTGAGAGACGCTCGACGGTCGCGGGGTCGGTGACGGCGACAAACGTCACCGGCTGGCGGCCCATGCCGCTCGGTGCATATTGGCCGGCTTCGATAATCCGTGCAAGCTTTTCGGCCTCGACGGGACGATTGCTGTATTTGCGGCAGCTGCGGCGGTGAATGAGTGCTTCGATAGTCTCCATGGTGTCTCCTTGCGGTGGCGTTGCAGATGCCCCGTTCATACCCGTCGGGCTTAAACGATAGACGGTCAATTGCCCGGCCAAAAGGATAGATTCCAATTGGGAAAGTAGGTTTGCATAAAAGTACCTTCAGAATGTGACAAACAAATGGGATGGTTAAACGTTTTATCCCGTCTACCCTGCGCTTTTTTACCACTTGCCTAAATGACGAACGCATAACCTTTGATAAAGGTTTTACTAAAGGAGTACCAACGTTTATCAATGCGCCGTGGTGGCGCCGGGCCAGGAGGTAACATCATGTTCCAGGCTGGAGATGTCGTCGAGACCGATTTCGAAGGATTTCTGAAGCTGCTGCGTTCCAAGACGCGCGCTTTCGTGTCGATCAACGATCACGAGTACTACATCACGCACACCGATGGCTATTGGCGTGTTCAGGATTGCGAGGCCCTCAACGACAAGGGCCACTTTACTGACTGCTCCGAGCTGGTCAACACGGTCTGCGAGGTCGTCGAGCTGCCGTGGATTGCCGGCAAGAGCCTGCATGACAGCTTCTCGGGTGCTACGGTCTATGAGGCCGTCGCTGCTTAACAGCCAACACTCGATATTCTCTCGCAACCGCCGGCGCCGCCCCCCGCGCCGGCGGTCTTTTTTGTCGATATGCTTATGTAGAGCCGACCATAAACAACGAGCTTGTTGACGATAGTCAAAACTCGGACTAATGTAGAGATATTAATTGGTCAAAACTCGGACTATCGAATGGTGGGAGAGATGAATAGTGCAGTTAGCCCGGTCGATTTCGACCGGATGCTCAACGGGCTTGACCGTATCTATTCGGAGTTCGCGCGCGCCTGCGGTCTTTCGGACTGCGCCTACTGGATGCTCGTCGACACGAGTGCGGCGGGCGGAAGCGTTGCCGTGAGTCGGCTGACGAGTGAATGGTTCTACAGCAAACAGACCATCAATTCGGCGATCAAGACGCTTAGGGCGCGAGGGCTTGCGACGTTGGAGTTTGCCGAGGGCAGTCGTAAGAACAAGGTTGTGCGACTGACCGAAGAAGGCGTGCAGTTTGCCAAGCGCTACGCGTTGCCGGCGCAAAAAGCCGAGCAACAGGCATTCGAGGCGCTCGAGCCGTGGGAACAGCGCGAGATCATGCGCTTGGTCGGTAAGTTCTCCCATGTTCTTAACGAAGAGTGCGAGGCATTTAAACGGCAAGTGGCCGCCGAGAACGAGGCTGACGATAAGGGCGAGGGGGACACATGCGACTCTTAATGAGGTTTATGAGGCCGTACCGCGGTCTGATTGCGGTGACGCTGTTTGCGGTGCTGATAGATAACGTCGGTACGCTGTTGGTTCCCACGATGCTGGCGAACATGGTCAACACCGGTATTACCACGGGCGACATCGACTATATTTTACGCAACGGCCTGTACATGCTTATCGCGACCGGCATGGCCAGCGGCGGCACGGTGTTGGGCTGCTATCTTTCGGCGCGCCTGGCCGCCAACGTGGCCTGCGATATCCGCAATGCCGTGTACGACAAGTCGCTCGAGCTGTCCGCCAGCGACTTTGAGCGCTTTGGCACGGGTTCGATGATCACGCGCTCACTCAACGACATCAACGTGATTCAGCAAGCTGTCCTTCAGACGATTCAGTTGGTGCTGCCGGTGCCGTTCTTGGCCGTGGCAGGCATCATTTTTGCTTGGTTCATCGATCCCGCCATGGGCACGCTGCTTGGTGTGGTCGTTGCGATCGTGCTGGTGGCGGCGGTCTTTACGGTGGCTAACGCCGCGCCGATCTTTATGCGCCTGCAGAGCTTTATCGACCGCATGAACGTGGTGCTGCGCGAGAACATCGTGGGCGTGCGCGTCATCCGCGCATTTAACAAGGAGCGCCACGAGGAGCAGCGCCTGGACGAGGTGTTTAGCGATTACGCGGCCAACGCCATCAAGGTCAACCACCTGTTTGTGGGTCTCGACAGTTCCAGCTTCTTTTTGATGAATATCGCCGAGGTGGCGGTGCTGTGGGTGGGCGGCAACCGCGCGGGCGTCCACGCCATGCAAATCGGCAGCATCTCGGCCGTGTTGGAATACGCGATCTTGATCCTGTTCTTTGTGATGATGGCGCAGATGGTTATTCTGACGCTTCCGCGCGCTGCGGCGTGCCTCAACCGCGCGCAACAGGTGCTCGAAATCGAGCCGAGCATCGTGGACGGCAAGGCAACGCTGGGCGACGGGGCGCCTGAGTCCGCAGATGGTGCCGACGCGGTTGCCGTGTTCGACCATATGTCGTTCCGTTTTGACGATGCCGACGAGGATACCCTGTGCGACCTGAGCTTTGCCTGTCGCCGTGGCCAGACCACGGCGATTGTAGGCTCAACGGGCTCGGGCAAGTCAACGGTGGCCAAGCTCTTGTTGCGTTTCCACGATGCCACGAAGGGCGCCATTCGCCTGAACGGCGTTGACCTGCGCGACCTTTCGCAAGGTGAGATTCGCGGGCATATCGCTTACGTGCCGCAGAAGGCGTGGCTGTTCTCGGGTACGGTGGCGAGCAACCTGCGCTTTGGCAACGAGGGCGCGACCGAGGCTGACATGCTCCATGCGCTGGAGGTTGCCCAGAGCACCTTTGTGCTCGATCAGCCCCAGGGGCTCGATACTCCGGTATCCCAGGGCGGCACGAACTTCTCGGGCGGTCAGCGCCAGCGCCTGGCCATTGCTCGCGCACTCATGAAGCGCGCCGATCTATATATCTTCGACGACAGTTTTTCGGCCCTAGACTTTAAGACCGATGCGGCACTGCGCCATGCGCTGCAGGACGAGACGCGCGATGCCGCGGTGCTCATCATCGCCCAGCGCATCTCGACGATCTTGCACGCCGACCAGATCGTCGTGCTCAAGGACGGCGAGGTTGTGGGCTTGGGCACGCATGGCGAGCTTATGGAAACCTGCGAGGTGTACCGCGCCATCGCGGAATCGCAGATGAAGGGAGGTGAGTAGCATGACCGAGGAGCTCAGGAAGCAGGCCAGCGTTGATGACGCCGTTGCCGCGGGACTGGTTGAGGAAACGGCTGCCGTAGCACCCGAGCTGGACGAGGCCGCCAAGGCTGCAGCCGAGCGCGAGGCTCGCCGCCAAGCGCTCTACGAGGAAAACGAACGCGCCGAGGATGAGCGCGCCCGCGCTGAGGCAGAGCGCATGCGCGATGTGGACGACGAGGACGAGGACGAGAAACCCCGCGACACCTGGGCGACGGTGCGCCGCCTGTGGAGCGAGGCTGCCGGTGACCATTGGCGCTTCTATATCGTGTTCGCGAGCATCGTGTTCTATGCCATCTTTAACACCGCTGCGCCGGCATATAGCGCCCGCGTGATCGATGAGCTGTGGGGCCACATTCAGGTGGCGTTTGCCAACGACACCACCTTCAACATCACCTGGGAGAACTGCGGCAGGACCATCTTCATCTACTTTATGATCTGGACGGCCGCTGCCTCGTTCTACGCGCTCCAGAGCTTTTTGATGTCGAGCGTGGCCGAACGCCTTAACCTGCACCTGCGTAACCGCATCGCTCAAAAGCTCAACCGTCTGCCGCTTGCCTTCTTTGATGCGCATCGTCCCGGCGAGGTCGTCAGCCGTGCGACCAACGACTTAGACAAGATGTCTGAGAGCATGCAGCGCGGCTTGCTGCAGCTTCTGGTGTCGATCGGTACCGTGGTGGGCGCCGTGAGCGTGATGTTCGTGTTTAGCGTGCCGCTCACGCTTGTCTTTTTGTTCTTTACGGCGCTTTCGCTGCTGGTGACGAAGGTCGTTTCGCGCCGCACGCACGATGTGACGGGCGAGCGCCAGGAGTGGGTGTCCAAGATTACGAGCGCGGTCGAGGAAGGCTACTCGGGCCGTCTGGTGATCCGTGCGTTTAACCGCGAGCGCCAGAGCTCTGCCGAGGTGCACGAGGCTTCGAAGGAGCTGGCGCGCGTGAGCACCAAGGCCGACTTTATGATTAACGCCGTCGGCCCCGCGGTGCGCTTTATCGGCCGCTTGGCGCAGATCGTGATTGCGCTTGTGGGCTGCAGCATGCTGGTTGCCGGGCATATGACCGTCGGCGTGTTCCAGGCGTTCTTCCAGTTTATCTATGAGGCATCCGAGCCCATGACGCAGCTGTCGTTTACCTTTAACTCGCTGCAGAGCGCGCTGGCGAGCGCCGAGCGCGTGTTCGACCTGCTCGACGAGTCCGAGATGGAAGCCGATCCGTTGCCGGCGGCCGCCGCCAAGCTGCCGGGCAAGGTTGAGGGCCGTGTTGCCTTTGAACACGTGCGCTTTGGTTATGCGCCCGACAAGCCGCTCATGCGCGACGTGTCGTTTGCCGCCGAGCCGGGCCAAAAGATCGCGGTGGTGGGAACCACGGGCGCGGGCAAGACCACGCTCATCAATCTGCTCATGCGCTTCTACGAGATCGACGGTGGTCGCATTACCCTTGACGGTGTGGACACGAGCCGCATGGATCGCGGCGAGCTGCGCCAGCAGTTTGGCATGGTGTTGCAGGACGCCTGGCTGTTCGATGGCACCATTGCCGAGAACATCGCCTACGGCTGCCCCGAGGCAACGCGCGACGAAATTGTGGCCGCCGCTCGTGCCGCGCAGGTCGACTTCTTTGTGCGCACCATGCCGCAGGGCTACGACACGCGCGTGGCCAACGATGCCGAAAGCATCAGCCAGGGCCAACGCCAGCTGCTGACCATTGCGCGCGTGCTGCTCAACAACCCGGCGATTCTCATCCTGGACGAGGCGACCTCGAGCGTGGACACACGTACCGAGCTTGCCATCGGCCGTGCCATGGACGCGCTTATGCGCGGACGCACGAGCTTTGTGATCGCGCACCGTTTGTCGACGATCGTCGATGCCGACCTGATCTTGGTCATGGACCACGGCAATATCATCGAGCAGGGTACGCATAAGGAGCTGCTGGCTGCCGAGGGTGCCTACGCCGACCTCTATCTGAGTCAGTTCGCATAATGTGACAAAGGGACAGTCCTTCATGTCACATCAAAAAGAAAGGCGCGCCGGGGATGAATTCCCTGGCGCGCCTTCTTGCGTTGATGCCGATGTCGTTTTGTGCCGCTTGCGTTCCTAGCGTTCGTCTACGAGCTTGGCGACGAGGGCCTTGAGCTCGGCCACTTCTCGCTCGAGTTCTTTGACGCGGCGGGCATTCTCGGTGATGCCCTGGCGGTTGAGGGCACTCTGCTCGGCGGCGTCATCGGGCATGTACTCGCGATGCTGCTTGGCGTCGAAACTTTCCTCGAACACACGGCAGCCGTTGCGTTTGATGATGCGTCCCGGCACGCCCACGACGGTGCAGTTGTCGGGCACGTCTTTGACGACGACCGAGTTGCCGCCGATCTTGACGTTGTTGCCGATGCGGATGTTGCCGAGTACCTTGGCGCCCGTGCCCACGGTGACGTTATTGCCGAGCGTTGGGTGGCGTTTGCCGGTCTCGTTGCCGGTGCCGCCAAGCGTGACGCCCTGGTAGAGCACGCAGTTGTCGCCCACGATGGCAGTCTCGCCAATAACGACGCCCATGGCGTGGTCGATAAAGAAGTGCTTACCAATCTGCGCGGCAGGGTGAATCTCGACGCCGGTGATGTGGCGGGTGAGCTGCGAGAGCACGCGGGCGAGCGAGCGATGTCCATGCTCCCACAGCCAGTGCTCGGGCACGTGGTTCCACTTGGCGTGCAGGCCAGGATAGGAAAGGAAGATGACCAGACCGTTTTGCGCGGCGGGGTCCTGCGCTTGGACGGTCTTGATGTCCTCGCGAATGGTATTGATAAAGCTCACCGGCCGCCCTCCCTTAGCGCCGTGACAATGCGATTCAATAAAGTATAGCGATTCGCTAGGGATTAGGAAGGGCGATCTTGCTTCGCTTTGGGCGACAAGTGTCAGTTATGCAAACTTGCTGGTAATGAAGTAAGACTTTTGAGGGGTTTGGCCCGTGCTCGCGCCGCAACCGTATACTGGTCAACTTGGACGTGTCCGCGCCCACAACTGAGAGGTTTTACTTCATGGGTTTCATCAATTTTATCGCCGAGCTGCTTAAGGACCCGCGCACCGCGATCGCCAGCTGGATCGCCGCCGGCCCGCTTATGGCCTACGGCTGCGTGTTCCTAATCATCTTTATCGAGACGGGCGTGGTGTTCTTCCCGTTCCTTCCCGGCGACTCGCTGCTGTTTGCCTCGGGCTTCTTTGCCCACAACGGCGGCTTTAACATCGTGGCGCTTCTGGCCACCGCATGGGCCGCAGCCATCCTGGGCGATCAGTGCAACTTTATGATCGGCCACTTCTTTGGCCGCAAGATCATCGCCTCGGGCAAGGTAAAGGCCATGACGCCCGAGCGCATCAAAAAGTCCGAGGATTTCCTGGATAAGTGGGGCCATCTGGCCATCTTCCTCGGTCGCTTCTTCCCGTTCATCCGCACCTTTGTGCCTTTTATCGCCGGCATGGGCGGCATGCACTGGCGCAACTTTGTCATCTTTAACGTGCTGGGTGGAATTACCTGGTCAACGGTCTTTACGCTGCTGGGTTACTTCTTTGGTGGCATTCCGTTTGTGCAGGAGCATTTTGAGCTGCTGATTATCGGCATCGTCGCCGTGTCGATCATCCCGACCGTGGTCGGCCTGGTTAAGGCTAAGCTCGGTAAAAAGAACGCCTAGTCCGAGTTTGTTTTCGGACGTTAATTCCAAGGCCCGTCATCGGATTCGATGGCGGGCCTTTTGTGTTGAAGGCAAATGAAAATACTTTACTTAGTTAAAGAAAAACGTTTTATCCAAGGCGTGCGGGGAGTACAATCACCTGCATGCGAATCGACGTGCCATCGGCTTCGATGCTGCCCGCGTGTCCTGCCCGGCTCTACGCTTCCGGGTATGCGACGTTGCGACGCGGCCGGCTTCGGTCCTTGCGTGCGGGTTCGCGAGTATGCAACCGTGTATGTAAGGAGCGACATATGACTGTCGAGAAGAAGGATATCGATTGGGGTAGCCTCGGCTTTGGCTACATGAAGACCGATTACAGCTACGAGGCCCATTGGAAGGATGGCGAGTGGGACGAGGGCGGCCTGACCACCGACCACACCCTGCATGTCTCCGAGTGCGGTGGCATCTTCCATTACTGCCAGGAGGTCTTTGAGGGCCTGAAGGCCTACACCGCCGAGGACGGCAGCATCGTCTGCTTCCGTCCCGACATGAACGCCGAGCGTATGTATAACTCCGCGCAGCGCCTCGAGATGCCCCCGTTCCCCAAGGACAAGTTTGTCGAGGCCGTCAAGCAGGTCGTCTCTGCCAACGCCGCCTGGGTTCCGCCCTTCGGCTCTGGCGCAACCCTGTATGTGCGTCCGTTTATGATCGGCTCCGGTGACGTGATCGGCGTGGCTCCCGCTCCTGAGTACACGTTCCGTATTCTCGTGACCCCGGTCGGTCCGTACTTTAAGGGCGGCCTCAAGCCTGTCAAGCTGCGCGTTTCCGAGTACGACCGCGCCGCACCGCACGGCACCGGCAACATCAAGGCCGGCCTCAACTACGCCATGTCCCTTAAGCCCACGATGGAGGCTCACCGCGAGGGCTATGCCGAGAACCTGTATCTCGACTCCGAGTCCCGCACCTATGTCGAGGAGACCGGTGGCGCCAACGTCCTGTTCGTGAAGGAGGACGGCACGCTTGTCGTCCCGCAGTCGCACACCGACTCCATTCTTCCCTCCATCACCCGTCGTTCGCTCGTTCAGGTCGCTGAGGACCTGGGCATGACCGTCGACCAGCGTCCCGTCGAGTGGGCCGAGGTCAAGGCCGGCACCTTTGTTGAGTGCGGTCTGTGCGGCACCGCTGCCGTTATCTCCCCGGTCGGCGAGATTGACAACAAGGTCTACGGTGCCGACGAGACTGTGACCTTCCCGGCTGGCTACACCGAGATCGGTCCTGTGATGAAGAAGCTCCGCGAGACCCTGACGGGCATCCAGTCTGGTGCTGTTGAGGATAAGCACAACTGGGTTTACACCGTCGCGTAAGCTGTCTTGTATGTCCGGTCCGAGGGCGACCTTCCTTTCCGGCGCGTCCTCGGACATGAAAGAACCCCCGCTGCGCACTACGTGCGGCGGGGGTTCTTTCGTCCTGCGGAGTGCGCCGGGAGGGAACTTGTTCTCTGCCCTGCGGGTTCGGCGATGTCACAACGGGCAATGATTAATCTGAATAAAGATGGTGCGCGGCCTTTTAGGCTGCGCTTTTGCTTTGCTTCGCGCCATGTGGGGGCGGTGGCGACGTGCATTTTTGCGAGTATTCTGCAATCGAAGGCCCCTGCATACCGACCTCGGGCAAAAAATCGGGATTTCTCGATGTTTTCTACGGATGATGGGCGGGGTTATGGGCTGACAGCGTTTGATTTGCAGGGACATTCGCGGTCTTTGGCATTTATCGTGGCGCCCGAAGCTCTTGGTTATGTTGAATACTCCTAAAAATGCACGGCGCTTAGAGGGGGACCTTCGCGAAAAAGGAAACCGCCCCGTCGAAGTATGCATTCGACGGGGCGGTTTATACATTTGGCCGATTAAGGATACGCTGTCAAACTACTAGAACTTGACGGTCGGGGCCTGGCGGGCTGCTTCGGCGGCCTCGAAGCCCTGGCGCTCCTTAAACTGGAAGATGCCGGCAAAGATGACAGCCGGGAACGTCTGAATGGCGTTGTTGTAGCTGAGCACGCAATCGTTGTAGCTCTGGCGTGCGTAGCTAATCTTGTTCTCGGTATCCTCGAGCGATGCCTGCAGCTGCGTAAAGTTGGTGTTTGCCTTAAGATCGGGGTAGGCTTCGGCTACGGCGAAGAGCTGACGCAGCGCACCGGTCAGCACGTTGTCGGCTTCCATCTTGGCCTCGGGCGTGGTGGCCTTGACGGCGGTGTTACGCGCGCTGATCACGGCGGAGAGCGTCTCCTGCTCGTGCTTGGCGTAGCCCTTGACGGTCTCGACCAGGTTGGGGATCAGGTCGTTACGGCGCTGCAGCTGCGTATCGATGTTCTGCCAGGCGTTATCGATGCGGTTACGCTTGGTGACCATGTTGTTGTAGATGCCGGCGATGGCGCAGACAATCACAATGACAACAACGATGCCGATGATGACGGTAATCATGATGTCTCCGTTTCGAATGGCCGCGGCGGCATGCGCCAGCTGCCGTTGGTATAACGCTACTAGTATACCCGCAACGTTTTACCGTGCCGAACTTTCCGGTAAGCGTTGTGTTTTCGGCGGGGTTGGCACCGGGGCAAAGCGCGCGAGGTACAGGTGTAAGATATGCGACAGATTGACGAGTGTTGTCTTTGCCCTGAGGATGGCGATACCAGTGGACCTTCGCATCAAGAAAACCTACCGCGCCCTGTTCGATGCCTTTACCGAGCTTCTCGAGGAGCATCGTTTTGAGGACCTGACGGTTGCCATGCTGTGCGACCGCGCCATGATTCGCCGCACGACGTTCTACAAGCACTTTCGCGACAAGAACGATTACTTTGCCTTTTATATCGATGAGCTCATGTCGGGCTTGCCGCAAAAACAGCCCGATGAGGCCGGCGCAGTGTCTGTCGAGGACGTGCGCGCGCTTCGGCACGCGATTTTGGACGATGCCATGGATTTGATTCTGACGCACGAGCGGCTCATGGATAACATTTTGGCAAGCAGCATGTCGGGCATGTTGACCAACGTTATTTGCGACCGCATTGCCCGCTCCATCCGCGAGCGTGTGATGAACGTGCTTGCCGAGGACGCCCTGGCCCCCGTGTCACTCGAGACGACGTCTGAGTTTGTCGCCGGCGGTATTATTCGTCTTTTCACGATATGGTGGGAATCGGGCCACGATCTTGAGCGTCGACCTGAGATAGCCGACGTGGTCGATGCGCTGTTTGAGCGGACCATGACACCGGTGAATCACTAAAGTGGCGGAGAGAGGGGGATTCGAACCCCCGGAACGCTCTCGCGCTCAACGGTTTTCAAGACCGCCGCATTCAACCGCTCTGCCATCTCTCCGTGAGTCGTAATGATAGCATCGTTTTGAATTTGCAACAGGGAAGGCGAACGATGACGATCACCGAAATCGACGAGAAGTTCATGCGCGAGGCACTGGCCGAGGCGCGCGCCGCCGCGGCGGTGGGCGAGGTGCCCATCGGAGCCGTAGTGGTGCGCGACGGTGAGATCGTCGCGCGGGCGCATAATCGTCGCGAACTCGACCAGGACCCTTCGGCTCATGCCGAGTTTGCGGCCGTGTGCGCCGCTGCCCAGGCGCTTGGCCGCTGGCGCCTTTCCGACTGTACGGTCTATGTGACGTTGGAACCCTGCTGCATGTGCGCAGGCCTTATGGTTAACGCGCGCGTGGGGCGCTGCGTGTATGGCGCGAGCGACGCCAAGGCGGGCGCGTTGGGATCCCTATACGATTTGAATGCCGACTCGCGCCTGAATCATCGGTTTAACGTGACGGCTGGGGTCCTGGCGGCTGAATGCCGCGAGCTGCTGAGTAGCTATTTTGGCGGTCTGCGCGGAGCGGGCGGCGCTGATTGCGGTTGTGGGGCCGATCTTGAAGCACACGCCGCTCACGCCGCAGCGCTTGCAGGTGCCGGTGAGGATGCTGGCACGGCGGTTGACTTTGGTCCTGCGTGCCGCCGACCCCGCCGTGTGCTGTTGGCGATCGACTCCTTTAAGGGCAGCGTTTCGAGCGCGCAGGCGGAGGCGGCGGTTGCCGAAGGCGTGCGCCGCGTTTGGCCCGATGCCGAGCTGAACGCTTTGCCGCTGGCAGATGGTGGCGAGGGAACGCTCGACGCCATCGCCGCGCGTGGTGGCGAGCTTGTGACCTGCGAGGTTGCGGGACCCTTTGACGATGGTGTGCCTGCCCGGATGTTAGTGGACGGCGAGCACGAGTCGGTTGTTATTGAGATGGCCGAAGCAGCAGGCATCGGGTACTCACCTTGCACGGAATCGGCGGCGCTGGCTGCTACAACCTATGGCGTGGGCGAGCTGATGCTCCGTGCAGCTCGTGTCGGGGTAAAGACTATCTATATTGGCTTGGGCGGCAGTGCCACCAACGACGGTGGCGCCGGCATGCTGCAGGCGCTGGGCGCGCGTGTGGTCGATGATCAGGGATGCGATGTCGCCCCCGGTCTTGCCGGCCTTGAGCAGGTGGCGAGCGTTGATTTGGCGCCAGCGCTGCAGGCTTTGGATGATGCTCGTATCGTTGTGCTTTCCGATGTCGAGAATCCGCTCGTGGGGCGTCGAGGCGCACTGGCGGTGTTTGGCGGGCAGAAGGGCCTGCCGGCGGATGATGTCGAGGCGCTGCGCAGATACGACGGCTGGATGGTCGGCTACGGTCGCCTGCTCGATGCGGCAATTTTCGAGGCGCGAGCCCAGGGGTTGTTGCGCACACCCGAGGGCGCACGGACATTTGGCTCGGTGCTCGGCGTGCCCGGCGCGGGCGCTGCCGGTGGCTTGGGCGCCGCGTTGCTGGCGCTCGGTGCGGAGCTGCGCTCGGGTGTAGAGACGGTGCTCGATCTCGTGGGGTTTGACGAGCGCGTGCGCGATGTCGACCTGGTCATAACAGGCGAGGGCAATATGGACGAGCAGTCCGCCGCCGGTAAGGCGCCGGTGGGTGTGGCTCGCCGCGCCAGGCGATATGGCAAGCCGGTGGTCGCCGTCGTGGGCGGCCGTGCTGACAACCTGAACGCGGTATATGAGCAAGGTATCGACTTGGTACTGCCGATCTGCCGCAAGCCCATGCCTCTCGACCAGGCGCTCAATCCTCAGGAAGCCACAACCAACCTCATCTTCGCCGGTGAGTCAGCCGCCCAAGCCTACGACCTCGCTCGCCTCTAAAACCCATCTCTCTTTAAGTTGCGGTGAAATACGGAGTGTTTTTGCCTTTAAGGTGCCAATTCAGTCCGTATTCCACCACAGCTTCGAGAATGGCCATTCGAGGTTGGCTGCCTTGGGTCTTGGATCGGACCGTTTGCCACGAAACGTGGCCATCTACTACGTTAAACCGGCCACCCTCGACCATCCCGGAATTTACAAAAACAAAACCGCAGGTAGAGAGCTTGCCGATTTTCGAAAAAGCCGGCTATGGTTGACCCCTGCGGCCTAAACGTAGTAGATAGGTCCTTTCTGTGGTGCGGCACCAAGCCGGTCATTTTGGGATGGGACTATTTTGACTACTCATTGGCTGCTCTGGCAATCGGGCTGCAAAAGTAGTCAAAAAAGCTCCGTCCCAAATTAGCTACCTTGCTCTGGCGGGCGGGAGCAGGTAAGATATACCGAGCGCCTAGCGCGTTCGATGGGTTCGGATGACGACATGTTCCGAATCTGGTCAGGTCCGGAAGGAAGCAGCCATAAGGAGCCTCTGTCGGGCATCCGAATCCATCGAGCGCACGGGCGCTTTTTTGGTGCCGCGGCTACCCGCGAGTGCCGGCAGGGCGCTTGGTGTCTCGCTGGTCCTCGGCTTCGCCTGCGGGATCGCTCGACTACCAAGCGCCCTGCCGGCACTCGCGGGTAGCCGACCAAAACCACCCGAAGGGTCACATTTATCTGAATTATTTAATCCCGTGTCTTTTGCTGCTCGTTGGCGTTGTCTGGAGCGCGGCGGCTACGTGGTTCAAGAGACGGCGGCATTACCATCTGTTTTTACAAGTAAGGAGGCTCGTTTCCCTAGGTTGGGGAAACGAGCCTCTTTTTGTCTCTGGGCTTGTGGATTGGTGAAGGCAGAATGCTCTGTCGGCTATTTTGAGTTCTTGATGCGGCGTGCGGCTGTGGCGGTTATTCCGAGTCCCATGGCGGCGATTCCTGCGAGTGCTATTGCGCTCGGTGCTGTGTCGCCCGTGTTCGCGAGCTTGCCGGCGGTCGTATTTGCTTGCTTGCCGCTGCTCGAGTTCGCCTGCTTGGTGGAGCTTGGTAGGGCGTCTTTGCCGGCTGCAGGTGAGGCAACGGGCGGTGTCGCCTCGGCGGGTTGCGTTGAGCCGGAGGGAGGCGTCGTCTCGGTCGGTTTCGTTATCTCGGGCGGGGTGGCCTTGTCTGCCGCGGCCTTTGCCTCTTCGTATGCCTTGCAGGCGTCGTCATAGGCCGCTTGCGCCTTTTCCAAATCGCCGAGGAGCGCATTTCGCTTGGCTATGTCCTCGTCGATGTGGGCTTTAGCTTCCTCTGCCTCACTTTCGAAATACTGAACCTGTTTTTCCTGGCTTTCGAGCCGGCGTTGGTAGCGGTGAAGATCATCTTCACAAGATTCTTCTCGCCTTTGTGCCGTCATGATCTCCATGCGCAACTGCTTAATATGCTCCTTAATAGCTGTGCTGGGCTCCTCGCCGCCGAGTGCTTCAAGTGCCTTATCTAATTCTGCCTGAAGGCCGCTTGTCCGGTTGTGGGCCTCATCGTATTTGGCTTGGGCTGCATCGACGTTCGCTTGCATGGCGGGAAGGGGTTCCCTCCGTTTGGCGGCTTCCGCCACCACCATGTCGTAGAGTTCTTGAAATGCGGCAATGTCATCATCGATTTCCGCAAGTTTCTCGGGACTTGCGGCGTCTTTTGCGGCCTCGAGGGTTTTGAGCGCTTCCTGCATGGCTGCATACGCTTTGTCTTTTGCGGCGGCCGCGTCTTCCGTTTGCAAGGCAACTGCACCGGTGGGGGAGCTGGTTTCTGCCGCGATCGCCGCTACGGGGGCGATTCCCGCGACAAGTGCCGCGGAAAGGGCGATG
>NZ_JBDMSL010000004.1:0-68925 GCF_039758965.1 Collinsella aerofaciens | reverse complement strand
GCACCGGTGGGGGAGCTGGTTTCTGCCGCGATCGCCGCTACGGGGGCGATTCCCGCGACAAGTGCCGCGGAAAGGGCGATGCCCACAGTTGCTCGTCTTGCTCTTCTTGCGAGAATGTCGTTCATCTCGGCACCTCATTTCAAGGGTCGGCGACTCACTTGGTAGCACTAATGTAAGTATATCAGGCGGTTTGCCCGCCATTGATCGGGCATGCGCGTATGCCCCTTGATTAACAGCCATTAAATCTATCCCTTAAGGAACGCGGCTTGCTGGTGTTGTCTGGGCATTGATGGCTGCGTGGTTCAAGAGACGGCGGCATTACCATTTGTTTTTTCAAGTAAAGAGGTCCGTTTCCCTGGGTTGGGGAAACGGACCTCTATTTGTCTCTTGGCTTGTGGATTGGCAAAGACAATAACCGCTGGCAGCTATTTTGAGTTCTTGATGCGGCGTGTGGCTGTGGCGGTTATTCCGAGGCCTGCGGCGGCGACTGCTGCGAGTGCGATTGCGCTCGGTGCTGTGTCGCCCGTGTTTGCGAGCTTGCCGGCGGTCATATTTGCTTGCTTGCTGCTGCTCGAGTTCGCCTGCTTGGTGGAGCTTGGCGGGGTATTTTTGCCGGTCGCGGGCGAGCTGGCGGGCTGTGTTGCCTCGGCCGGTTGCGCCGAGTTGGAGGGAGGCGTCGTCTCGGTCGGTTTCGTTATCTCGGGCGAGGTGGCCTTATCTGCCGCGGCTTTCGCCTCTTCGTATGCCTTGCAGGCGTCGTCATAGGCCGTTTGCGCTTTTTTCAAATTGTCGAGGAGCGCATCTCGCCAGGCTGTGAACCGGTCGATATCGGCTTTATATTTCTCTACAGCACGTTCACAGTCATTAACTCGTCTTTCCTCTCTTCTGAGGCGGTACTGGAACTCGCGGGGCTCCGTTTCGCAATAGTTTACGTGCGTTTTTGCCGATATGATCTCACTGTGCAACTGCTTTATTTGCTGTTTAGTAGTTTCGACAAACTCCTCGTAGCCGAGTGCTTCGAGTGTCTTAAGCATCTCATGTTTCTTCTCTAATTCTGCCTGGAGCTCGCTTACCCGGTTGATGGCCCCGTCGTATTTGGCTTGGGCAGCATCGATGTCCGCTTGCATGGTGGGAAGGAGTTCCCTCCCTTCGGCGGCTTGCGCCGCCATCTTTTCGCGGTACTCTTGAAAACGGGTAATGTCATCATTGAATCTCGCAATTTTCTCGGGACTTGCGGCGTTTTTTGCGGCCCCGAGGTTTTTGAGCGCTTCCTGCATGGCTGCATACGCTTTTTCTTTTGCGGCGGCCGCGTCTTCTGTCTGCGGGGCGCCCGAATTGCCGTTGGCGGCGCTCGTCTGCGAAACGGCCGCACCGGTGGGGGAGCTGGTTTCTGCCGCGATCGCCGCTACGGGGGCGATTCCCGCGACAAGTGCCGCGGAAAGGGCGATGCCCACAGTTGCTCGTCTTGCTCTTCTTGCGAGAATGTCGTTCATCTCGGCACCTCATTTCAAGGGTCGGCGACTCACTTGGTAGCACTAATGTAAGTATATCAGGCGGTCGACCCGACACTGGCTGGGTGTGCGCGTGCCTCTCCGCTTCTTTGGAAACCGAATCCCATTAGAAATGGCGAGTTGTTTACGCTTCTTTTGGGGTGGCGGTACTATCATGGTTCGAATTGAATGTGGATGATGATAGGGAGCGCCTATACATGATTGAGCTGCTCAGGCGTTTTGGTGGTAAGTTTCGCCGGTATATGGTGATTGGTCCTGCGTGCAAGCTGATCGAAGTGATCTTTGACCTGCTGACGCCGCTGGTGATTGCCCAGATGATTGATAAGGGTATCGGCGCACACGACGTGAACGCCGTCGTCCACTACGGTATGGTACTTGGCGCCATGGCTGTGATCGGCATCTCGTTTACGCTCGTCTGCCAAAAGATGGCGGCGCTCACCTCGCAGGGCATGGGCACCGACATTCGCGGCGCGCTCTACCAGCACATCAACAAGCTGAGCTATGCCGAGCTCGACCGCTTTGGCACGCCGTCGCTCATCACGCGCATTACCAACGATGTCAACCAGGTGCAGCTTGCCGTGGCGCTGGGCGTGCGCATGCTCATCCGCTGGCCCTTTCTGGCGGTGGGCTCCATGGTCGCGGCCCTTGCCATCGACCTTAAGCTCGGCATGACCTTTTTGATTTGCACGCCCGCCATCGGCCTGGTGTTTTGGTTTGTCATGGCGCGCTGCATCCCGTATTACAGGCAGTTGCAGGCAAAGCTCGATCGCATCGCGCTTATTTGCCGCGAGGGGCTTTCGGGCGCCCGCGTGGTTCGCGCCTTTGTGCGCGAAGATCACGAGCGTGAGCGCTTTGCCCAAGCCGCCGATGACCAGGCCCATACCGCCATCGCGGTGGGCAAGCTCTCGTCGATTCTCAACCCCGTCACGTTTCTTGTGATGAACCTGGGCGTGTGCGCCATCCTGTGGGTGGGCGGTATCCAGGTCAACGTGGGCGAGCTTACGCAGGGCCAGGTCATGGCGTTCGTCAACTACATGACGCAGACCCTCACCTCCATCGTGTACGTCGCCAATCTGGTCGTGGTCTTTACCAAGGCGAGCGCCAGCGCGTCGCGTATCAACGAGGTGCTCAATTGCGTGCCGAGCATCGCTGACGAGGGCAACCAGCCGGTCGCGCTGCCCCAGGCACCCGCGACGGACGTCGACACCCCGGTCTCCGCGCTGAGCTTTGACCATGCGAGCTTTTCGTTTGGCGCCGGCGCTGCCAACGCCGTCAACGATGTGACCCTGGAGCTCCCACTGGGCAAGACGCTCGGCATTATCGGCGGTACGGGTAGCGGCAAGTCCACGCTCGTCTCGCTCATCCCGCGCCTGTACGATGCGAGCACCGGCAGCGTGAGCGTGATGGGCGCCGACGTGCGCGCCTGGCCGCTCGACCAGCTGCGCCGTGTGGTCGCGACCGTTCCGCAGCGCGCATCGCTGGTGAGCGGCTCCATCCGCAGCAACCTGACCTGGCGCGATGAAGCTGCGACCGACGAGGAGCTCTGGGCGGCACTCGACATGGCGCAGGCCAGCGAGTTCGTGCGCAACAAGCCGCAGGGCTTAGACGCCCCGGTCGAGGCGGGCGGCAAGAACTTTAGCGGTGGCCAGCGTCAGCGCCTGACTATCGCGCGTGCCTTGGTTGGTTCGCCTCAGATATTGATCATGGATGACTCCGCGTCGGCGCTCGACTTTAAGACCGACGCGGCGCTTCGCCATGCCATTCGCGAGCGCAGCATGCGCGGTGCCGCCAAGGGCGGGCTGCCGCTGACCACGGTGATTGTGAGCCAGCGCGTCTCGACCGTGCGCGATGCCGACGTGATCTGCGTGCTCGACCACGGCTCGGTTGCCGGCCTGGGCACACATGACGAGCTCTATGCGACCTGTCAGCTCTATCGCGAGATTTGCCAGTCGCAGCTGCGCCGCGAGGAGCTTGAGGGCCAGCGGGGGAGCACAGCGCCCGCGCTCGCCCCAGGTGCCCCGACCGCCCCCGCATCCGTCTGCGCAAAGGAGGGCTGCTAAATGAATCCGTATACTTCTTCCGGTTCTGTCGCCACGATGACGGCCAACGTGTCCGGTAACGATAGCCTCAACGACCTGGGCGACGGTCCGCGCCAGCCTGGCGACCCCGAACGCTATCCCGTGGGCGCGGTGACCCGCCGCCTGATGGATTACGTTCGTCCGCACCGCGTCTCGTTTGCCGCGTCGTTTGTGAGCGCCGCCATCTCGGTGATCTTGCAACTCTATACGCCCATCCTCATTGGCGAGGGCATCGACCTCATCGTTGCCGCCGGGCAGGTTGACTTCGATGCGCTGCTGCCGCTTGTCACCAAGCTCGCGATTGTCGTCGTAGGTGCTGCGGCCTTCCAGTGGCTGCAGGGCTACTGCGTTAACCGTCTGTCCTATGAGACGGTGCGCGACATGCGCGTGGAGGCGAGCGACAAGCTCAGCCGTATGCCGCTCAGCTTTATCGACGGCCATGCCCACGGCGACCTCATGAGTCGCGTGGTCAACGACGTCGATCAGGTGGGCGACGGTCTGCTGCAGGGCTTCACACAGCTCTTCACCGGTGTTATTACCATCGTGGGTACGCTCGCGTTTATGCTTTCCATCAACCTGACCATGACGCTCGTGGTGGTACTCGTCACGCCGCTTTCCATTTTTGCAGCCGGTGCTATCGCCAAGCTTTCCAACAAAAGCTTTACGGCACAGCAGCGTATTCAAGGGCAGCTCGGTGGTCATATCGAGGAGTACGTAGGCGAGCAGAAACTTGTCGACGCCTTTGCCTATGGTCCCAACGCTCAGCAGCGCTTCGATGCCCTCAACGCCGAGCTCTATGCGGCAGGTGAGCGCGCGCAGTTTATGGGTTCGCTCTCCAACCCCGGCACGCGCTTTATCAATAACATCATCTATGCCGTGGTGGCCGTGATTGGCTGCGTGGGCGTGATCACGGGCGTGCCCGCGGCACTCACGGTGGGCGGCGTGCAGATCTTCCTGTCCTACGCCAACCAGTACACCAAGCCGTTCAACGAGGTCACCAACGTCATTACGCAGATCCAGACGGCGTACGCCTCGGCACGCCGCATGTTTGCGCTGCTCGATGCACGCGAGCAGGAGCCCGATGCGACGGACGCCGTAGAGCTTGCCGCCCCGCAGGGCGAGGTCGCCTTTGAGCATGTGGACTTTAGCTACGTGCCCGACCGCAAGCTGCTGCAGGATATCTGCATCGAGGCCAAGCCCGGCATGCGCTTTGCCCTTGTTGGCCCCACGGGCTGTGGCAAGACGACGCTCATCAACTTGCTGCTGCGGTTTTACGATATCGATGCCGGACGCATCATGGTCGATGGCCGTTCCTCGCGTGACTACACGCGCGCAAGCCTGCGCCGTGCCTTTGGCATGGTGCTGCAGGACACTTGGCTGTTCGAGGGCACGGTGGCGGAAAACATCGCCTACGGCTGTCCTGACGCCACGCGCGAGCAGGTTATCGAAGCTGCCAAGCGCGCGCATGCGCACAAGTTTATCGTGCAGCTGCCAGGCGGCTACGATACGGTCATCGGCGAGGACGGCGGCACGTTTAGCCAGGGTCAAAAACAGCTGCTGTGCATTGCGCGCGTTATGCTCACCGATCCGGCGATTCTGCTGCTGGACGAGGCAACGTCGAGCATCGATACGCGTACCGAGCTGCAGGTGCAGGCGGCATTCGACGAGCTCATGGCCGGTCGCACAAGCTTTGTCGTGGCGCACCGCCTGAGCACCATCCGCAACGCCGACTGCATTCTGGTGATGCGCGACGGCCAGATTATCGAGCGCGGCACGCACGATGAGCTGCTAGCGGCAAGCGGCTTCTACGCCGAACTCTACCGCAGCCAGTTTGCCCAGTAGGGGCTACCGATTAGCGGCAGATGGTTTACATCTGCGTTGTTAGTACTAAGATATTCATCTAATAAATTGCATTAGTGGCTTTAGTTTTGGGGGAAACGAGGCAACGTGACTATGACGTGCTCTCTGGTGGTTAACAGCAAGAGCGGTAATACCAGGATGGTTTCGGGCGCGATCAAGCGCGCTCTGCAGGCTGCGGGCGTTGAATTTGTCCATGCCGCGGCGTTGAGCGACGATGCGGATGCAGATCAGGTTGCGCTCGAGGCGCAGGGCGCCTGCGCGGCCGACACGGTGCTCGTCGGTTTTTGGTGCGACAAGGGCGCGTGCACGCCTTCGGTTGCCGCGCTGCTCTCCGCCTTGCACGGTAAGCGCGTCTTCCTGTTTGGCACCTGCGGTTTTGGCGCCGACCAGAGCTACTATCAGCAGATTATCGACCGCGTAACTTCCAATTTGGCTGGGGATGCCGAGCTTGCGGGCTGGGCAATGTGCCAGGGCAAGATGGGCCCCGCGGTCAAGCAGCGCTACGAGGCCATGCTCGAGCAAGATCCCGACAACGCCCGATTTAAGATGCTGCTCGACAACTGGGTTGCCGCGAAGGACCATCCCACCAAGGAGGACCTGGGCAACATGGCCGCAGCCGCCAAGAAGGCCGTGCTGGGCGAGTAGCTTCGTCGTTTGTGGTGCTTCGTGCAAAACAATACAAATGTGAAAGCCTCGAAATCCTCGAGGCTTTTTTCTTGACGCTCGTGGGCGCAACGATGGCAAGCGTCTGGGGCGATATTTTCCATCGCCCTGATGACGAGGCCGTCCTGGACGACACGCTCGCATGCGTTCGCTGGATGTATTCAGAGTGGGACACGGTTTCCGGATGCAAAAAAGGCCACATGACGTGGCCTTTAACTTATATATGTTGCGGGTGCCCCCATGACAAGCCGCGCTTCAACAACAAGGCGTCTGTCCGAGCAGGGAACCTTATATGCCTCCGCCCGGACAGACGTTTCAGTTATGAACTCGCAGCTAGTCGTTACTTGATCTTGGTCGTACCCGGTGCCAGGTTGGGGTCGGTCTCGTTGGCCTCGGTCTGGAAGTGCTCGGTATACACGTTCTTGCCGTCGCGGAACATCTCGTAGTATTGCATCTTGGCGTAATCCTCGCGCGCCTTGGTGGCGGCTGCGGCAGCGGCGTCGTCGCCGGTGACGTTGGAGGAGAGCGCCCAGCGCAGGCTGGCGTCCTCGTAGCCCACGGAGTTGATGGCGGGCAGCGACTCGCACAGCGTCATGTGCGCTTTCTGGTAGTCGGAGAGGGGTGCGCCGATCAGCTGCATCAGCTGGGTGGACAGGTAGTTGGTGGACAGGTCGTCGACCTCGCTTGTCTGGTCGCAGCCGGCAACGTCGTAGTTGGCCCAGATGATGTAGTCGGTCTGCCACAAGCGCTCCTGGTGGGTGGCATCGTCCTCGCCGGTAAACCACTTATCGTTGAACTTGGACGGGAAGAACGGCTGGTGGTCGCCCCAGAACACCACGACCACCTTACGGTCGAGCTTATTCAGGGCGTTGAGGAAGTAGCGAAGCGCCTGGTCGGACTGCTCGATGCACGAGACATACTCGTCGACATCGGAGAGCGTGCCGTCCTCGACGGTCTTGGTGTCCAGGTCGGTCGTGTCGATGTTCAGGTGCATCTGCTTGTCGACCGGCAGCAGGCCCGTATCGTAGCCCGAGTGGTTCTGCATGGTCACGTCGAAGATAAACTGCGGATCGGCGTTCTGGTCGAGCAGCTCAAGAATCTTGTCGTAGGTAGCCTGGTCGGTCACCATGCCGCGCAGGGTATCGGCGCCCTGGAAATCGTTGATGGACAGGAACTGGTCAAAGCCAAAGTCCTTGTAGACGTTCTCGCGGTTCCAGTTGGTGGCGTGGTTGGGGTGCATGGCCGTGGTGGAGTATCCGAGGGACTTGAACTGCTCTGCCAGGTTCCCGGTCGTTTCCATGTTGTAGATGGTGTAGGGGTACACGCCCGAGCCCAGGTTGGCCATGGAGTTGCCGGTCATAAACTCAAACTCGGTATTGGCGGTGCCGCCGCCGTAGGCGCTCACGTAGAGCTTGCCGCGGCTGAGGCAGTTGGACAGGCTCTTAAAGTACTGCGGGCCTTCGTAGCCGGCGCGCATGTTCTGGTAGATCGACAGATCCGAGAACGTCTCGTTCATGATGGCGATGACCGTGGGCTTCTCGCTGTCGAACTGCTCCTTTGCGGCGGCGCGCTCGTCGCTCTTGGCCGCGTCGGACTTGTCGTAGGCCTTGGCGTACTTTTTGAGCGTGGCCTTGGCATCGTCGACGGAGTAGTCGGCGGGTTTGGGCGGCTTGATGGACTGCGCCGCACTAATAAAGGCGGGCAGGTAGCCCTCGCGCCAGTAGCTCTCGAGCGGGCGCCAGGTGTAGACGGTGATGCCGAGGGTGTTGTAGTAGTCGATGAGCGTGACATGCGCGGTTACGCCGCCCAGGCACAGCACTGCCACGAGCAGGTTGGTGAGCAGCATACGCTTGGCGTTGGCGGCACCCTTCTGACGGTGCGGTGCTACCAGGCCGGCGTACTCGCACAGCAGCATGGCGATGGCGGTAAAGCCCATGGACAGCACGCAGAACAGCGAGATCGAGAAGGTGTAGCCGGTGCCGGCGACCGCGGCGGCGGTGGAGATGGCCGAAAGGTCGCCCGGCTGGATGGGCATGGATTTAAACGTGATGACGAAGAACTCGGCAATGCCCAGGACAAAGAGGGCAAAGGCCAGGACCGCGGAAGCTGCGCCGTGGCGCTGGAACAGGAAGAACAGGCCGACCATGAGCGTGGTGATGATGGCCCACTCGAGCATGATGCATAGGGGGTAGACCCAAGTAAAGTCGTGGTTGGACGAGACCTCCATGCCCAGCAGCGCAAAGACGCCGGCGAGCAGCAGGCACAGGACGGCGGCGACGAGCGGTTTGCCCACAAAGGCGCCGCGCAGGCGGGCGAGCTTGCCGGTGGGGGCGGGGGCGTCGGGCGCGGCGAACGCAAAGACGCGCGGGGCGATGCGGTCGCGTGCGATGCTGGCCCAAGCGCAGCCGGTGAGGATGGCGTTGGTCAGGATGAGCATCACAAAGGCGAGCGGCTCGTTTTGAGCGACGAGGCCCACGGCGCCCCAAATAGTCAAAAAGACCTGGAACAGGCCGAAGGCGATGCTCCACCCAAGAGCGCTTTTGGCAACGGTGCCCGACTGAGCGCGAATGGCCTTGGCCTCGCGCAAGACAAGGTAGACGGTCGCCGCAAGACCGACGAGCGAGATGGCGGCAGCGAACATGCTGAGACTCCTCACAAACTAAAACGTACGAAAGCGGGGGTTTACCCGATTGTTGCCAAGATATGCGCTGCAATTGGTGTCTGCGCACAACAACCAGCCATATTAACGCGCACGTGTGGCGGTGTGGCGCAATGTAGTGGCGACCTGCGCGATAATGGACGGGAATTACACGGAAACGTAAAGGCTTCTTAAAGAATTAGCGAGGATAGAGCTATGGGCGAGCAGGTTTGTATGACGGGCGCCGAGTACTGCGGCGGAGCTGCGGGCGTGGACGCGGGCGGCTATCCGGTCGAGACGACGGGCAATGCGGTGCTGGACACGTTGGAGCACCGTTCCTCCACGCGTGCCTTTGCGCGCGATGACGACGACCGTCCCGTGGCGGTGACCGACGAGCAGCGAGCGGCGATTTTGCATGCGGCGAGTCGCGCGCCGTCGGCGGGCGCCATGATGATGTATTCCATCGTAAGCATTCGCGAGCAGGCTGCGCTCGACCGCCTGGCCGATCTGTGCGACCACCAGCCCATGATCGCTAAGGCGCCCTGGGCACTAATATTTGTGGTCGACTATGCCAAGTGGATCGATCTGTTTGAGCACGTGGGCTGCTTTGAGCCCGAGTTTGTAGAGCGCACGGGCAAGGCGCCCCGCCGCGCGCCGGGTTTGGGCGACTTTGCCATCGCGGCTCAGGATGCCGTGATCGCCGCGCAAAACGCCGTGGTTGCCGCCGAGGCCCTGGGGCTGGGGAGCTGCTATATCGGTGATATCGTCGAGAATGCCGAGGAAGTTGCCGAGCTGCTCGATCTGCCGCCCTATACCATGCCGCTATCGATGCTCATCATCGGCACGCCCCGTAAGGAGCGCCCGGCCATTGCACATCCCGTGGTGAACCTGGTGCACGAGGAGCGCTACTGCCGTGCGGACGACGCGACTATGGATGCGCAGGTGGCCGAGATGGATGCGATGTTCCGTCCGCACGCCCGCGAGGTGGGCGAGCGCGTGGTGGATATCTACACCCGCAAGCACACCAGTCCCTTTATGGCCGAGATGAGCCGATCCATGGAATGGTGGTTCAAAAACTGGCTCGGAAAATGACGAATGTGACAAGGGGACAGTCCTTTTGTCACATTTCATATCGCCGCGGTAGCCTAAAGACTGTATAAATCTTTATCTAGCTGGGAAAACAGTGCATTAAAACATGGGCCGATTACCTATAATCCCTTCGAACATTAAAGTTGGGAGGAAACCGGCTTATGGAACAAAAGGCCAAGGAGGCAGCCTCGCACGCTGCGATTCCTGTGAGCATCTCGGCGATGCTCGTCACGCTGGGCGTGGTGTATGGCGATATCGGCACCAGCCCCATGTATGTAACCAAGGCGCTCGTTGCCGGCAACGGCGGCATCGGAAGCGTGACGGAGGAGTTTGTGCTCGGCGCGCTCTCCCTTGTCGTGTGGACGGTCACGCTGCTGACCACCATCAAGTATGTGCTCATCTCGCTGCGCGCCGATAACCATGGTGAGGGCGGCATCTTTGCCCTGTACAGCCTGGTCAAGCGCTGCGGCAAGTGGCTTATCATCCCCGCCATGCTGGGTGGCGCCGCGCTGCTCGCCGACGGCATCCTCACGCCTGCCGTTACCGTTACCACGGCCATCGAGGGCCTGCGCACCATCCCGGCGGTCCATGCCGTGCTCGGTGATGATCAGGGCCGCGTCGTCGCCATTACGCTCGCCATCATCATCGCGCTCTTCTTGGTGCAGCGCATCGGTACGGCCAAGATCGGTCACGCCTTTGGCCCCATCATGACGCTGTGGTTCCTGTTCTTGGGCGGCACGGGTCTGTTCTTTGTCTTACAGCACCCCGCCGTGCTGCTGTGCCTCAACCCGCTCCGCGGCATCGCTTTTTTGTTGAGCCCCAACAACCACGCGGGCATCATGATTCTGGGCAGCTGCTTCCTCGCCACCACCGGTGCCGAGGCGCTCTACTCCGACATGGGCCACGTCGGCCGCGGCAATATCTACGCTACCTGGCCGTTCGTTAAGTGCTGCCTGCTGCTGTCCTATATGGGCCAGGGCGCTTGGCTTATGAACAACGCTGCCAACCCCGAGCTCATGGGCATTGCCGATCTCAACCCGTTCTACCAGATGCTCGCCCCGGGCCTGCGCCCGTTTGCCGTCGGCCTTTCCACCGTCGCGGCCATCATTGCCTCGCAGGCGCTTATCACCGGCGCATTCTCGCTGGTGTCCGAGGCCAGCCGTCTGGACCTCATGCCGCACATGCAGGTCTTCTACCCTGCCGAGACCAAGGGCCAGCTCTACATCCCCATGGTCAACAACGTCATGCTTGTCGGCTGCGTCATCGTGGTGCTGCTGTTCCAGAACTCGGCGCATATGGAAGCCGCCTACGGCCTTGCCATTACGCTGACTATGATGTGCACCACGCTGCTGCTCTTCTTCTACCTGCACGAGGAGCGCAAGCTCAAGGTTGCTCCGTGGATCTTCGCGGCCTTCTTCCTTTTGCTCGAAGGCTTCTTCTTCGTGAGCTCGCTCACCAAGTTCTTCCACGGCGGCTACTTCACCATCCTCATGGCTGCACTCATCATGGGCATTATGGTGTGCTGGTACAACGGCACGGCGGTCGAGCAGCGCCAGTTTACACTGCTGCCGCTGCGTAGCTACCTGCCGCAGCTCAAGCGCCTGCGCGACGACGACCGTTACGAGCGCATGAGCGACAACGTCGTGTACCTGACCAAGGACACCCATACCGACTACATCGACCGCGACATCGTCTACTCGATTTTGGACAAGCATCCCAAGCGCGCTCGCGCCTGGTGGTTCGTGAATGTCGAGACCATGGACGAGCCGCATACCTTTGCCTATTCGGTCGAGACGTTCGGCACCGATTACGTGTTCCGCGTGCATCTGTACCTGGGCTACAAGATTAACCAGCGCGTCAATGCCTATCTGCGTCAGGTCGTTCAGGACCTGGCTGCCACCGGCGAGCTGCCGCCGCAGACGCATGACTACTCGGTCTACAAGGATCCGGGTAACATCGGTACGTTCAAGTTCGTCCTGATCCGTAAGCTTCTGGCGCCCGAAAGCGATGTGGAGCCCAGCGAGCGTACGGCCATCACGCTCAAGTACATCATCCGCCGCGCCGCCGGCACGCCCGCACGCTGGTACGGCCTGGAGAACTCCAACGTGAGCTTTGAGTACGTGCCGCTGTTCACCAAGTTTAAGGCCGTGAACAAGATGCAGCGCCTGGCTCCCAACGAACGCCCGTAGGCGCCGACGGGTTGCACGGAGTTGGTTTTCGATGGACAAGATTGAGACCGGGGAGGCAAACATGGATGCAAAGATGCTTGATGGCCGCGAGGTGGTTGCCGAGCTGGTACGTGAGGCGCGTGTCGACGCCGCCGAAGATCGGTTCTTTACGAATCGTGCCAACATGGACATGGCCGACCGCGTGATTTCGATCGTGGCACTGGTATTTGGAGCGGTGTGCGTGTGTGCCCTGCTCGCGCACGTGCTGTTTGTCTAGCGACCGCCGGTTGCAAAGGCTATACACTTGGAACCACCACAAGGGAAACCACCACAAAGGTGCCTGTCCCTTTGTGGTGGTTTTTGTTTTTGAGAGAGGGGCGGGGCGCTGATGGACGTCCGTGCGGACGGTGATATTGCCGAGAACTTTTGGTGGCGGCGCACTACGATGACGCGTCGCGGCCCCCTGTACGATATCTGCGTGTCGGTGGGGCTGCTGGTCGCGGCGACGATTGTGGGCGCGCTGCTCGACCATCCGGGTCTCGCGCCGAGCATCATGATCGTCTATGTGTTCGCCGTTCAGCTGTGCGCATTCTTTACCTGGAGTCGCCTGTATTGCTTGCTGAGCTCGGCTGCCGCCGTGGCGCTCTACAACTTCTTGTTTGTCGACCCGCGCTACTCGCTGTCGCTTATCGACCGCGGCTATCCCGGCATGTTCTTCATCATGTTCGTGGTCTCGCTTGTGTCGAGCTCGATTGCGTTGGCCCTGCGCCGCGCCTTGGCACAGGCTGCCGCCAGCGACCGCCGCACGCATATGGTGCTCGAGACCAATCGCATGTTGCAGCGCTGCGCCGACGAGCAGCAGATCGTTCACGCCATGGCCACGCAGCTGGCGCGTCTTTCGGGCTGTCCGGTCGTGTGGTACAGCGCCGACGCCGAGGGCGATGACCTGCTGCCGCGTGCGACATACACGGCCGTGGGCGATGCCGCGCCGGTGCACGAGCTGGCGCCGCAGATGCCACCGCGGCTCTCGGCGTCCGCCTATGTGGGAACGCCGCTCGACGCCACGTTTGGCGGCTCGGCGTTTTATGGCATCTACCTGACGGTTCGCACGGGCGACGGCTTCGTGCGCTCGGGCGACCCCGCCTCGGTGGTGGGCGTGCTGGCTATCGTTGCCGAGCCCGACGTGCTGACGCATGAGGAGCGGACGCTTGCCGATGCCATCGTGAGCGAAGGCGAGCTGGCACTCGATCGCGCCCGCGCCATGGAGGCCCGCGAGGAGGCGGCGGTGCTCGCCAAAAACGAACAGTTGCGCGCCAACCTGCTGCGCTCCATCTCGCACGATCTGCGCACGCCGCTTACCAGTATTTCGGGTAATGCCGACGTGCTGCTCGACCAGGGCTCGACCGGCACCGCGGTGCTCGATGCCCAGACGCGCCGCGGCCTGCTCCTTTCCATTCGCTCGGATGCGCAATGGCTCAACGCCACCGTCGAGAACCTGCTCGCCATCACCAAGCTCGAGGGTGGCGGTATGCGCCTGTCGACCACACTCGAGCTCATGGACGATATCGTCGAGGAGGCGCTGCGCCACGTGAACCCTGCCGTGCGCGAGCACGACCTTAAGGTAGTGGCGTGCGATGAGCCGGCGCTCGTCAACGTCGATGCGCGCCTGATGGTGCAGCTGGTGGTCAATCTGGTGAACAACGCCATCGCCTATACGCCCGCGGGCTCGCATATCATGATTTCGATTAGCGTCGACGATGGACGCGTGACGTGCTCGGTGGCCGATGATGGTCCGGGCATCGCACCCGAGGATCGCGAGCGGATCTTTGAGTCGTTCTACACCGCCAACCACGGTCTGGCTGACAGTCACCGCAGCGTGGGCCTGGGTCTTTCGCTCTGCCGCTCCATTGCGCTGGCGCATGGCGGTAGCATAGAGGTTGCCGCGGCGGACCCGCACGGCTCGGTCTTTACGATTGAGCTTCCCGCCGCCGACGTTTCGTTTGATAAGGAGTAGCGCTGTGCCGAACTCTGCCGTAAAACCGCTCATCTTGGTCGTTGAGGACGACCCCGCCGTTCGCAACTTAATCGTTGCCGCGCTCGAGGCGCACGGCTTGCGCCATATGGCTGTGGAGACCGCCCATGCCGCTATCGCCGCCGCCTCGTCGCAGACGCCGAGCATTGTGCTGCTCGATCTGGGCCTGCCCGATATGGACGGCGTCAAGGTGGTGGAGTCGGTGCGCGCATGGTCGGGCATGCCGATCATCGTGGTCTCGGCGCGCAGCGAGGACGCGGACAAAATCCGCGCGCTCGATGCCGGTGCCGACGACTACCTGACCAAGCCGTTTTCGGTCGAGGAACTGCTCGCGCGCATTCGCACGACGCTCAGGCGCCTTTCGTATGCGCAAACGGGTGGTGTTGCCTCCGAGGGCTCGTTCGATACCGGTGAGCTGCATATCGATTTTGATGCCGGCATTGCCACGATGGATGGCGAGGAGTTGCACCTGACGCCGATCGAGTACAAGCTCCTGTGCCTGCTGGCACACAACGCCGACAAGGTTCTGACGCACCAGTTTATCCTGCACGAGATTTGGGGCACGGCGACCAAGAGCGACCTGGCGAGCCTGCGTGTCTTTATGGGCACGCTGCGCAAGAAGATCGAGTCCGACCCCGCGCATCCGCGCTATATCCAGACGCACGTGGGTATCGGTTACCGATTGGTCATCCAGGGATAGGTCGGCATCCGCCATCCCACTATGAGTTGCGGTGAAATACGGTCTAAATATACCTAATTCCAGGCAAAACAGTCCGTATTCCACCGCAACTTTGTCTATTTGCCTTTGGGCTTGCTGGCGTAGAACTTCTTCTTTTTGGACTTGCCGGCAGGGGAGGGTTTGCCGGCAGAGTTGGACCTGCCGTTGCCGGCCTGCGCGTGCGTGGGCACTGCCGCGCGAGGCTTGCGGACCTCGGGGTTGCGCAGCTCCTCGACACGCTCGGCAATCTCCTCGGCGCTAAAGCCGACCTCGGCCATGGCGTCCTCGATGGGCAGGCGGCGCACGATATAGCAGTGGTGCACCTTCTGGTTGCGCGCGAAGTCCTCGGGAATGGTCTGCGTCGTAATGTCCTCCAGCACGACGCCCGCGCGCGCGAGCTTGCGCGTCTCGGGGCGGAAGCCGCGCAGGTTGCAGCTAAAGATGGCGTGGCCGCCCTGTGCGAGCAGGCGCGATACGCCGGCCAAAAGCTCAACATGGTCGCGCTGGACATCCCAGGTACGGCGGCCCATCTTTGACGAGTTCGAGAACGTGGGCGGGTCGACAAAGATCAGGTCCCAGCGGTTGCGCGTCTGGCGCTGGTCGCGAATCCAGGCGAGCACGTCGTCGCGCACAAAATGATGCTGCGGACCAACAAAGCCGTTCTGGCGCATATTGCGCTCGGCCCAGTCCAGGTAGGTGTTCGAGAGGTCGACTGTCACGGTTTCCTCGACGCCGCCGTCGGCCGCATAGCAGGTGGCGGTGCCGGTGTAGGCGAACAGGTTGAGGAAGCGGCGCGCCTGTTTGGCGTGCTCGCGCACTAGGTTGCGGGTGACGCGGTGATCCAAGAAGATGCCCACATCCAGGTAGTCGTCAAAGTTGACGGCAAAGGTGAGCCCGCCTTCTTCGATGAGCGGCAGACGACGGCGCGCGATGTTGGCGCGCTCGCCCGATCCGCCCTTGCCGGCGCCCTGCTTGCCGTACTGCGAGCCGCCGCGCGAGCGCATGCGGGCCTTGGCGTGCACATGCTCGGCCGGAACATCAAGGATGCGCGGCGCGATGGCCAAGATGTCGAGCATGCGGGCCTGGGCCAGCGCGGGATCGATGGTCTTGGGCGCGGCGTATTCGGCGATGACGAGCCAGCGGCCCGGCGTCTGCGGGCAGCCCTCGTACAGGTCAATGGCGGCGGAGTAGTCGGGCAGGTCGGCATCGTAGACGCGGTAGCAGCTAACGCCCTCGCGCTTTGCCCACTTTCGACGCAGACGGGCGTTCTTGCGCAGGCGGTTGGCGAACTGCTCGGACTCCGGGATGAGCACGGGCAGCGGCTTGCCGTCGCCCAAGTCGAGCGTGGCGGTAGGTTCGGACATGGGGGTGTCGGCAGCTTCGTCCACGGCGTCCGCGCTGGTCGCAGCCTCAAACACTGCGGCGGCGTGGTCGAGCGAAGGCCAGACTTCGACGGTTGCCTCCTCGTTGTTGGGCATGATGGCGATCGAGCGTTCGGGCTCGGCGTGGAGCGCGCGGGCCAGCAATCCGTCGCGGGTGAGCGCGGCGACCGGTGCCGAAGCGAGCTCGGGCGCGCGGCGCAGCTCGCCGACCAGCGTCATGGCGTCGTGCATGAGTGAAAGCGGTGTCTCGGTGGTGTCTGCGACTACGGCGGCTCCGGCGACGGCGCCAGCATGGTCCAGCACGGTGGCGGACTTGGCGGCGCAAAAGTCGACAAAACGCTTGTAGCCGGCGCACTTGACCATGCGCTCGGCAGTCTTGCGGGCGGCGGGGTCGATGTCTACGGCCACGATGCGCGCCTGGCGCTCGCGCGCTGCCGTCTCGCGCTCGCGCGCCTCGGCAAGCAGCTGCTCCCACAGGGCGGCGTCGTGTAGCTGCCAGCCCTCAAAGCCCCAGCGCTCGCGTGCGGCGCCCGGGGCGCGGTTGGTCAGAATGTTCACGGCCTCCAGCAGCAGACCGCCGCCGGCGCACGAGGCATCGATCAGCGTGGGAAGGGCTTCATTCTCGTAATCGTCAGCCGTTAACTCGCGCTCGCACAGTGCGGTCCAGCCGACCTGTGCCAGCACCAGGGCGGCGTAGTCGGGGCGCAGCACGTGCGTACCCTCGCCGGCGCGGGTCGCTGCGGGCGGCAGACGCTTGAACAGCGGATCGCCCGAAAGGTCCAGGCTGATGCTCGCGCGGCGCTGACGCAGCGAAAGCAGCAGGTGAACATCGGGATCGGTGGCGTTGACATCGGCGCGACGGCCCGTGGTTTCGGCCAAGCGGTCGCACAATGCGTCCTTGGCGCGCAGGGCCGAGAAGCGCGTGTTGCGCAGCTGCTCGGTCACGCCGCGGGCGGTGATGGCGATGGTGGCGCCGGGGCGGATGACGGTCTCCCAGGCGATGTCGTAAACGCTGTCGTACAGTTCATCGGCATCCTGCGCCTCAAAGCGCCCGAGTACCACGAACACGCGGCTCGCCAGGCGCGACCACAGACAGGCGCGGTAGCCTTGCTCGAGCTCGCCCTCAAATGTAGCGCGGCCCTTCAGCCGGCGAACATGCGAAAGCCCGAGGCGTTTAAGCTCATCGGCGAGTGCGGACTCAAAGCCCTCGGGGCAGCTTGCGTAAAATTCCATGGGTGACCTCTCTGGTTGCGTCGCTCCATTATATGATGGATGCTTCGTTTGCCCTTATCCTCGAAAGGAACCCATATGATTGATGCGTGCTCCGAATCCGCTGTGCTCTTTTTTGACGTGGACGGCACGCTGACGTCGTTCGATCCCGACGATATGACCGATAAGGACTTCAATGCGGTCCATCCGTCGAAGGCTGTTGTCGATGCATTTGGTCGCCTGCGCAATGCAGGTCACCAGGCATTTATCTGCACGGGTCGCCCCTTGTGGCTGATTGCCGATGGCTTGCGTGCACTGAACCCGGCGGGTATCGTTGCCATGGCAGGCGCCACGCTCGAGGTCGAGGGCCGCGTGGTGCACGAGGATTGCTTTGACGAGGACGTTATCGCGGAGCTCGCGCGTCGTATTACTGTGGTGGGCGGCGAGGCGTTGTTCGAGACGAACGGTGCCACCTATTCACTTGAGCCAGTTGGTGTCGAACAGTCATTTCTGCTAGGCGCCGGCGTGGTGCACGGCGTTGATCAGATGCGCGTCGATGGCCGCTTGCGTGTAGGCAAGGTGTGCATTAACGCGTGCGACCTGGCTCGCGTAGCTAACGATGATGGCTTTATCGATCGCGAGTTTGAGCTGTGCAACACCGGTGGCCAGAATCGCGAGCTGAGCCCCAAAGGCATCGACAAGGGCTTGGGCGTGGCGCGAGCGCTGGAGTATCTGGGTCGCACCGGCAACGCGCGCACCTTTGGCTTTGGCGATTCGGGTAACGACCTGGGCATGCTCGCTGCGGTCGAGACGGCTGTAGCCATGGG
The DNA here is from genome assembly GCF_039758965.1 of Collinsella aerofaciens. Taxonomy (GTDB): domain Bacteria; phylum Actinomycetota; class Coriobacteriia; order Coriobacteriales; family Coriobacteriaceae; genus Collinsella; species Collinsella aerofaciens_BR. The sequence goes on along the minus strand of NZ_JBDMSL010000004.1, from coordinate 50,750 downwards.
CAACGCCATGCCCGAGGTCAAGGCAGTCGCCGACTACGTGACCGACGATGTCGCACACGATGGCACCGTCACAGCGATGCAACATTTCGGCCTCATCTCATGAATCTCGCCTTCTGACGTTTGCTCAAACTGCGACTCTTTGCTTTTGCATGCTCAATCGATTTATCAATCCAAACACTGAGGCGTTTATACCGTTCGCCGAGAAGATAAAAAACCGCAGCTCACACCTTGATAAACGTAGGTAAAGTGTTTAGCAGTTTAACGCCCATGTGCAAGCGAAAGGAATCAGGCAGATGGCAATCAAGGTGTTCGCTGACGGTGCAAACCTCGAGGGCATGCTCGACATGTACGAGAACGGCAACGTTCAGGGTTTCACGACCAACCCGTCCCTTATGAAGAAGGGCGGCGTGACGGATTACCGCGCGTTTGCCAAAGAGGTCCTGACCCATATCACCGATGTGTCCGTTTCGTTTGAGGTCTTTGCCGACGACGTCGAGACCATGGGGGTCGAGGCCCGCGAGATCGCTACCTGGGCCGAGAACGTCTACGTTAAGATCCCGTGCGTGACCACCAAGGGTGAATCCACCGCCGAGCTTGTCCGCAAGCTTTCCGCCGACGGCATCAAGGTCAACGTCACTACCATCTTTACGCCTACGCAGGTCGACGAGATGGTCGAGGCCGTTGACGCCGAGACGCCGTCCATTATTTCGCTCTTTGCCGGTCGCATCGCCGACACCGGCGTCGATCCCATTCCGTTTATGACGGAGTCGGTCAAGAAGGCTGCCGCCAAGCCCAACTGCGAGGTCCTGTGGGCGTCCACACGCGAGCTCATCAACATTTACCAGGCAGAAGCCTGCGGTTGCCAGATTATCACGGTGCCCAACAGCATCCTGGCCAAGCGCAAGAACATCGGCCGCGACCCGTACGAGGTCTCGCTCGACACCGTCCGCGGCTTTGCCAAGGATATCGCCTCGCTCGGCTTCCATATCCTGCCGTAACGCGAACACTGACTACGCCCCGGGCTGTTCGCCCCGGCCTTTCCTTTCCCTATCGCTCACGCGCTTCGCGAGGGTCGCGCTAGGCAAAGGAAAGGCCGGGGCTACCGGCACGAGCTTGCCAGTAGGTTGGTGATAGGCTTCCATATCCTGCCGTGGACAAAGGTACCCCCGCCTGCGCCGTGCAAATTTGAGAGTATTCAGCAAGGTAAAGGCTTTTACCAGCTGGTTGAAGCACGGAACAGCCCCCGTTTTGGCTCTGATGACGCTAAAACGGGGGCTGTTTTTGACGTTATTGTCTCTGTGGGGCGTTCGGAACGGCGGAAATTGCAGAATACTCGCGATTTTGCACGCTGCTGCAGGGGGTACCCTTGCTTTGGCGGTTTACTTCCCCTGCACCATGGTGAGGGAGATCTTCTTGCGGTCGCGATCGACCTTTTCGACCCACACCTTGACCGTGTCACCGACGCGCACCACGTCGCTCGGGTGCTTGACGAAGCGGTTGGCGAGCTTGGAGATGTGTACGAGGCCGTCCTGGTGCACGCCCACGTCGACGAACGCGCCAAAGTCCACAACGTTGCGCACCGTGCCCTTGAGTTCCATGCCGGGCTCCAGATCGTCGATGGAAAGCGCCGAGCGGCTAAAGACCACCTCGGGCGCGTCGTCGCGCGGGTCGCGACCGGGCTTCTTGAGCTCGTTGACAATGTCGATGAGCGTCAGGGTGCCGCAGTCCAGGTCGCTTGCCAGCGCCGAGATACTGCCCAGACGGCGCTCGATGTCGGGCACGCCGCCGTGGCTGAGCTCGCTTGCCGCAACGCCGGCACGCTCCAGGACGGCCGTGGCCACCTCGTAGCTTTCGGGGTGGACGCTTGTCGCGTCGAGCGGGTTCTTGCCGCCGCTGATGCGCAGGAAGCCCGCGGCGTTGAGATATGCCTTGGGTCCCAGCTTGGGGACCTTCTTAAGCTGACGGCGATCGGTAAAGGCGCCGTTTTCCTCGCGGAAAGCCACGATATTCTTGGCTACGCTCGGCGTAATGCCCGAAACGTATCCCAACAGGCTCGCGCTCGCGGTGTTCACGTCGACGCCCACGCGGTTGACGACGTCCTCCACCACGTGGCCCAGGGTGCGTGAAAGCTCGGCCTGGTCAAGGTCGTGCTGGTACTGGCCCACGCCGATGGACTGGGGCGGAATCTTGACGAGCTCTGCCAACGGGTCCTGCAGGCGGCGGCCCAGGCTCATGGCGCCACGCACGGTGACGTCCAGGTCGGGATACTCCTGGCTGGCGAGCTCGGAGGCGGAGTACACCGACGCGCCAGCCTCGTTAACGATGGTGTAGCGAAGGTTGGGCGCCTGCTCGGCAATGAACTCCGAGACGACTTCCTCGGTCTCGCGGCTGGCGGTGCCGTTGCCGATGACGATGGTGTTGACGCCGTCCTTTTTGACGAGGCGGGCGAGTTCGCGCTTGGTGCCGGCGACGTCGTGGCGCGGCTTGGTGGGGTAGACCACGCCGTGGTCGAGTAGCTTGCCGGTCTCGTCCATGACGGCGACCTTGCAGCCGGTGCGGTAGCCCGGATCGAGCGCGAGCACACGGGCGCCGCGGACGGGGCGTGCCGAGAGCAGGCCTTCGAGATTCTTGGCAAAGACGTTGATGGCCTCGGTCTGGGCGCGAACGGTGAGTTTGGCGCGGGCCTCGCGCTCCAGCGAGGGGGCCATGAGGCGCTTGTAACCGTCAGCGATGGCGGCATCGAAGATGGGAGCAAACACGCCCTGGCGACGGGGCCAGCGGCTGCCGAGGCGTGCCGTGGCGGCAGCGCCATCGACGTTCACGCGCACGCGGAGCTTGCCCTCGCGCTCACCGCGGTCGATCGCCAGCACGCGGTGGTTGGGTATACGGCGCAGCGGCTCATCATAGCTGTAGTACGGCTCGTAGGGAGTCTTTTCGGCGGGGTCGGTGGCCTCGACGACGATGTCGGCGGTGTTTTGCGTAAAGGCGCGCAGGTCGGCGACGTTCTCGGGATCTTCGGCCACCGTCTCGGCCACGATGTCGGCCGCGCCGGCAAGCGCCTTCTCGGGCGTGTCGAAGCCGGCCTCCTCGTTGATGTATGCCGCGGCGGCGTCGAGCGCGCTGCCTTTGGCCGAGGCCTGCATGATGATCATGTTGGCGAGCGGCTCCAGGCCGGCCTCGCGGGCCTTCTGCGCGCGGGTTATGCGCTTTTTGCGGTAGGGCTTGTAGAGGTCCTCGACACGCTGGAGCTGTGTGGCCTCGCGAATCTGCTGCTCGAGTTCGGGCGTGAGCTTGCCCTGGGCGTCGATGAGCAGGATGACGTCCTCCTTGCGCTGCTCAAGATTGCGCAGGTAGGACAGGCGCTCGTCGAGGGCGCGCAGGGCGACGTCGTCCATGCCGCCCGTTGCTTCCTTGCGGTAGCGCGAGATAAAGGGGATGGTGTTGCCCTCGTCGATGAGCTTGACGGCCGCCTCGACGTTGGCGGCCTTAAGGTTGAGCTCGCGGGCGAGCTGGGCGATAAGATCCATGGGACTCCTTGCGTTTAAGGTGCGTTTGCAGCACAGGGCTACCAAGGATACCACCCGTCACTTCGCCCAAAAAAGACTGTTTTGGTGCGGAGCCACGAAAGCGGCCTATCTACTACGTTTAACCCGTATGGATCGACCATCCCCCGGTTTTCCGAAAATACGCAAGCCGTTTACCTGCGGTTTTTTATTTCGCGAAATTCGGTATGGTTGAGGGTGATCGGTTAAACGTAGTAGATAGGCACATTTCGTGGCGAACGAATCAAGCTAAGGTGCAAAAAGTCCCCCGTCCCAGAAAAATCATTGGCAACGTAGCAAAATGCCCCGCGGGCAGGAGGCTGCTCGCAGGGCAAAGAAGAGGGGTTTATTTGTGGCGGACCGAGGGGCAGGGGCCCGGCATGGGGTTTCTGCCGCGGCCTGTCCTAAGGTGCTACAGCTCGACGAGCTGGCCGGTCTCGGCGGCCTCCTTGATGGCGTTGAGAAGCGTGAGCGTCTTGACGTTGTCGGCGGGGGTTACGACGGGCTCGACCTCGCGGCGGACGACCTTCACAAAGTGCTTGAGCTGCATCTTGTGGGGAAGCGCCGGGTCGACGGCCGGGATCTCCATCTGCAGCGGCTTGTGCCAGTTGGAGGCGCCGTCGTAGGAGAACTGGTGCAGGCGGGGCAGCGACAGAGCGCCCAAGGTACCGCCAATAAAGTAGGCATCGGCGTCGAAGGGGCGGTACTGCGGGTCCTCGCGAGCGGTGGCTTCCCAGTTCCAGGGGCTGGCGGTGGCGTCGGAGATGGTCATGCTCGCAAGCGCGCCATCGGCAAAACGGACGTTGACCACGGCGGAGTCCTCGGTCTCAAAACCGCGGGCGGCGCTGGACTGCATGCCCTGGACGGCGACGGGCTCGCCCAGCAGGTAGCGGAGCAGGTCCACGTCGTGAACCAGGTTGACCAGAATCGGGCCGGCACCCTTCTTGCGGCGCCACTCGACATCGAAGTACTCGTCATTCTTATAGATCATGTAGTGGAAGCTCGACACGGTGAGCTTGCCCAGCTCGCCGGACTCGATGATCTCCTTGGCCTTGTTGACGAAGGGGTTGTGGCGACGGTGCTGACCCACGAGCACGGGCACGCCGGCGGTCTCGGCCTCGGCGGCGAAAGCCTGGGCATCCTCGAGGTCGTTGGAGATCGGCTTTTCGACCAGCGGCACGATGTTGCGCTTCACGGCCTCGCGGGCAACGCCCAGATGCAGGTCGTTGGGGGTGGCGATGATGACGGCCTCGGGCTTGACCTCGTCCATCATCTGGGCGGGATCGGTGTAAAACGGCACGCCGGCGGCCTCGGCCGTGGCACGGGCGCCCTCAAAGGCGTCGGCGATGGCGACGAGCTCGGCCTCGGGCTCCTCGGTGACAAAGCGGATGTGGTTGCGGCCCATGGCGCCGGCGCCGATAACGGCAATGCGGACGGGGTTGAGCTCAGACATTTCGACTCCTTAATACTGGTGACCGGTGGAATGCGACAAAGGGACTGTCCCTTTGTCGCATCGGTAAAACTAGGCGGACTTCTTCTTGCTGTCGGAGACCATCATGTAGACGGTGAGCACGACGGCGATGGCGGCAATCACAATGGCGCCGTAGAAGGACTGCTGGTAGGCGGCGCTGCCGGCCTCGGCGTGATACAGCACGGCGGTGATGGGCTGGCTGATCCAGGTGGAAGCGGCGTAGCCCAAAAACATGATGCCGTAGTTGACGCCGATGTTGCTGGTGCCAAAGGCGCCACCGGTGAGCGGCGGGTAGATGACGAGCAGAGCGCCAAAGCTAAAGCCGAGCAGGGCGAGCGCCACAAAGAACATGCTCTGCGTAAAGCTCATCGACATGATGACGAGCGCGATGATGGTCACGACAAGGCTGATGAGCAGCGACTTATAGGCGCCGAGCTTGTCGATGATCTGGCCAAAGGACAGACGGCCAACCAGGTTGGCGCAGGTGTTGACGGAGACGACCACACCGCCGAGGGCGACGGCCGCGGCGCTCGTGGGGTCGGCGAAGAGCTGGACAGCGGCGATGGAGGCAACCTTGCCCACGAGCAGGGTGCCCGCGGTGGCGGCGAAGGCGAAGGTGGCGATGAGGACCCAGAAGCGCGGGGTTTTGACCATCTCGCCCGGGGTGAGGTCGCCGAAAGTGCCGGCGTGCGCGCCGCCCTTGGGGGCCTCGAAGCCCTCGGGCAGCCAGCCGGCCTCGGGGGCCTTCAGGAACAGGGCGGAGGCGGCGATCGTCACAAAGAAGATGACGCCGAGTGCCTTAAGGGCGCCAAAGATGCCCAGGCTCGGGATGAGCAGCGAGGCGAGCACCGGGGACAGCACGGCGGGGCCGGCGGTCGAAGCGGCCAGGGTGATGCCGGAGGCGAGGCCCTTTTTGTCGATGAACCACTTTTGGCCGGTGGTGAGCGCGGGGTTGTAGCCCAGGCCGTTGCCGATGGCGGCGACGAGCGAGAACCACAGGTAGAACTGCCACGGCTCGGTGACGGTGCCGGACATGAACCAGCCCACGCCGTAGCACACGGCGGCAGCGATCACGACGTTGCGCGGGCCGATCTTATCGGAGATGCGGCCGGCGAAGATGCCCGTCACGGCCATGATGGTCTGAAAGACCGGGAAGGCCCAGGTAAGGGCGCTGGACCACTCGGGGTAGACGGCGAGCAGGTTCTTGGACACGACGGAGTACAGCGCGATGGAGCTGATGAAGAACATGGTGACGCACGCGGCGGAAAGCACGACGGCGCGACCCTTGTTGGAGTTGGTGGAAGCCATGGGACTCTTTCTAATCGATGCGGGGGGAGGGGAGGGGCAAACGCCGCTGAGGTGCTTGCCCCGCGCCCCTTTCTACCGGGTTGGTTTACTGGTCGGTCGGCTTGGCGACGCCGGACTCATCGGACCAAAGCTCGACACCCTTGTTCTTGAGGTAATTGTCGGCAAAGGCGCGGCGGCCGCCGGGCTTGGCGGTGAGGTCGCCCATCATGTTGGAGAAGCCGCCGTCGACCTTGATGGCGTCGCCGGTGGTAAAGTCCGAGCGCTTGGACGCCAGGAACATGACGGCGTTGGCGATATCGCTGACCTCGCCGATGCGGCGCGTGGCGATGAGGCGGCTGCGGCTCTTCTCGACCTCGGGATCGGCGTAAAAGCTTGCCGACATGGGTGTCTTGACAAAGCAGGGCTCGACGCAGTTGGAGCGGACGCCGTAGGGGCCCCACTCGGCGGCGAGCATCTTGGACATCATGTTGACGCCCGCCTTGGTGGAGCTGTACACGCCCGAGAACGTCTCGGGGGAGTGGCTGGCAACGGTCGAGATGTGCACCAGGCGGCCCTGGCCGGCCTTGATCATCTCGCGACCAAAGCGCTGCGAGGTGATGAAGTAGCCGGTGAGGTTGACGTTGAGCACCTGCTCCCAGTCGCTTAGCGGCAGGTCCTCCATGGCGGCGAAGCGCAGGATGCCGGCGGTGTTGACGAGAACGTCGACGCGGCCGAAGTTGGCGATGGTGGCGTCGACGGCAGCCTGAACCTCGGCCTCGTCGGTGGCGTTCATCTTGTAGCCCTCGGCGTGGATACCAAACTCGGCGGCGAGGTCGGCGGCTGCTGCCTTGACCTTCTCCTCGTCTAGGTCGAGCAAGACGACGTTGGCGCCGTTGCGGGCGAACTCGCGGCAAATCTCGACGCCCATACCGCCGAGCGCGCCGGTCACGGCGCAGACATCGCCCTCGAGCTTAAGCCAATTGCTCATAGGAACTTCCCTTCTTGTGCCTCCCGGTGGGTCGCTCCCATTAATCGACCCACGTGGTTTTCGCTGGTTATCGTATGCTTTGCATTTGCGCAGGTGAATTGCATATTTGTTAGAATGGCGTTAACCATAGGTTTACACTGTGCGATGCAGTTTATTCTCAATTGAGCGCATGACCTGCGAAAACAACCTCCTGTGGCACCATGTGGCCACGGGCGCGAAAACGGGAGATTGACGTGTACGATCGACGACTTGAGGCCATATCGGCCGCCGCGGAGCTGGGAAGCTTCTCGCGCGCGGCGGCAAAACTACGTGTGTCGACCCCGGCTCTCGTCAAACAGGTGTCGGGGTTCGAGGCCGAGTTTGGCATCACGTTGTTCGAGCGCTCGCATTCGGGCGTTAAGGTGACGCCGGCGGGTGCGCTGCTGGTAGACGATGCGCGCTCGATCATGCGTCAGTCCGAGGATGCGTTGCGCCGTGCCCGACGCGCAGCGGGCGATGGCGGCGCCGTGCGTCTGGGCGTGTCGATGATGTGCCCGGGGCGCCAAACGCTGTCGATGTGGCCGAGTGTGCACGAGCTGGAGCCGTCGCTGCGCTTTGAGATTGTGCCGGTGAGTGACCTCTACGATGAGCGCGAGACCGTCATGCGCAGTCTTGGTCGCGAAGTGGATGTAGTGCAGTCGAGTTTTTCGACCCCGCGCTGGGGCGACGCCTGCCAAAAGCTCCTTATCGTCAACGTACCGTTTTATATTGATGTGCCGCGCACGAGCCCGCTTGCGCGCAAGACGCGCATCACGGTTGCCGACCTGGAGGGCATGCGCCTGCGCGTGCTCCGTCACGGCAACGACGCTATGGACAGCCTGCGCATCGACCTGTTGGCCGACGGCGGCGTGGACGTGATCGACGTGGATAGCTTCGACTTTGCGCTCTTTAACGAGGCGGAGGAAAAGGGCGATGCGGTGCTCACCTGCGGAGCGTGGTCGGGCGTGCACCCGGCCTTTGTGGGCGTACCGTTTCTATGCGGTCGCGAGGTGCCGGTCTATTTGCACTACCCGCTCGAGCCCACCCTCCAAGTCCAAAAATTCGTCAACGCCATGGCCCAACTCCTCAACTAGCTCATTTGGCGCGGGTAGTCTTTTTGGGACGGGGCTTTTTTAGCTACTTTCGCCGCCCTGCCTGCGCACCCTCAAAGTAGTCAAAAAGCCCCGTCCCAAAAAGACTAACAAAACGAGGCCCTGGCCAAACGGCCAGGGCCTCACTAACCTTTATTCCGTTTTAAACAACGGGCTGATTGCGCGCAGGAGGGTGCCCCGGGGCGGCGGGGTATTTCCTCCGCGCGCAGTTTCGCAGCGAAGCGAGAATGTTTGAGCACGGAGGAATTACCCCGACGCCCCGGGGCACCCTCCGTCAGTAACCGTTCCTACTCCAGCTCAAACGCACCCGTGTACAGCTGGTAGTAGTACCCGCGCTTGGCGATCAGCTCGTCGTGGTTGCCGCGCTCGATGATACGGCCGTGGTCCAGACAGATGATCGCGTCGGAGTTGCGCACGGTGGACAGGCGGTGTGCGATGACAAACGTCGTGCGGCCCTCCATGAGCTTATCCATGCCCGCCTGCACGATGGCCTCGGTGCGGGTGTCGATGGAGCTCGTGGCCTCGTCTAGAATCATCGCCGGCGGATCGGCGACGGCGGCGCGGGCGATCGAGATCAGCTGGCGCTGGCCCTGCGACAGCTGTGCGCCGTTGCCGGTGAGCATCGTGTCGTAGCCGTCGGGCAGGCGGGTGATAAAGTCGTCTGCGCCCGCGAGCTTGGCCGCCGCGATGCACTCCTCGTCGGTCGCATCCAGGTTGCCGTAGCGGATGTTGTCCATCACGGTGCCGGTGAACAGGTTCACGTCCTGCAGCACGACGCCCAGCGAGCGGCGCAGATCGGCCTTGCGGATCTTATTGACGTTGATGCCGTCGTAGCGAATCTTGCCGTCGGCGATGTCATAGAAGCGGTTGATGAGGTTGGTGATGGTCGTCTTACCGGCACCGGTGGCGCCGACAAACGCGACCTTCTGACCCGGCTTGGCAAACACGGACACGCCGTGCAGGACCTCGTGGTCGGGGGTGTAGCCAAAGTCGACGTTGTCCATGACCAAGTCGCCGCGCAGCGGGACGTACTCGATCTCGCCGGTTGCGCGGTGCGGATGTTTCCACGCCCACATGCCGGTGTGGTGGTCAGCCTCCTCGAACTCCCAAGTCTCGGGGTTCACCTGTGCGTTGACGAGCGTCACGTAGCCTTCGTCGGCCTCGGGCTTCTCGTCGATGAGCTCAAAGATGCGGTCGGCGCCGGCGAGGCCCATGACCACGGCGTTGATCTGCTGTGAGATCTGGCCGATCTGTCCGCAGAACTGCTTAGTCATGTTGAGGAACGGCACCACGACGGCGATGGACAGCGCCATGCCCGAGATGCTCAGGTTGGGCACGCCCAGCGCCAGGAAAATGCCGCCCGCCAGTGCGACCAGCACGTAGAGCAGGTTGCCCAGGTTCATAAGGATGGGCATGAGGATGTTGGCGTACATGTTGGCCTTCTGGGAGACCTCGAAGAGCTTTTCGTTGCGCTCGTCAAAATCGGCCTCGGCGGCAGACTCGTGGCAGAACGCCTTGACGACCTTCTGGCCGTTCATGACCTCCTCGATATGGCCCTCGACCACGCCGAGCTCGGTCTGCTGCGCAATGAAGAAGCGCGCGGAGTTGGAGCCGAGCAGCTTGGTCATAAAGGTCATAAAGGCGACGCCGGCGATGATGACCAGGCACATCCACACGCTGTAGTACAGCATGATAAAGAACACCGTGACGATGATGATGATCGTCATGAGCAGGTTGGGCAGCGACTGGCTGATCATCTGACGCAGCGTGTCGATGTCGTTGGTGTAGTGGCTCATGATATCGCCGCGCTGGTGCGTGTCGAAGTAGCGGATCGGCAGGTCCTGCATGCGGTTGAACATCTTCTCGCGCAGCTTCTCCAGCGAGCCCTGCGTGACGATAGCCATGGCGCGGTTCCAGAAGAGCGAGGACAGGACGCCGACGCCGTAGATGCAGGCGAGGGTGGTCACGAGCTGTGCGATCTTGGGCTGCGCGGCTTCCCAATCGCCCGACTGCCACGATTCGCCAATAATTTGCAGGGCGCTCTGCAGGAAGGTCGCGCCGATGGAGTTGATGATGGCGCAGAGCACCACGCCGGCGACGACGAGGGGCAAAAGCACGGGATAGAAGCCAAAGAGCGTCTTGATGAGGCGCGACATGGTGCCGCCCTTGCGGTTGAGCGCGCGCTCGGCGGTCGTTGCCTTACTCATGGGCCTCGCCTCCTTCCTGGGTCTGAGCTTGCGTTGCGGTCATGTCGGTGTTGTCTGCCGCCGTGTTCGCGTCGCCAGAGACGTCGTCGGCGTCTTGCGTACCTTCGGCAGACATCTTGTTTTGCGAGGTAAAGGTCTCGCGGTAGATCTCGCTCGTCTTAAGCAGCTCGTCATGGTTGCCGATCTGCGCGATGCGGCCGCCCTCCATGACGATGATGCGGTCTGCATCCTGTACGGAGCTAATGCGCTGGGCGATGATGAGCTTGGTCGTGTTGGGCAGATAGCTTGCCAACCCTGCGCGAATCTTGGCGTCGGTCTTGGTGTCGACGGCGCTAGTGGAGTCGTCCAGGATCAAGATCTTGGGGCGACGCAGCAGGGCACGCGCAATGCACAGGCGCTGCTTCTGACCGCCCGAGACATTGGAGCCGCCCTGCTCGATCCAGGTGTCGTAACCCTTGGGGAAGCCGTCGACAAACTCATCGGCGCAGGCCAGATGTGCCGCCTCGCGGACTTCCTCGTCGGTGGCGTTCGGGTCGCCCCAGCGCAGGTTCTCGGCGATGGTGCCGCTAAACAGCACGTTTTTCTGTAGCACCATGGCCACTTGGTGACGCAGTGCGTCCAGGTCGTAGTCGCGCACGTCCATGCCGCCCACGCGCACGGTGCCTTCGGTGGCGTCGTACAGGCGGGCGATGAGGTTAACGAGCGTGGACTTGGCCGAGCCGGTGCCGCCGATGATGCCGATGGTCTCGCCGCTCTTAATGTGCAGGTCGATATCGTCGAGCGCCTGGCGCTTCGCATGCGCGGAATACTTAAAGCTCACGTGGTCAAAGTCGATGGAGCCGTCGGCAACCTCGAGCACGGGCTCGGCGGGATCGGCGATCGTGGGCTCGGCGGCCAGCACCTCGGTAATGCGGTGCGCCGATTCGTCGGCCATGGTCACCATGACAAAGATCATCGACAGCTGCATCAGGCTCATGAGGATCTGAAAACCGTAGGTAAAGATCGAGGAGAGCTGGCCCACGTCGAACAGCGTGCCCTGGCTCGTGATGATGAGCTTGGAGCCCAGGTAGATGATGACGACAAACGCGCCGTTGACGCAGATGTTCATCATGGGGTTGTTAAAGGCGAGCAGCTTCTCGGCGCGGGTGAAGTCCATCTGGACGTCGCGTGCGGCGGTCGCGAACTTCTCCTTCTCAAAGTCTTCGCGCACATAGCTCTTGACCACGCGCATGCCGGTGACGTTTTCCTCGACGGACTCGTTAAGGGCGTCGTACTTGTGGAACACGCGCGAGAAGATGGGGCGCACCTTAAAGATGATAAAGAACAGTCCAAAGCCCAGTAGCGGAATGATGGCCAGGTAGACCATGGCGACGCTGCCGCCCATGATAAACGCCATGGTAAAGGCGAAGATCAATACCAGCGGCGCGCGCACGGCGATACGGATAATCATCATAAAGGCCTGCTGCACGTTGTTGATATCGGTGGTCAGGCGCGTGACGAGCGAGGAGCTCGAGAACTCATCGATGTTGGCAAAGCTGAACGTCTGGATCTTGTAGAACAGGTCGTGACGCAGGTTCTTAGCGAAGCCGCAGCTCGCATGGCTGCAGGTGACGCCGGCAGCGGCGCCAAAAGCAAGCGATGTCAGCGCGATGAGCACCAAAAAGCCCGCGGTGGGAAGCATCTCGGCCACGGTGGCGCCGTCTTTGATGGCATCGATCAGGTTGGCGGTGATAAATGGAATCAGCATCTCGCAGAGCACCTCGCCAAGCACGAGCAATGGCGTAGCAACGGTGACTTTCATATAGTCGCGGATGCTTCCCATGAGGGTTTTAATCATCCAGTTCCTCCCAGGTTACACGGATTTTCTCGAGCATTTCGGCGAGCTGCTCGCGCTCGTCGTGGGTGAGGGCACTAAAGGCTTGCTCTCTAAAGCGAATGCGGGCCGCCTGGTCGATGCGGGCGTTTTCCCGGCCGGTTTCGGTCAGGCGAATGGTGAGCTGCCGTCGATCCTTGGGGTTACGGCTGCGCTCGATGAGGCCGTTGAGCTCGAGCTTGGACAGGATCTCGGAAAGCGACCCCGGCTTGAGGTCAAAGTGCATGCCGAGTTCCTGCTGCGACATCTCGCCGCCGGGTTGCTTGGCCAGCAGGCAGATGATGGGCGCCTTGCCGGACACGCCTCCGCCATGAAAATGCATGTAATGGCCGCAAAAGCCCAGGCCGCTCAGGATGCGCTTGGCGAGTTTGTCTTCGGCGCTGACCGCTTCGGGTATGTCTACCGGTTGCGACGGGTCACCGCCGGGCTCATGCGGAAGGACGAGTGGTTCAACACACATATCTAAGCTTCGCTCCTTTCTTTAGTTAGGTAGTTGAATTGTTTTGTGCCTAACCAATTTAGGAGCACGGTAAATAAATGTCAAGGTACCAAACTTATTATGTTCGAGCGGCACTTAGGGACGTTCCTTATGTGCCGGCATTTGGGGACACTCCTTGTGTCGACTAGTCATTTAAGAACGTCCCCAACGACCAACTTCCTCCTTCCCGTAACCTTTCCGCAACAATTCGTCCTCTGCGGTGCCAGCGCCCGTTCACAACGTCCCCTGCGCTACACTTAGTCGCACTGTGGCGCTGCCGCGCCGCGCCCGAAACAAGGGAGACCCTCATGAAGAATACTCAGCTGCTGCTGGTTAACGATATGTGCGGTTACGGCAAGGTCGCGCTTTCCGCCATGCTGCCGGTGCTGTCGCACATGGGCTACCGTATCCACAACCTGCCGACGGCGCTCGTTTCTGACACGCTCAACTACCCCAAGTTCTACATCCACGACACCACCGAGTACGTGCGTCAAAGCCTCGCTATCTGGGAGGAGCTCGGCTTTGAGTTCGACGCCATCTCGACCGGCTTTATCGTGACCGAGGAAGAGACGCGCATCATCTCGGACTTTTGCCACCGCCGTGCGCAAAAGGGCACCAAGGTGTTCGTCGATCCCATCATGGGCGACAACGGCAAGCTCTATGCCGGTGTGCCCGAGTCCACGATCGGTCTCATGAGGCACCTGCTCGAGTGCGCCGATTACGCGGTTCCCAATTACACTGAGGCCTGTCTGCTCACCGATACGCCTATTGCAGAGCAAATCACGCCCGACGAGGCTCGCGTTCTTGTGAACGCCGTGCGTGAGCTGGGTGCCAAGTCGGTGGTCATTACGAGCGCCGTAGTCAATGGCACGAACGCGGTTATCGGTTACGACCATGTGGCGGGGGAGTACTTTACGATTCCCTTTGAGCTCATTCCGGTCTATTTCCCGGGCACGGGCGACACGTTCTCGGCGGTGCTCGTCGGCCGCGTTATGGCAGGCTGGAGTCTGCAGCGCGCGACGTTCGATGCCATGCGTGTGGTGGCTGAGCTTATCGAACGCAATGCCGACCAAGAGGACAAGTCGGCCGGCCTTCCCATCGAGGCCTGCCTGGACGTGATCGACCATGAGTAACATTGGCGAGGGCGGCGTCAAGCCTGCGGGCGAGAACAGGCCGCTCGGCGCGCCGCGTGGCAAGCGGCCGCGTATCCGCGTGAGCTGCGTGGACCAGCTGGGGACGTGCCGCTGCCACCACGGTCACAAGCCGGGCGACGTTTTTGACTTTGACCGCGATCGCGGCAAGATGTGCGCCATGGCCTGCCATGTGGGCTTTCCCTATATCGATATCCTGCGCTATGGCGGAACCGTGCCTGGCAACGAGCCCGGCACGGCAAAGTTCTGCTGCCCCGAGGTCGATACTCTGAACGTCTGGCTTGCCGAGATCGTCGACGAATAGGTGAGCGTGGATTTTCTCCCGTTTAGAGCGCACTTGAATGCTCAAAGTGGGAGAAAATCCACGCTCATTTCATGCGGGAGATTATCCACGCTCGTTTCGCGCCGAAGGCGTGGCCTGCGACCTCGCTTTCCTACAGCTGCTCGAGCATAGCGGCGCAACCGGCGAGCACGTCGCGGTAGGTGGCATCGAAATTGCCGGTGTACCAGGGATCGGCCACGTCGCCGGGGCGCCCGGTCCAATCGAGCAAGCGCGTAATCTTGCCGTCGGGGTCGTCGCCAAAGATGCGACGCAGGCCACGCGCGTTCTCAGCATCCATATAGACAATGTGGTCCCAGTTGCCATACTCTGCTCGACGCACCTGGCGGGCACGGTGCGCAACGACGGGAATCCCGACTTCGCGCAGCTTGGCGACCGTGCCATGATGCGGCGGGTTGCCGATCTCCTCAGTTGAGGTCGCTGCGGAATCGATGACAAACTCCGCCTCGCGCCCAGCGCGGCGCACGAGCTCGGTAAACACCGACTCAGCCATCGTCGAGCGGCAGATATTCCCATGACAGATAAACAGTACGCGTTGCATATGCGGTTTCCTTTCGATCGCCATCATCGAGCTCGAGTATCGCATCTGCGCTTACGCTCTCGCCCGCTTGCGCTCCCAGCGAGCCAACTTAATCGTCACCAGCGTAAGCGCCCAGGCCACAAGCGAGAACGCGGCACCAACCGCGCCAACGTAGGCAATGCCAACGCTGCTCACCACGGCGCCGCCCACTGCGGTGCCAAACGAAATGCCGACGTTAAACGCCATGGGTTCTACCGAGCTCGCGAGTACCATCGATTTGGGATGGCGGCTGCGCGCCACGTCCATAAAGTGCGTGATGCATGACACCGAGAACAGGTACATGAGCAGCGCTAGGCTAAAGACAAAGACCAGCGCGAGCGGCATGGTGTCGCCCACGGCAAACAGCCCGAGTAACGCCGCAGCTTGCAGCACAAACGTCACAAGCAGTGCCTTCATGCCAAAACGTGCGTCGATCCATCCGCCCAGGATGTTCGAGATCAGGCAGAACACGCCGTAGGCCATAAGCGTGGTGCTCGCCTGAACAGTGCCCATACCCAGCACCTGCTCAAGATAAGGCGTAACGTAGCCGTAGAATACATAGACCGAACCCACGCCAAACAAAAAGATAAGCATGCCGGTGATGATGCTCGGTTCGCGTAGCAGACCCGCCTGCTCGCGGAAGGTAGCGGGTTCGTCGGTCTGTCCGGCGCGCGGCATAAACGCCACGAGCGCTCCGCAGATCAAAACGGCAAAGGTCAGCGTACCGTACATGGCCACGTGCCAATCGAGCGTGTCGGCCACAAACTTGCCGATCGAAGTGACAAAGACCATCGCCACGGAAAACGCGCCGTACACGACCGAGATGGCAAGCGAAGTTTGCTGCGGGGACAGCAGCTCGGGGATGTACGTCACGCCCACGGCGAGCAGCGCGCCCGA
Organism: Collinsella aerofaciens; assembly: GCF_039758965.1. Classification (GTDB taxonomy): domain Bacteria; phylum Actinomycetota; class Coriobacteriia; order Coriobacteriales; family Coriobacteriaceae; genus Collinsella; species Collinsella aerofaciens_BR. The sequence continues at coordinate 34,827 of NZ_JBDMSL010000004.1, read as the reverse complement.
GACGGATCCCAGGACAATGCGCGAGATAAAGAGCACCTGGAAGTTGGGCGCCAACGCCATGACCAGATTGCCGAGCACAAAGATAATGCTGTAGCACACGAGCAGCTGGTAACGACGGAAGCGCCCCGTGCTGAGCGCAAGCACCGGCGTCGCGATGGCGTAGACCAGTGCAAAAACGCTGACGAGCTGGCCCGCAGCGGCAAGCGATATGCCGAGTTCCGTCGCCAAGTCACTTTCGATGCCGATGACCACGAACTCGGAGCAGCCGAGCGAGAATCCCAGCAGCACGAGCAGCGCCAGGCAGAGCCTGGTGCGCGCGGGGGAGAGCGCGGCGGCGGTTGACTTACTTTTAGGCGTGGTTGCGGCGGTCAAGGTTGTCACTCCAATGTCGCATGAATAAGCGGGATTCAATCCCTGCAACTCTAACAGAATGTGTCAGGTGCCTGCCTCCTTTGTCGCAGGCTGCGCTTGCCTGTATAGTCGCAATACAGGCGAAGATGGTCTCAGGTACATTGCGGGCGACAGGAGATCCCATGGGTATGCACACGACAAAGGTTGTAGTGGGCGAGGGCAAGTTTGCGCTCGAGGCCCAGTTGACGGTGACGCCGCGAGGCATGGCGGTGTACGCCTGCTCGCCGGAGTTTGCGCACCTGGGCGCCACGGCGCAGGCCATTCCTCGCCCCGAGCCCGGCCGTACGGCGACGGTGAGCATCCTGGCCGTTCCGTGCCATCGAGACGAGATCCCGGCGCACGATATTGCGGCGGCGCTGGCCACGCGCTTTGGCGTGCCGGTAGTTGCAAGCACGGGTTTTCATGTGGAGAACGCGACCGCGGACGACTTGCGGCGCATGCTCGATACCACCAAGGAACTCATCGCCGCGCTCGAGGAGGCCGCAGCCCGCATTCTGCGCGCCGGCTGGGATGAGGGCGGCGCAGGCGCCGAGGTCGTGGCGGTCGATGCCGCGACCGGCGAGGCGCTTGGCCCCGTCGACCGCATCGAGGCCCATACCGGCGAGGGAATCCTGCATCAGGCATTTCTGACGCTTCTGGTCGAGGGCCAGGGCGAAGACGCGCGCCTGCTGCTCTGTCGTCGCAGTCCGCTCAAACGCCTGTGGGGCGGGGTGCTGGCCGATGGCTGTGCCGGCCATCCGCTCCCCGGGGAAGACGTCGCGGCCGCCACGGCACGTCGCATCAACGAAGAGCTTGGCATCACGCGCGAGCCCGATCAGCTCAAGCACCTCGGACACGTGGTGTACCGTGAGGACCACGGCGACGGCCGCTGCGAGTGCGAATGGTGCGAGGCGTTCGCAGCCCATGTTGAGCCGGGCGAGCTATGCATCAACCAAGAGGAGATCTCGGAGGTGCGCCGCGTGGCCCCGTCCGAGCTCGACGGCTACCTGCAGGGTCGCCCCGAGCAGCTGGCCCCCTGGCTTCGCGAGGCCCTCAGCGACCCATCCATCCGTACGGCCCTCGCTATGTAACAAAGGTACAGTCCCTTTGCCATATCCAAACCGTCACAACATTCGATGAAAATCTCGAAAACGAGGAAAAGCGTCGAATGATGTGATGGTTTTTTGTCCAGGGGATCGCTTCTCATCCAAAAAATCCCGCTTGACTGTATTGCAACAACACAGCGCAACGTAAGGGGTGTCCGATAACGGGCGCCCCTTTTTAAGTGGCAACGTGGCCGCGAATCCGGAGCGCCCCCAACAAGAAAGGTGGGGAGATGGAAGCGGAAAAGAAGGCGTTTAAGATCACCAAGCGCGAAATTGGCTTTGTGCTGGGTATCGTTGTCTTTTTGCTGGTGAAGTTTCTTCCTTTGGCGGAGCTGAGCTCGACGGTCGAGCTTACGGTCGGCGGTCAGACCTGTCTGGCGTTGACGCTCGCCACGGTGGTGTTCTGGGCGTGTGGCGTGGCACAGCCGGGCTTTGTGGGCCTGCTCTATTGCGCGCTGCTCGTTCTGTTCAAGGTGTGCGTGGACGACACGGGTGCCGCGAGCATCTCGGCGACGGTCGCCTCCACGTTTAGCTCGTGGACCAAAGCCACCATGTGGCTCGTCATCGGCGCCTACCTCATCGCCAGCGCGGTCAAGGAGTCGGGCCTGGGCGAGCGCATCGCCTATGCGTTTATGCTCAAGTTCGTGCGCGATGCCAAGTCGCTCATCATCTCAATCTTCGCGCTCACCTTTGTGCTGTCGCTGCTGATCCCGCATCCGTTCCCCCGCGCCTTCCTCATCCTCGCCGTCGTCTCGGTCATCGCCGAGTCCGCCGGCTACGGTGACGATGACCGCGGCAAGCTCGGATTCCTCGTGTTTGCCGCTGCCGCCCCGGGTTCCATGTTCTTCCTGACGGGCGACTCCACGCTCAACCCGCTTGTTGCGCAGTACAGCGCCGAGGCCGGCGGCATGAGCCCGTCCTTTATCGACTGGTTCCTGTACATGAGCGTGCCCATGCTGGTTGCGCTGCTGTGTACCCTGTTCTTGGGCCTCTTCCTCTTTAAGCCCAGCAAGGAGCTCGTCTACGATCGCGAGCGGATCGTGGCCAAGCAGGCCGCGCTCGGTAAGCTCTCCGTCAAGGAGATCCGCACCATCGTGTGGCTTGTCATCGCCATCGCGCTGTGGCTCACCGTCTCGGGCGATTACATCGGCTGGGTGACACTTGCCATCGGTGTCGCGCTCGCCATGCCCATCATCGGCGAGGTCCTTACCCCCGCCAGCTGGAACGCTGTCGACATCAAGTCCCTCATGTTCCTGACGGCCGCCATGGCCGTGGGTTCCGTGGGCGGTGCCACCGGCATGAACGCCTGGATCGCCGATGTCGTGCTTCCCAGCTCCGTGCCCGAGAACATCTTCCTGTTCGCCCTGCTTGTCGCCGCGCTCTCCATGATCATCCACATGTTCATGGGCTCGGTCATGGCCGTGCTCGGCGTGTGCGTGCCGGCGTTCATCAGCTTCGCGGCCGGCTCCAGCGTGAGCCCGCTCGCCGTGGCGCTCATCGTCTTCACGTCCATCAACATCCACTACATCCTGCCGTTCCACAACCTGCCGATCCTTATCGGCGAGGGCAAGGACGCCGGCGGCTACACCTCCAAAGAGGCTATGCGCATGGGCATTCCCCTCACTGCGGTCGTCTTTATCGTCGTGCTGGTCGAGGCCGCCTGGTTCCACCTCTTTGGCCTGATGTAAGCGGTCGAGCGCTTGGGCTGTAAGCAGCCGAGTGCTCGAACTGCGAGTGGCCGAGCGTCCCATCTATGAGCGCCGCGGCCCCACTACGTTACCCAGCCCGGCGGCATCCTCGCCGCCGGGCACTCTCCCGAAAGGAGCACGCTATGTCCACTACCGATGCTTCCCAGATCCACGACCTGCGCTCCGCACTCGACTTTTTGCGCAAGATGCCGGGCCAGCTGCTCGAGACCGACACCCAGGTCGATCCCGATGCCGAGGTTTCGGGCGTCTATCGCCACGTCGGTGCCGGCGGCACCGTTATGCGTCCGACCAAAGAGGGTCCGGCGATGGTCTTCAACAACGTCAAGGGCTTTGACGACGCCAAGGTCTGCATCGGCATGCTTGCCAGCCGCAAGCGCGTTGCCGCCCTGCTCGACCTGGATGAGGAGCACCTGGGCCTCGAGATCGGTAAGCGCTTCGAGAACCTGATCGCGCCCGAGCAGATCGCCGAGGGTGCGCACGTCGACTGCCAAGAGGTCGTGTACAAGGCGACCGACGAGGGCTTTGACCTGCGCAAGATCGTTCCCGCTCCTACCAACACGCCCGTCGACGGCGGCCCCTACATCACCATGGGCCTCGCCTACGGCACGAGCCCCGACGGCTCCCAGTCCGACGTGACCATCCACCGTTTCTCCTGCGTCGACAAGGACAAGCTCGCCATGTGGATTACCCCCGGCAGCCGTCACCTGGGCGCGTTCTTTGACGAGTACTGCCAGCGTGGCGAGGATATGCCCATCTCCATCTCCATCGGTTTGGACCCCGCCGTGTACATGTGCTGCGGTTTTGAGGCTCCCACCACACCGCTCGGCTTCAACGAGCTGCAAATTGCCGGCGCCCTGCGCGGCCACGCTGTCGAGCTTGCCGACTGCGTCACCGTTCCGCAGAAGTGCATCGCCAATGCCGAGTACGTGCTCGAGGGCTACCTCATGCACGACGAGACCATCAACGAGGACGTCAACGGCCACGGCTACGCCATGCCCGAGTTCCCCGGCTACACCGGCGGCGCCAAGGTCTGCCCGGTGATCAAGATCACCGCCGTCACCACGCGCGTCAATCCCATCATGGAGAGCTGCATCGGCCCTTCGCACGAGCACGTTTCCATGGCCGGCATCCCCACCGAGGCTTCCATCTACAAGATGGTCGAGACCGCCATCCCGGGCCGCCTGCTCAACGTCCACGCTGCCCCCTGCGGCGGCGGCAAGTTCGTTGCCATCATGCAGTTTAAGAAGTCGAGCAAAAATGACGAGGGCCGTCAGCGCAACGCCGCCATGCTCGCCTTCTCGGCATTCTCCGAGCTCAAGCACGTCATCCTTGTTGACGAGGATGTCGATATCTTCGATATGAGCGACGTGATGTGGGCCATGACCACGCGCTTCCAGGCCGACGTCGACCTCATCACCATCCCCGGCTGCCACTGCCACGTGCTCGACCCGTCCAACGACCCCGCGTTCGACCCCACGATTCGCGAGCACGGCATCGCCTGCAAGGCCATCTTCGACTGCACGGTCCCGTTCGACCTCAAGAAGAACTTCATTCGCTCGCAGTTCATGGAGATCGACACAGACAAGTGGGCCAAGGAGATTGCTTTCTAGTAAGTAGCCCTACCAAGTAGTTAAGGAGCCGTCATGCCTGAGTCTTCTGTCCGTCCCCGTCGCATTGTCGTTGGCGTGTCTGGCGCCAGCGGTGTCGCGCTGGGCCTTGAGTGCCTCAAATGCCTGCGTCAGGCCGGTGCCGAGTCGGCGCTTGTCGTCACGCGCGGGGGAGAGATTACCATCGAGCAGGAGCTCGGCATGACGCTCGACGAGTTTGCGTGCCATGCCGATGTGGTCTACGACAACAAGAACATCGGCGCCGCCATCGCAAGCGGCACCTATCCGGTCGACGGCATGATCGTGGCGCCCTGCTCCATGAAGACGCTCGCCGGCATCGCGAGCGGCTACAGTGAAAACCTGTTGCTGCGCGCGGCCGATGTTCAGATGAAAGAGCAGCGCCGCCTGGTGCTCATGGTGCGCGAGACGCCCTTCAGCGCCATTCATGTCGACAACATGGCGCGCCTTGCGCGCGTACCGGGCGTCATGCTCATGCCGCCCATGCTCACGTTTTACAACGGCCCCGCCACGCTCGATGACGCGGTGCACCACATCGCCGCCAAGGCGCTCGAGGCCGTCGGCGTGTCATGCGCAAACTATAAGCGCTGGTCATAGGCGTCTTTAGGGTAGGATACGAGTAGTGTTTGAGCCCGCTGCCCCTGTGGGCGGCGGGCTTTGTGCGCAAAAAGGATGTGTCGGGAGGACCTATGCAGACGGGCATGTATGCGATTAGCGAGATGGCGAGTTTGTTTAACGTTTCGCGCCAAACGCTCATCTACTACGACAAGATCGGCCTGTTTAAGCCCGCCGTGGTTAACGAAAAAGGCTACCGTTTCTATTCGCCCACGCAGATCCCGCTCATGCGTCTGATCTGCATGCTGCGCGACCTAGGGCTCGAACTCGATGAGATCGACCGCCTAGCCTCGACGTTCGACATTAGCGAGATGACCGACCACCTGCGCTCGCGGGTGCAGGCGCTCGACGAGCAGATTGCCGGGCTCAAAGCCGAGCGTGCGAGCGTGCAGGAGCGTCTGAGCTTTTACGACGAGGCAGTTTACTGGCGCGAGCGGGAGGGCAAGCCGGAGCTCAAGCAGTTCGAGCGCCGCTACGTGGTCTTTGAGGAGTTCCCGGGCGATATCGAGCGTGGCCGCTCGATGCTTCATCCCACGCTCATGCGGGTGATTTTGCGCATGCGTGCGTTGACGGGCACGCGCCCCATGCGTGGCTGGGGCGCCATGCTGCGTCGCGAGGCGCTGCATTCCGACGACCCCATTGCCGGTGCCGGCTCCTTTGCCGTGCTGCCGCGCGGTGCCGAGGAACTGCTGCCGAGCGATCCCGCCGAGCTGGCAGAGATCGGCATCGAAGTGCTGCCCGAGGGCACATACCTGTGCATGAGCCGCTGGGGCATGCCGTACGAACCCGAGGGCATCCGCGCCGTCGTGGCCTGCATGGACAAGCACGCGCTCCGGCCTATCGGCAACGCTTTCGACTTTTGCTACCTCGATACCACGAGCTACGACGAGTCCCACCAAGAGGACTTCTGCTGCATCCAAATCCCCGTCGCCCTCTAGATGTGACAAGGGGACTGCTCCTTCGTCACATTCGTGGTGTGGCTGCTGCCCAAACCGTCACAACATTCGATGAAAATCTCGAAAACGAGGAAAAGCGTCGAATGTTGTGACGCTTTTCCTGTCTGTGCCGGCGAGCTCCCGTGCCATCTGGGGGTATAAGGCTGGCAAATGTTTATTTGCGAGGCTTAAGGGGCGCCCCGTATGGATATCGATAACTTTGAATGGTGGTATAGCGAGGGCGAGGCTCCGGACGAGGAGTGGGACGCGCCCGCGCCGCGTGACGTGTCGAGCGACGAGGACGAGGCCGGCAACGATGCTGCTGTCGAGCCTGACGCCGCCTCCGATGCCGCCGAGCCCCTGACCTTTGAGCAGGCTTGGGCCCAAGCCGAGGCCGATGAAGCTAAGGCCGATGCCACGGCCACACTCGGTGAGCCGGCGGACATGTCCATCTCGCCGGCCAAGATCCCGCAGCCGCGCCATAACATCGACCCCGGCAGTACGGCATCCTTCAGCATTCTCGACGTGCCCTCGCAGGGTGCCCAAGCACCCGCGCCCACACGTCGCCCCGACCTGGCTCGCGAGGAGGACGCGGGCCGTCGCTCTCCGCTCGGCCCCATCCTCATCGCCTTCATGGCCGGCGTTATCGCATGCTCGGTAATTGGAAACGTCTGGAGCCATGTTGAACAACAACGAAAAGACGCCGCCAAGGTCGAGATGTCCGTCGAACAATCGCTCAGCCGCACGCGCTCGGTGCATGTATCGGTCGAGGTCAAGGACGGTGCGACATGGGACACCGCCCGCGGCGATAGTCAGATGCTCATCCACATCGTGGGCCGCACGCTCAGGGGGCAGGCGATTGACGAGTATCAATATGTCAACTCCGCTGGCGACGGCATCGAACTCAAGCCCGGCGACTACGAGCTCACGGTCGACGAGCCGCCCGTCGCCACCGATGGCACGCGCTTCCGCGCCTCAAAGCGCATGGTTCCCGTGAGCTTTAACTCGCAGGCGCCCGATACGGTCGACAGCACACCGCAGGGCGGATTCGACCTTTACGCAATCGCTCAATAACTGCGCCTGCCGCCTCACCTTGCCGCCAAGAGTGGCACAATAGCCCTCGACACTATTGTTTACTTTTGGAGGAAGTAGCATGTCCACCGTCACCACCATCAAGCGCGGCGGCCTCACCGCGGCCATCGATTCCATGGGAGCCCAGCTCACGAGCCTTGCCCTCGACGGCAACGAGTATCTGTGGCAGGGCGACCCGGCCTTTTGGGGCAAGCACGCGCCCATTCTGTTCCCCATCGTGGGATCGCTGCGCAACAACACAGCGACGTCTGCGGCTGGCACCTGCGAGATGCCGCGTCATGGCCTCGCGCGCATCGTCGAGCACAAGCTGGTCGAGGTCTCCGAGGACGGCTCGTCCGTCACCTACGAGATCACCGATACGCCCGAGTCGCTCAAGGCTTTCCCGTTCCACTTTAAGCTCAACATGACCTATGCCCTGACCGGCGACGCCACCCTTACGCAGACCTTTGCCGTCACCAATACCGGCGACGTGGACCTGCCGTTCTCGGTGGGCGGTCACCCTGCATTTAACGTGCCGGCTCCCGGTGCCGAGGACGAGACGTTCGAGGATTACGAGCTGGCATTTACCGAGGCTTGGACCAACGAGGCCCCCATCATCACGCCCGATGGCCTCATGACGTTCGAGGGTAGCTACAAGGCGCCCGATAGCTCTGACGTGCTGCCCATCACGCACCGCAGCTTCGATAACGATGCCATCATGTTCACCGATACCCCGGGCTCCACGCTCACGCTGCGTGGCCGCAAGTCGGGCCACGGCGTCAAGATCGACTTTGAGGGCTTTAAGTACATCGGCGTGTGGTCTGCCGCCAACGACGCCCCGTTTGTGGCGCTCGAGCCCTGGACCGGTCACACCACCATGGACACCGAGGACGACGTCTTTGAGCACAAGGTCAACACCATTACGCTGGCGCCGGGCGAGACGGACGTCCGCAGCTTTAGCGTCACTTTGCTCTAGAGGTTCCGCCATTCTGACGAACGGCGGACCAGTCGACGCTGCGCGCCACCCGGAGCGACAATTTGTCATTCAAAAGGCACGGCATGACCAGAAGGTCTATGCCGTGCCTTTTTCATGCCAACTTGTTCGCTCTGGGTGGCGCTCGCTGGCATTGTCAAAACATCGACGTTCCCAATGACTACCGTGTGTCTATTAATTTTTCGAGCTTGTGCTGCGCTGCTGGTCGCTGGCGTATCCTGTTAAGTCGTCAGCATACGATTCAACAGGGAAGGCAGATTATGCATTCTCCCCAACAGCGCGGCATGCAGACCCAGCCGGTATGCAGCCGTCGCATCTTTTTGGGTAGCGCTCTCGCTGCGAGCGCTTCCGTCGTCGCCGGCGCGCTCGCCGGCTGTCAGCGTCCGTCCACGCTCAAGGTGGTTCAGCCCACGACGGGCGGCGGTCGCGACGACCTGTCCGATTCCGTGATCGGCAAGGACAAGATCCGCATTGGCATGGAGGCGGCCTACGCCCCGTACAACTGGCAGGTTTCCGAAGCCAGTGAGTACACCATCCCCATCGACAACGTGCAGGGCGCCTATGCCGATGGCTACGACGTACAGATCGCCAAGATCGTCTGCAAGGCCCTCGGTGGCGAGCCCGTTGCCGTCAAGCAGAGTTTCTCGGGCCTTATCGATTCGCTCAACAACGGCCAGATCGACCTCATTATTGCCGGCATGAGCACCACGCCCGAGCGCGAGGAGTCCGTCGGCTTTTCCGATCCGTACTTTATCGGCTACTTTGGCCTGTTCGTAAAAGAGGGCTCGCCCTACCAAAGCGCGACCAAGCTCAGCGACTTTAGCGGCGCCACGGTGCTCGGCCAAAAGGACACGATGCTCGACACCGTCATCGACGAGATCCCGGGCGTCGTTCACAAGAATCCGGTCGATTCGGTGCCCACGGTGTTTTCGAACCTGCTGCAGGGCACCTGCGACGCCGTGACCTACAACACCGAAAACGAGAAGGGCTATATGGCCCAAAACCCGGGCATCGTGCCCATTCGCTTTGCGGAGGGCGAGGGCTTTAAGCAGGAGGTCACGTCAAACGTCGGCTGCCGCAAGGGCTCGGACAAACTGCTTAAGCTCATCGACAAGATACTCAAGGGCATTAGCCAAGAGGAGCGCGACCAAATGTGGGACGCGTGCCTCGATCGTCAGCCGGCATAGGGAGGCAGCATGAAAACCATCAATCGTCTGGCCTCCTTTATCAAGGCCGACCATCGCTATGTATATCTGGGCACGAGTGTTATCGCGGCGCTCGGCCTGGCGTTTAGCCAACGTAACCCCACGCCGCTGAGCTTCTTGGCGCCCACCGGAATCTTCCAGGACTGCCTTTGGGCGATTCTTTGGGCTTGGCTCGTCGTGTCGGCGGCGGCGCTGGTCACCAAACTCATGCACTGGAACGACTATCGCGAAACGTCGCCGTTTGCTTCCGAGCGCTTCCGTCGCGGCGCGCGCCTGGGCAGCTACGTCGTGGTCGCCATCGCGGCGATCTTCTTTGTCGACCGCTGCGTCATGTCATTTATCGACCTGGTGCAAGTGAGCATTGTCTCGGACTCCAACCCCAGCGACTTTTTGTCGAGCCTGGTCTACATGACCTACAAGAGCGGCGACTTCTTTATCCGCGGCATCGAGATCACCATCGCACTTGCGACCTTCGGTACCGTCATCGCCTTTTTCCTGGCACTGCTCTTTGTGTTCCTGCGTATTCAGACGTTCGATCGCGTGGACAACGACCTAGTGCGCTTCTTTAAGAGCATCGGCCGCGGCTTTGCGACTGTCTACTCCACCATCGTGCGCGGCACGCCCATGATGGTTCAGGGCCTGCTCATCTATTACGCGGGCTTCACCGTTTTGCGCGGCATGGGCTTCGAGACCGCCCAGGCCAACCAGATCTGGAGTACCTTCACCGCCGGCCTTGTCACCATCTCGCTCAACTCCACCGCCTACATGATGGAGGTCCTGCGCGGCGGTATCGAGTCCATCGATCCCGGCCAGGCCGAGGCGGCGCGCTCGCTGGGTCTGTCGCAGTGGCAGGCCATGCGCAAGGTCGTGTTCCCCCAGGGTATTAAAAACGCGATCCCCGCACTCACCAACGAGCTCATCATCAACATCAAGGACTCGTCGGTGCTTTCGGTCATCGGCGTGTTCGACCTCATGTACGCCACCACCACTGTCGCCGGCGTGTACTACCGCCAGATGGAGGTCTACTGCGTGGCGCTCGTGGTTTACCTGATCCTGACGCTCGTGGCGAGCCGCCTGCTCGAGGCCTTTGGCAAAAAGCTCGGCGCCGAGGCCCCGGCAACGCTGCCCAGCTCCAACTAGGCTCAAGACGAGGAGAATCATCATGGCAGATACCGCCACTACTGGCACCGCGGCCGCCGCACAGACCAATGAGCCGCTCATCCGCGTCGAGGGCCTGCGCAAGAGCTTCGGCTCGCTCGAGGTGCTCAAGGGCATCGACCTGTCCGTTAACCCCGGCGAGGTCGTTACCATTATCGGCGCCTCGGGCTCGGGCAAGTCGACCTTCCTGCGCTGCCTCAACTTGCTCGAGACCCCGGACGCGGGCCATATCTGGTTTCACGGCCAGGACCTTACGGCCGAGCGCTGCAATATCAATAAACTCCGCGAGGACATCGGCATGGTGTTCCAGGGCTTTAACCTGTTCAACAACATGGACGTGCTCGACAACTGCACGCTTGCGCCCGTCACGCTCAAAAAGATGAGCAAGGCCGAGGCCGAGAAGGTCGCGATGGAGCATCTGACGAGCGTGGGGCTCGAGAAGTTCGCGCATGCCGCCGTGGGTCGCCTGTCCGGTGGCCAAAAGCAGCGCGTGGCCATCGCGCGCGCCCTGTGTATGAATCCGCAGATCATGCTGTTTGACGAGCCGACCTCCGCACTCGACCCCGAGATCGTGGGCGAGGTACTCGAGGTCATGCGCAAGCTCGCTGCCGACGGCATGACTATGGTCGTCGTCACGCACGAGATGGCCTTTGCCCGAACCGTGTCCGACCGCGTGATCTTTATGGATAAGGGCGTGGTGCTCGAGGATGCCGCGCCGGCCGAGCTCTTCGGCAACCCCAAACACCAGCGCACTCGCGAGTTCCTCTCTCGCTATCTCGAGGACAAATAACCGACCGCAAACGCTTGCGTTGCAGGGCCGCTCCCGTGGGGCGGCCTTTGTCGTCACAATCGAAAGGATGGCATGGCCGAGGTTTGGCACTTCTTTGCGCATGAGGACGATTTTGCCGATATAGACGAGGCAGGCGCGTGCGAGCGCTTGGGCCGCGTGCTGTCGTTTCCGACCATCTCGAGCATGGATGCCGAGGCGGTGGACTGGCAGCCCTTCGACGACCTGCGCGCCTATATGCAGCAGGCCTGGCCGCACGTATTTGCGGCGCGCGAGGTCGAGCTTATCGACCATTCGCTGTTGGTGACACTTAGCGGTTCCGACCCTGCCCTCAAACCCGTCATGCTCATGGGCCACATGGACGTGGTCCCCGTGGTGCCCGGTACCGAGGCCGACTGGACGCATGCCCCCTTTAGCGGGCACGTGGACGACACCTATATCTGGGGCCGCGGCGCGATCGACATGAAGGACCAGGTCGCAGGTATTCTCGAGGCTGTCGAGTATGCGCTGGCGCACGGCTGGCAGCACGAGCGCACGCTGCTCCTGGCCTTTGGCCAGGACGAGGAGACAACGCAGTACGGTGCAGGCGCCATCGGCCGCGCGCTCGAGGAGCGCGGCATTGAGCTTGAGTACCTGATCGACGAGGGCGACTACCGCATCGTTTCGGCTGCCGAGTACAGCGCGGGCGAGGGTTGGCTTATGCATGCCGGCCTCGCGGAGAAGGGCTATGCCGATATCGTGCTCAAGACAAAGAGCGTGGGTGGACATTCTTCCAACCCCTACGGTGGCACATCACTCGAGGTGCTGAGCCGTGCTATCGCCACAATCTGCGATATCGAGTGGCCGACGCGCGTGACCGACTTGCTTGCCGCCCAGCTTGTCGAGTTAGGGCTCTACACGGCCGATGAAATTGCCGCCAACGGGGGCGCCATTGTCCGCGATTGCCTTGCCAGCAAGAAGCTCTATCCGCTGGTGACGACCACCTGCGCGCCCACGCAAATCGAGGGCGGCAGCACCGGCGCCAACGTAATGCCGCAGGATATGTGGGCCAACATTAACTTCCGCATGCTCGAGGGCACGAGCGTGGCCGACGTTGTGGCGCGCTGCCGTGAGGCAATTGCCGCAACGGACCTTGCCGGTCGTGTCGAAGTGGAGCTGGGCCCCGGCAGCTCCGAACCCTCGCCGTCCCCGCGCATCGGTGGTCCCGGCCTCGAGGCGGTTCGCTCCATCGCTGCCCGCTATTTCCGTGATCCAAAGGGGACGGAGGAAAATGGATCATTCGAGCCAGTGGCAATTGTGCCCTCGACCGTGATCGGTGCGACCGACGCTGCCAACTACCAGCACATTTGCCCTGAGTGCATTCGCTTCTCGGCCTTTGTGGTTGATGACGACGAGTGTGATCGCGGCGTCCACGGCACCAACGAGCGCATCACCCGCCGCGCCTACCTCCAGGGCATCCGCTTCCTCGTCGCTCTGCTTCAGACGCTCTAGAATGCGAAAAAGCGACAGTCCCTTTGCTAGCCGTTGGGTAGCCGTTGGGGACGTTCTTAAACGACTAGTCGTTAAGGAACGTCCCCAACGGCTACGTCCACTCATTCCGTGCGGGTTATATGCAGGTTTGCCTGCGCACGCTATCATGTATGGGTTAGACCGCAACTATGTACCCCATACGCGAAGGGATGCGCATGTATCTGAAGATCGACATGTTCTAGCCGGGCTTACCCCCGCAGTGGCGCCGCGCGCCCCATCAACTCTGCCGATTTTCACCTTCACGCATATAAAGGAGTCCCGCCATGCGCGACAAGCTCGAAAAGATCATCAAGGCCTACGAGGAGCTCGAGAAGAAGCTCTCCGACCCGGCCGTCGCCTCCGATATTAAGGAGTTCACGCGTCTCAACAAGGAGTACGCGCACCAGTCCGACCTCATCGCGGCCTCGCGCGAGTACATCGGCGCGCTCGATGACATCGAGGCCGCCAAGGAAATGCTCCGCGACACGACCGACGCGGACGAGAAGGAGATGCTCCAGATGGACATCTCCGAGAACGAGGCCAAGCTCCCCCAGCTCGAGGAAGATATCAAGTACATGCTCATCCCGAGCGACCCCAACGACGACAAGAATACCATCGTCGAGATCCGCTCCGCCGCCGGTGGCGACGAGGCGGCCATCTTTGCCGGCGATCTGTACAAGATGTACCAGCGCTTCTGCGAGTCGCGCGGCTGGAAGACCACCGTGCTCGACTCCAGCCCCAGCGAGGCCGGCGGCTTTAAGTCCATCGAGTTCAAGGTCGAGGGCGACCGCGTCTACTCCGTTATGAAGTTCGAGTCCGGCGTGCACCGTGTCCAGCGCGTCCCCAAGACCGAGTCCCAGGGCCGCATCCAGACCTCCACGGCAACCGTCGCCGTGCTTCCCGAGGCCGAGGAGATCGACGTTCAGATCAACCAGTCCGACCTGCGCATCGACACCTACTGCGCCTCCGGCCCTGGCGGTCAGTGCGTTAACACCACCTACTCCGCCGTGCGCATCACCCACCTGCCCACCAATACCGTGGTGCAGTCGCAGGAGCAGCGTTCCCAGATCCAGAACCGCGAGGTCTGCATGCAGATGCTGCGTGCCCGTCTGTACGAGATGGAACTCGAGAAGCAGCAGGCCGAGCTCGGCGCCGAGCGCCAGAGCCAGATCGGTCACGGCAACCGTTCCGAGAAGATCCGTACCTACAACCAGCCCCAGGACCGCGTGACCGATCATCGTATCGGCTTCAACTCCACCTACAACGGCGTCCTTCTGGGCGATCAGCTCGGCACCGTCATCGAGGCACTTGCCGCCGCCGAGCGAGCCGAGAAGCTGGCACAGGCTGTGTAGTGGGTTACGCGGTTTTACCAAACCGCGTAACAGCTCGACGCTGCAAACGCCCCCAAGCGGCAATCTGACGTTCAATCGTCGGTCGCGTACCAAAGTACGCTTCCCTCCTCTTTCACGTCACCTTGCTCGCTTAGGGGCGTTTTCGCTGTCCGCCCTCTACCTGCGGCGTTGCCTTGCTCCGGATGCGGGGTAGTCATTGGGGACGTTCTTAAATGACTAGGTTGGGTAAATTACTTTTCAAGTTTATTTAATCTGCTTTGTTAGAAATTAAGCTGTCTAACTGCTTAAAGTAATCAGCAGCCTTCATCTGCAATTGAAAATATTGCTCGAAAAATCGTTCAAGAAGTCGCGGGGTGATTTTTACCGCGTCGCGCGTCAAGTGATTTGGCAAGTTCTTGGTTAGATATTGGTCAGGTTGGGGGCAACTTTGCCAAAAGCTTGACGAATGCAGATTTAGACGTCGATGAATGAACATTTCAGGCAGGTTCCAAGCAAAAATCTGGGCTGATTCTCGATAATCGCCTTCAATTGTCCCTTGCCAAGCGCTGGCCTCGCGTACAATCTGCTCCGACATTCGCGCGCCGCCCGGCGCTTAAGAGGGGAGGGCCCCATGGCAAACGAGATTTGGACCATCAAGCGTTGTCTCGAGTGGACCAAGGAGTATCTGGCCGAGCGCGGCGAGGAGCACCCCCGTCTTTCTGCCGAGTGGCTGCTGTGCGCCGCCACGGGCCTGGCGCGCATTGACCTATATATGCGTATGGACGAGACGCTTAACGCGGCTCAGCTCGAGACCATGCACGCGGCCGTTGTTCGTCGCGCTAAAGGTGAACCGCTGCAGTACATCACCGGCAGCACGCAGTTTCGCATGATCGACGTCGCGTGCGCCCCCGGCGTGCTCATTCCGCGTCCCGAGACCGAGATGCTCGTCGAGGAAGTCCTCAATTATCTGGATGCCGAGGTGCTGAGCCCCGAGGCTGCCGCTCGTCAGCGCGTTGAGCTGCCCTGGAACGATGAGGTTGAGGAGGCACGCAAGGCCGAGGCCGCGCTGGCAGACGAACGCGCGACCGCCGAGCGCCGTGCCGCTAACCTGACGGCCGCCGACGAGGCGGCGCTAGGTGGCGACGTATTGGGCAGCCGCGCCTATGCCGAGGAGCTGGCCGACCGCGAGGCCGAGGAAGCCGCCGCGCAGGCAGCAGAAGCCGAAGCCGCGGAAGCCGCCGAGCCCGAGCTCGACGAATACGGCATCGCCATCGAGGGTGCCGGCCAGGAGACGGCTTCGGCTCAGGATGCCGCTGCGCCTGCCCCAGCCGAGCCCCGTATCGCCCGCGTTCTCGAGGTCGGCTGCGGCACGGGCTGCATCTCGCTCTCCCTTGCCTGGGAGCGCCGCGGCCACGTTACCTGCACCGCCACCGATATCGAGCCACGCGCCATCGATCTGGCCACCAAAAACCGCGACGCGCTCGGCCTCACGGCAGATGAGGTTGCCTTTAGTCTCACCAACCTGGTGAGCTCCATTCCCCGCGAAGAGTGGGGCACCTTCGACGTGCTCGTTTCCAACCCGCCCTACATCCCGACCGGCGTCATGCGCTCGCTGCCGCACGAGGTCAAGGACTTTGAGCCCGACTTGGCGCTCGAGGGCGGTGCCGACGGCCTGGACATCTTCCGCCGCCTGCTCAATGCGGCGCCTTACATGCTGCGCGCCGGCGGCCTGTTTGCCTGCGAGCTCTACGAGGGCGCCCTCGATGCCGCGGCCGAGCTCTGTCGCCAGGCAGGCCTTTCGGACGTGCGTATCGTCCACGACCTCACCGATCGCCCCCGCATCGTCCGAGCCATCGTCACCGAGCCCAAACAGCGCCAGTAATATTTATTAACTGGTTAGCAAAAATTATAAAGTAGTTTATAATTAGGACGGCTGAAAGAGGTCGGCCCATGCAACCTCCTACCTTTCGGGAAATCATTGCCCTACTCAAGCACGATGGATTCGTGAAGGTCGCGCAAGTCGGTAGTCATGCTAAGTATGTTTCTGGTGACCGTGCTGTCACCGTGAACGGCTCTGGTGGTGATCGACCAAAGAAGGGCACGTGGGCAAGTATTCGTCGCCAAGCTGGATGGTAGTTGGAGGCAAAATGAGGCAGCGATTTACCTATGACTGCGTTCTCATAAAAGAAGACGACGGTTACTGCGCCAGCTTCCCGCAGATTCCCGGCGCCTTTGCCGATGGCGATACGCGCGAAGAAGCGATTGCCCATGCCACCGAGGCGCTGATGGCGTTTTTGGCCGACGATCTCAACAACGGTTTGACTCCGGCAGGGTACGAACGCTCGGCCGAGGTCGTGGCCCTTTCAGTCGAAATCGACCACGAGGGCGCTCGGGAAGCGGCGTGCCGCACATTTAAAGACGCAGCACTGGACCTCAAAGTCTCCGCTCCGCGGATCACCGCGCTGGTCAAAGCCGGAAAGCTCGATGTTGAACTCGTCGACGGTCGTCGGATGATAACGATAGACAGCATCGAACGTTACGCCGCCCAAGAACGTCACGCCGGAAGACCAAAGAAGTTCGTAGCTGTCCAATAACCCCCTCACTTTCACCGACTACTAGAGCCGCTCACCAAACCAACATGCGCTCTGGGCAAATAGGTTGAACGTTTCGTGCGAGAATGCCCCACAGTAAACAAACTTGCACTAGAGCGTAAGGGGCTGGCATACACATGCAGACGGTCTATCGGGTATACGAGGGAGCGCGCGAGCCGCATCGGCTTGCAGTCGAGCGCACGGCCGAGCTACTCGGTCGCGGTGGCCTGGCGCTTATTCCAACCGAGACGGTCTACGGTGTCGCCGTGGCGGTCAACGCCTTCTCGGATGCCGTTCCACAAGATACAAGTGAACCTCTGCCGTGGCCGCGCGATCCGCAGGCCACCGTCAACGGCGCCGCGGCCCCCGCCCTCGGTACCGGATATCGTCGCATCTTTACCCTCAAGCAGCGCGAGCTCACCCAAACGGTTGCCTGGCTGGTCGATGATGCCGAGGCACTCGACCGCTATGGCGTGGATATCCCTAACGAGGCCCGCGTGCTCGCCCGACGATGCTGGCCGGGCGCCCTGACTATCGTGGTCAAGGCGGCCCCCTGCGTGCCGACCTTTATGCGCGCCGCCGACGACACGGTGGCACTTCGCGCTTCGGCCTCGCCCGTGGTCCAAGCGCTCATCCGCGCCTGCGGCAGTCCCCTTGCCTGCACGAGCGCCAACACACACGGCGCGCCTTCGCCGGCAAGCTTTGCCGCCGTCGAGGGTCGCATCCTGGAGGGGGTCGATGTGGCTGTCGACGCCGGTGAGACCCCGTGTCGCGACGCCTCAACCATCGTGTCGTTTCAGCACGGCGAGCTCCGGATCCTGCGCCAAGGCGCGCTTCCCGCATCAGAGATCGAACGGGTCCTGTCCGACCCGATGCAATAGAAAGGTGTAAGCGATGTCGTTGAATCTAGGTAGCCTGGGTATGGAAGACGCCTCGTTTAGCTTTGGCGGTTCCTACATCATGGCGCTCGACTGCGGCACCACCTCGGTACTCGCGACCATCGTCGACGAGTACGGCTGCATCGTCGCCCAGGCGCGCCGTAGCGTCAAAACCAGCTTCCCGCGCCCCGGCTGGGTGGAGCAGGATCCCACGGAGGTGCTTGCCAGCCAGATCGGCGTGATGATGGAGGTTCAGTTTAAGAGCGGCATCCATTCTGACCGCATCGCCGCCATCGGTATCTCCAATCAGCGCGAGACCACGGTAGTGTGGGACCGCATAAGCGGCCAGCCCATCTATAACGCCATCGTGTGGCAATGCCGTCGCACCGCGCCTCTGATCGACGAGCTGGTTGAGCAGGGCGCAGAAGAGCTGGTGCGCTCCCGCACGGGGCTTACGCTCGACCCGTATTTCTCGGCCTCCAAGGTGCAGTGGATTCTCGATAACGTCGACGGTGCGCGTGAGAGCGCGGCGGCGGGCGACCTCATGTTCGGCACCATCGACACCTGGCTCATCTACAACCTCACCGGCGGTCAGGTCTTTGCCACCGACTACACCAATGCCAGCCGCACCGCGCTCTTTAATATCCATGCGCTCGATTGGGACGACGATCTGCTGGCGCTTTTCGACGTCCCACGTTCCATGATGCCCGAGGTTCGTTGGAGCTCGGGCGACTACGGCCGCGTCGCGAGCGACATCATGACCAACATGCCACCCATCATGGGCGTGGCGGGCGACCAGCAGGCGTCGCTGTTCGGCCACTGCTGCTTCCATCCCGGCCAGACCAAAAACACCTATGGCACGGGTTGCTTTATGCTCATGAACACCGGCGACGAGATCGTCGAATCCAAGAACGGTCTGGTCTCCACGATCGGTATCGCCGCGGACGGCAAGATCAGCTATGCGCTCGAGGGTTCTATCTTTGCCGCCGGCTCAACCATGAACTGGCTGCGCAACAACATGGGCATCATCTCGAGTGTGAGCGAGTCCGCGCAACTCGCCGCTTCGATCAACGACAACGAGGGCTGCTACTTCGTCCCCGCCTTCGCTGGCCTGGGCGCTCCCTGGTGGGACCCGCGTGCCCGCGGTATCGTGTGCGGCCTGACCGGTGCCTCGAGTCGCGCGACCATTGTGCGTGCGGCCTGCGAGTCCATGGCCTACCAGAGTTATGACGTGCTGCGCGCCATGGAGCAGGACGTGGGACTTTCGATTGAGCGCCTGTCCGTCGATGGCGGCGCCTCACGCAACGAGTTCATCATGCAATTCCAGGCCGACCTGCTGGATATCCCCGTGCTGCAATGCGAGACGGTGGAGACCACGGCAATCGGTGCCGCGTACTTGGCGGGTCTTGCCGTCGGCTATTGGGAAGACCTGGAAGAACTGGAGCAAAATGCCCAGATCGTTAGGACCTTCCTTCCCCACATGTCCGCCGAGCGCCGCGAGCAAAACCTTGCGGGCTGGCGTGATGCAGTCAGGCGCTCGCTCAGCATCGCACAGTAGGGCTGTGATGGGCTGCTCGATATAACAAACCGCTAAACTAATGCATGGCGTGCGGCGGCAACATTGCTTCGCGCCTTGTCAGCAAGGTCGTTTTGCGGCCGCAACGAAAGGGGCAATCAACCCATGACCGTCACCTACGACGCGTCCCGTGTGACGCTTGTCGACCACCCGCTCGTCCAGCACAAGCTGTCGATCCTGCGCGACAAAAACACCGGCACCAACCAGTTCCGCCAGCTTGTGCGCGAGCTCGCACTTTTTGACGGCTACGAGGCCATGCGCGACCTGCCCATGGAAGACGTCGAGGTCGAGACCCCCATCACTACCGCCACGTTCAAACAGCTTGCCGGCAAGAAACTCGCCATCGTGCCCATCCTGCGTGCGGGCCTTGGCATGGTCGACGGCATCCTCGACCTGGTGCCCTCCGCTCGCGTGGGCCACATCGGCATGGAGCGCGACGAGGTCACCCACGAGCCGCACGAGTATTACTGCAAGATGCCCAAGGATATCGACCAGCGCATCTGCCTGGTCGTCGACCCCATGCTTGCCACGGGCGGTTCGGCCGAGATGGCCATCAGCTACCTGCGCGAGCGCGGTGTCAAGGACATCTGCATGCTGTGCATCGTCGCGGCCCCCGAGGGCCTCAAGTCGCTGACTGAGAAGGATCCTGATGTGCATATCTATACCTGCGCCATCGACGACCATCTCAACGAGGCCGCCTACATCGTTCCCGGCCTCGGCGACGCCGGCGACCGCATCTTCGGCACGCTCTAGTCGCTGGGCTAAGACGGCCGCGGCTGCAAATACGAAGAAACGGTGCGCGCGGTCGAACAAAAGGCGACCGCGCGCACTCCTGTTAACGGACGTTTTGCCCTGCAGGGTTCGAGAAAAACGTATTACCGTACCTGCGGCATAAAGAAGGTCTTAAGAAAACGAACAGGTGCGTATTAACCGATGCTTTTTCGGTTGTACTTTAGCGATTGGCTCGTACAATAGTCACCAATGTTTGGCGGGAACTGTTCTGTGAGGCGTTAAAAAAGGAAAGTGAGGACGCCAATGTTTCAGATAGCCGATCTGCTCGCTATCGTTGCAGGCGCCATCGCGGGCGCAATTGCCTTCCTTCCCTTTGTCTTTACGCTCAAGCCGGTTCTTGACGATAAACAGAATGCGGACATGCTCAAGGGTATGGTGAGTCTGGCGGTCTCGGCAGTCGCCCTGCTCGTCTTTACCCTGGTTGTGTTTGCGTTGTTCGGAGAGGCATTTCGTATGTTCCTCCTGGGCGAGGCGATCGGCTTCGTGGCCTTTATGGCCGCCTGCACGGTTCGCGTCGCCAAGGCGCTGCGAGATCCTCATGAGGTCGAAAGGTAAGTCGTGGAAATTTTTGAAAAGCTGCCTGATGAGATTAATCATCTGGTCAGCGAGTTCAGCTCCACCCCTGTCGTGGGCGATCTGAGCTGCGGCATCACGCAGTACTCGTTTTGGCTGATCGTCTCCACGATCGTGCTCCTGATCGTCCTGGCCGTGTTCAAGAAGAAGCAGACCCTGGTTCCCAAGGGCTTCTTCGTCAACGGTTTCGAGTACATCATCGAGTACGTCGAGAACGATATCGGCAAGGGTGTCGTGGGTGAGAACTGGAAGAAGCACTTCCCATTCCTGTGCTCGCTTTTCCTGTTCATCCTGATCAATAACATGATCGGCCTGATCCCGGGAATGAAGCCCGGCACCGGCGCAATCGGCTCCACCGCCGCACTCGCCATTTTCGCCTTCGTGTACTTCATCTACTACGGATGCAAGGCTCACGGCCTGATCGGCTACATCAAGAGCCTCGCCCCGCAGGGCGTGAGCTTCCCGATGAACGTGCTCGTGTGGGTCGTCGAGCTTTTCTCGACCTTCCTGCGCCTCATCACGCTTGCCGTCCGTCTGTTCTGCAACATGTTCGCAGGACACGTGGTCATGGGCTCGTTTGCCATCATGGCGAGCATGTTCATGCAGCCGCTGCTTCAGCAGGTTTCCGCGGCCCACGCCGTCGGCGCCCTGCCTTCGCTGGCCTGGCTTGCCATCCTCATCCTGATCTATGCGATCGAGCTTGTGGTCGGCGCCATCCAGGCTTACGTCTTCACGGTCCTTACCGCCGTGTATGTCTCCGAGGCAGAGGAGGTCGCGGAGGAGGAGTAGTCTTCCGTTCGCGCCTTAAAGGTAAGGCAATTCGTTAAACCGCCGGTGCCCGTACCCATGGAGCCCGGCAGTTATAAAAAGGTTATCCTGCGTGAAATAAGACACGCACGACAAAGGAGGAATCGTGGGAGTTATCGGTTACGGTCTCGGTGTTATCGGCGCTGGTCTTGCTATCGGCCTGTCTGCTCTGGGTGCTACGGGTGCTATGGCCCGTCAGCCTGAGGTCCAGGGCCGCGTGTTCACCGTCTTCATCATGGGCTCCGCCTTCGGCGAGGCTCTGGCTCTGATCGGCTTCGTTGTCGCGCTGATCGTTAAATAGCACGGAGCGTCAAGTATGAATCTTTCATCCCAGAAGAGCGCGATCGCACTCTCCGCGTCCGCGGCCGCGCTGCTCATGCCGGTTTCCGCGTTCGCCGAGGACGGCGCCGCCGGTGCGGACATCCTCATCCCTAAGATGGCGGAGTTCATCCCGGCGCTTATCGCCTTCCTGATTATCTGGATCGTGCTGGCCAAGGTCGCCCTGCCGGGCATCATGAAAACCATGGAGGAGCGCGGCAAGAAGATTGAGGAGAGCCTCGACGAGGCCGAGAAGACCAAGCAGGAGGCTATCGCCAAGCGCGCTGAGTCCGACTCGATCGTCACCGACGCCCGTCGTCAGGCTGCCGACATCGTTCTCGAGGCCCGTAAGGACGCCGAGTCCGAGCGCGCCCGTATCATCGAGGCTGCTCACAAGGAGGCCGAGGAGATCATCGCCAAGGCCCATACGACCGTCGAGGACGAGCGCAAGTCCATCTACGCCGGTGCCGCGAACTCCATCGCCGACCTGTCCGTTGCCGTCGCCACCAAGATCGTGGGCGAGGCACTCGAGGACGAGTCCGAGCAGAAGAAGCTCATCGAGCGCTACATCCAGGAAGCAGGTAGCCTGAATGCCGACTAGCCGCTATCAGGACAAGGTACTCGAGACCTACGCGCGCTCCCTTTTGGAAGCCGCCAAGGCCGAGAACCATGTGTTCGAGGACCTCGAGATGATCGAGCGCCTGGCTAGCGCCAGCCCCGAGATCATCGCCGTGCTCGACACCATGTCCAAGCGCGACCAGCTCGACCTTCTTCCCAAGGTGGCAGCTGCCTTTAAGTATGTTGCCGAGGAAGACGAGGATGTAGTGGGCGTGACCGTCACCACGGCGATCCCGCTCGACGACGAGCTGCGTCAAACCATCACTAAGAAATGCGAGCAGGACTTCGGCCGCAAGGTATTCCTTATCGAGCAGGTCGACCCGTCTATCGTGGGCGGCCTGGTGCTCGAGGCCCGCGGCGAGCGTCGTGACATCTCCGTCAAGACGCAGCTGCGCATCGCGCAGGAGACCCTCGCAAACTCTGCTAATTCGTACGGAGGTGAAGCCTAATGTCCGAAACCCTCAATGCCCAGGATATCGCCAAGAAACTGCAGGAGCAGCTCACGAGCCTCTCCGCGACGGTCGATACGCATGAGGTTTCAACGGTCGACGAGGTAGGCGACGGCATCGCGCGCGTCTCCGGCCTCAAGAGCGCCATGGCAGGCGAGCTTCTGGAGTTCAAGAGCTCCGATACCGGTGAGACCGTCTTCGGCCTTGCCCAGAACCTTGACCGTGACGAGGTCGGCGCCGTTCTGTTTGGTGCCGTCGACTCCATCAAGGAAGGCGACGAGTGCCGCACCACTGGCCGCATTATGGATATCCCCGTGAGCCGTGCCATGCTCGGCCGCGTCGTCAATCCGCTCGGCCAGCCCATCGACGGCCTGGGCGACATCGTCGCCACGCACCGTCGCCCCATCGAGTTCAAGGCTCCCGGCGTCATCGATCGTACCCCGGTGTGCGAGCCGGTTCAGACCGGTCTGCTCGCTATCGACTCCATGGTGCCTATTGGCCGCGGTCAGCGTGAGCTCATCATCGGCGACCGTAAGACCGGTAAGACCGCCATCGCCATCGACGCTATCCTCAACCAGCGCGGCAAGGGCATGGTCTGCATCTATGTCGCCATCGGCCAGAAGGCCTCCACGGTTGCCAACATCCGCGAGACCCTCGCTCAGCACGGTGCGCTCGACTACACCATCATCGTTTCGGCCACCGCTGCCGATTCCGCCCCTATGCAGTACATCGCGCCTATGGCCGGTGCCGCTATCGGCGAGTTCTTCATGTACAACGGCGAGGACGGTAAGCCCGCCAGCGAGACCAACCCCGGCGGCCACGTGCTCGTCATCTACGACGACCTGTCCAAGCAGGCTGTGGCCTACCGTCAGATGTCGCTGACGCTGCATCGTCCGCCCGGACGCGAGGCCTATCCTGGCGACATCTTCTACCTGCACTCTCGTCTGCTCGAGCGTGCCGTCAAGATGTCCAAGAAGAACGGTTACGGCTCCATGACGGCTCTTCCGATCATCGAGACCCAGGACGGCGACGTCTCGGCTTACATTCCGACCAACGTCATTTCCATTACCGATGGTCAGATCTACCTGCAGTCCGAGCTCTTCTTCCAGGGTCAGCGCCCGGCAGTCGACGTGGGCATCTCCGTGTCCCGCGTCGGTGGCGATGCGCAGACCAAGGCCATGAAGCAGGTCGCCGGCAACCTCCGTCTGGACCTCGCTTCGTACCAGGAGCTCGCCGGCTTTACGCAGTTCGGCTCCGACCTCGACGAGGCTACTCAGAAGCAGTTGACCCATGGTGCCCGCATGACAGAGCTCCTGAAGCAGCCGCGTTACAAGCCGTTTGAGGTTGGCGAGCAGATCGTTACGCTGTTCGCTGGCAACGAGGGCTTCCTGGATGACCTGGAGATCGCCGACGTGCTGCCTTTCCGTGCCGAGCTCATCGAGTACATGGACAATGGCTTTGGCTCGCTGCTCGACAAGGTTCGCGCCAAGAAGATCGATGATGACACCAAGGCTGAGCTCTTGCGCGTCATCGGCGACTTCAAGCAGCAGTTCATGGCCAAGCACCATTCGGATGTTTCTGGATCAGAGGAGAACTAAGCCCCATGGCCAACCTTCGCGACATTAAGAAGCGAATCTCCTCGGTTACCACGACCAAGCAGATCACGCGTACGATGGAGATGGTCTCTACGGCCAAGATCCGTCGTGCCCTCGATCGCTCCAAGCAGGCCGAGCCCTATAAGGAGGCGCTGACCGACGTCATGTTGACGGTCGCCGGCGACGCCTCCTGTTCGGGCACCGATCCCATGCTGCAGAAGCATGAGAGCGTCAAGCATGGCCTGATTGTCGTTATTGCCTCGGACCGCGGCCTTGCCGGCGGTTTCAATACGACGGTGGAGCGCACGGCCGAAAAGCTCGCCGCTTCTTGGGCGAACGACGGCATCGAGTGCGAGATCATCGCGTGCGGGCGCAAACCGGCCACGTATTTCCGTGACCGCGCAAACGTCGTCATGCACTTTGAGGGCAACTCCTCCGAGCCCGATTTCAATCAGGCCCGCATGATCTCCTCTCATATCTGCGATGCGTATCGTGCCGGTGAGCTTGACCGTGTCGAGCTTGTCTACCACCACGCCAAGAACCGCGTGGATCAGGAGCTTCGCGTCGAGCATCTGTTGCCGCTCGACCCCGAGATGATCGCTATGGCCCACGGTCCGCGTAAGAACGAGACCGACGCCCCTAAGCGCATCTCGTCCACGTTCGAGTTCGTGCCCTCTCCCGAGCATGTTCTCGGCAAGCTTGTACCGTCTTATATCCTGACGGTCATCTACCAGGCCCTGATCGATTCGGCGGCTGCCGAGCAGGGTGCACGCCGCAAGGCCATGCACTCCGCGACGGAAAACGCTACCGCGATCATCTCGACCCTTACCCGCACGTATAGTCGCGTGCGCCAGGCTTCGATCACGACCGAGATTAACGAGATCGTCGGCGGAGCCTCAGCATTGGAGGAACAGTAATGGCTAATAACACCGTAAAGCTTGCGGTCGAGGAAGCCACCAAGAAGACGACTGCCGGTGATGGTCGCATCGTGCGAATCATCGGTCCTGTCGTCGACGTCAAGTTTGACGGTGCGGTGCCCCCGATCTACAACGCGCTCACGGTCGAGGCCGAGACCCCGATCGGTCATCTGAGCACGATCCTCGAGGTCGAGAGCCAGCTTCCGGGCGGCGTCGTCCGCACGGTCGCCATGTCCTCGACCGACGGCCTGCAGCGCGGCCTCATCGCCACCGATACCGGTGAGCCCATGAAGATGCCTGTTGGCCCCGAGACGCTCGGCCGTATTTGGAACGTCATGGGCAAGCCCGTCGACGGCAAGCCCATGCCCGAGGTGGAGGAGTTCTACCCCATCCACCATGCAGCGCCCCGTTTCGACGAGCTCACCACCAAGACCGAGATCTTCGAGACCGGCATCAAGGCCGTTGACCTGCTCGAGCCCTACATCCGTGGCGGCAAAACGGGTCTGTTTGGCGGCGCTGGCGTCGGCAAGACCGTTTTGATTCAGGAGCTCATCAACAACCTCGCCCAGGAGCACGGCGGCACCTCGGTGTTCACCGGCGTCGGCGAGCGTACCCGCGAGGGCACCGACCTGTTCCTCGAGATGAGCGAGTCTGGCGTTATCGACAAGACCTGCTTGGTCTATGGTCAGATGAACGAGCCGCCCGGAGCGCGTCTGCGCATCGGTCTGGCCGGCCTTACCACCGCTGAGTATTTCCGTGATCGTGGCCAGGACGTTCTGCTGTTCATCGACAACATCTTCCGCTTCTCCCAGGCAGGTTCCGAGGTTTCCGCACTGCTGGGCCGTATGCCGTCCGCCGTTGGTTACCAGCCCACGCTGGCAACCGAGATGGGCGACCTCCAGGAGCGCATTACCTCGACCAAGACGGGTTCCATTACCTCCGTCCAGGCTGTCTACGTCCCCGCAGACGACCTGACCGACCCGGCGCCTGCCACGACGTTTACGCACCTCGACGCCACCACGGTTCTTTCGCGTAGCATTTCGTCGCTCGGCCTGTTCCCGGCTATCGACCCGCTCGCGTCTTCCTCCGACGCTCTCGATCCCTCGATCGTCGGCGAGGAGCACTACCGTGTCGCCGTCAAGGTCCAGGAGCTCCTGCAGGAGTACTCCGACCTTCAGGACATCATCGCCATTCTGGGTATGGACGAGCTGTCCGAGGAACAGCGCCTTACGGTCAACCGTGCCCGTAAGATTCAGCAGTTCCTCTCGCAGTCCTTCCACGTCGCCGAGAAGTTCACCGGCAACCCCGGTGTCTACGTCCGCGTCGAGGATACCGTCCGCTCTTTCGCCGAGATTGTCGACGGCAAGGCCGATGACCTGCCCGAGCAGGCTTTCCGCTATGCTTCCACGATTGAGGACGTGCGCGAGCGCGCCCGCAAGATGGGGGAGAAGTAGGTTATGCGTATCCGCATCGTGTGCCCCGTGAGCTGCGCCTATGAGGGCGACGCTGCGTTTGTGTCGATTCCGTCCACGGATGGCGAGTTTGGCGTTCTGCCTGCTCACTCCAGCGAGATCTGCACGATCGACCGCGGTTACGTTCGCGTTTCCGATAAGGCCATGGGCACTGTCGACCACACGTTTGCCGTGGCCGGCGGCTATGCCCAGGTTGCGGACGATGTCGTGACCGTTCTCGCCGAGCGCGCTTGCGATTTGGCGACCGTCGATGCCGACAAGCTTAAAGCTGATATTCAAGGTTTTGAAGAGAAGCTGGGTAATTTGTCGGAGGATGATGCACGCCGCGCCTACCTCTATAATGAAATCGCATGGTGTAAGCTCAAGCTTGCCCAATAGTCAAACGATTTAGCGTTCGACCATTTGCGAACACATCATGCCCGGGATGGCCCAGCCACCCCGGGCATGCTTTTTGAAAGGGTAGACCTTGGATATTATCCGCGTTGAGGGTGGCCACGCCATCGGAGGCTCCGTGCCCGTCTCGGGTGCCAAGAACTCCGCGCTCAAACTCATGGCGGCAACGCTTCTGGCGCCGGGCAAGACGACGCTGCAGAACGTGCCCGATATTTCCGATGTTCACGTGATGGGCAAGGTGCTCAAGGGCATGGGCGCTACGATCGATGTTCTCGACGAGCACACGCTCGAGATCGATACCTCTCAGGTCGATTCTTGGGAGGCCCCCTACGAGCTCGTCGCTAAGATGCGTGCTTCCACCGCTGTCATGGGACCCCTGCTGGGCCGCTTCCATCGCGCCAAGATTGCCATGCCGGGCGGCTGCAACCTGGGTGCTCGCAAGATCGATATGCACATTCTGGGTCTCGAGGCCCTGGGCGTTGAGTTCGATACCGCCCACGGTTACATCAACGCTAATGCGCCCCAAGGCCTGCGCGGTACCACCGTCACGCTCGAGTTTGCCAGTGTCGGTGCGACCGAGAACCTCATTATGGCATCCGTGCGCGCGCAGGGTACCACGGTTATCGACAATGCCGCCCGCGAGCCCGAGATCGTCGATCTCGCCAACATGCTCAACGAGATGGGCGCCAAGATTGTTGGCGCCGGCACGCCCGTCGTGACTATCGAAGGCGTGGAAGAGCTCCATCCTGTTACCCATCGCGTAGTAGGCGACCGCATCGAGGCCGGTACCTTTATCGTTGCCGGTGCGTTGATGGCCGACGATCGCGGTGTCGATGTCACGGGCTTTTGCCCCATTCACTTGGGCATGGTGCTCAAGAAGATGGAGCTCATGGGTATCGACTGCGAGCGCGTCGAGGATGGCGTCCATGTAAACCGTGCCGAGCGTATCAAGCCGGTCGACATCCAGACGCTTCCGTTCCCCGGCTTCCCGACGGACATGCAGGCGCAGATTATGGTGCTCTCCGCCCTTGCCGACGGCAGTTCCGTTATTACCGAGAACATCTTCGAGAATCGCTTTATGTTTGCCTCTGAGCTGGTGCGCATGGGCGCCGACATTCGTATCGAGAGCCATCATGCCATGATTCATGGCGTTAAGGGCTTCTCGGGTGCACAGGTTACCTCGCCCGATCTGCGTGGCGGAGCGGCCCTCGTCGTAGCGGGCTTGATCGCCGACGGGACGACCGAGGTTTCGGCCATCCATCACATCAAGCGCGGCTACGAGCAGTTTGTCGAAAAGCTGCAGGCGCTCGGCGCGCATGTCGAGCATGCTACCGTCCCCGATCCCGTCATCTACTAATACAGGTTGCCTATGTTTAATAAAAAGCCCCTCGCGGATACTAGCACCCGAAGACCCTCAACTGGTGCGCAGGCCAAGATCTACAGTCGCGATAACGTGGCTCGCTATTCCGAGCGCGCTCGCCAACGTCGTCGTAGCCACACGATTCGTCACGTCGCGCTCATTGTCGTGCTTGGCGTGCTACTGAGTGCCACTACCGCTGCCGGCCTGTGGTTTGCCACCATTATGGGCAAGCTCGGCGATTCTAATGTCATTACCGACAATCTGCGTCGGGTTCTGGTTGACACTGATGAGGCAAAGGATCCGTTCTACGTGCTGCTTCTTGGCACCGACGGCCGTCCGGGCGAGGATACGTATCGTGCCGACTCGATTATCTTGGCACGCATCGACCCCACGCAAAAGCAGGCGACGCTCATTTCCGTTCCGCGCGACACCAAGGTCGAGTACAAGGGCGAGACCATGAAGATCAACGCCTGCCATACCGTTGGCGGTGCCGAGGCCATGGTCGAGGCGGTCAACGAGCTGTGCGGTGTTCAGATTTCCCACTATGCCGAGGTCAGCTTCGACGGTA
This sequence comes from Collinsella aerofaciens, assembly GCF_039758965.1. GTDB lineage: Bacteria > Actinomycetota > Coriobacteriia > Coriobacteriales > Coriobacteriaceae > Collinsella > Collinsella aerofaciens_BR. The sequence continues at coordinate 5,485 of NZ_JBDMSL010000004.1, read as the reverse complement.
TGCAGGCGCTGATTGATTCGGTTGGCGGTATCGACATTAACGCAACCGATGATGTTGACGACCCCGAGCACCTGGATATCAAGATTACCGCTGGCCAGCAGCATATGGACGGTGCCACCGCCCTTACCTATGCCCGCTGCCGCTACACCTATGCCGACGGCGATTACACGCGCATGCGCCACCAGCGTCAGGTGCTTGGCGCCCTTGCCAACCAGATTCTCAATAACTTCGATGCCACGAAGATCTTTGGCCTGGTTAATTCGCTGTCCGATATGCTTGTAACCGATATGAGCGTTCAGGATATCGTGGCTACGGTCAACGCCATGCGCGGTATGGATGTCGACGGTATCTACTCGGCCAACCTGCCCTCGTACGCCGACGACAGCACCATGATCGACGGTGTGAGCTACGTCTTTGTCTACGAGGACGAGCTCAAGGAAATGATGGAGCGCGTCGATGCCGGCAAGGATCCCAAGGGTCCCAACACCATGGGTCTTTCCGACGGTTCCAGCTCTACGATCGGCGACCTGAACAACAACACGTCTGACGACTACGCAAACGGTACCGCAACCTCATCGGTCAGCTCTGACGATCCCGATGACTCAAGCGATTCGAGCGATTCGGACTACTACGAAGAGCCGACCGGCGACGGCAACGGCTACGAGGCTAACTACTAAGTTACGGCGTTTTACCAAACGCCGTAACGGCTCGACGCTGCGCGCCGCCCAAGGCGACAATTTGTCATTCAAAAGGCAGGGCATGACCAGAAGGTCAATGCCCTGCCTTTTTCATGCCAACTTGTTCGCCTTGGACATCGCTCGCTGACGTTGGCTCAACCTGCGGTGCTGACTACTCCCCTTGCACCAAAAACCGCCCCGTTCTCGGTTTTGAGGACGGGGCGGTTTTGCTTACCTAGATTGTTCGAGTTCCCTATGCAAAGCGGGCGACGAGCTCCTGGAGCACGTCGGTCATCTTGACGAGCGAACTGACCGGGACGAACTCGTTGACGCCGTGGTAGCAATAGCCGCCGGTGGAAAGGTTGGGGCAGGGCAGACCGCGGAACGACAGCTGCGCGCCGTCGGTGCCGCCGCGAATCGGCAGCACTTGGGGCTCAACGCCGCAGGCAAGGTAGGCTTCCTTGGCAACATCAATAAGCTCGGGATAGTCACGAACGATCTCGGCCATATTTCGATATTGCTGCTTAATCTCGACCGTCACGCGCTCCTCACCCAGACGCAGGTTGAGCATCGAGGCGGCGGCATCAATAAGGTCGAGTTTCTGCTGGAACTTGGCGGCGTCATGGTCGCGGACGATATAGCGCGCTGTGGCGTGATCGACGGTCGCAGATACACCCTCAAGGTGATAAAAGCCCTCGTAGCCTTCCGTATACTCCGGGCGCTGTACGTAGGGGAGCAACGCGTTGAAGTCGCAGAACAGATTGCCTGCGTTGACCATACGGCCCTTAGCGTCGCCCGGGTGGATGGACTGGCCCTCAAAGCAGACGGTCGCCTCGGCGGCGTTAAAGCATTCCCACTCCAGTTCGCCGATGGGGCCGCCGTCGACCGTGTAGGCGTACTTGCAGCCAAAGGTATCGATATCCAACAGCTCGGCTCCGTGGCCGATCTCCTCGTCAGGGCAGAAGCAAATGCCGAGTGCGGGATGGGGCAGAGAAGGGTCCTGAGCGATACGCGCGACAAGCGACATGATCTCGGCGACGCCTGCCTTGTCGTCCGCGCCCAGCAGCGTGGTGCCATCGCTGCAGACCAGGTCCTCACCTGCGAGGTCGTTCAGGGCGGGAAGCTTGGCGGTACTCATGGCAACGGGCTTACCGTCAACCGTGCCGCAGACCAGGTCGCCGCCTTCGTAGTGTACGATGTGCGGTTTCACGCCGGCACCCGGTGCAACTTCGGTGGTGTCGAGATGGGCGATCAGGCCCAGGGCGGGCTTGTCCTCAGCGCCCGCACTTGCGGGGATATGCGCGCAGACATAGGCGTGCTCGGTCACGTGGGCATCTTCCGCACCAAGCTCGCGCAGCTCTTCAGCCAGCACGTTGGCAAGGTCAAACTGAACGGCGCTCGAGGGTACCTGGTCGCAGTTTGCATCCTCGGACTGCGTGTTGATCTGGACGTAGCGCAAAAAGCGTTCGAGGACATCGGGGCTCGTGGTGGTGTTTTCCATAAAGACCGCTCCAATCTTGGTCGTCGTGTGCAACAAGAACTCTAGCACGGTATGCCACGGCATACCACGACGCTTGGATGGGGTAGAATCAGCCATTGAATGCAGAAGGGACGGAAGATCATGGATACGACAAATAGCTCGCGCGAACTACATCTGACGGTGGCGAACGAAGACTACTTGGAGTGCATGGTTCGCATTGAAAGCGAAGAGGGGGAAACCAACGGCGTGCGATCGGTCGACATCGCGCAGCGCCTTGGCGTCTCCAAGGCATCGGTCAATAAAGCGGTTTCGGCGCTCAAGGCATCCGAGCTTGTCGAGCAATCGCACTACGGCAAGGTGATCCTGACCGATCGCGGCCGCGAGGTTGGCACGGCTATCTGGTACCGTCATCGCCTCATCCGCACGTTTTTGGTTCAGGAGCTCGGTGTCGAATTTGAGCGAGCCGATTCCGAGGCCTGCATGATGGAGCATGCGCTATCCGAGGACACGATGAGCCGCTGGCTCGCCTATCTCGAAAAGCAGGGAATCAGCGTCGAGGAATAGCGGGATATATATGGATACGAGTTATTACAACCGCTTTGGTGCCGAGGAACTTACGCGCCGCTTGTCGAGCGAGACCTTGTTGGCGCAGGGCCCCATGGGCAGTGTTCTGTTGAGTGAGTACGATGCCGCCGACATTCCACCGGCGTTTTGGAATCTGGCAGAGCCGCAGACCGTTTCTCGTATCCATCGCTTGTATGTCGCCGCCGGCGCGCAGGTGCTCATTACCAATACCTTTCAGGCATCGAGCTATGCCCTCAAGCACGACCAGATTGCGCCGTCCGTGGCGGAGGTCAATCGCGGGGCCGTCGACGATGCCCGCCAGGCGCACCCTCAGCTACTGCTGGGCTCAATGGGCCCGATCGGTATTGAGTGGTTTGCCGAGGACTCTGTCGAGTATCGTGAAATCCGCGGCATTGCGCGCGAACAGGCGCACGCCTTGCTCAATGCTGGTGTTGACGGTCTGCTGATCGAGACGGTGACGTCTATCCGTAATCTGCAGCCCATGCTTGCCGGCGCCCGAGATGCCGCCGACGGCATGCCTGTTCTGGTGAGTTTTGTCGTTGACGATAAAGGCGACCTGCTGGGCGATGGCCTCAACATCGAGGCAGCCGTTTTGTACGCCGAAAAACACGGCGCAAATTCGGTTGGTGTTAATTGCTGTTCGCTTGCGGCCGCGAACGCGGCGGTGCCCAGGATGGTTGCATCGGCGACTACTCCCGTCACGGTGCGTCCCAACGTAGGCGATCCGGTCCAGACTCAGGATGGCCCCGTATGGCACGAGAACCCCGAAGCTTTCGCGCGCGCATGCATCGAATGGAGACATGCCGGTGCCGCAATGGTGGGCAGTTGCTGTGGAACCACGGCAATCACTACGGCCGCGATGGCCGAGGCGCTCGATATATAAAGGGCAAACCGCTCCATACGGGGCGGTTTTTTTATTGCTTGCATGTCCTCGGCAGCATTTGCCCAAATGGTGAATGCTGGTGCCGGCAGGTTGCCGAGTGCATGTTGCGGGTATACCCCATGCGTACCATGATCCAAACACTGTGAGGTGTCTGCGCGTGTGCGCGATAATTCATTTTGGAACTGACGGTTGGCGCGCTCGCGTCGATGAGGACTTCACTGCCGATAACGTTGCCCGTATCGCCGATGCCGTCGGCGAGTTGTGGCAAAAGACCAATCCGGGCAAAACGGTATATATAGGGTTCGACACCCGGCCCCTGGCGCGCGAGTTCGCTGAGCTTGCGGCGGGCGTGCTAGCAGCGCACGGGCTAGACGCCGTGCTCGCTTCGCGACCTGTCCCGACCCCTGCCCTTACGTGGGCGGCGGCTTATGACGGTGAAGCGTGCGGCGCGCTCATGGTGACGGGGTCCCATCATCCGCAGGGCTATCTGTGCCTCAAGATTCGCATGGGTGACGGCTCGACCGCCAACCAGGATGTCATCGAAGAGCTCGAAGAGACTATGGCTCCCGAGCCAATGGGGATCGAGGGGCAATATCGCACCGCGGATATCATTCCTGACTATATGCAGGCGGTGGCATCGTTTGTCGATGCCGAAGCCATCCGCGCCGCGCACCTGCGCGTGGTTGTCGATCCCATGGGCGGCGCAGCCCAGGGCTATCTAGCCGACTTGCTGCGCGAGCTTGGCGTTGAGGTGCACGAGATTCACGCCGGGCAGGCGTCTGACCAAGAAGATATCTGCCCCGACCCCGTTGAGCCGTGGGTGGACGCTTGCGAGCGCACGGTTATCGAGGACGGAGCTTGCGCTGGCCTGGTGACCGACGGCGACGCCGACCGCATCGGCGCGGTTGACGAGCGCGGCAGATATATACATCCGCATCAGATCATGGCGCTCGTTTTGGGCGACTTGGTTCAATTTCGTAATTTGGAGGGGCGCGTCGTCGTCAATCTTTCGTGCTCGACGCTCGTGCGTCGCATTGCCGAGGCGCTTGGCTGCCGCGTGACCGTCAAACCAGTCGGTTTCAAATATATAGCAGCAGAGATGAAGAAGGGCGGCGTCCTCATAGGCGGCGAAGAAGCCGGTGGTATCGGCATCGCCGCGCATATGCCCGAGCGCGATGGAATCCTCGCCTGTCTGATTCTGTGTGAGCTTATGGCAAAGACGGACGCGCCTTTGGGCGTTCTGGTCGACCAACTCGAGGACAGTTTTGGTAAAACGAGTTACGGTCGACGCGATTTGCGCCTTGAGGCCGAAGATGCCGAAACGTTACGAACCCTGCTGCCGGGCGTAAACCCCAAGTCGATTTGTGGCAAGGTGCCGCAAAACGTTAGTCATATGGATGGCTTGCGTTTGGCATTCGAGGATGACACGTGGCTGCTGGTCCGTCCTAGTGGGACTGAACCAGTGGTGCGCGTCTACGCCGAGGGGTTCTCGGTGGAAGAACGTGATGAGTTGCTCGATGCTGGCTGTGCTTTAGCTAGGGGGACGTATCCGCTTTAACCATGAGACTGCCTTATATAAAGAGATGCTCGGCGAGCGGTAGGCAACGGCTGGCAAACGTTAGTCGGATTCCAAGATGTGTAGGAAATGTGTACGCCCAGATTCCCGCCCACGGGGCCCCTCCGGTCTGGCAATATATCTCCTTGCCGCGCGGCCCGGTCGGACCGGATCAGCCGCAAAGCGTGCACCTTGAGAACCGGATACTGCGAGGATGGACACACAAGCTGTGTCGCATCCGGGCAGACATCGAACCATTTGAAATGGTCTAACTTGGATTTGTTTTTCGCAAGGCCGCCGAGAGG
>NZ_JBDMSL010000003.1:0-120986 GCF_039758965.1 Collinsella aerofaciens | reverse complement strand
CATGCTCCTATTAGGTCATGCGGCGGTCTCGGCTCGCCGCGGCCCGCGCGGGACATGTCAGGAAACGAGGGCAGCCCCGTGGGCGCCAGCGGAATGTGGGGTCACCGCGCGGTCCGCATCTGATGGTGTCGACGTCAATGGTATACGGGTGCACCATCGACGTCTTCAATACAGAAAATATCAGTGCGGAATGTTCTGAGAGATAGGCCCTTTTCCGTTTCCGGACGGCCCTGCGCAATCGCCCTTGTGGCGTTATGGCTGAAGGGGTGGGGCGCGAGGGGGCGCTTTGTTGGTGGGGGCTAGTATGCCCGGGCTTGGTTGGGGAAGGTTTTGTCTAGGGATGCTTGGAGCTTTTCGAACGATGCTCGCAAGTTGTGGCTCTGGTCGGTTGAGCGTTTGGGTTTTGTGGTGGGGGAGTCGAGGAGGCCGTTTCTCTGTGTCGGGGGGAAGGAGAAAAGGTTTGCATGGTTTAGGGATGGCTGCTGTGTTGCGTCATTGGAAGAATGCATGCTTGTGCGGCCTCCTCGATGTCCACCAAAAGGTTGCGCTCGGGGTATGCTGCTAGGCCCCGTGCGTTGGCAGTATTATGCAGCGGACCGTTCAAAGAAGCGCTAAAGAAAGGCTTAACCTGGTTTGGTGTTACGATGAAACCGCAGGTCAAGGCTATTGAGTAACACTCTTGAAAGGTTTTGAGCTTAAGGGCTTTCTAAGGTTTGTGGCGTAGACGTGGCGCGGACGTGCGGAGCGTGTGAATGCTCGCTGTTAGCGTTGCGGTGCCGCGGCGCGCACCTGCTCGATGACCTTTTCCATGGTGGCGTCGATGCGGTCCTTTTTGAGTTCGCATTCCCAGATGGTTATGGGCGTCCAGCCCATTTCGGTGAGCGCTGCCACGGCGGCACGGTCGCGCTCGACGTTGCGACGGAACTTTGCCTCCCAAAACTCAACATTGCGCTTGGGCTGGCTGGGGTTGCACTTGGGGCAGCGGTGCCAAAAGCAGCCGTTGACGAAGATGGCGATCTTGCGGCCGGGGAAGGCGATGTCGGGCTTGCCGGGAACCTTCCATTCCAAGCGATAGCCCGTAAGACCTGCTGCCCGCAGGCGCTGGCGAACGAGCAGCTCGGGTTTGGTGTTGGCGCGCTTGTTGCCCTTCATGGACTTTTTGATGGCGGCGCGACGGCGCACCAGTTCGCGCTCGTCGGCGGAAAGGTCCGAGGTGTCGATGCCGTCGAGCAGGCTGGGCTTGGCGCGCTTTTTGCTGCGGCGTTTAGGTGCGCGCTTGGGCTTGGTGGCGGGGTGTTCGGTCGTGGCGGCCTCGGCGTCGTTGACAGTGCCGTTGGCCTCGAGCCGGTCTTCCTTCAGCTCAATCAGGGCATCGATGAGCCCCTTGTCTGCGGGCATCCATTCCACCGTGGCAAGCGAGGTGCGCGGAATCCAGCGGATATCAAGCTGGCGGTCGTGCTTCTGAGGCTCATCGGATTCATCGGCGAGCGAGCAGTAGTAGCACTCCATGGAGAGATGAAAATCGGGGTAGTCATACTCAACGGTGTAGAAATCGCGCAGGTTGGTGACTTTTACCTGCAGCTCCTCCATAAGCTCGCGGCGTACGGCGTCCTCGGGCGTCTCGCCGCGCATGAGCTTGCCGCCGGGGAATTCCCAAAGTCCCTGCATGTCGCCATAGCCGCGCTGCACGGCAAGCAGCTCGTCAGATCCTTCCTTGCGAATGATCCCAGCGGCAACATGAACAGTCTTCAACAGGAGTCCTCCCTCAACATCAACACGTGACAGGGTAGCTACCCGTACCTTACACAACGGTAAGGCAAGCGTAAGCCATATCGATGGTAGCCGACTCGTCTTCTTGCGACTATAGATGCCGTAGACTAATTGCAAGAAAGGACTCGGTATGCAAACCACGCACATGGCGACCCCGGTACTGGAGGTCGCGCATCTCGAAAAGGTATATGGAGCGCTGGGCAACGTGACCCGTGCGCTCAACGACGTCAGCTTTACCGTCAACCGCGGTGAATTTGTTGGCATCATGGGCGCTTCGGGCTCGGGCAAGTCGACGTTGCTCAACTGCGTGTCGACCATCGATAGCGCCACAAGTGGCACGATCCGCATCAACGGGCAGGACGTAACACGCATGAAGCAGGCTAAGCTTTCGCAGTTCCGCCGCGAGGAACTCGGCTTTATCTTCCAGGACTCCAACCTGCTCGATACGCTCACGGCACGCGAGAACATCTCCCTGCCGCTCACCATCGCCCGCACAAACTCGGCAGAGATCTCGACCCGCGTGCAGGATGTGGCAGCGCGCCTGTCCATCAGTCAGGTGCTCGACAAGTATCCCTACCAGATGTCCGGCGGTCAGCAGCAGCGCGTTGCCGCGGCTCGCGCGCTCGTCACCGACCCCACCATGATCATGGCCGACGAGCCCACCGGCGCCCTCGATTCCAAGAGCGCTCGCCTGCTGCTCGAGAGCCTGGAGGCCCTTAACCGCCGCCTACGCGCCACCGTGCTCATGGTCACGCACGATAGCTTTGCCGCCAGCTACACGAGCCGTGTGCTGTTCATTCGCGACGGCAAGATCTTCACCGAGCTGCGCCGCGGCGACACCGACCGCCGAGAGTTCTTCGACCGCATTATGGAGGTCGTTGCCATGATGGGCGGTGAGGGCTCCGATGCTCTGTAAACTCGCTTGGGGCAACGTCCGCCGCGCCGGCCGCGACTACCTCGTCTACCTTTTGACGCTCACCCTGGGCGTCACGGTCTTCTATGCCTTTAACACCATCTCGATGCAGGTCGACATCGCCGGAATCGATGAAAAGGGCTTGGCGCAGGTAATGGGCAGCATGCTCGGCGACCTGACGTACTTTTTGGCCGGTGTCATGGCCTTTTTGATGGTGTACGCCAATAACTTCATCATGAAACGCCGCAAGAAGGAGTTTGGCCTGTACCAGGTGCTCGGCATGGGGCGCGGGCGCGTCGCCACGATCATGGCGCTCGAGACGGTGATTGTCTCGGTCGTGGCCTTTGTCGCCGGCATTGTGCTGGGTGTGGGACTCTCCCAGCTCATGACGTTCTTTACGGCCTCGCTTTTTAAGACACAGATTGCCAATTTCCACTTCTTTTTCTCGGTGCATGCGTTCAATCTGACCCTTGCCTGCATGCTCGTAATGTTCATACTCACGTTACTGCTGAACCTGCGCGCCGTGCGTCGTACCAAACTCATCGAGCTTATGGGTGCCGAGCGTCGCAACGAGAGCATCAAGACACGCAACCCCTGGATCGCGATTGCCATCTTTGCCGTGGGCGTGGTGCTTGTGGGCGTGGCCTATTACCGTCTGCTACGTGATGGGTTCCCGCTAACCGCGACGGACAGCAAGCTGCAAGAGGCCATGAACCAGTTTGGCATTACGACCGCTATGGTTACCGTGGGCACCTTTGCCCTGTTCTGGGGACTCTCGGGCATGCTCATCAAGCTGCTGCAGAGCCTGCGCGGCGTGTATTGGCGCGGCCTCAACATGTTTACCGTGCGCCAGCTTGCGGCCAAGGTCAACACGGTGTGCTTTTCGATGGGCGTCATCGCGATGCTCCTGTTTTTGGCCATCACCTCGGTGACGTGCGGTATGTCGATTGCCAACGTGATGAACGAAAACCTGGAGCGCTATAATCCGGCCGACATGTCGCAGACGTATATCTATTACGCGCCCGATACGCTCGACTACTACAAAGAGTATGTCAATCCGTCTGAGGCCGATCGCATGGTGCTGGCCGATAGTACGGTCGATTTGTACTCCGCATGGCACGGCGATCGTGTCGACCCCGATAACGTTGCAGACGGTATTAAAGGCAAGTCGGCGGAAAACAACGACGAGACCGGCAAGAAGGTCAATATCGCCGATGTTGCCGGCGAGCATGTACAGATCGATTCGTATCTGAGCTACCCGCTTGGCGGCTCGGATCCATCGGTGACTCCAAGTGAGATGTGCAAGACCATGGGCGAAAAGCTCCCCAAGGCGTTCGAGGGCAGCAGCGCCGACATGACAGGCCTGTCTGTGACGCCGGCAAGTCAGTACAACAAACTGCGCCAGATGATGGGCAAGGAGCCGGTGCACATCGGTCACGACCAGTATTTGCTCACGTGTGATATGGGCGGCGAGCTGGTCGACCTGTACACCAAGTATATGGCTGGCGGCCATACCCTTACCTTGGGCGGGCATACGCTCAAGCCCGCAACCGATAAGTCGGACGAAGATACGGCGGCCATCGCCAACTCGGCGATGGGCAGTAATGGGGGTACCGTCGTCGTTGCCGACGAGCTGTTGTCCCAACTTAATCTGCAGCCGTATTCCAGTAGCCTGCTCGTTAACTACAAACAGGGGATGGATACGACCGAGGCAGACGAGAGCATTAAATACACTGTGCTCGACAATCTGCTCGTTGACGGCAAGGAGCCGGGGTCGTGGGGAACCTTCATCACACGCTCCGAGATGTACACGCAAGCAGCGCAAATGAACGGTCTTATTAGCTACCTAGCCATCTACATCGGCTTTGTATTGGTCGTTGCATGCGCGGCGATTCTGTCGATTCAGCAGCTCTCCAATGTGGCCGACGGCAGCCGCAGTTATCGTGTACTGGCACAGATCGGCTGCGACGACCGCCAGATTCGCCATTCGGTGATGGCACAGCAAGCGGTATTCTTCCTGTTCCCGCTGGCAGTGGGCCTGGCACACTCCTTTGTGGCACTTAAGGTGATCATCGAGCTGGTGAGCATTTTCGGAAATATGAGCATCGGCGGCACCGTGGGCCTCACCTGTGCAATCTTCCTGGCAGCATACGGTGGCTACTTCCTGGTGACCTACCTCATGAGCACCGGCATGGTGCGAGCCGCCATCGCCACCCGCTACAGCGAGTAACAAGCGGGCAAAACCGTCGCAAAATCAGAGGCGTATGACCGCCGCGAAGGGACCAAGGGCCCTTTCGCGGCGGTTTTTGCCAATCTGGTGCGTCTCAGATACAAGTGAGTAGACTTTTTTGAACCTGCCGAGCACATCGCGACAAATGATCTATAAACCTGCAGGTCAGAGCTGTGGCGTTTTAGGGCGTGCTTGGCCTCCTGCAAAAAGCCTACTCACTTGGTTTTTCTGCTAGAAGACCGCCACGAGGGAAAAAACAGCTCTCTCGTGGCGGCTGGCGTTTGCCCAGATAAAACATACCAAAATAAACCTGTCCCTTTTTGGCAGGTTAGCGCTTCCAAAAGTGGAGGATTAACGTGGTGCGGTTTTGCTGTTCGGTTTTGACCAGGATGTTGTGGATGTGGGCCTTGACGGTGCCCACGGCAAGGAATAGCTCGTCAGCAATCTCTTGGTTCGACTTGCCCCGCACTACCAGACGCAAAACCTCGGCTTCGCGGTTGGAGAGCTTGTAGGCGTTGCGATAAGAGGGCATTTGCTCTTCGATGTGTCGATCAAGATCGCTGACGTTCTTTTCTTCGGACGCCTCCTGCATGCGAATCGAAAGCACGTGATAGGTGTAGGCGATGAGCAGAATCGCAAAGTAGCACGCAAAGACGTTCTCGCTAAAGTTGCGCTCGGACAGGTATAGCTGCAGCCAAGAGGGCGCCAGGCTCATGGGGACGACCAGGATGCTGTAGAAGTCCTCGGTAACGATGCACCCGACCAGGATGGCGCCGATAATCAGGTGCTTTCGTTGGTTGTTAACGCGTGCCTTCAACTCGACCTTTGTACTTTTATGAGCCGTCCAAAAGATGTACAGCCCCACAAAGATAAGGAACACCTGGCGCATTGTGTAGTAGAGCCACTGATGCATGGGGCCGTAGGGGACAGCGACGATACTCAGCGACTCGCACAGCAAAAACGTTACGACGGGGATAACGAACTGCTTTTTAGAATGTTTGTCGAGCAAGTCCCTGGCAATGGCCCAAATAAAAGCCTGCGAAGCGGTCGCCACAAGGGTCCGCATCACGGGCATGATGATTGAGTAATAGTCGCTAGCTGGAAAGCTCTGGTTTTGCAGCGTGTATTCAAAAAAGAAAATCTCGGTCATCTCGAAGGCATAGCAAATAAAAACGCCGCTGCCATAGATAAAGAACTGTCGGCGAGACGAGGCATAGGCGGCAAGCGAGAGCGCCGCTCTCGAGGCTCTCGAGCAGCTCTAAGCCTCAAGGCTTCTAAAAGCGCGTCTGCGGCGTCGGATGCTCGTCTCCTGTCGCCCGCTCACCGAGGCCCGGCAATTGCCTTAATATCTTAAGGGCCTCGATTTGCCCAAAACTGAGCGAAGGAGCTCATCATGAGCGACGGAAAGAAAAAGCTTTCCTTCTTGACGGTCATCTCGACCATCATCTGCGTCGTCTTCGTTTGCGAGGCCGCCGCACCTGCTGCTGCCATTGGCAACCAGCAGTTCTTCTGGTGGATCTTCCTGATTCTGACCTTCCTGCTCCCTTATGGCATGGTTGTTGCCGAGCTCGGCACTGCCTATGACGGTGAGGGTGGCATTTACGACTGGGTACGCGATGGCCTGGGCGACAAGTGGGGTGCCCGCATTTCGTACTACTACTGGGTTAACTACCCGCTGTGGATTGCCTCGCTGGCCACCATGTTCCCTGACATTTTGGGCATGGTCTTTGGCGTCGAGTTCAATCTGATTGCCAAGATTGGTATCGACCTTGCCTTTGTGTGGATCGTCTATCTTATGGGTCGCTCCAAGGCTGCCGACTCCGAGTGGGTCCTGAACGGCGGCGCCGTCATCAAGGTTGCCGTTGCCGTTATTGTCGGCGCTTTGGGCATTTGGTACGCCATGGAGAACGGTTTTGCGAACGACATGTCCGCTGCCACCTTCCTGCCCGAGCTCACCAACACCAACGCGCTCGGCTACCTGTCGATCATCATCTTTAACTTCATGGGCTTCGAGGTCATCTGCACCATGACCGACGATATGGCCGATCCCGCTCGCGATATCCCCAAGGCTATCATCGTCGGCGGCCTGTCTATCGCCGTGATCTATCTGTTCGCTGGCTTTGGCATCGGCGCTGCTGTGCCGGCCGATTCCATCGATCCCGACTACGGCATGATCTACGCTGTCCAGACCATGGTGGGCGACTCCATGATCTTCAAGGTCATCTGCATTGCCTTCCTGATCACCCTGTTCGCCAACATGGCTGCCTGGTCCTTCGGCGTCAACTCCGTTGCTCGTTATGCTGCCGAGCATGGCAACATGCCCAAGGTCTTCGCCTCGATGATCTCGGATGACGACATGCCCAACGGCGCCAACCTGGTCAACGCCATCGTCGCCTCCCTGGTGCTGTGCCTGCAGCTCGTTCCCATCGACGCCATCTCCAACGGTGTCTTCTGGATGCTCTTCGGTACCTCCGTTGTATTCTTGCTGCTCACCTACATCCCGATGTTCCCGGCATTCCTCAACCTTCGTAAGAACGACCCTAACCGTGCGCGCATCTTTACGTTCCCGTTTAAGGGCGTCATGATGAAGGTCATGCTGGCTATTCCCTGCATCGAGCTGATTCTGGCTATCGTTGCAACGCTGATTCCGTTCTCTGTCGATGAGATTGGCGATAAGGTCCCGATGATCGTTATCTTCATCGTGCTCTTGCTTATTGGCGAGGTTGTCCGCGTCGTCAGTGCTAAGGGTCGCGAGACCGAGTACAAGGGTCTCACCCCTGAACTAGCTGCTCAGCGTCTCGCTGAGGAGGCCGCCGAGGCCGAGGAGAACTAGAACACCCGATTCGGGGTTCCAACCCTCCTCGCCACTTGACCATTCCCCGGGGTGGGTGTGAGCGATAGCTCTGGTAACCACCGCCCGCCCCAATCTCTCTTCCGTATTCTTCGTGCGTTTTGTTTCCGCGCGCCAGGTTACGTCGTCGCTTGCCGGTGCGACTCCGTGAAAACCGGCGCCGGGCGCCCCGACCTTTGCCGGGGGACGGGCGTCCGCCACCTCTTGGTTTTAGGTTGCGGGTAATTCGCCCGCAGCAAGCGATCGTTCGATTTGGAGGAAATCTTATGCGCACGATTACCGAGTCCGAGTCCACCCCCAAGGCCGACGGCTTCTTTATGCCCGCTGAATTCGCCCCGCAGGATCGCGTGTGGATGGGCTGGCCCCACCGCACCGACACCTGGGCCCACGGCGCCAAGCCGGCTCAGAGGCAGTATGCCGCCATCGCCCGCGCCATTGCCGAATTCACCCCGGTTACCATATGCGCCAACCAGGCCGACTACGCCAACTGCAAGGCCGCCTTTGAGGAAGACGAGAACGTCACCGTTATCGAGATGACCACCGACGACGCTTGGTTCCGCGACACCGCTGCCACTTTTGTTATCAACGGCAAGGGCGATAAGCGCGCCAACCACTGGCACTTCAACGCCTACGGCGGCCTCGTTGACGGCCTCTATTTCCCGTGGGACAAGGACGAGCAGATCGCCCTTAAGATGGCTGAGCTTTCCGGCTGCCGTCGCTATCGTCCCGATGACATGATCCTCGAGGGCGGTTCCATCACCGTCGACGGCGAAGGCACCGTGGTCGTGACCGACCAGTGCCTGCTTTCCCCGGGCCGCACCTGCTCTGCGGTTCTGGAGGAGGAAGAGGATCCCGAGTCCATCTGGCCCAAGTTCCACAAGAAGTTTGAGCCCTGGAGCGAGGAACTTCGCGCCTATATGGACGAGCACCTCAAGGATTACCTGGGTGTCGAGAAGGTCATCTGGGTCAAGGAGGGCATCGATCCCGAGGAGACCAATGGCCACATCGATGATGTCGCTACGTTCATCGCTCCGGGCGTCATGGCCTGCATCTGGACCGACGATCCCGAGTATCCGTTCTACGAGCAATGCCACGCTGTCTACGAGACCCTCTCCAACGCCGTTGACGCCAAGGGCCGCAAGATGAAGGTCTACAAGCTCTGCATGCCCGTGAACCCGCTGTTCATGGACCAGGCTTCCTGCGATACCATCGACGCCGACGAGAACGCCGGGCCGCGCGTCGCCGACGAGCCGCTGATCGCCTCCTACATGAACTACCTGGTCACCAACTACGGCGTTATCGTCCCGCAGTACGGCGACGAGAACGACCAGCTTGCCATTGACACGCTCCAGAAGATCTACGACGAGGTCTGGGGCGAGGGCGTCTACAAATGCGTCGGCGTTCAGTCCGAGCAGGTCGTCTTCGGTGGCGGAAACATCCACTGCATTACTCAGCAGGAACCCTCGGCGTAACTGTCTGTCTTCCCGAGGCACGGCGCCTTCCCGTTCATTTTTCGCTTGCGTACCAAAGTACGCGGCGCTCCTCTTTCACGGGAATCTGCCGCACCTCAGAAACTCAGCCGGTCAAACGGACTGACGTAGCTAGTTACCGCATTAGTCATTGGTGCCAACCCTGGCAACGATGCAGGTCAAAAAACGTCAGCGAAAGCCCGCCAGAGCGAGCAAGGTGCCTTGAAGCGAGGCGGCATTGACCTTCTGGTCATGCCGTCGAAGCTGAAAGGCAGATTGCCGCTCTGGCGGGCTTGCAGCGTCGAGCCGTTACGGCGTTTGGTAAAACGCCGTAACTCTAAACCCGCTCCGCGATCTCGTGGATGAGGTAGTCGGTCTTTTCCCAGCCCAGGCACGGGTCGGTGATCGATTTACCAAAGACGCCGCCGTCGACCGGCTGGTTGCCGTCCTCCAGGTAAGACTCGATCATAAAGCCCTTGACCAGCTTAGAGATGGAATCGTTGCGACGGCAGCTGTCGAGCACTTCCTTGCAAATGCGATACTGCTCCAGCGGACGCTTGCCGGAGTTGTCGTGGTTGCAGTCGATGACCGCTGCCGGATTGGCATAGCCGGCGTGCTCGGTGTAGCGCTCGGCCAGGCGCTCCAGGTGCTCGTAGTGGTAGTTGGGGTAGGTGCGACCGTCGAGACCGATGTAGCCACGCATAACGGCGTGCGCGAGCGGATTGCCGTCGCACTCGACCTCCCAGTTGCGGAAGATGAAGCTCTGGTGCGCCTGCGCGGCGTAAATGGAGTTGAGCATAACGGTGGTAGAGCCGGCAGTGGGATTCTTCATGCCGACGGGCACCGAAATGCCGCTCGACACCAGGCGATGCTCCTGGTTCTCGACCGAGCGCGCACCCACGGCAACATAGCTCAGCAGATCAACGAGGTACTGGTAGTTGGACGGATAGAGCATCTCGTCGGCGGTGAAGAAGCCCGTTTCCTCAATAACGCGCAGGTGCATGTGGCGGATGGCCTTGACGCCCTCGAGCAGGTCGTCGGGAGCCTCGGGGTTGGGGTTGTGCAGCAGGCCCTTGTAGCCGGTGCCCTTGGTGCGCGGCTTGTTGGTGTAGACGCGCGGAATGATGATGAGCTTGTCCTTGACCTCCTCGGCGGTCTTGGCCAGTCGGTTCATGTACTCAAGCACCGAATCCTCGCGGTCGGCAGAGCACGGGCCGATGATGAGCGCCTTGCGCGCGTCCTCGCCAGTAAAGACTTTGGCGACCTCGGCGTCAAATGCCTGCTTTTTGGCGGTAAGCTCGGCGGAAAGCGGCATTTCCTCGCGGATCTCCATGGGGATCGGCAGTCTGTGTTTGAATTCCATGGCCATAGGGGCCTCCTCAATCTATAGAAAGAGCAATAAGCGTATTGTCGAGTGGTCGGCATTATCCGCTGTCGCACGCTAAAGTGCAACCCCTCGCCGCCCCGAAACCTGCCAAAAGGGACAGGTTTAGTTTGGCAGGTTTTATATGGGGGAACGTCGGCGGATACCGGGAGGGAGTGGCACCGCGCGCGACCCTAAGGCTGTTGTCGGTTCCCCAGGAAACACCCTGTGGGCAAAAAATGCCAAATATGAGTACGGTTGCTAACCTAGTAACATATCAGTCTAGCAAGATAATAGACAAAGTGAAAAATATGTTCATTAACGTTGGCACACAGAAGCCCGCTAACGGGCGTTTTGATTAATTTGAAGGCGTATAGAGGCCGCAAGGAGGTCGTTTGAGGCGGTTTTGGCTGTTACCAAAAAGGTAACAGTACTCATATTTGCCATTTTTTGCCCACAGGGCTTCGAAGGGGCTGTCAATCAGGTCCCAAGGGAGGCGGCTCAAGGGCCGTAGAACAAAAACGGGGGCGCAGGTTGTCCTGCGCCCCCGTTCTCGGGCGTTATTCGTTCCCTGCGGCAGAATTTACGCCGCCTCGTCGAACTGCGAGTTGTACAGGTCGGCGTAGAAGCCGCCCTGGGCGAGCAGCTCGTCGTGCGTGCCCTTCTCGACGATGTCGCCGTCGCGGATTACCAAGATCACGTCGGCGTTGCGGATCGTGGACAGGCGGTGCGCGATGACAAAGCTGGTACGGCCCTGCATCAGCGCATCCATGGCGCGCTGAATGAGCTCCTCGGTGCGGGTGTCGACGTTGGAGGTCGCCTCGTCCAGAATCAGCGCCGGGCGGTCGGCCAAAATGGCACGGGCGATGGTCACGAGCTGGCGCTGACCCTGCGACAGGTTAGTGCCCTCCTCGTTGATCATAAAGTCGTAGCCGCCGGCGAGCGTATGGATAAAGTGATCGCAGCGTGCGGCGCGTGCAGCGGCCTCGACCTCGGCATCGCTTGCATCGGGGCGTCCGTAGCGTATGTTCTCGCGAATAGTGCCGTTAAACAGCCAGGTATCCTGCAGCACCATGGCAAACTCGCCGCGCAGCGCCGCGCGATCCCAGTCGCGCACGTCGACACCCTCGACGCGCAGCGAACCGCCGTCCACATCGTAGAAGCGCTGCAGCAGCTTGATGAGCGTGGTCTTGCCAGCTCCGGTGGGGCCGACGATGGCGATGGTCTGGCCGGGCTTGGCCTCGCAGCTAAAGTCGTGGATGATGGTCTTGTCGGGCGTGTAGCCAAACTTGACGTGGTCAAACTCCACATGGCCGGGGCGCTTCTCGGGGATCTGCGCGTCGGCCTTCTGCTCCTCCTCGGGCGCGGCTAGGAACTCAAAGACGCGCTCGGTGGCGGCTGCCATCGACTGCATCGTGTTGCTCACGTTGCCCAGCTGCTGCACGGGCTGCGTAAAGTTGCGCACGTACTGGATAAAGCTCTGGATGTCGCCGGGCGTGGCGTTGCCGGTCAGCGCGAGCTGCGCACCCACCACGACGACGCCCACGTAGCCCATGTTACCCACCAAGCTCATGAGCGGCATCATCAGGCCCGACAGGAACTGCGAGCGCCAGCCACTAATAAACAGGCGGTCGTTTTGACGGTCGAACTCCTCGATCGAGGCCTCGGCGCGGTCGAACACCTGAATGACGTTCTGGCCGGCAAAGTCCTCCTCGATAATGCCGTTGACGGCACCCAGGACCTGCTGCTGCTCGCGGAAGTACGGCTGCGAGAAGTGAATCATCACCATTAAGATAATCGCGGCGGCCGGCAGCGTGAGCACGGTGACGCCGGTGAGCGGCAGGCTGATCGACAGCATCATGACGAGCACGCCGATAATCTGCGTGACGGACGTAATGAGCTGCGTTACGCTCTGGTTGAGTGACTGGCCGAGCGTATCGACGTCGTTGGTGATGCGGCTGAGCACATCGCCCTTGCTGTGACCGTTGAAGTAGCTCATCGGCACGACGGCAATCTTGGCGGCAATCTCCTTGCGCATGCGGTAGCAGATCTTTTGCGTGACGCCGGTCATGAGCCAGCCCTGGATCAGGCTGCAGGCAGAGCTCGCCAGATACAGGCAGAGCAAAAAGCCGAGCGTCTTGGAGATCCAGTTAAAGTCGACATCGCCGGTGCCGTTGACCTTGGCAACCAGGCCCTCGAACAGCTTGGTCGTAACCTGGCCGAGCACCTTGGGCCCCACAATGTTAAAGATGACCGAGCACACGGCAAAGGCGACGGCGGCAAACACGGCAATCTTGTGCTGACCGATATAGCCGAGCAGCTGCCTCATGGTGCCCTTAAAGTCCTTGGCCTTTTCGCCGCGACGCATGCCACCCATGCGGCCCATGGGTCCACGCTGACGGGTGGGCTTGGGAATTTGAGTCTTGGTCTCGTCTGCCATTAGCGCTCGCCTCCTTCCGTGACGGCTGCAATTTCTTCTTGGGTAAGCCCCAGCTCCTCGGCGGAAAGCTGCGACTGTGCGATCTCCAGGTACGCCGGGCAGCTGCGCAGCAGCTCCTCGTGCGTACCGGTGCCCACCACGTGGCCGTCGTCGAGCACGATGATCTGGTCGGCGTGCATGATGGTCGCGATGCGCTGGGCCACGACCACGAGCGCGGCGTCGGTGACGTTTTTGGCCAGCTCCTCGCGCAGGCGCGCGTCGGTCTTGTAGTCAAGCGCGCTAAACGAATCATCGAACACTACAACCTCGGGCTTTTTTGCCAAGGCGCGGGCGATGGCCAGGCGCTGACGCTGACCGCCCGAAACATTGGAGCCGCCCTGGCTGATGGGGGAGTCGTAGCCGCCCTCGCGTTCGGCGATAAAGTCCTCGGCCTGGGCGATGCGCGCGGCCTGGCGCATGTCGTCATCGCTCACCATGTCGCCGGCAAACTTGAGGTTGCTCTCGACAGTGCCCGAGAACAGACGCCCCTGCTGCGGGATGTAACCAATGCGGCGGCGCAGCTCGGAAAGGGCCATGTCGCGCACGTCAATGCCGTCGAGCGAAATGCTGCCGCCCGTGACGTCGTACAGGCGCGGAATCAACTGCACAAGCGTGGACTTGCCCGAGCCCGTGGAGCCAATGATGCCGAGCATCTGACCGGCGTGCGTGGTGAAGTTCACGCCGCTGATGACATCGGCACGGGCGTCGGGATACTGGAAGCTCACGTCGCGGAAGGTGAGCTCGCCGCGCGGCGCGCTGACCGCGGGCAGTTTGGGCGAGACGGGGTCGTTGATGCTGGTGGGGCAAGTGATGACCTCTTCCACGCGCTCGGCGGCGACCTCGGCGCGGGGCAGGATGACCGAAACCATGGTGAGGATCATAAACGCCATGACGATCTGCATGGTGTAGGAGATAAACGCCATCATGTTGCCGACCTGCATCACGCCGTCGGACACGCCCTGCGCGCCAAACCAGACGATAAGCACGGTGATGCAGTTCATGACGAGCATCATGAGCGGCATCATAAAGCTCATGGCGCGGTTGGTGTAGAGTTGCGTGGTCATTAGGTCGAGCGACGCCTTGTCAAAACGCTCGAGCTCATGTTCCTCGCGGTTGAACGAGCGGATGGGCATAAGGCCGTCGAGCAGCTCGCGGGCGGTAAGGTTCACGCGGTCCACAAAGCTCTGCATCTTTTTGAACTTGGGCATGGTGAGGCCCATGAGCACGCCGACAACGGCCGAGACCGCGATGATGGCCACGGCGATGGTCCACTCCAGGCCGGTATGGTTGGCCAGGACGCGCATGACGGCGACGATGCCCATGACGGGGGCCATCAGACACATGCGGATAAACAGGGTTGCGGCCATCTGGATCTGCTGAATGTCGTTGGTGCAGCGGGTAATGAGCGAGGCCTGGCTAAACTTGCCCACCTCGGCCGGCGAGAAGTGCATAACCTTGTTGAAGGTCTCGCGGCGCAGGTCGCGGGCGATGGAGCAGGCGGTGCGCGACGCCACGGCACCGGTCAGGATGGTGGCGACGAGCGACACCAGGCACAGGCCAAACATCGTGGTCGCCATGCGGCTCAGGTAAGCGTTCTGCACGTCGGCGGGGTCGATGCCCTGCGCTTTGTACTCTTCTTGTACGTAGGTCACGGCGCGCTGGGTCACGATGGAGCCCGACATGGAGCCCATTTTGTCTGCCATATCGTTGGCGCCCTCGACGAGCTTGCCCTGGTCGATTAGGCCGCCTTCAACGCCCAGACGCAGGCTCTTCATGGTGATCTTGCCGCCGTCGGCGTCGATCTGCTTTTGTATGCTCTGCGCGGCTGCGGCCTTCTGCTGCATCTCGGCGAGCTGCTCGGGCGTCATGGCAGCCATCTGCTCGGGGGTGGGCATGGCTTGGGCAGCGTTGTTGTCTTTCTCGCTGGACGAGCCCATCATGTCGCCCATGGAGTTGGCGTCAATGCCCTGGCTGAGCGAAAGGACGACAGTCTCGGGCAGGCTCATAATGTCGGCAATCTTGCCACCGTCGCCGCGCTCCTCCTCGGTGCCCTTGTACGTTCGAATGCCGTTATTGTCCGCCTTGCTAAACACGGCCTCCACAGCTTTGGCGTCCTTGGCGCTCATAAAGAGTTCGAGGTCGTCGAGCGATTCGGCGCGAATGGTGTCGGGCACGGGCGAGGCGATACCGCCTTGCTGCACGCCCACGTCGACGATGTCGCTCATATAGGTAGGCAGCGCCAGATCGGCGTTGCAGCTGATTACGATAAGCACGATAGCTGCGAACAGTGCCAGGACATGTTTTTTAAAGAGCTTGAGAATCCTCACTCGGCATCTCTCCTTTCTTGATTGCGGTCGATAATTTCGTTGGCACGCCTTAGAAGACGCACCATCTCTTGGGTATCTGTTTCGCCGAGTTGCTCGAGGAAAGCCGCGGTGCGGTCCTCGAATTCCCGGCGTTTGATTTCGAGATCCTGGAATCCCTTGTCGGTTACTATGACGTGTACGCGACGACGGTCAGTCTTTGAGTGTTCGCGCTCGACCCAGCCCTTGGCTTCGAGGGCGCGTAAGATATTGGCGATGCGGGCGCTCGAGACCCAGGCGCGATCAGCGAGTTCGCTCGGTGTGAGCGAACCGCCGGCGAGTATGAGGGCGCGCATGACGGCCATCTCGCCGCCGAGGGCTTTGTCCGCAAAACGCGAAATGCGCTGATGCATGCTGCCGAACTCGGAAAGGAGCTGACGCCCAAGTTCACGGAAATCGGTATCTTCCACCGAAAACCCCTAACACTAGAAACTATTTTCGGTGAAAGATGATACCCTTGCACGCGCACCCTATGCGGTAGATTTTGGGACATGTCTAGAAAACTACCTTTAGGCGACCTCCGTACACCGTCGGTGCCAGCAAAGTTAGGGGCAGATCGTTAGGCATGTCCTAAAGCCTACTCAGAGGCACTTTACCCTGCTAAAGCTGGCATAACAGCTAGAGTGAACGTCGTACAAAGGCAAGGAAAAATACCGAACAAATCGGTGAACGGTAGTTGTTTGCGCTCGCATTTCCTGCGGGTTTGTAAAAAACGCTCTTATGATATAAAAAAAGAAACATATAACAGCCCAGATGGAGAGGGTGGCTATGTTATCCTTCTCAGACGGGTGAAATCTTGGGTTTTGGGTTGTAGTTCCAAGGTGGACAAACGTTTTTCCTGCACCAACGTGTGGTGAAGAACGGAAGAAGCCGGTAGTGCAAGCCGAAAATTCAAGAATTCAATAAGCAGCGGTGTGAGAGAGCGCCGCATTACACGTAACTAGGAGCGTGGTTACACAATGCAGGAGGCATGGGAAGGCTTCAAGGAAGGTATCTGGACGGGAGAGGTTGACGTCCGAGACTTCATCCAGAAGAACTACACCCCCTACGAGGGCGATGAGTCGTTCCTCGTAGGTCCGACCGAGCGTACCAAGGAGCTGTGGGGCGAGGTTCTCGACCTGCTGCTTAAGGAGCGCGAGCAGGGTGGTGTCCTCGATATGGACACCAAGACCGTCACGGGTATCGTGAGCCACCCCGCTGGCTACATCGATAATGCCCATCGCGACAAGGAGACCATTGTTGGCCTCCAGACCGACAAGCCGCTCAAGCGCGCGCTGCACGTCAACGGTGGTATCCGCATCGCTTGCCAGGCTGCCAGCCAGCACGGCTACAAGGTCGACGAGAACGTTGTCGAGCGCTACACCTTCGAGCGCAAGACCCACAACGCTGGCGTCTTCGATGTCTACACCCCCGAGATGCGTGCTTGCCGCTCGGCTCACATCATCACCGGTCTGCCCGATGGCTATGGCCGCGGCCGCATCATCGGCGACTACCGTCGTGTTGCCCTGTACGGTGTCGACTACCTGATCAAGGACAAGGAGGCCCAGAAGGCTTCCACCCCGACGGTCATGACCGCCGACAACATCCGCGATCGTGAGGAGCTGCAGGAGCAGATCCGCGCCCTCGGCGAGCTCAAGATGATGGCCGAGACCTATGGTTTCGACATTTCCAACCCTGCTACCAACACGCAGGAGGCCATCCAGTGGATGTACTTCGCCTACCTTGCTGCCGTCAAGGAGCAGAACGGCGCTGCTATGTCCATCGGCCGTACCTCTACGTTCATCGACATCTACGCTGAGCGCGACCTTGCCAACGGTACCTTCACCGAGGAGCAGATCCAGGAGTTCGTGGATCACTTCATCATGAAGCTCCGCATGGTCAAGTTTGCCCGTACCCCCGAGTACCAGGCCCTGTTCACCGGCGATCCGCAGTGGGTCACCGAGTCCATCGGCGGCATGGGTGTTGACGGCCGTACGCTCGTTACCAAGATGAGCTACCGCTATCTGCACACGCTCGAGAACATGGGTACCAGCCCCGAGCCCAACATGACCGTTCTGTGGTCGACCCGTCTGCCCGAGAACTTCAAGAAGTTCTGCGCCAAGACTTCCGTTGCCAGCTCCTCGATCCAGTACGAGAACGACGACCTCATGCGCGTCTATCACGGCGACGATTACGGCATCGCCTGCTGCGTGTCCTCCATGCGCATCGGCAAGGAGATGCAGTTCTTCGGCGCCCGCGCCAACCTGGCCAAGTGCCTGCTGTACGCACTCAACGGCGGTGTTGACGAGGTCTCCAAGAAGCAGGTCGGCCCCAAGTATCGCGCCGTCGAGGGCGATACGCTCGATTACGACGACGTTGTGGCCAAGTACAACGACATGATGAAGTGGCTCGCTGGCGTGTACGTCAACTCGCTGAACATCATCCACTACATGCACGATAAGTACTGCTACGAGCGCATTCAGATGGCTCTGCACGACAAGCACGTGCACCGCTGGTTCGCTACGGGCATCGCTGGCCTTTCCGTCGTGGCTGACTCCCTGTCCGCCATCAAGTACGCCAAGGTCCACCCCGTCCGTGACGAGAACGGCATCATCGTCGACTTCGAGACCGAGGGCGAGTTCCCCAAGTACGGTAACGACGACGACCGCGTCGACCAGATCGCTCACGACGTTGTGCACCAGTTCATGGAGTACATCCGCATGAACGACACCTACCGCAACTCCGTGCCCACGACCTCGGTTCTGACCATTACCTCCAACGTCGTGTACGGCAAGAAGACCGGCTCCACGCCCGATGGCCGCAAGGCTGGCCAGCCGTTCGCCCCGGGTGCTAACCCCATGCACAAGCGCGATAGCCACGGCGCCATCGCTTCGCTGTCTTCGGTTTCCAAGCTCCCGTTCCGCGATGCTCAGGACGGCATCTCCAACACCTTCTCCATCATCCCGAGTGCGCTCGGCAAGGAGGACCAGGTGTTCTTTGGCGATATCGACCTTGATCAGCTGGGCGAGTAACTATTGTTAGTGCTATACTAACAATAACGATTACTGATTAGTGCGCCGGTTTCGGCCGGCGCCTATCGATCGAAGGAGACACATTATGAAGGTTTCTGAAGTTTCTGAGACTCAGGCCGATAACCTGGTCCACATGCTCGACGCTTACGCCGAGAAGGGTGGCCACCACCTGAACATCAACGTCTTCAACCGTGAGACGCTGCTCGACGCTCAGGCTCACCCCGAGAAGTATCCGCAGCTGACCATCCGCGTTTCCGGCTATGCCGTGAACTTCCACACGCTCACCAAGGAGCAGCAGGACGAGGTCATTGCGCGTACCTTCCACAACAAGTTCTAAAGGGACTCAACTCCCACCGGAGACCCGGTAAGGCCTACGCACTTTGCCTCTCAAACGTCCTCGCCGCTTCGCGGCTGCGGAATGTTTGCGAGGCAAAGTGCTCCTGGCCTTGCCGGGTCTCCTGCGTTGTCGTCCTTTAGGGAACCACGCTAAATTAAATTGGTGTCCTCGGACATGCAAAGGGCTCCGCTGCGCGCTTCGCGCTGCGGGGCCTCTTTGCGGAATGTTTTGGGAGGTAGCCCAAACAGTCCCGGCGGGGGTCCTGTGTAGTCACCCTTTAGGCGGAACTCTCCTAATTATTTGGATGAGTCGTTTACTTACTTGTGCTGTTACCGTCTTCCCGCTGTTGTTGGGGTATGCTTTGTTCGTATGTAAACGTTTGACATGTTGATGGGGGAGGGTGCTATGGCTCGCGAGGGCGCTCGTTCTAAGGATTCTGCTAAGCCTGGCATCAAGGAAGTTGCAGCGGTGGCGGGGGTTTCGCCTACTACGGTATCTCGCGTGCTTAATAATCGCGGCTATATTAGCCAAGAGACCCGCGATAAGGTCCATGCCGCGATGGAGCGCATCAACTATACGCCCAACGATATCGCCCGTGCCATGCTCAACGGTCGCCTGAATCTTATCGGTATGATCGTTCCCTTTGTGAGCAGCCCGTTCCATGCTCAGGTTGTGCAGGCGGTCGAGCGCACGTTGGCGGAAAACGGCTTTAAGATGTTGCTGTGCAACAGCGCCAATCGACCTGATCTTGAGCGTTCCTATATCGACATGCTCCGCCGCAATATGGTCGACGGCGTCATCGTCAACTCCCTCAATATCGGTGCCGAGGCATATGCCGAGATGGGCTTGAGCCTGGTTGGCATCGACTGCGATCTTGGCGAGGGCTCTGTCCAGATTGCAAGTGACAGCTATGGCATCGGCGAGCTCGCCACGCGCCGTCTGATTGATGACGGCTGCAGGCGTATCCTGTGCCTGCGCAGCAATAGCCGCATGCGCATGCCTGCCAATAAGCGTACCGATGCCTACCTCGATGTTGTTGAGCAGGCCGGTTTGTCCGCGCTTGTCCGTGAGGTTGAGTTCGTTAAGCCCGACGACGAAAAGGGCGCGGTCGTTGCGAAGATCCTCGATGAGAACCCCGATATTGACGGCATCTTTGCGGGAGACGATACGATGGCGGCCATCTGTCTCAACGTGATGAAGCAGCGCGGCTTGAGCGCTCCAGACGACATTAAGGTCGTGGGCGCGGATGGTGCCCGCCGCACTATGACGTTTATGCCTGACTTAACAACCGTACGTCAAGATATCGATCGCATCGGAGAGCTCGCGGCGCAATCCATCATTGCTCTTATTAACGGTGAAAAGCCCGAGTCGAATATCAAGCTTCCCGTTGAGCTTATCGAGGGCAAAACCGCGTAATTCGCCCCGTGCCAAAAGAATTCCTCAAACGCCTCTGATGACCGTTCACCGGCATATGTCAACCGTTTGCCGACGACTGGAACTGCGAAAAGACGTATTGGTGTGAAAACGTTTGACATATGAAAACGATTGACATATCTTGCCATTGTACCGAGTTAGTATGTCGTGGAAAGGAAGTCTCGGATGCACAAGGTGTATTACCAGCCTGAGGGAATTTGGGTAGGCGACATCATGCCGTACGGCGAGGACGGCACGTTCTATCTCTATCATCAGCGTGACACGCGTAACCCCGAACCTTTCGGAGAGCCGTTTGGCTGGGCACTCGCTACGACCAAGGATTTCGTCAACTACAAGGACTTTGGCGAGAGCCTTGAGCGCGGCGGCGACGAGGAAGTCGACCAGTACATTTATGCCGGCACGGTGTTTAAGGTGGGCGACAAGTACCATGCGCTCTACACTGGTTGCAATCGCGATAAGGTCCGCGCACGTTTGATGAAGCAGGTTCTTCTTCACGCAACGAGCGACGACGCCGTCAAGTGGGAGAAGAACATCGCCGAGACGCTGCTTCCGCCCCAGGAGGGTTACGATGACCGCAACTGGCGCGATCCCTTTGTGCTTTGGGATGAGGAGAACGAAGAGTACATGCTCATCCTCGGCACGCGTGTGGGCGAGGACAAGCGTCTGATGACCGGCCGCCTGGTCAAGTTCACCTCCAAGGATCTGACCAACTGGGAGTTCCAGGGCGACTGGTGGAACCCGGGCCTGTACACCATGTTTGAGATGCCTGATCTCTTTAAGATGGGCGACTGGTGGTACCTCGTCTTTTCCGAGTACAGCGACGGCAACAAGACCCGTTACCGCATGTCCAAGTCCATCAACGGTCCTTGGATTACCCCCGCTGACGACTCCTTCGACGGCCGCGCGTACTACGCCGCTCGCACCGCATTCGATGGCGAGCGTCGCGTTCTCTTTGGTTGGGTTCCTACGCGTGACGAGGGCGGCGACCCCAGCTCTTACCTATGGGGTGGCACCTTTATGCCCCTCGAGATCGTTCAGCGTGCCGACGGAACGCTCGGCACCAAGCTCCCCGACAGCATGCTTGGCGCCTTTGGCGAGGCTAAGGCAGTCGAGACCTTTGAGCTTTCCTGCGAGTCGGGCAAGGTCGAGCAGGTGCTCGCCGCGGATGCCGGCTCCACCTACTTGCTCGATGCCGACATTGAGCTCGGCGGTAACGCTGCCGGCTTCTCGGTCAAGTTCGCCGAGGACGCCGAGACCGGTCTTGCCTATGAGTTCCGCGCCAACCTGCGCGAGGGCAAGCTCGAGTTCACGCCGGCTCCCCAGTACCCGTGGTTCCAGGTCAACAACATGGGCCTCGAGCGTCCGTTGTTCTTTAAGGGCGAGGGCACTCACCATGTGCGTCTGGTCGTCGACGACGACATCGCGACCATCTTTGTCGATGATGTTGCGCTCAACGCTCGCTTCTGCAACAAGCAGGGCCAGGGTGTGGCGCTTACCGTCACCGACGGTGCGCTCAAGTGCGCAAACGCAACGATCGCGTCTCTGTAGCGGCAACGAACCGTTTTATGATTTAGAAAAGGAATGGAGAGGAACATGGACTACAAGGCAGTGTCCCAGCAAGTCGTCGACAACGTCGGCGGACTGGAGAACATCGAGGGCGCCACGCATTGCGTGACCCGTCTGCGTCTGGTGCTCAAGGATACGAGCAAATACAACAAGGCCGAGCTCGAGAACATCGATGGCGTCAAGGGCGTGCTGTACAACAGCGGCCAGCTCATGATCATCTTCGGTACCGGTACCGTCAACAAGGTTTACGATGAGTTTATGGCTCTGACGGGCGTTAAGGAGATCAGTGCTTCCGAGGTCAAGGGCGCTGAGGCGGACAAGAAGGGCAAGTTCTTCTCGGTCCTCAAGGTATTCTCGGACATCTTTATCCCCATCATTCCCGCCTTCGTCGGCGCTGCAATCATCATCGGCCTTAAGTCGCTGATCGTTGCCAACGGCCTCTTTGGCATGGAAGGCAGCCTCGCCGATCACAGCGAGTTCCTCAAGAACCTCGCAAGCTTCTTTGCCATTATCGCCACCACGTTCGACTACCTGCCTGTCCTGGTTATGTACAGCGCGGTCAAGCGTTTTGGCGGTAACCCGATCCTGGGCATCCTCGTCGGTATCGTCATGGTTCACCCGAGCCTTATGAACCGCAATGCGTTTGTTATGGACCCGACGGGTGCTGAGTACTGGAACTTCGGTCCGCTATCCATTCCCATGGTTGCTTTCCAGGGCGGCGTATTCCCTGCAATCCTGACTGCCTGGTTTATGGCCAAGGTCGAAAAGATTGCCCAGAAGTACATCCCCGAGGTCGTTTCGTTCGTCTTTGTCCCGACCGTTACCCTGATTCTCGCTAACGTCGCCCTGTTCACCGTGTTCGGCCCGCTCGGCAACCTGATCGGCGACGTCCTCGCTGGCGTAATCGATGTCCTGTACAACAGGATGGGCGTCTTTGGCGCCTTTGTCTTCGCCGCGTTCCTGCAGCCGCTCGTCGTTACCGGTACGCATCAGTTCATCCAGGGTATCGAGGCAAACCTTGTTGCCACGACTGGCTTCAACTACATCCAGGCCATCTGGTCGGTTTCCATCATCGCCCAGGGCGGCGGCGCCATCGGTATGTACCTCATTCACAAGAAGCACTCCAAAGAGCGCAACATCTGCATGTCGTCCTTTATCCCGACGCTGGTCGGAATCTCCGAGCCCGCTATCTTTGCTGCAAACATGCGCTATTCGATCATTCCGTTCATCTGCGCATGCATCGGTGCAGGCTGCGGCGGTGCCTTCGTCAAGCTCTTTGAGGTGCGCGCTATCGGTCAGGGTCTGACCGGCGTGCTTGGCCTGCTCATCGTCACGCCCGAGACCCTCGTGTGGTATGTGGCTGGCAATCTCATCGCCTTTATCGTGCCGATCGTCTTGATCTTTGCCTACAACAAGGCAAAGGGCGTGCCGACCACCGATGAAGAGGGCGCTGGCGCTGGCTTCGACGTTAGCTTCTAGTTGAGCCGTTCAGTGTAATCTGAGGATAAGTCCATTTGAGGAAGGGCGTTCGACTCGTGTGAGTCGAGCGTCCTTCCCCATAGACGAGAAAGTCAACGGCGATGTTAAATCAAAAAAACAAGGTGACACGCGCGGACTATGAGCAGTGGCGTGTCGGACAGGATGAGACGGCGGCTCGCATCGCGTCCGACCCCGATAGGCTTCTGTTCCATGTGGAGCCTGAGCTTGGCTGGCTCAACGACCCCAACGGTTTGGTTCAGATTGGTGATACGTATCACATCTATCATCAATACGATCCGTTCGATGCTGCGCATGGCGGTCCAGTGCTTTGGAACCATCTGACGACAAAGGATTTTGTGACGTACGAGAATCACGGCCCCGTGCTGTTCCCCGATTCCGATTTGGATTCGAGCGGAGCGTATTCTGGTTCTGCCTTTGTACGTGATGGCAAGATTCACTACTTCTATACCGGCAACGTCAAGCATTTTGACCGCGATGATTACGACTACGTGTTGACGGGCCGTGAGCAAAACCAGATTCATATGGTTGCCGAGAATCCCGACGAATTGGGCGAGAAGTGCATAGCTGTTGGACCGGTCGATTACCCCGACGATATCGGTACGCACGTGCGCGACCCCAAGATCCTTGAGCACGATGGTATCTACTACATGGTTCTGGGTGCTCGTACGAAAGACGACCGTGGCTGCGTGCTTGTCTATACCTCGCGCAATCTTGAGGACTGGAGCTATGCGACGCGCATTGAGTTGGGCGAGAAGTTTGGCTTTATGTGGGAGTGCCCCGATCTGTTTGAGCTCGATGGCGAGCTTATTCTCGTTTGCTGTCCGCAGGGTGTGCCTGCCGATGGTTGGCGTTACCGCAATCCGCATCAGTGCGTGTGGTTCCCCATCGAGGCCGATTGGGAGGCGCCGAGCTTTAAAATCGTCGGGCAGGGCATGCCCCCGATGGTCGATGCCGGTTTTGATTTCTATGCTCCGCAGTCCTTTGAGGATACTGCAGGCCGGCGTTTGATGATCGGATGGTCGGGTTGCCCCGATGCGACGGCAGAAAACCCGACGGTGGCGCGCGGGTGGCAGTGCGCGTTGACGGTGCCGCGAGAGCTGAGCATGCGCGATGGCAAGCTCTGCCAGCAACCGGCGCACGAGATTGAGAGGATGCGCGGCGACTGCGTTCGCGCGACAGGCGGTGAAACCGTTGAGGAGCCGGGCCGCCTGTTTGATCTTGTGGTTTCCTGTGAGGGCGCCAAGATGGTCGAGCTCGAAATCCGCAAGGGTGTCTTTGTGTGCTATGCAGACGGGATGCTTACCCTCGACATGGGTGACGAAGGCTATGGGCGCGACCAGAGGTCGATCGAGCTCAGCGAGCTTCGCGACCTGCGCGTGCTTTCGGACACTACGATGGTCGAGATTTTTGCAAATGGCGGCGAGGCGGCACTTACGAGCCGTACCTATTCGCCGGCGGTTCCGGCGATGGAGCTGCACGCCGAGGGTGTGGCATCGATGAATTTCTACCGCCTCGTGCATTAACCGTGCGTGGAGCACGATTGGATTTACTGGACGGAATGTGTCGCAGTTGTCGCGGCCAACTACCGCTTACCGCATATATAGCGACCGTTTGCGGAATAAGTAACACTTAGTAATAAACCGTGTAGAATCTCAGGTTAGCACGGAGTTTTCCAGGGAGACGCTGTCCTTTGTTGTGTGCAAGGGGCGGCGTCTCTTTGGCGCTCTGCCGCCGTTGTGCAACAGTGCGGCGGCGCGTGCCATGTATTGAAAAGCCAATGTCGAGATGGGTCGTGATAATAATGGGCAAGTACGTAATCGTAGTTGAGTCTGGTTCGGATGTGACGCCGGAGCTCTGCGAGCGCTACGGCATCGTGCGCGTGCCCATGCATGTCACGATTGCTGACGAGACCGTTGAGGATGGTTCAATCGATCCGCTCGAGATTTATTCGCGCTGCAACGAGTTTGGCGTAATGCCCAAGACCAGTGGCTGCGCGCCTGCGGATTTTGCTCACGTGTATGACCGTATCCATGCCGAGCAGCCCGACGCGACTATTTTGCATCTCGCGTATTCCGAGGCCACGACCTGCTCGCATCAGTCCTCCAAGATTGCAACCAAGGGGCGCGACTACGTGTTCTCCATGGACACGCGTTTTGTTTCGGTGGGTCAGTCGCTCGTTGTCGTCGAGACTGCCAAATACATCGAGGCTCACCCCGATGCCACCGTCGACGAGATCTTTGCATTTACGAATTCCGTCATGGACCACGTGTTGCTGGGTTTTGTTCCTACCGATCTTGCCTTTCTTAAGGCGGGCGGTCGCTTGTCCAACGTCGCATTCCTTGGCGCCCATCTGCTCAAGATTAAGCCCTGCATTGAGGTGACGGGCGGCAAGTTCGTGGCGACCAAAAAGTTCCGCGGCTCTATGCTCAAATGCGCCCGTGCCTTTATTGACCACATGGTTGCCAAGGGGGAGATTGACTACTCGCACATTGGCCTGGCGTATTCGGTAGGCCTTTCCCAGGAGCTGCGCGACGACATGGAAGTCTATGCGCACGACCTGGGCTTTAAGGACGTTACCTGGACTCAGGTCGGCGGTGTCATCTCGAGCCATTGCGGCCCGACCGCCTTCGGTGCGGTTGCTCACGCTTAAGGCGTAAAGGCCGCAGGCGAGCGTTCTTCAGCCTGACATCTCGACGTAGCCCCCAGCC
Source organism: Collinsella aerofaciens (assembly GCF_039758965.1). Taxonomy (GTDB): domain Bacteria; phylum Actinomycetota; class Coriobacteriia; order Coriobacteriales; family Coriobacteriaceae; genus Collinsella; species Collinsella aerofaciens_BR. Next base: position 94,992 of record NZ_JBDMSL010000003.1, on the reverse strand, counting down.
ATGGTGATGGGGGACAGATTAAAACGTGCCGTTCTAGTCCGAGACGTTTAAACGCAAACGCATGGGCTAGAATGGCTCTGGCATTTTAATTGGTTGCATCCAAGGAGAGGCAAGGTAGCGCGAATGGCAGAAATGACGCTTGAGGGTGTGGACGCTCGTCCCGAGGACTCTGCGTTTGCCCTGGGCCGCGTACATTCGATTGAAACGATGGGTACGGTCGATGGGCCCGGCATCCGCTTCGTAGTGTTTGTCCAAGGCTGCCCCATGCGCTGTGCGTATTGCCACAACCCCGATACCTGGTCGGTTAACGGCGGCACCATGGTGACCGTAGAGCACCTGATGGACGAGTTCCAGAGCAACCATGAGTTCTATCGCAGCGGTGGTATTACGGTGTCCGGCGGCGAGCCGCTCCTGCAGCCCGAGTTTTTGGCTGATCTGTTCCGTGCCATGCACAGCAACCCCGACGGCCGCGTGCATACCTGCCTGGATAGCTGTGGCTACGCCTTCGACCCCCAGCATCCCGAGAAGTTCGATGCCCTACTCAACGAGACCGATATGGTGCTGCTCGACATTAAACACGCCGATCCCATCGAGCATAAAAAGCTGACCGGTTGCGATCCCGCACGCATTCTGGCGTTTGGTGATGAGCTCGCGCGTCGCAAGATTAAGGTCGTTATCCGCCACGTGGTGGTGCCGGGCATTACCGACACGGTGGAGGAGTGCGAGAAGCTCGGCCGCCTCATCGCTCCGTGGCATAATGTGGTGGGTTTGGAGATGCTGCCGTATCACACGATGGGCGTCGTCAAGTATGAGCAGCTGGGGATTCCCTATAAGCTCGAGGGCGTTCCGCAGATGGATACCGCGCGCATGCCCGAGCTGCGCAACGCCGTCATGGCGGGCATGAAAAAGCGCCGCGCGGAGCTCAGGTCGGCCATCGGCTAACAAGCTATTTTTGCCCCTTTATGATACCCGAGCTGTACTGGCCTAACGGCTTGGTGCTGACGCGGTTGAGCCAAAATGCTGGTACCATACCGTGGATAAGCAATTTGCACGGATTTGGGGGATGGCATGGCAACCATCGCGATCATAGGCGCACTCGAAAAAGAGGTTGCGCAGATTAAGGAAGAGCTGAGTGGCGCGCATGAGTCGCAGGAGGCGGGCTTGACCGTTGTGAACGGTGGGCTTTCGGGTCTGACGGTAGTCGCCACGACGGCAGGCATGGGGACCGTGAACGCCGCTGCCGCAACGCAGCATCTCATCAGCAAATACGCCCCGCAGGCCGTTGTGTTTTCGGGTATTGCGGGCGGCCTAAACCCTAAACTCCATATTAACGACGTGGTTATAGGCAAGTGCCTGCGCTATCTGGATACCGATACGGCACTCATCGCCGAGTCCGCGCCGGGGCTCGAGGAGTTTGCCTCGACGCCGGCGTTGGTTGATGTTGCCGCCGCCGTGCTTGCCGAGCATGGATTTGTGGATACCTCGGCGGATGAGAATTCTGCGGAGAAGGACCCCAAGCAGTTCCTGTGTGGCACTATCGCCACGGGTGACCGCTTTGTTACGGGTGACGCCATGCGTAACGCTGCGATTGAGGCCACGCATGCCGATTGCGTCGAGATGGAGGGCGCGGCAATTGCGCACATCGCGGCCAAGAATGGTGTCGATTGCCTGGTGCTGCGCGCTATCAGCGATAATTGTGACGAGGCATATGATGCGTTTTGCGAGCGCGAGTTCGATCTGGATGAGTACGCTCGCACCGCAAGTGACATCACGCTCGATATCGTCCGCCGCATTGCCGCTGCGCAATAGCGCGTCTATTTGTAAGAACCTACGACCAAGGAGTGTCCATGGCCGATTCCATTAACTATCAGCTTGCCAAGTTCGTTGCCAGCTACGGCAAGGTTTCGCAGATTCCCGAGTCCACCTGCCCTGAGGTGAGCTTCGTCGGCCGCTCCAACGTGGGCAAGTCCTCCATCATGAACAAGCTATTTGGCCGCAAGAACCTGGTCAAGGTTTCAAGCACGCCGGGCAAGACGAGCAACATCAATTTCTTCGAGGCCGACGACGTGCACTTTGTGGACCTGCCGGGCTACGGTTTCGCCCGTCGTTCCAAGGCCGAGCGCGACCGCTGGGCTGAGCTTATCGGCGACTTCTTCGACTCAGAGCGCAGCTTTAACCTGGTTGTGTCGCTGGTGGACATTCGCCACGACCCCAGTAAACTCGACCATGACATGATCGACTACCTGCAGGGCAACGAGTTCAACTTTATCGTCTGCCTCACCAAAGCCGACAAGCTCAGCCGCACCCAACAGGCCCGCCAGGCAGCAGCCATCAAAAAGCAGCTCAACGTCCCGGCCGAGAACGTGATCATCACAAGCTCCCAGATCGGCACCGGCATCGACGAGCTTAAGCGCCGCATTGCCGAGGCCTGCCTTTAGTCAGGCCTCGGCCCCTCAAAAGCTCTTATCTATATCACCTCAGTGATAGTTATTGGTAAACTATCACTGAGGTGATATTTTTTGGAGGTCGATATGGAGCTTTGGCACGGGTCGGACGTTGTTGTCGATCATCCATCGTTGGATAAATGCAGGCAATTCAATGACTATGGGCGTGGGTTTTATTGCACACCGCATGAGGAAATGGCAATGGAGTGGGCATGTCGAACCGAGTTTGATGGCATTGCCAATCGATATGAGCTTGATTTAGATGGCCTTGCGATTTTGGATTTGGAATCAGGTGAGTTCTCGATTCTCAACTGGCTTGCAATTCTGGCGAATAACAGAGAGTTCAATGTATCAACGCCAGTGGCACGCGAGGGGCTTCGTTATCTGCTGGATAACTGCCTGATTGATATTTCTCCCTATGACGTTATTCGAGGTTATCGTGCAGACGATTCCTATTTCTCGTTTGCAAGACAGTTTGTCAACGGCATGATCTCGCTCAGGCAATTGCAGCGCATTATGTTTTTGGGGGATTTGGGCATTCAATATGCGCTTATGAGTGAGCGTGCGTTCTCGGCGATTAAGTTCCGCGATTGGAAGCAGGCCTCGGGAGCTGAGTTTTATCCCAAAAGATTTGAGCGAGAACAGAACGCTCGACGAAAGTACCTGGATACGGTAAACGGATTTGACTCTAATGGTGTCGACATTAGGGATTTGATGGCAGGGAGGGTTGATTTAAATGATCCAAGAGTTAACGGATTGTGGGCCGAGTAGGACATACCCCGTCTACTACCTCGAGGATGCAATGAACAACCTCGGCGACTGCTTTGACTATGCCGTTAACGATTATGGGGCAGAAGGATCGGAAGTTGCTGAACTCTTTTGCCTGAGCGGCGTAGCCCGCGAGTTCGAACGCGGCAACGCATGGGTAGTGTCGGGAAAATCGGGCGTTGAGCTGTTCGCGCTCATTGCCGAAAGGTCCGGCTATCAATCAAGGCCGATGCCAAATCGAACCTACCGATTCGAAAAGACACCGGAATATTGGACAGGCTGGATATTGGCATACCTTCAGTGGCGCCTAGGAGAGTCTTTCGAAGATTTGCTGCATGTCGTTCCATTCGATGTGCTACGCAGTCTGTACTACCCCTGGCACGAAGCCTCGGAGGAACGCGTGGCTCGCCTCGTCTGCGATATGGCGAAAAAAGCGTCCAGGCAAACCAAACTTGCGTTAGCAAGAAAGAGGCTCAAGAAAACCCAACAAGATCTGGCATACGAATCGGGTGTGTCACTCCGCTCAATCCAAATGTACGAGCAGCGTCAGAGAAACATCAATGAAGCCTCGGTAACAAGCGTACGAGCCATAGCAAAAGCCCTCCACTGCAACATCGAAGACCTCCTAGAACCAGTCTTCGAATACAAAGAAACCATCGCCGCGTAAATCAAACACACAGCCGATGCTCACCTCTAGGAAATGCTCCAACTTAGCAAGAGCCCCTGCCAATAAAAATCAACTATCAGCCCGGCGCCCCTTCAAAGCGTGGGTCCCTGTAGACATCCTCAGCAAGGTAGGCGCTGGGACGGTCGGGATGTTCCCTCAAAATCATTCCGCAGCGCGAAGGCCCCTTGTCCGTCGCTCCGTAGGAGCAGGACAAGGGGCCTTCATGCGCGAGGACGATTTTGAGGGAATATCCCGACCGTCCCGGACAGGTATATGAGGAGGATGTCTACAGGTACTCGATTTGAGCGCCTTCCGTGTCGCACGTGAGGATATGCGTGTCGCACTTGGGGAACTGCTCGCGCAGCTTGACCTGCAGGAACTTTGCCACGATGGTGTCGTCGGTCACAGCCATGAGGGTCGAGCCGGAGCCACTGATCCAGATGGTCTTGGCGCCGCCGTTAAGGCAGGTGTCGCGCACGGCGTTGTAGTCGGGAATCAGACGGCGACGATAGGGTTCCTGGATGCGGTCGTCATTGGCGGCGGCAATCAGGTCGAGGTCACCAGTCTCCAAGCCGCGCGTCATACCGGCGATGCGGCCCATCTGCCACACGGCGGTGGAGAGCGGAATCTCCTGCGGCACGACCTTGCGCGCCTCGCTCGTGTGTACCTCGTAGGGCGGAATCACGGTAATAAAACGCAGGCGATCGCTCACCTCGTAGCGCAGGCACTGGGGGAGCGAATCGGTCGGCGTAAAGGAGCAGACGGCGCCGCCCAGGATGGCGGGGGCGACGTTATCGGGATGGCCCTCGACCTCGGTGGCAATGCGGACGAGCTCGGCGCGGTCGACGGTGTGGCCCGTCAGTGCGGCGGCTGCCATGATGCCGGCGACGACGCAGGTGGAGCTGGAGCCCAGGCCACGGGCGACGGGAACGTCAGTCTGAATGTCGATAGCGACGGGGAAGGCCGGCTCGTCCCATGCGGCCAGTGCATCCACAAAGCTGACGTAGACCAGGTTGTCCTCGTTTTGGAACTCTTCGGGGCAGCCCGTGATGGTGAGTTTATCGGCGCGCTCAAAGGTGAAGTGCGAGTAGAGGCTGACGGCCATGCCGAGGGTGTCGTAGCCGATGCCTAGGTTGGCGCTGGTTGCTGGGACGGTGATTTTGATCATGTGGGTCCTCCTGGGCGGGTCTGGCCGTTTAGTTCGCTGCTCGGGCAGTCCTGGCTCGCTCGGAAAGCACATTAAGTGCTTTCCGGCTCGTGCGGAACTCGCGACGAACTAAACAGGCAGACCCGCATGTCAGTTCGTCATCATCCCGGTGGTTATCTGATAAAAGAAGGTGCGCCGGCTTTCGCCGGCGCTTAATAAGGGTTTTAGTTGGTAGCCATCTTTTTTGCTGCAGACTCTACGTAGTTGGCCATGTCGGCTACGTCGCAGACGTCTTCGAAGCGGACAGGCTTGGACTCAAGCTCGGCGAGTTGGACCGGGGCGACCGTGTTGGTGGCCTGCTCGAGTACACGCATAGCCTCAAAATCATCCTCGGGAACGTCGAGGCCCAGGGCGTCGCAGCAGGCGCGCGGGAACTTGTAGGGGCTGGCGGTCGAAAGCAGCACGCGAGCCTTGGCGCCCTCGGCGGGAGCGACCTTTTCAAAGACGTGATAGCCGCAAGCGGTGTGCGGGTCGATCACGTAGCCGTTGGCGTCCCAGCAACTCTTGATGGCAGCGAGGACCTCGTCCTCGCTGGCCCAGCCGCAGCCAAAGACGCTCTGAATCTTGGCCAGCAGCTCGGCGGGTACCTCGTAGCGACCGGTCTGTGCCAACTGCTCCATAAGGCCGGCAACGAGTTCGCAGTCGCCATCGGACAGGAAGTACAGCATGCGCTCCAGGTTAGAGCTGATGAGGATGTCCATCGACGGCGAGATGGTCGTGAAGAACGGGCGGTTACGGTCGTAGACGCCGGTGGTCAGGAAGTCGGCAAGCACGTTGTTCTTGTCGCTCGCGACGATGAGCTTGGCGACGGGCAGGCCCATGCGCTTGGCGTAGTAGCCGGCCAAGATATCGCCAAAGTTGCCGGTGGGCACACAGAACTCTACGGCGTCGCCAGCCTCGATAGCGCCGGCGCGCAGCAGCTGCGCATAGGCGGCAAAGTAGTAGACGACCTGCGGTACCAGACGGCCGACATTGATAGAGTTGGCGCTCGAAAGCACCGTGCCGGCGGCTTCCAGGCGCTCGGCAAGCTCCTTATCGGCAAAGATGCGCTTGACGGCGCTCTGGGCGTCGTCAAAGTTGCCGCGGATGCCGCAGACGGCGACGTTGTCGCCCTCCTGCGTGGACATCTGCAGGTTCTGGACGCGGCTAACCTTGCCCTCGGGATAAAAGACGGTGATGCCCGTGCCCGGAGCGTCGGCAAAACCGGCGAGCGCAGCCTTGCCCGTGTCGCCCGACGTGGCGGTGACGATCATGATGCGCTCGGCGCCGCCGTCCTTGGCGGAAGTGCGGGCCATCAGACGGGGGAGCATCTGCAGGGCGACGTCCTTGAAGGCGCTTGTAGGGCCGCCAAAGAGTTCCATCACATAGGTCTGAGGGGCGTCAACACCCGGCGCAGCGTCGAGTTTGACGAGCGGCGTAACCTCTTCACTCGCGAACGTGCCGCGGTATGCCTCGTCGACACACGCCGAAATTTCTTCGGCCGTGTAATCATTCAGTAACATTCCCAACACATCTTGAGCGATTTCAAAGTACGATTTAGCTGCAAGCGAGCTGATATCGACCTGCTGGGTGCCGAGCTCGTCCGAGACAAACAAACCCCCGTCGGGAGCGATGCCGGTACGGATTGCCACCTTACTTGAGCACGATAAAGTGCGTCCTCGTGTACTATGATAAGTTCCCATATAACACTGCTCCTCGGATGCCTTGGTCCCAATCGGTGAAACCATGGTATCAGAGCACGCAAAATAGGTTCGCAGAGGCTTTTAGAAAGGTAACCTCCACGCCATGATAAAAATTGCCAAGTTTGGCGGCTCGTCGGTCGCCGACGCCGAACACTTCAAGAAGATCAAGGCCATCGTCGATGCCGACCCTGCCCGCCGTTTTGTGGTGGTTTCTGCCTGCGGTCGCCGCTTTAAGGGCGACACCAAGGTGACCGACCTGCTCTACCTGGTTAACGCGCACGTTAAGTATCACGTGTCGTGCGAGGAGTTGCTCGAGGACATTGGCCAGCGCTATTTTGATATTGCTGACGAGCTGGAGCTTACCTATCCCATCCGCGAGGAGTTCGCGGCCTTTGCCGAGCGCGCCCGCTCGGGCGGTTACTCCACCGAGGAGCTCGTGAGCCGCGGTGAGTACTTCACCGCTCGCCTGATGGCCGAGTACCTGGGCCTGCCGTTCCTGGATGCCGCGACGGTCGTTGCGTTCCATCACGACGGTACGCTCAGCATGAACCGCACCTCCGAGCTGGTGCAGGAGTACGGTCAGCAGGGCGGCTTTGTTATGCCCGGTTTCTACGGCGCGACGCGTGAGGGCCAGATCAAGCTGCTCGATCGTGGCGGCGGCGATATCTCGGGCTCGATCTTGGCTAAGTGCCTGGGCGCCGATCTGTACGAGAACTGGACCGACGTCTCGGGCTTCTATTCTGCCGATCCGCGTATCGTTCCCGAGGCTCAGCCCATTGCGCGCGTTACCTATGAGGAGCTGCGCGAGCTTTCGTACATGGGCGCAAGCGTCCTGCACGAGGAGGCCGTGTTCCCCGTGCGCGAGGCGGGTATTCCGCTGGTCATCAAGAACACCAATGCGCCGCAGGACCCCGGCACCATCATTAGCGAGACGGCTGATGAGGGCGAGGCGGAGCCCATCATTACCGGTGTGACCGGCAAGCGCGGTTTTGTCGCCATCAACGTTGCCCGCGACCGCACCAAACCCCGTGTCGGTTTTATGCGCCGCGCGCTTTCGGTCTTCGAGCGCTATGACGTTTCCGTCGAGCACATGCCCACCGGTGTCGACCGCTTTGGCGCCGTGGTGCAGGAGCAGGACGTGCACGATTCGCTGTACTCGCTCGTGGGAGACATTCAGCAGGAGGTCGAGCCGCTCGAGATCGAGGTTGTCGAGGGCCTGGCGCTTATCGCTACCGTTGGCCGCAACCTGCGCGGTCGTGCTGGCATCTCTGGCCACCTGTTTGGCATGCTTGGCCAGGCGGGCGTGAGTGTGCGTATGATTTCGCAGAGCTGTGACGAGATCAATATCATCATCGGTGTGGAGGAGAAGGACTTTGATCTGGCGATTCAGACCATTTACCGCGCCTTCTCCGACGAGAACGGCATTGTGAAGGTCTCCGATCTGGAGGCTCCCGCGCCGGTCGATCCCGCTCTGGTCGCGCTCCACAAGTAGCTGCTATCCCAGTAGATTTTTGGACTTGCCTCAAAAATCTATGGCGGGGCGTTTCGTTTCGGTTTCGTTTCGACGGGGCGGGTTTCGTGCCCGCCCCGTTCTTGTATACACTGGCAACAATAATCGGCCTGCTTGGCGTGCGGGCAAAAGCCACAACCTTTAAAGGGGGAAGCATGAAACAGTACACGGTTGCTATTTTGGGCGCGACGGGAGCCGTGGGCACCCAGATGCTCGAGTGCCTCAACGAGCAGGAGTTCCCGGTTGGCAAGCTCAAGCTGCTGGCGAGCGCGCGTTCTGCGGGCAAGACCGTCGAGTTCCGCGGCGAGCAGATCGTGATCGAAGAGGCTTGTCCCGAGGCCTTTGAGGGCTGTGACATTGTGCTTGGAGCTGCCGGCGACGACATCGCGAAGGAGCTACTGCCCGAGGCCGTCAAGCGCGGCGCCGTCGTGGTCGACAACAGCCATGCCTTCCGCATGGATCCCGAGGTGCCGCTGGTTGTGCCCGAGATCAATGCCGACGACATCAAGTGGCATCACGGCCTTATCGCCAACCCCAACTGCGCGACCATTATCGGCCTGGTTCCCACCTGGCCGCTGCATCAGCTCGCTGGCGTGAAGCGCATGATCGTCTCGACGTACCAGGCGGCTTCGGGTGCTGGCGCCCCCGGTATGGCCGAGCTCGAGGCTCAGCTGGCCGCCCTGGGTCGTGGCGAGGAGATTCCCGAGCCGCGCGCGTTTGCCGCCCAGCTCGCGAGCAACCTGATTCCGCAGATTGGCGGCGTCAAGGAGGAGGGCTTTACCTCCGAGGAGATGAAGTTGCAAAACGAGGGCCGCAAGATCATGCATCTGCCCGAGCTGCGCGTGAACTGCACCTGTGTGCGCGTGCCCGTGCTGCGCTCTCATTCCGAGAGCATTACGCTTGAGTTTGAGCGTGATATTACGGCCGAGGAGGCCCGTGTTGCGCTGGCTGCCGCTCCGGGCGTGAAGCTGGTTGACGACATGGGCGCCGAGGATGCGCACGAGCGCTTCCCCATGCCGATGGATACGTCCGACCAGGACCTGATCTGGGTCGGCCGCGTGCGCCGCGACATCTCGAACCCCGAGGCCGCGCGCGGTATCACCTTCTGGTGCTGCGGCGACCAAATCCGTAAGGGCGCGGCAACCAACGCCGTCCAAATCGCTAAGCTGCTCTGCGAGTAGTGTGACCTGTCCGGCGGGGGCCGGGCTTAGTTTTCAGAACGTCCTCGACCATGTGTGGCGCCTTGTCCTGCTCCTTCGGAGCCGCGGACAAGGCGCCACACTGGTCTGCGGAGTGTTCTGAAAACTAAGCCCGGCCCCCGCCTGCGGTGACGCTGCTGCAAGCGGCCTGCGATGGGGCCGTTGTTGGCTGGGGTCGCTGGGCTGATGGGAGCACGTGGCTGTTGCGGGCCCTGGTCCCAGCGGCGGCCTCGGCGCTTTGCGCCTGCCGCCTTGGGGGACTGTGGGGCGCGGCCGGCAGCTGCGGCGCGTTCGCGCCTGCTGCCTAGGGTGACTTTGGGGTCGATTGGGGTTGTCTGCACAATTCGCGGTATTATGTTGCGGAGTTTTGAAAGGAGCCGCTGGTGGTCACGACGACGTTTGCTTCGCCTTTGGGCGAAATCTTGCTTGCCGCTGATGGCCGCGGTCTGACGGGACTTTGGTTTGAGGGGCAGGAGCATTTTGGCTCCACGCTTCTCCGGGAAGACTCCGAACATGTTGAAGGCGCCGATGCGGTTTCTGGTGCTGGCGGCATGTCGTCGGTAAGTCCCGCAAATGGTGCGGCGTCTTCGGTGCTTGAGCGTTCCTGGGCTTGGCTGAATGCTTATTTTGCGGGGCAGGAGCCTCGGTTTACGCCGCCGTTGCATATGATTGGTACGGCGTTTCAGCGCGAGGTTTGGTTTGAGCTGCTTTCTATCCCGCGTGGCGAGGTCGCTACGTATGGCGAGATCGCCCAGCATGTTGCGGCTCGACATCGTGCACCGGGAAACGAAGCACCCGTTGTGTCTCCCCGTGCCGTGGGGGCCGCGGTCGCGCGTAATCCCATTTCGATCATTGTGCCGTGCCATCGTGTGGTTGCCGCCGACGGCTCGCTTAACGGATATGCCGGCGGACTTGATCGCAAAGAGTGGCTGCTTCGGCTTGAGGGCGCGTACGAGGAATAACGTTCGAGCACTTTGCATAGTCAAAACGCCCTGAAAGAACGAGTCGCCGTCCTTTCGCGGCCGGCATGCGTCCAAGCGCTCGGCATATGTGCCTTAAGTTTGGCTAAGCCCTATCCTGCGTATTTGAAAACGCGCAGGTTGAGTAGCTAAGGATGCGCTAAGGCGGCTGGCGGTGCGCTATTATCGGCAGTATCGAAACCTGTATAGCCGTGCGCCAAAGGAACAACCATGAAGCTGATGCTTGCCGAGGACGAGCCTGGCCTCTCCCGCGCTCTTACCGCGATTCTTCAACATAGTGACTACGAGGTCGACACCGCGCTCGACGGCCTGACGGCACTCGAATATCTACTCGCCAACGACTATGACGCCGCAATCCTGGACATCATGATGCCCGGCATGGACGGTATCGAGGTTCTCAAGCGCACGCGTGAGGCCGGCAAACGCCTGCCCATCATCATGCTCACGGCAAAAAGCGAGGTGTCCGATAAGGTCGAGGGCCTGGATGCCGGTGCCAACGATTACCTGACCAAGCCGTTTGCCGCCAAGGAACTGCTCGCACGCATTCGTGCCATGACGCGCGCTGCCACGGCGATTGACGCTACGACGCTCAGCGTGGGCAACGTGCGTCTCGACACGGCGGCTTACACACTCGTTGGGCCTTTGGGCGAGGAGCATCTGGCTAATCGTGAGTTTCAGCTTATGGAGCTCTTTATGCGCAACGCCGGCACGCGTATGCCTACCGAGCGTCTGATGCTCGGGGTTTGGGGTGAGGACGCGCCCGAAGGCGCCAACGTGGTGTGGGTCTACATCTCGTACCTGCGCAAAAAGCTGACGGCGCTTGGTGCCAACGTGGCCATCCGTGCATCGCGCAACCAGGGCTATTCGCTCGAGGTTGTTGAGGAGGGCGAATAGGCGTGAGCGCGAGTGCGTGGTGGAAGCGCACGACGGCAAAGCTCGGCATGGGCGCGGACTCGGGTAATCCGGGGCGCGCCGATGCTGCCAGTGCAATGGGACGTCGCCTGCGTCGTAAGTTCATCCTGGTTGCCATGGGTGCCGTGACCGCCGTGCTTACGCTTATCATCGCCGGCATCAATATCGTCAACTACTCGCATGTCTGCAAGATGGCCGACGCTCGTCTGGGCTATATCTTGGCGGGCAAGGACGGCATTGATTGGACGGATGAGCCTAAGGCCGATCCCGGTCAGGATGCGGTTGCCGGCAAGGTTGCTACCGGTAACCGGGCAGCCGTTCGCGATGGGCATTTTGAAGGCATGACGGCGGAGTCTCCCTTCGACACGCGCTACTTTACGGTGTCGATTGCCGGTGGGCAGGTGACCGATGTCAACACGGCCCGCATTGCCGCGGTGGGTGCCAAGCGTGCTGCACGCATCGCTGCAGGACTATATTCCAAGGGTCGGACCTCGGGCTTTTCTGGTAACTACCGCTATACGGTTACGGTTCAGGGCGACGAGACCACCTATGTGTTCGTGGACTGCTCGCGCGAGCTTGCAAGCTTTCATTCGTTTTTGAGCGCGAGCGTGGCGATCAGTTGCATTGGCTGGCTGGCGGTGTTGGCAATTGTGGCGGGTGCCTCGGGCGCGGTGATTCGACCGATGGTCGAGAGCTACAGCAAGCAAAAGCGCTTTATTACCGATGCGAGCCACGAGATCAAGACGCCGCTGGCCGTGATTGATGCCGCTAACGAGGTACAGGAAATTGAGAGCGGCGAGAGTGAGTGGACGCAGAGCATTCACGAGCAGGTCGCGCGGCTGACGGCACTTACGGAGCGTCTGGTATTTTTGGCTCGCATGGACGAGGGCTCGGCGGGCTTTGCCATGACATCGTTTGATCTTTCGGAGGCGGTGGACAAGGCGGCGGCGCCGTTTGAATCGGTGGCGGTTTCGCGCGGCAAGCGGCTGTCGACGTCGATCGCGAGCGGTGTGCGGGCCCATGCCGATGCCGCGGCAGTGGCGCAGGTTGTTGAACTACTGCTGGACAACGCCACACGCTACGCAAGCGAAGACAGCGTTATCGAGCTGAGCCTGCGTGCTGTTTCGCGCGGTGCGGGCAAAGGCTCGGCCGAGCTTGTCGTTTCGAACGCCGTGGACGAGCTGCCCGAAGGCGACCTGGACCGATTGTTCGACCGCTTCTATCGTGTGGACGTGTCGCGCAGCTCCAAGACAGGCGGCTCGGGCGTGGGCCTATCCGTGGTGCGAGCCATCGCCGAAGCCCATGGCGGGAGCGCTTCTGTCTGTGGCCACAGCAACCGGATCACCTTCACTGTCCGCCTCTAAAACCTATCAAAATAAACCTGTCCCTTTTTGGTCGGTGCGAAATGGGTAATACTAAGGAGTTATCCGACCAGATGGGAATTAATCGATGGCTTATATCGAATTCAAAGACGTCATCAAGGCGTACGGCGAGGGCGATGCCCGCATTCACGCGCTCGACGGCGCGAGCTTTACCGTTGAGCGCGGCGAGCTCGCCATTATCCTGGGCGCCTCGGGTGCCGGCAAGACTACGGCGCTCAACATCCTGGGTGGCATGGATACGGTAACCTCCGGCACTGTGACGGTGGACGGGCGCGACGTGAGCTCCGCCAACGAGGCGCAGCTCGTGGAATACCGCCGTGCCGACGTCGGCTTTGTCTTCCAGTTCTACAATCTGGTCCCCAACCTGACGGCGCTCGAAAATGTCGAGCTCGCGGCGCAGATTTGCCCCGATTCGCTCGATGCCGAGCAGACGCTTCGTCAGGTTGGCCTGGGCGAGCGCCTGGGCAACTTTCCGGCGCAGCTTTCGGGCGGCGAGCAGCAGCGTGTGTCCATCGCCCGCGCGCTGGCAAAGAACCCCAAGCTGCTCCTGTGCGACGAGCCAACGGGCGCACTCGACTACAAAACCGGTAAGCAGATTTTGCAGTTGCTGCAGGACACCTGCCGCAAGCAGGGCATTACGGTCATTATCATCACGCACAACTCCGCGCTCGCGCCCATGGCCAATCGCCTGATTCGCTTTAAGAGCGGTCGCGTGGAGAGCGAGACGGTCCAGCAAAATCCCGTGCCGATCGAGACGATCGAGTGGTAGCGCCCATGGATCAGGACCGCCAAAACAGCCAACGCCGCGACGCGCGGAACACGGAGCGCGAGCAGGATTTTACGACCTACCGCACTGCCCAAAGCTCAAACGACATGGTGCCGACGGTGTTTCGCCGCGGTGTCTACCGCACGATTCGCGGCAGCCTCAAACGCTTCTTGTCTATCGTCGTGATCACCGCGCTCGGCGTGAGCGTGATGTGCGGCCTTAAGGCGGGTTGCGAGGACCTGTGCGATTCGGTTGACGCCTACTTTGACCAGCAAAATGTCTATGACATTAACGTGCAGTCGACCTATGGCCTGACTGACGATGATCTCGACGCCATCCAAGAGGTCGATGGCGTCGAAACGGCCGAGGGCATCTACACCGAGACCGCCTACACCGCCGTGGGCACAACGCGCGAGCGCGTGGTCGTGCAAAGTCTCTCCAAGGAGAACATCGATCAGCCAGTGCTCGTGAACGGCGATTTGCCCGAGAGCGCCGATGAGGTCGCGGTGACTTCGAAGTTCCTGAAGGCTTCGGGCAAAAAGCTCGGCGATACGGTGAGCTTTGCTGCCAACGATGCGAGCTCGTCGAACCAAAGCGCCAAGGATCAGTTTGCCGATGGCGATTACACCATCACGGCCGAGGTTCTCGATCCCACTGATGTGAGCTCCGACTCGACAGTTAACGCCTTTCGCGCTGCTTCGGCGGCGGACTATAAGTTCTATGTGAGCGAGGACGCCGCGACATCTTCTTCCTACTCCGCTGTCCACGTGATCGTCGAGGGAGCCAAGGATCTCAACTCCTATTCGGATGCCTACGCGGCAAAGATCAATGAGGTCAAGGGCAATATAGAGAAGATCCGCGAGGAGCGTGAGAAGGCGCGCGCTCAGGAGCTGACGGTCGACACGCCGACAAGCTTGGATGCGGCCGAGCGCCAGGCGAATATGCTCTTTGGGATTGAGCAGGACAACATCAACCGCATGGCAGAGGGCAGTGAGGAGCGCGTGCAAGCGCAGGCCGACCTGGATCAGCGCCGTGCCGCCGCCGACCAGCAGTTTGCCGATGCCCGCGCCGAGCTTTCCGATCTGGGAGAATGCACCTGGTACATCCAGGACCGCGGCAATATCGCAAGCTACTCGAGCGTGGAGAGCGATAGCTCGTCAATTGAAGCCATCGCCACGGTGTTCCCGTTCATCTTCTTTATCGTCGCCGTGCTCATCAGCCTTACCACCGCCACGCGTATGGTCGAGGAGGAGCGCACGCTCATCGGCCTGTATAAGGCGCTCGGCTATTCGCGCGGACGCATCCTGTCCAAATACGTGGACTATGCGCTGTGGGCTTGTCTGATCGGCGGCGTGCTCGGCAACATCATCGGATTTGTGGGCCTGCCGCTGTTCTTGTTTACGGTGTTCGACGACATGTACTCGCTGCCCCAGATGTTGCTTTCGTACGACATCGTGTCCTCGATCGTTTCGGTGGCGCTGTTTGCCGTGGGCGTGGTGGGCGCCACGATTATCGCCTGCCGCCACGAGATGGCCGAGACCCCGGCCTCGCTCATGCGCCCCAAGGCCCCGCGCGCCGGCTCGCGTATCTTGCTCGAGCGCATCGGCTTTATCTGGCGCCGCATGGGCTTTTTGAACAAGGTGGCAGCACGTAACCTGTTCCGCTACAAAAAGCGCGCCTTTATGACCATCTTTGGCATCGCGGGCTGTACGGCGCTTGTGATTTGCGGCATGGGCATTCGTGATACGTCGGTCGCGCTTTCGCCCAAGCAGTACGGGCATATCACGCGCTACGACCTGCTGGCTGTCGCCAATCCCGACGATTTTTCGCAGACGTGCGCGGCATTGGATGAGCGCAGCGCGGCCAATGATTTCAACGTGACCGTGACCTCGACCCTGCCGATTATGACCGACAACGTCACCTTTACATTCGGCGGCAAGAGCGAGACCGTGCAGCTGATAGTGGTGCCAGATGACCGCACGAACGACCTGGACGACTACGTGTGTCTCGAGGACGAGTCCAAAGAGCCGCTATCTTTGCGCGACGGAGATGTGTATCTGAGCAAGAGTTCACAGCTGGTTCTTGGGATTCAGCCGGGCGACACGGCGCAGGTCCAGGATTCGTCGCTCAACGTCGCCAAGGTCAAGGTTAGCGACATCTCGCTCAACTATCTGGGCAACACGCTTTACATGACACAGGGCACCTATGAGCGCGCGTTCGGTCGAAGCGTGCGCCTTAACGGCGTCTTTGTGCTGCTTAAGGGCTCATCTTCTGACCAGATTGCGTTTAGCAAGAAGATTAAGAGCGACGGTTGGCTCACCATCTCGAGCACGGCCGAACATTGGCAGAACTACGAGGCGAACTTTACGATTATCAATTCTGTCGTGGTGCTCGTGACCTTTATGGCGGCGTGCCTGTCGTTTGTGGTGGTGTTTACGCTGTCCAACACTAACATCTCCGAGCGCGAACGCGAGCTGGCGACCATCAAGGTGCTGGGCTTCCGCCGTGGCGAGGTGCACCACTACGTCAACAAGGAGACGTTGATCCTCACGGCGATTGGCACTGCACTGGGCGTGCCGCTGGGTGGCCTGCTTGCCGAGAGCTTTACGTACATCCTGCAGATGCCGTCGCTGTACTTTGACGTCGAAGTCGAGCCGCTGAGCTACGTGCTTGCCGTGGTGCTTTCCTTCGGCTTTACGATCATCGTCAACCTCGCCACCAACCGAACCCTCAACAAGATCGACATGGTCGGCGCCCTCAAGAGCGCCGAGTAACCTGTCCTGGGATTCAAGTTCTAGCGAGCTGCCGACGCGCCCGCAGCAGTATTTTTGCATAAACCGCTCCGCCAAATGCATACTTTGACGGGGCGGTTGCTTTTTGCCCACAGGTACCCCAGGGGGCGCCGTGCAAATTCCGGAGTATTCAGCGTCCCGGGGTCCGCGGGCGCGGGGGCGGGTGCACAAAACCGCGCTGAAAGCCCCGATTCTGAGTCCCAACGCCTCTAGAGCCGCTCGTTTTTTTTACAGGATGCGGCCCATGGTGCCTGCCTTTCGCCCAAAATCCAGTATGCAGGCACCCTCGGCTGCTGAATACTCCCAAAAATGCACGCCGCATCCTACCCCAGGCACCCGTAGCAAGAAGACGAATAGCCTCGGCCTCCCTAGTTACCGCAGGAGGCCCCAGGGCTTACCTCCCAAATCTTTCCGCAGGACGGAAGGACCCCGCCGCGCGAAGCGCACGGCGGGGTCCTGACATGTCCGAGGACGATTTGGGAGGTAAGCCCTGGGGCCTCCGATGGGGGCGGTTACAGCCGAGGCTATTCGTCGCCGAAGCTGATGCCCAACGCCTTGGCCTCGCGCACCAGGTCGCTCTGGGGGTCGACATACTTGAGCTTGCCGGCGACCTCCTCGAGCGGCATGTGACACATCTTGCCGTCACGCAGGGCAATCATGTAGCCAAACTCGCCGCGCAGGCAGCCGAGCGCCGCCTCGACGCCGCACTGGGTCGCAAAGATGCGGTCCTGGGCATCGGGCTGACCGCCGCGCTGCGTGTGGCCGGGGATGGCGACGCGGGTCTCGCGACCGGTCTTGGTCTCAATCTCCTTGGCGATGTCGTAGACAATCGACGGACTCGTGCGCTCGGCAAGCTTTTTCTTGTACTCCTTCTTGGACAGCGCCGCGTCCTCCTTAGAGATGGCACCCTCGGCGACGGCCACGATGGTAAAACGGCTGCCGGTCTCCATGCGATACTCGATGGTCTTGATGACGTTATCCATGTCGTAGGGAATCTCGGGAATCAAGATGACATCCGCGCCGCCCGCGACGCCGGCGTACAGCGGGATCCAGCCAACCTTGTGGCCCATGATCTCGATGACAAACACGCGGCCGTGGCTCGAGGCGGTAGTGTGGATGTCGTCGATGCACTTGGTGGCGACGTCGATGGCGCTCGTAAAGCCAAACGTCAGCTCGGTGCCCCAGGTGTCGTTATCGATGGTCTTGGGCAGGGCGATAACGTTGAGGCCCTCTTCGCGCAGGCGGTTGGCGGTCTTGGTGGAGCCGTTACCGCCCAGCATAAACAGGCAGCCGAGCTGCAGCTTATGATAGGTGTGGACCATCGCCGGCACCTTCTCGACACCATCGGCTTCGGGGGTATCCAGGCGCTTGAACGGCGTGCGGCTCGTGCCCAGGATGGTGCCGCCGCGGGTGAGGATGCCGCTAAAATCGGCGGGCGTCATGACGCGGAACCTGCTGTAGATAAGGCCCTGATAGCCGTCCTCAAAGCCATAAATCTCGATAGGCTCTTCGCTATTGGTCATAAGCGTTTTGACAATGCCGCGCATGGTGGCGTTGAGCGCCTGGCAGTCGCCGCCACTAGTAAGAAGACCGATTCTAAGCATGGTGAATCCTTCCGGGCAAGTTATAACATGCGCATAAGTTTACCCCCGCACACTGTTGATACGGGGGTAAAACGTGTTAGCTCAAATGTATGGAAATGTAAGCAACGTCAGGCCAGCGTAAGGACGACGGTGCCAGCTCCTTACAGCGCGAAGGCATCGATGTCGCCCCAGTGGCGGCGCAGCGTGATGGCGGCAGCGGGCTCGGTGTTGTCAAAGACGACCGACCACTGCGTGTTGCTGGTGATGTCTTCCGGATTGGGCTCTTGCGCCGCAGCGCGTAGGGCCTTCCAAGCGACTGCCTCGTTCTGGGCACCGACATGGGCGTCAAGGACATCGGCGATTGCGACGGCGCGCTCTTTACCATGGCCCAGCTCGCCATTCTTTTGGTTGGGCAGCACTTCGTCGCCATAGCAGGCATAGAAGTTCGTAACCTGGCGTACAGGAGTCGCTTTGAAAGCGCGGTCCGGATCGCGCGGATCCCACTCTACTACGCGCGCGTCACCGGCGGCGTCGTTGATAAAGAAGTGGTAATCGCGTCCTGCCATAGCGTGCATGTCGTAGGCGGAAAGCAGGTCGACAGCTTCTTGCGTGGTGGCGGCACGGTCGAGCACCAGGCGGATGGCGAGCGAGGTGTTGATGGCGGGGCGTTGCGTGTCCTGGTCACAGGGCTTGGAATCCAGGGTGAGTACGGCAATGGACACGCCGCATTCGTTAACACCGTCGAGCTGGGCAAACGGGCCCATCAACGCCGCGGCGCGTCCGGTGATGGAGTCAAGCGGAGTGTTGGCGCCCAGGTTATTGAGGGCGGCAAACCCGACGGAGGCATAGCCGTCGCGCGGGTGATTGCGCACCAGCAGCGCCGAAGTATCGTCCTTAAAGTCGTAATTGCGACCGGTGCGCACGCGACCTTCGGCATCCACGGCGACAAAGGCGCTGCAGGCAAACTGGGGTGCCTGAACATGCGCCGGCACACCGGGCAGCACCTGTGCCACCACGGCATCGATGTAGGCCTGGTCGTCGCGCACGCCAGCGGCGATGATGCGATCGAGATCGTAGTCGTAGGCGATGTCGATTGCGTACAGGTCATAGCCATCCGCGTAGCCGGTCAAGCGTTTGAGCGACGCGGCGGACTTGATTTGCTTGCGGTAAACGATGCCGGCGGCAGCGGCAAGGCCGACGGCGACTCCCGCGACACCGCAGGCGATGGCAATGTTACGTGGCTTCATGACGGCTCCTCTCGTCCTGTTAGCGCAATTGTCGCAAAAGAAGCGCGGGCATGATGGCTCAACTTGGTGAGCGGCGCGGGATTAAACATGGAATGAAGAGCGCGGCGCTGGCGTGGCGGGGTATGCTGGAGGGGACCATCAACCCAGCGAAAGGGGAGAGCATGACGGATCAGGAAACGCCCGAGCGCGTGCACGTGACGGCCGACGATATCGAGGCCGCCAACGACCTTATCGACTTTATCGAGGCGTGCCCCAGCATGTTCCATACGGCGGCGACCATTATGGCCGAGCTCGACGAGGCGGGCTTTACCTACCTGCCCGAGAACGCGGCGTGGGATATCGAGCCGGGCGGGCGTTATTACACGCAGCGTAATACCTCGAGCGTTGTTGCCTTTAAGGCGGGCGAGGACCTGGCCGCGACGTGGGGCGAGGACGGCGTTGCCGGTGACTATCATTTTCAGCTCACGGCGTCGCACAGCGATTCGCCGACGTTTAAGGTCAAGGCTGTGCCCGAGCTCGATGGCGCAGGTGAGACGTTGCGCCTGAACACCGAGGCCTACGGCGGCATGATCGACTACACCTGGTTCGATCGCCCGCTGGCGCTCGCGGGCCGCGTGTTGGTGCGCGAAGGCGACCGTATTGAGAGCCGCCTGCTTGCCACCGAGCGCGAGGTCGCTATCATTCCGAGCCTTGCCATCCATATGAATCGTGGCGTTAACGAGGGCTTTGCGCCCAACCGCGCCGTCGACCTGTGCCCGCTCATCAGCGCCGGTGATCTTAAGCAGGGCGACTTTGATGCTCTGATTGCCGACGAGTTGGACGTTGAGCCCGAGCAAATTTTGGGTCGCGACCTGTTCCTGGTCAATCGTCAGGATGCGCGCATTTGGGGCTGGGCCGACGAGTTTATCTCGACGCCCAAGCTTGACGACCTGGCCTGCGCCTACACCTCGCTGCAGGCATTTTTGGGTGCCGAGAACGCGCACGATGTTTCGGTCTTCTGCTGCTTTGATAACGAGGAGGTTGGCTCCGAGACCAAGCAAGGCGCCATGTCGACGTTCTTGGCCGATGCACTGCGCCGCATTAACGGATCGTTGGGCTTTGACGACGAGTCGTACCATCGCGCCCTTGCCGCATCGATGCTCGTGAGCTGCGACAACGCACATGCCGTGCACCCCAACCACGCCGAGAAGTGCGACGCCCGCAATCAGGTTGTGCTCAACGGCGGCATCGTCATCAAGGAAGCCGCCAACCAGCACTACTGCACCGATGCCTTTAGCCGCGCGGTGTTCCAGGCCATCTGCGATGACGCCGACGTGCCCACGCAGGCCTTCGCCAACAAGAGCGATATGGCGGGTGGCTCCACGCTCGGTAATCTGTCCAATATGCAGGCGAGCATGCATGCCGTGGACGTGGGCCTGCCGCAGCTGGCCATGCACTCGAGCTACGAGACCGGCGGCGTACGCGACGTGATGTACGCCATCCGCGCCCTCACGGCCTTCTACGAGTGCAACCTAACCATCAACGGCGCCGAAAGTGTGGAACTCTAAAATCTGCCAAAAAGGGACAGGTTTACTTTGGCAGGTTTTATTTGGGCAAATGCCGCAATGCCAACAGCTGGACAGAATTGTTATAACACCGCAGGTTGAGCAAACGTCAGCGAGCGATGTCCAGAGCGAACAAGTTGGCATGAAAAAGGCAAGGCATAGACCTTCTGGTCATGCCTCGCCTTTTGAATGACAAATTGTCGCTCTGGGCGGCGCGCAGCGTCGACCGGTCCGCCGTTCGTTAGAACGGCGGAACCCTAATGTTCGATCCAGCAGCGCAGGGTCTCGCCTGCCTGCAGGTGACGCAGATTCTCCGCGGCAATGTCGACCACATTGTTGAGCGTGGCTGCCAGGTGGAACCAGCCGGAGACGTGTGGCGTGATGAGCATGTTGGGCGCATCCCACAGCGGGCTTGTCTCAGGCAGCGGCTCGGGGTCGGTGACGTCGACCGCGGCGCCGGCGAGATGTCCCGACTCCAGGGCGGCAACCAAGTCGTCGGCGACCACAAGGTCGCCGCGGCCGCCGTTGGCAAAGAAGGCGCCCGGTTTCATCGCGGCGAAGAACTCGGCGTTCGCCAGGCCGCGGGTCTCGGGTGTGCTGGGCATAAAGGATGCGACGACGTCTGCCTCCGCCAAGCGCTCGGACAGGGCATCCATGCCGTCCATGTCCTCAAACACAATGGGGTAGACGAGCGGATGGCGCTTGATGCCGCGGACGTGCGCGCCCATGCTGCGGCAGAGCGTGGCGAAGTGGCCACCGATATCGCCCGCGCCCAGCACCAGCACATTGGCGTTTTTGAGCGAGGTGACCGGCCCCAAATCCTTCCAGCGATGCTCGCGCTGCAGATCGTGATAGCCGGGCAGGCGCTTCATCATGGAAAGGACCATGGCAAACATGTGCTCGCTTACGGCCTGACCGTAGGCGCCCACCGAGCAAGACAGTTTGGCGTCGGCTGGTACGGTGCCGGCGGCAAGGTAGTCGTCATAGCCGGCGGTCTGCAATTGCAACAGCCGGAGATGCTCACATGCCGTGAGCATGTCAGGGTCGATGTTGCCCAAGATCACGTCGGCATCGGCGACCTGCTCGCGCGTGGCGGCATCGGCGCTCGTGTAGATAAAGTCCTCGCCCGGAGCGCTCGACTCAAGAATTGCGCGATGGCGGTCGTTGACAGGCAACAAAACCAGGATGTTCACAAGCAGTCCTCTCCGCTTGACCTGCCAAAAAGGGACAGGTTTATTTTGGCAGGTTATATCAGGTAAAACACTCAATTAAAACGCCGGGCGCTCATGGACGGTTGTAAGTCCATGAGCGCCCGGCGTCCGTGCGGCTACCAGCTGAGCAGCTCGTAGCCGTTCTCGGTCACCACGAGCTGTACCTCGCACTGGGCCGAATCGCTGCCGTCCTTGGTGCGCACGCACCAGCCGTCGCCCTTGCTAATCGTGATGTCGGGCGCTCCGGCATTGACCATGGGCTCGATGGTAAAGACCATGCCCGGAGCCATAATGGTGTCCACATCGGGCGCCTCGGTGGTAAAGCCCACAAACGGGTCCTCGTGGAACTCCTTACCGATGCCGTGTCCGCCGTACTCGCGCACCACGCTAAAGCCGGCGTCCTCGACCGTCTTTTGTACGGCCTCGGCCATCACGGACAGCGGCAGCCACGGCTTGACGGCGGCCAGACCCGCCTCCACGCTGGCGCGAGTGACGTCGACCAGACGCTGGCGCTCGGCCGAGACCTCGCCGATGCAGAACATACGGCTCGAATCACTAAAGTAACCGTCCAGGATCGTGGAACAGTCCACGTTGATGATGTCGCCATCGTGCAGCACGTCCGTATCGCAGGGGATGCCGTGGCAGACGACGTCGTTGATCGAGGTGCACACGCTCTTGGGATAGCCCTCGTAGTTGAGGTCGGCCGGCGTGCCACCGTGCTCGACGGTGTAGTCGTAGATCATCTGGTCGATCTGGTTGGTGGTCATGCCTGCGGCGATATGCTCGCCCACATAATCGAGCACGCCCACGTTGATGGCGGCGGAGCGCTTAATGCCCTCGATATCGGCGGGCGTCTTGTAGAGCGTACGGGGCAGAACCTCCCAGCCCTCCTCCCACAGGCGCTCGAGGCGCTCGTCGAAGGCGCTGTGACATTTCTTATATTTTTTGCCGCTGCCGCACCAGCAGGCGTCGTTGCGGCCGGGTACGGGTCCTTTGTCATACATGGCTAACTTCCTTTCATCCGCAGCTAGTATAGCCCACTCACGCGTCCATAAAAGTTGCGGTGATATAGTTCCGATTTAAGCGGTTTAACAGCATAAACAGGAACTATATCACCGCAACTGATGGAGTGGGATGGCGGACACTAGCTGCTGCGTGGTTTTGCTAGTAGCTCACCTGGCAGGGAATGCCGAGGGCGCGCACGCGTGCGGCGATCGTGTCGAGCACCTCGGGCGTTGCTTTGGCAAGGCCGTCGACCGGTGTCTCGCGCGCCACCGTGTAGATGGTCGCCTCCTGCGGACGAATGCGCTCGAGTGCCGCGAGCCAGGGGGCAACGTACTCCTCGCCGGTGTTATCGATGAGCTTGCCCTGATACTCGCCGGTCAAAAAGATCGTCTGGATAATAACGTGACCGTCAAAGCTTGCGAACGTTTCGATCTGGTGCTCGACGTCGTAGGGGCCAACAGGCTGGTCGAGCAGCTGGATAAACGTCGGGTCGACGGTATCGAGCTTGAGGATGTTGTCGTCGACCATCATGAGCGCGTCGTGCACCTGGGGGCGGTCGGCGCGCGTGCCGTTGGAGAGCACGGCGATCTTGGAGTTTGGGGCAAGCTCGTCGCGCAACGCGACGGCGCCGGCGATGGCCTGCGGAAACTCCGGTGCGGCAGTGGGCTCGCCGTTGCCTGCGAAGGTGATCACATCGGGGAGCTCGCCCTCGGCTGCCATCTCGCGCAGCTTTGCCTCGAGCGCGTCGAGTACCACGGCAGCAGTGTTGTACGGCTCATGACAGGGGCGCTCGGCGTTGAGGCCGTTTTCGCAGTAAATGCAGTCGAACGTGCAGATTTTGCCGCTGGCCGGCATCATGTTGACGCCGAGCGAGAGACCAAGGCGACGGCTGCGAACGGGCCCAAAGATGGGGCTGGCATTCAAAAACGTAGACATAGGCATATGCTCCTCAAGACAATTGTGCCTAAGCATAGCATCGGCTCCAAAGCAAGGTGCGGGCCCTTGCTTTACAAGTTTCGTTTTTTCACGTCGCTCATTATGCCGTGCCATGAAAAGCCTCGGGTCGGGTACAGTTAATCTGTTAACAAGGCGTAAGGCAATGCGGGTCCATCCAACCGCACCGACGTGCAACTGGATGAGCATTGATGATGGGGGCACAACATGGATTTTACGGTCGAGAATGCGGGCACCACGATTGCCTGTCGCGAATATGCCGGCCCGGATGTGTCGCCTGATACTCCTGCCTTGGTGTGCGTACACGGCGCTTGTGTCGACGGCACATTTTTTGACGGTATCGCTTGCGAGCTCAGCCGCAACTACTGTGTAATTGCCTACGACCGCCGCGGCTGCGGTGGCAGTAGCGATGCGGCAGACGGCAGCTATGATCTTGCCGCCCAGGCCGCCGACCTGCAAGCCGTGATCGAACACGTTGGCGCTCCGGCAAATGTGCTTGCGCATAGCGCCGGTACGTCGGTGGCGCTGGAGCTTCTTCGCACCGAACCCAATCTCGTCGCCCGTGCGATTCTGCATGAGCCGGCTGTGTCGGCCGAAGGCGTCGGTATGGGCGCAGCTCCGGTTTTGCTCGATATGATTGCGGCTGGAAAGGTTTCAAGGGCGCTCCGGCTTTTCTTGGGAGCCCTCGGCGACTTGGACCCCGAGGCTCCCGGGACGACCGAAGCGGAAGCCAAACATGCCCTGCGCAATGGTCGTTGCTTTATGGCGAACGAATATGGAACAAATATGACATATGCTCCCGACTGGGAGCGCGCCCGCGCGTCAAAGGCGGTGTCGGCCGTGTTTTTGGGCGAGCTTTCGGTCGGCACGCCCCGCGAGGCTGGTACGAGGGTGGCGGCTGAGCTTTTGGGCTGTCCACTCGTAATGGTTCCCGGCGCGCATAACGGTCTGCGCGATCGCCCCGTTACGGCGGCAAACGCCGTTCGCGATGTCTTGGAGCGTTAGCGCGCTCGATGACCTGCGGGGAGAGGGGCTGTTAGCGTTTCGTCATTGTTAACGAATGCGCCCATAACCGCGCACCCGCGGCTCCATTACCGCCGTTTGCCAGGTCATAAAAATGTAACGATAATCGCGCGTTTGCCTTCAGCTGTTAGATGTTACCCTTGTACCAATTGATATGCACCGTTGCCGTGCGTAACGATAGGAAGGGCCCCATATGCTCAATAATCACGAGGTCAATCTAACCGACGAGGAGGCTGCCGCTGAGGTCGCCCGCGTCGCGAAGACCTACCCCGTGGTGCGTTTGCTGTCGGCCGATCAGATTAAGAGCGAGCCTAACTGCCTGCTCGCCGGCAATCGGTGCCCTTGTCTGCGTCAGTCGAGTCTTGAGGCCTTGGCAGATTCCGATGAGGTGTCGGAGCAACTGCTCAACGATGGTGTTGAGTATCGCGCCCGCCTACGCCCTCTGAAGGTCGAGGGCGAGCCTCACGTCCTGCTGATGGTGCGTCCGATCGATGAACAAGAGACTGCAGAAGAGGACCTTGTCTACACCGACGTGCTGACGAGTGTGCGCAATCGCCGATATTACGAGGAAAAGCTCCGTAGCGCCCGCATGAATGCCGGCGTTGCGGTGATCGACCTTGATGATTTTAGGGTCTTCAACGATACGTGTGGCCGTCATGCCGGCGACCTTGCGCTCGGTGCTGTGGCGACAGCCATACGCAGCGGAATTCGTTCGACTGACGAGCTCGTACGCTATGGCTGCGACAAGTTTGTGGTCGTCATGCCCAATATTCCCTCCGATGACTTCACCCGTCGCCTGCATCAGGTGTCCGATGCCGTTCGTTCCACGATTGTTCCGGGCCATGAGTACGTGAGCTTGACGGCATGTGTTGGTGGCGTTCGCATTCATGGCGAGACGGTCGATGAGGGCGTTGGCCGCGCTGTACAGTTACTGAGCCGCGCTAAGGCAAAAGCCGGTTCAGTCGTGACCGATGCCGATTCCATCGAGGCCCTCCAAAGCGAAAAGCCTTTGGTGCTTATTGTCGATGACTCCGAGATGAACCGAGCCATTCTCAACGAGATGCTCAAGGACGAGTATTGCATCCTCGAGGCCGCCAACGGTCGTACGGCGCTCGACATGGTCGACCGCTATGGCGATGAGTTGTCGCTCGTGCTGCTGGATATTGTCATGCCGGGCATAAGCGGCTTTGAGGTGCTGGCCGATCTGTCGCGCCGATCGGGTATCGACAATCTGCCTTTCATCATGATATCGAGCGAAGATTCCGATGATATGGTTCTGCGCGCGTACGAGCTGGGCGCCTCGGACTATATCAACCGCCCGTTTGACTCCCGTGTCGTGCGCCGCCGTGTAAGCAACACCATCCGCCTATACGCCAAACAGCGCCGCCTGACGAGCCTGCTGTCCCAGGAGTACAACGAGCGCGTCAAGAACAGTCGCATGCTCATCGACATCATGGCCGGCGTCATGGAGCTTCGCAACGGCGAGAGCGGCAGGCACGTTACGAACATCGAGAAGCTGACCGAGCTGCTGCTTGACTGCCTGGTCCAGCGTAGCGACACGATCTCCCTCGACAATGAGGAGCGCTCCACGATTGCCCTGGCTTCGGCGCTGCACGATATTGGCAAGATGGCGATTGACGATGCGATTCTCAACAAACCCGGACGCCTTACGCCCGAGGAGTTCGAGATTATGAAGACGCATACCACGATCGGCGCCGACATGTTGCTTGAGCTGGGTCGCCATCACGTCGGCAATGCGCTTATGGAATATGCGTACCAGATTGCGCGTTGGCACCACGAGCGCTGGGACGGCAAGGGCTATCCCGATGGCCTTAAGGGCAACCAGATTCCCATCGCCGCACAGGTGGTTTCGGTGGCCGACGTGTATGATGCGTTGACGAGTGTGCGCGTGTACAAGGGCGCCATCCCGCACGAGGAGGCTATCCAGATGATCCTGGACGGTAAGTGCGGCACCTTTAACCCGCTGTTGCTCGACTGCCTGCTCGAGGTGCAAGACCGTATCGCCGAGACGTTGGCGCGCCCCGCCGACGTTGTCGCGTTTCCCACGATTTAGTTTGACCAAAGGAGTTTTAATCCATGATTTCCATGCGTGAGGCGTATGAGAAGATCGGCGCCAATTATGACGACGCGTGCACTCGGCTGATGGGCGAGGAAATGCTTGCCCGCTTTGCCCTCAAGTTTTTGGATGACGAGAGCATGGACAAGCTGGAGGCCGCCATGGCGGCGGGAGACGCCGAAGGTGCGTTTATGGCAGCGCACACGCTCAAGGGCGTGAGCCAGAACCTGGGATTCGATAATCTGTACGAGCCGGCGGTCGTGGTGACCGAGGCGCTGCGCGGCGCCGATGCCGTTGACGGCGCCCGCGAGGGAATGCATGCGTTGCAGCAGCAATATGCGGCTACGATGTCGGCCCTGCGCGAGGCGGCCGAATAAGGGCTTGCGAGCCTTGGGCTGTGTGTCCCGGCCATAAATAGGTAAAAGGGCGCCCCGCCGGACCATGTGGCCGGCGGGGCGCCCTTTTGTGTTGTGCTGTCCGTGAACTAGCGAGCCTGCTTTACCTTGGCTGCCGCCTCGACAAACGACTTCCACAGGTTAAAGTCGGTCTCGAGCGTCTGCCAGGTGTACTCGGGATGCCATTGCACGCCCAGGCAGAACGGCTGGCCTTCGACTTCGATGCACTCGGGAACGCCGTCGGTTGCCTTGGCGACCAAGCGTGTGCTTTTACCCAGACGATCGACGCAGCAGTGATGTGCCGAGTTGGTCTGGATCAGCCTGTGCCCGCCAACCGCGCGTTCGAGCAGCGAGCCCGGCACAACCTCGACGGGATGCACGGGGTCGTTGAGCACGTGGGTATGGCGCCACTGCGTGCGGCCCTCGCGAGCGCCCAGGCTCGGCACGTCCATGCACAGGGTGCCGCCAGTGGCGACATTGAGCAGCTGCGTGCCGCGGCAGGTGGTAAAGAGCGGCTTCTTGGCGCGAAGTACCTCGTCGACCAGCTTAAACTCAAAGCTATCGCGGATCTCACAGCAGAGGGTGGGGTCGTAGGGTCGATCATCGCCCCAACGTTTGGGATTGACATCGGGGCCGCCGGGAATGGCGATACCGTCGGCGATATCGACGTAATGACGGATGACCTCAATGTCCTCGGTGATGGACATCTGCAACGGCAGGCCGCCAGCGGCAAGGATGGCATCGACAAAGACACTTGCGATTTCCTCGTTGGGGGAGAGCATCTCGGTTAAAAACGGCTCTGCCTCTTCCCAGCGCGGCGCGACGAGGATGAGTGGGCGGTCGGCGGGGGCGACGTCGACGTGCGGGGTGTATGACGATGAAGTGCGAGTTCCGATCATAGGTGTAACTTTCGAGTCTGGATGGTCATGGCGAGCGAACATGGCAATTGGGTTAGTGGCCCTTGATGGAGTTGAGGAAGTCCTGGGCGCGCTTGGTCTGGGGGTGGTCGAAGAACTCGTCGGGCGTGCCGGTTTCCACGATCTGGCCGTCGGCCATAAAGACGACGCGATCGGCCACGCGGCGGGCAAAGTTCATCTCGTGCGTAATGACGATCATCGTCATGCCCTGCTGGGCCAGGCGAACCATGACCTCGAGCACCTCGTTGATCATTTCGGGATCGAGGGCGCTCGTGGGCTCGTCAAAAAGCATGGCCTTGGGCTGCATGGCGAGCGAACGGGCGATGGCCACGCGCTGCTGCTGACCGCCTGAGAGCTGCGCGGGTACCTTGTCGGCCTGCTCGGCAACGCCCACGCGGCCAAGCAGGTCCATGGCGCGCTCGCGGGCCTCATCCTTGGAGACGCCCAACACGTCGACCGGCCCCAGCATGACGTTCTGCAGTACGGTCATATGTGCAAACAGGTTGAACTGCTGAAACACCATGCCCAGCTCGGCACGCATGCGGGCAAGATCCTTACCTTCCTGCGGCAGGGGCTCGCCCTCGATGAGGATCTCGCCCGAGTCGATGGTCTCCAAGCGGTTGATGGTGCGGCACATGGTCGACTTGCCCGAGCCCGAGGGGCCAATCACCACGACGACCTCGCCGCGGTCGACCGAGAGATTGATGTCGTTGAGGACGTGCAGGTCGCCATAGTGCTTATCGACGTGTTTGAGCTCGATCAGCGGCTGATTGCCGGTGGAAGAAGTGCTCTGTGCCATGATGCTCGGCTCCTTATGACTCGAAATGGTAAAGCGTTAGCGGATGATGGTCGCGCCGGTCTTGTGCGAAACGTAGACAGCGGCCTTGTTAATCGCGACGTTGATGAGGATATAGATGACCGCGATTACCAGGTAGACCGACACGAGGGCGTCGTAGTTGGTAATGAGCACGCGGGCATTTTGCATCAGGTCGGGATAGCTCACCACATAGGCGACGGTGGTGTCCTTGACTACGACTACAAGTTGTGAGATCAACGACGGAATGATAAACCGAATCGCCTGGGGCAATACGATTTTAAAGGTGATTTTAGCCTTGGAGAGACCGAGCGCCTGGGCCGCCTCGACCTGCCCGCGCGGTACGGCGTTGACGCCGGCACGGAAGATCTCGGCAAGTACGCCGGCTGCAGCGAGCGCGACAGGAAGCGTGAGCATCCAAAACGACGGCAGCGCAATCTTGTACTGGGGCAGCACCAAAAAGAAGAAGTAGATGAACAGGAGGCTCGGTACGCCGCGGAAGAAATCGGTGAGCACGCGGCAGACCAGCTGCAGCTGCTTAATGTCGCTGGTACGGCCGAGCATAAGGGCTAAGCCCAGCACCAGCGCGATGGCGCCGGCGGTGAGTGCGACTTTAACGGTGCCCTCAAAGCCGGCAAGCAGGAACTTCCAGGTGGTGAGGTGCGTAAAGAAATACCAATAGTGGACCGAAAGCTGGCCGGTCACATAAAAGCGCTGCAGTACCAGGACGACGAGCGCGGCGACGGCAACAAGCGAGATGGCGGTGCCGATGCGAATCTTGGCGCGCATCTTGGGGCCGGGAGCCTCGTAGAGCGCATCGCGCATGGTAAGTGCAGGGGAGGAATGCTTGCTCATCGGAGGATCCTCACCTTCTTATCGATATAGTTGCCAATGTGGCTCACCACAAAGGCCGTGCCCAGGTAGCCGAGTGCCGAGATAAAGAACGCGGCGACGCCGCCAAGTGAGCGCGTGTTGATATAGCTCACCACGCCGGTAAGCTCTTGCGGCTTAAGCGGCACCTGGCTGCCCAAGGCGGTAGTGAGCATGACGGCGATAAAGAGGTTGGTCATGGGCAGCACGCTCGAGCGCAGCGCCTGCGGAATCACGATCTTGGCGAGGATGCGGTTAAAGCTCATGCCGAGCGAACGTGCGGCTTCCACCTGGCCGACGCCAACGGTGTTGATGCCGCTCATAAAGTTCTCGGAACCAAAGGCCGAGCCCAAAAGAACCGTGGCGACGATAACGCAGGTGCGGTAGGGCAGGATGACCTTGAGCGGCGGCAGCGCGTAGACGACGATGATGAGCAGCGCGATGCCGGGGATGTTACGGAAGACCTGGACATACAGGTCGCCAAAGACGCGCAGCGGCTTGAGCGGCGACACGCGCATCACGGTGACGGCGACGGCCAGCACCATGGCGATGACAAACGACTCAAGCGTCATACCCCAGGTTGCTAGCAGCGCGTCGATATAGTTCTGGCCATAGAGTGACCAGAGTTCGGAGAGACTCATGCGGACCTCCTGCCGATAAGGAAAGGGGCTCCCGCGTGTACGGAAGCCCCGACAACTCAGTGAGGAAACAGTTTACCGCAATAAAGCGCATCATGCGTTTCCGTATGGTTTCGTTGCGGCCGTTACTAGACTCGCTGCCTAGGCGCCGATCTCGGGCAGCTCGGGAACATTGGTGTCGCCCGTACGGTCGCCGATGCAGATCTGCCACAGCTCGGTCCAGGTGCCATCGTCCTCGATCTTCTTAAGGAAGTCGTTAACGAAGGCGACACCGTCGGAATCGAGCGGCAGGCCGATGCCATAGGGCTCCTTGCTGCCGAAGGGCTTGCCGGCAATCTTGTACTTACCGGGCTCGCGAACCAGGGCGCTCTGCTGCATGTTGTTATCGATGACGTAGGCGTCAACGCGGCCCTGCTGGAGTGCCTGGCGGGCCTCCTCGTCGGTCTTGAACTCCTGCTGGCTGGCCTTGGGGGCAAATTCTTCCAAGATGGCGGGGCCGTTGGAGCCGGACTGGACGGCGACGTTCTTGTCGGCCAGGTCGTCGACGCTCTTGATGTCGTCGTTATCGGCGAGCACCAGGATGGCCTGCTGGGTGTAGTAGTAGGGGCCGGCAAAGGAGACGAGTTTCTTGCGCTCGTCAGTGATGGTGTAGGTGGCAAAGACGGCGTCGACCTGGCCGTTCTGCAGGACGGACTCGCGCGTGTCCGAGGTCACCTGGGTGATCTCGACCTTGTTCTCGCCCAGAATGTAGTTGGACAGGAGCTGTGCGATGCCGGCATCGAAGCCGCGGGTCTGACCGTCTTTCTCGTTGAGGAGGGAGAAGAGCGTGGAGGTTTGAACGCCACCGATCTTAAAGACGCCGGCGTCCTTGACGGCCGTGGCCCAGGTGCTGGCAGCGATAGCATCGTCATCGGCCTTGGGGCCGTCGTTGACGAGCTTGTCGAACGCCTTGGCATCGAGCGTGGTGGAAACCTCGGTATCCTCGGAGCTCTTGGAGGAACCGGCGGCGGAACCCTTGTCGGCCTCGGCGCTGGTGTCGGAGCAGCCGGCAAGACCAAGGCCGGCGACGGTTGCGAAGGTGGCGGCAACGAAGCCGCGGCGGTCGAGAACGACCTGCTGGGAGAGGTTCTTGCTCATGGTAGAACACCTTTCTCAATAAAATCCCTAGCGGTTGAGTAGAGTTATACCCTATCGCGCTCAAATGGGTCAACACGAAATAACTCAGAAACATACTTGTCTTATGGGTAATTCTACCTACCAAAAAGGGACAGGCACCTTTGTGGTGGTTCTGGCCGGTGCGGCGGCATGCCTTAGTGTTCTGTCTCAATCTGTAACATCTGCAGCCGTTTTTGCCGAGTAACTGTTACAGATCGAGATTTTCTCTTCAGGGGAATTCGAATGTCTCAATCTGTAACAGGTAGACGAGGAAATGGGTTCTAACTGTTACAGATCGAGATTTTCTCCTTAGGGGGGATTTGAATGTCTAGATCTGTAACAGTTAGACGGGAATTCGGGCCCTAGGTGTTACGGATCGAGATAATCGCGCCGCGAAAACAAAAACCTCCGCAGGGGTGCTTCCCTTGCGGAGGTTTTTTACTCGTTGAGTAGCCTTACGGCTTCGGCGGCCATGTTCTCGACCGTCATGCCGTTCTGGGCAAGCAGCTCGTTGGGGTCGTAACGGTCGGGGAAGCCCTTGGCGATGCCAAAGGTGCGGGTGCGCACCGGTGTGCAGGCCAAGTAGCACGCCACGCGCTCGCCCCAGCCGCCGTCTAAGATGCCGTCCTCGAGGGTGACGACAACGCGATGCTCGGCGGCAAGGCTGTCGAGGAACTCGTGGTCGAGCTCGGTTGCAAAGCGCGGGTTGACGAGCGTGGCCTCGATACCGTACTCGGCAGCCAGACGGTTTGCCACGCGCTCGCCCAGCTCAAAGAAATCGCCAAGCGCGAGCACGGCAACGTCGTGACCCTGGCGCACCACGTTGTAGCGAACGGCGCTGTAATCGGCGCCCTCGGCGGGTGCAAGGTCGGGACGGCTTACCAGGCCGATGCCCGGTACACGAATCGCTACGGGATGCTCGCGGTGGTCGAGCGACCAGCTCAGCATGGACAGATATTCCTCCATGCAGGCCGGCGCCAAGTAGTGCATGTTGGGAAGTCCGCCCAGCATGGAAATATCAAAGAACGAGAGATGCGTCTCGGACGTGGTGCCAAAGATCGACGCGCCAAACACCAGGATGGTTGCGGGGGCGTCGTTGAGGCACAGGTCGTGCCACAGTTCGTCGTAGGCGCGCTGCAAAAACGTGCCGTACGCGCCAAAGACCGGCTTGGCGCCGGCGCTGGCGAGTGCGGTGGCAAAGGTGACGGCGTGCTCTTCGGCAATGCCCACGTCGACAAACTGCTTGTCTGCCGCGGCGCGAAGCTCGGGCGTAAAGCCCATGATGTAGGGCGTTGCGGCCGTGATGCCCACAACCTGTGGATCGCGCTCGATGGCAGCGCTCAGGACCTCGCCCGTAATATCGGCATAGGTGCGCGGTGCGGGCTCGCTCGGGTGGCCCGGGCAAAGTTTGCGGCCGGTTGCCATATCGAAGGGCCCCACATGATGCCAGTGCTCGGGGTCGCTCTGGGCTGGCTCAAAGCCCTTGCCCTTGGCGGTGGAGACATGCAGCACGATGGGATGATCGATATCGCGCAGCTCCTGCAGCGTATCGACCAGCGCTTGGACATCGTTACCGGCGTCCAGATAGCGATAATCGAGGCCCAGCGCGCGGAAAACGTTGTGCTCGGTAGCGCCATTGCTAGCGCGCAGCTCGGCCAAATTGCGATACAGGCCACCGTGGTTTTCGGCGATGGACTGGTCGTTATCGTTGACGATGATGATCAGGTTGCTGTCGAGCTCGGCGGCATTGTTAAAGCCCTCAAACGCCAGGCCGCCCGAAAGCGAACCGTCGCCAATAACGGTAATGACGTTATACGTGTCACCCGCCAGGTCGCGCGCGTGGGCAAGGCCGCAGCCCAAGCTCACCGAGGTCGAGGTATGACCCATGGCAAACAGGTCGTGCTCGGACTCGTCGGGATTGGCAAAGCCAGAAGCCTCACCATAACGCTCCGGATCGATATAAGTGTACGCGCGCCCAGTCAGCGCCTTGTGGGCGTAGGTCTGGTGCGACACGTCAAAGACAATTTTGTCGGTGGGGGAGTTAAACACGCGATGGAGCGCGACCGTGAGCTCAACGACGCCCAGGTTGGGGGCAACGTGCCCGCCGACGGCGGCGGAGCTTTCGAGGATGGCGTGGCGAATCTCGTCGCAGAGCTGCGGGAGCTCGGCACGATTAAGAGCCTTGACGTCCTCGGGCGTTGTCGTTTGCGTAAGCAGCATCGTTGTGGGTTACTCCATGCGAATCGAGCGCCGGCGCTCCCTCGGCCGACACAATTGCACAAGACAGTCTCGCACATTTTGGCGTTTGATATGTGACGGCGGCGCGGTAATTCGCCAACTGGTGGGGCAAAACGTTTTGTCCGATGCCATACTGATGTGTTCCATGATGATTTTATCGATTGTGCACAGGCCGTGGCTTGCCGCCATGAGCCGCCGGAAGGAGGCAGCATGTCCGATGCCGTTCGTGCCGAGAAAATCGCGTGCGAAGTAGACCATGCTGCCCGTCAACTGGCACAGGCGGGCCGTTTGGACCTGACGCGCGAGTTTATCCAGCATGGCGATGTGACGGTGTATGCGCATGTGATCTCGGTGGCGCGGGCGAGCCTGTCCTTTGCCGAGCGCTTGGGCCGTGCTGGCATTTCGGTCGACCGTGCTTCGTTGCTGCGCGGGGCCTTGCTGCACGACTACTTTCTCTATGACTGGCACGATCCCGACCCGAGCCATCGACTGCACGGATTCCGGCATCCATTTTTTGCTCTGGCGCGTGCCGAGGAAGATTTTGAGCTGACGCCGCGCGAGCGGAATATTATCGTGCGGCATATGTTTCCGCTGGTGCCGGTGCCGCCGACGTGTCGCGAGGCGTGGATTGTTTGCCTGGCGGATAAATGGTGTGCTCTGCGTGAGACGGTCGCCGGCCGCCTGCCGCGCAAGGACGAGACGGACGATAGCGTGAGTAAAGCATCGAGCGAAAAGAGGAGAGGGTAGACGGTGGGGACCGCGATTGATATGGCGTTTTGCGGCGCGACGCTTGCCGCCTGCCCACTCTCGGCACTGGTGCTCTCGTTTGCCTTTTACGGGTTTTGCGGTTGGGCATGGGAGTCGACAGTATGCGCCATGCTCAATCACGGACGATTTGCCAACAGTGGCTTTTTGCTGGGGCCGTGTTGTCCCATCTATGGTGTGGGCGGCATTGCCTGCTGGCTGCTGTTGCGCGGGATTCCGGATGCCTCGAGCCAGTTTGTCGCTGCAGCGCTCGTATGCAGCGTGATTGAGTACAGCGTGGGCGTGCTGCTGGAAAAAACAACGGGCGCTCGCTTTTGGGATTACTCGCACCTGCCGTTTAACCTGCACGGACGCATCTGTCTGTACTGGGCCTGCGCGTTTGGCTTGGGTGCGTTGTGTATTTGCCGTTTAGTGGAGCCGGCATTGCTGGGGCTGCTTGGCCATCTGCCGGTGCTGATTGTGCGACTGTCCGCCTTTATCGTCGCGGTCGCGATGATGGTCGACGCGGTGTGCTCGTTGGCGAGCTGGCGGCGTCTGTCTGATCAGCTGGAGCGCGTCCGGGCCGACCTTGCCGACCGCATCAATGAGTCGCTTGCCGATGCCTCGGACTCAATGCTCGAACGTATTCCCGATTCTACGATTGACTCGGTGGCACAGACGCACATCCGTAGCCGTGCCGTTAACGCGTGGCTAGCCGAGCTGGGTGACGCCGCGCTCGATGCCCTGCGCGAGAAGGCTTCGATGCCGACGTTTATCTCGGATGGTGCTCGCGGCCTGGCGCTCGCTGCCCGCCGCGTGGCCGATGCCGCGCCGAACATGCCGCGTCCGTCGCTCAGTCGTCGCCTTGCCGGCAAGCGCATGGGCCGTCCGGTGCCGAGCGTGTCACTCAGCCGCCGCGACCTACGCTTCTTTAACGCCTTCCCGCGTCTGCGCATTAATCGCTACGAAGGTGTCATTCGAGCAACTAATCTCCGCGACCGCGCCCACGAACTGTTTCGGCGCTAGCCGGGACGGGCGCGCCCACGGCTCCCTTGCTCGCGCATTTCCCGTTCGTTTCGCGCTCGTTGCCGCGCCGTTTCCAAGATTGCGGCACCGTTTCCATTCGACAACGCAGCGTTTAACAACGCCGTATCTGGTCTACACCAGTTGCCCCTCGGCCGCATTATGGGCGCCGACAACGTCCATGCGACCAAGGGGGAGCGAATGTACGATACGGGATCGACAACGTTTATGCTCATCTGCACCATGCTCGTGTTTTTAATGACACCGGGTCTGGCGTTTTTCTATGGCGGCCTGTCCAGGCGCAAAAATGTCATCAACACTATGCTCATGTGCTTTGGCGCCATTGGTCTGGTTGGTGTGCTGTGGATTGTTGCCGGCTGGTCGCTGGCCTACGGCGGCGACGGTTCCAGCCCGTTTATTGGCGGCTTCGACCAGCTGCTGTGCCTGCCGGTGCTCAGCCAGGTGCTGCAGGCGGCCGAGGGCAATGCCGCAGACGGTGCCGTCTACCCCCAGATCATCAACATCGCCTTCCAGATGGCGTTTGCCATGATCACGGCCGCTATCGTCACGGGCAGCCTGGCCGGCCGCGTTAAGTTTGGTGCCATGACGGCCTTCCTGGGCATTTGGCTGCTTGTGGTCTATGCGCCGCTTGCCCACATGGTTTGGGGCGGCGATGGCTCCTTTATCGGTGACATTATCGGCGCGCTCGACTTTGCCGGCGGCGACGTGGTGCACATTTCGTCCGGTCTTACCGGCCTGATTCTCTGCTTAATGCTCGGCCGTCGTCGCGGCTTTGGCATGGTGAGCTACCGTCCGCATAACGTGCCGTTTGTGGCGCTGGGCGCCGGTCTGCTTTGGTTTGGCTGGTTTGGCTTTAACGGCGGTAGCGAGTTTAAGGCCGACGCCGTGGCGGCGCTCGCCATCCTCAACACCGTGACGGCCAGCGCGGCGGGCATGGTCTCGTGGCTTGCCGTCGAGCGCGTGCATACCGGTCGCCCCACGCTGGTGGGCGCCAGTACCGGTCTGGTTGCGGGCCTTGTGATGGTTACGCCGGGTGCGGGCTTTGTCGAGCCGTGGGCGGCACTGGTCATGGGCCTGATCGTGTCGCCCGTCTGCTACCTGGCTATCAGTCATCTCAAGACCAAGTTTGGTTATGACGATGCGCTCGACGCGTTTGGCTGCCATGGTATCGGCGGCATCTTGGGCGGCGTGCTCACGGGCCTGTTCTGCGTGCCGGAGCTCTCGTGGACCGGTAAGGGCGGCCTGCTCTACACGGGCGACGTGTCGCTGCTCATCTCGCAGATTTTGGGCATTGTGGTTACGGTCGCTCTTGTGCTGGTGCTCGACTTGGTGATCGCCGCGGTGGTCAAGGCGCTGTTCCATGGCAGCCTGCGTGTGGACGAGGCTGACGAGGCGCTGGGCCTGGATGCGAGTCAGCACGGCGAGAGCGCATATCCCTCCTTCTCGGGACTTGACTAGCAGCTTCCCCAAGCACCGCACCTTGCCGTTCAATCGTCGCTCACGTACTTAAGTACGCTTCGCTCCTCTTTCACGGCAATCTGCGGCACTTGGGAAACCTGCTAAGACCAGTCAGTTGAACTTTTTGATCTCTGAGGTTGGTTTGCGACACCTGGGAAACCCGCATCTCATGTAAAGGGATACGTTGATTATTGAGAGGAATTCATTATGAAAAAGATCACGGCTATCGTGCGCCAGGAAAAGCTTGAGGTTCTCAAAGATGCGTTGTTTGCTGCTGATGTTCGTGGCATGACTATCAACCAGGTGCAGGGCTGTGGCGCGCAGCATGGCTGGAAGGAATACGTGCGCGGCAACGAGTTGCTTGTCAACACGATCCCTAAGGTACAGTTCACCCTTATCTGCGCCGATGAGCATGTCGACGGAATTGTCGAGATTATCTGCAATGCTGCTCGCACCGGTGCCGTTGGAGACGGCAAGATTTGGGTCGAGCCGGTCGAGGAGGTCATCCGCATCCGTACCGGCGAACACGGCCCCGCCGCGGTGTAGGACAATCTTTCGCCTGACGGGCGTGCCTCTCTTGGGGTGCGCCCGTTCTCGTCTACAATATCGTGCAGACGAAGGAGAGGCATGCCCATGATCAAGATGTTTGCGAGTGACTTAGACGGAACGCTGTTGAATGCCCTGCACGAGGCAGACGGGACCATTCGCCGTGCCATTCGCGAGCTGACCGAGGCCGGCCTGCATGTGGTTCCCGCGACCGGACGCTCGACGCTGCCGATCGGCGAGCATGGCTTTACAGGTCTGGCACTCGACGCCTGCTGCTCCAACGGATCCATCGTGCGTGACAGCCATGGTGAGGTGCTCAAGACCTGGACCATCGACCCGCAGGTTACCGAGGAGCTGCTCAAGACATTCCCGGACATTTGCTTTGATTGCTCCACGCCCGACGGCATGTTCTCGAGCGGTTCGTTCGAGATGCACCAGGCGGGTTTTAAGAAGGACAGCCCTATCAAGCGCATCGTGATGCGCGGCATGCGCGCGCGTGGCGGGTATCACGAGGAGCAGTATTTCAATCAGTCGATCGGCGACATCCTGCGCCACGATGTGTGTAAGATCAACTGCCGCGTGACCTCGCCCGAGCTGGAGCGCGACCTTAAGGCATATTTGGCCGAGCGATCGGACCGCGTGGTCAACGCGCCGTTCGATCCGGTGATGTTCGAGATCACGGACGTGGCGTGCAACAAGGGCGAGAGCGTGGCCTGGCTGGCGGGCTACTACGGTATTGCCGAGGATGAGGTCGC
Source organism: Collinsella aerofaciens (assembly GCF_039758965.1). Classification (GTDB taxonomy): domain Bacteria; phylum Actinomycetota; class Coriobacteriia; order Coriobacteriales; family Coriobacteriaceae; genus Collinsella; species Collinsella aerofaciens_BR. The sequence goes on along the minus strand of NZ_JBDMSL010000003.1, from coordinate 56,465 downwards.
GGTCTACGGCGACGGCGGCAACGACATCGCCATGCTCAAGCGTTTCCGCCACAGCTACGCGACCAAAAACGCAAGCGATGCAGCTAAGGCCGCCGCGAGCGCGACCATCGGCAGCTGCATGGTCCACGCCGTCCCCAAACACATGCTCGCCACCATGCGCAAGCAAAACTCCCGCACCGTCATCGAATAATGTGACAACGGGACTGTTCCTTCGTCACATCCAAAATATTGCCTTTACGTGTTGATGCACACGGTGTGCAATAATACTCGCACTGTGCAATAGCGCACAGGCTGAGTAACAAGGAGGACGCTTGTCCCAGCTCGAGAAATGCGATCGCCGGTCCCTTCGCTCGCAGCGTGCCCTTCGCCAGGCACTTGCTAGCGAGCTTGCCGAAAGCGGCGACCTTTCGCGCATTAATGTCGCGTCGCTCACCGAGCGCGCTGGCCTTACGCGCCGCACGTTCTATTCGCACTACCGCGATATCCCCGACTTTATCAATCAAATCGAGGATGGCTTACTGGCCGAGATCCGTGAGCGCATTGAGCTCATCACCGCAGCTCAGCTGCCTGATCTCTATCACAACATCGATGAGCTTGAGCCGGCACCCGGTTCGGTTGAGTTGCTGCGCTACCTTGCGGCCAACCGCGATTTGATCGGATCGCTGCTGGGCCCGGGCGGCGACCAGGCTTTCATTAAAAAGATTATCGACACCGCGCGTGAGGCCGTGGTGCCTCGTGCGCAGACGGGCATTTTGGGCCTGGCGCTGGGTACGTTTTTTGACTACTACGTCACCTACGTCGTGAGCGCCGAGGTCGGCATGATTCAGCGCTGGTTTGAGCGCGGGCTTACCGAATCGCCTGAGGCCATGGCGCGCATTATGACGGTGCTCGCTTTTGTGCGCCCTGGTGACCTGTATGGCCAACCCATCGATATCAACGTGCCGGAATACGGCATGAAACTATTGAACCTGCAGCTCGAGGACGCGGCCGACACCGCCGCAGCCGTCGAGTCCAACAACTAAGAGGAGAGACAATGAGCAAACTCGTCGAGGGCATTAAGGACCGTATGGTCGCTGCCGCGCGTGAGGCTGCACCCGCCGTGGTGGATGCCGCGCAGAAGGCCGCGACCGCAGCTGCCGAGAAAGTTGCCGAGGCAGTTGCCGATGCCAAGAACGCGGCAGGGGAGACGTCCGTTGCTAGCGAGCCCGCCACCGCCACCGAGCCCGTAGCCGCCACCGCCGCCCACGCTCCCGAAGGCGCGATCTTCAACCCCGAGAACGCTCGTGGCAACCTGCACCTGGGCATCGACGTGGGCTCTACCACCGTTAAGCTCGCCGTGCTCAACGACGACAACCAGATCGTCTACGCCAAGTACCAGCGCCACCACACCGACGTCCGCGCTTGTGCCCGCGATCTGTTCGAGGGTGCTGCGACCGTGCTGCCGACGGCTCAGATGACCTGCGCCATTACCGGCTCGGGCGGCCTGCTGCTGTCCCAGTGGCTCGACCTGGAGTTTGTCCAGGAGGTCATCGCCAGCAAGCGTGCCGTCGAGACCCTCATCCCGGCCACCGATGTCGCCATCGAGCTGGGCGGCGAGGACGCCAAGATCATCTACTTCGACAACGGCATCGAGCAGCGCATGAACGGCACCTGCGCCGGCGGCACGGGCGCGTTTATCGATCAGATGGCAACCCTGCTGCACACCGATGCCAGCGGCCTCAACGAGCTCGCTGCCAACGCCACCACCATCTATCCCATTGCCAGCCGCTGCGGCGTCTTTGCCAAGACCGACGTCCAGCCGCTGCTCAACGAGGGCGCCCGCCCCGAGGACGTCGCCGCCTCCATCTTCCAGGCGGTCGTGACCCAGACCATCTCGGGCCTGGCGTGCGGCCGTCCCATCCGCGGCAACGTCGCCTTCCTGGGCGGCCCGCTGCAGTATCTCTCCGAGCTGCGCCACCGCTTCTACCTCACGCTCAACCTGGACGAGGAGCACCGTATCGTGCCCCAAAACGCCCACCTGTTTGTGGCGAGCGGCGCCGCCATGGCGCACGAGTCCAACAAGCTCAGCACGTTCCCGCAGCTCATCGAGGCCATCGACAGCTTGGGTGATACGCAGGGTGCCGAGGTCGAGCGCCTGGATCCGCTCTTTGCCACCGACGAGGACTTTGCCGAGTTCAAGACCCGCCACGACCAGGAAGTCGTTCCCAAGGGCAAGCTCGACGGCTACACCGGTCGCGTGTTCATCGGCATCGACGCCGGCTCCACCACCATGAAGGCCGCGCTCGTGGGCGAGGACGGTCAGCTGCTGCACACCTGGTACGGCAACAACAACGGCGACATCCTAGGCACGGCCAAGGTCATCATGGCCGATTTCTACAACCACATTCCCGCCGGCTGCACCATCGGCCACGTGACTACCACGGGCTACGGCGAGGCACTGCTCATCGAGGCCCTCAAGGCCGACTCCGGCGAGATCGAGACTGTCGCGCACCTGCGCGGCGCCAAGGCGTTCCTGCCCGGCGTCGAGTTCATTCTGGACATCGGCGGCCAGGACATGAAGTGCCTGCGCGTCAAGGACGGCGTTATCGAGCACATCATGCTCAACGAGGCCTGCTCGTCGGGCTGCGGCAGCTTTATCGAGAGCTTCGCCGTGTCTATGAACATGGACGTGCGCGCGTTCGCCGATGCCGCCATCCATGCCAAGGCCCCGGTCGACCTGGGAAGTCGCTGCACGGTCTTTATGAACTCTCGCGTCAAGCAGGCGCAAAAGGAAGGCGCCACGGTGGGCGACATCGCGGCCGGTCTGTCCTATTCCGTCATCAAGAATGCCCTGTTCAAGGTCATTAAGCTGCGCGACCCCAAGGAGATCGGCAGCCAGGTGATCGTCCAGGGCGGCACCTTTATGTCCGATGCCACGCTGCGCGCATTTGAGCAGCTCACCGGCGTACATGCCGTGCGTCCCGACATCGCCGGCTGCATGGGTGCCTATGGTGCTGCTCTGCTCGCCCGCGATCGCGCCGGCGCCGATGGCGCCTCGACCATCCTTTCGGCCGAGGATATCGCGCACCTCACCGTGACGCAAAAGCACGTCCGCTGCGGCCGTTGCTCCAACAACTGCCAGCTTACCGTCAACGACTTTGGCGGCGGCAGGCGCTTCATTACCGGCAACCGCTGCGAGAAGGGCGCTGGCCACAAAAAGCAAAAGACCGAGGCCCCCAACCTCTTCAAAAAGAAAAACGAGCTGCTCTTTAACCGCGAGGTCCTGAGTCCCGACGAGGCCCCCCGCGGCACTGTGGGTATCCCGCGCGCGCTCAACATGTACGAGAACTACCCCTTCTGGCACGCGTTCTTTACGCGCCTGGGCTTTAGCGTGCAGCTGTCCGACCAGTCGAGCAAAAAGACCTACCAGGCGGGCATCGAGTCCATGCCGTCCGAGAGCGTGTGCTATCCGGCCAAGATGAGCCACGGCCACGTGATGAACCTCATCGACCGCGATGTCGACTTCATCTGGATGCCGTGCGTGCGCTGGGAGCGCAAGGAAGATCCGACGGCTGGCAACTGCTATAACTGCCCCATCGTCATGAGCTACCCCACGGCGTTGGCACTCAACATCGACGAGATCCGCGAGCAGAACATCGAGTTCCTGTATCCGTTTGTACCCTATCACGACAAGACCGAGCTCAAGCGCCGTCTGTACCAGGTGCTCGCCGTCGACCGGGTGGCCGATGCTGAGGCCGGTCGCGGTCGCGTGCGCGGTCCCAAGATCACGCGCTCCGAGGTCGATGCCGCCGTCAACGCTGCCTTTGAGGCCGATGCGCGTTTCCACGAGGACATCCAGACCATGGGCGAGGAGGCCCTTAAGTGGGTCGAGGACCACGGCGGTCACGGCATCGTGCTCGCCGGCCGTCCCTACCATAACGACCCCGAGATCAACCATGCCCTGCCCGAGCTTATTTCGAGCTTTGGCTTTGCGGTCTTTACCGAGGATTCGCTCGCGCACCTGGTAAAGCCCGAGCGCCCCATCCGCGTGGTCGACCAGTGGATGTACCACAGCCGCCTGTACGCCGTCGCCCGTTTTGTGACGATGCGCAACGACCTGGATCTGATTCAGCTCAACTCCTTCGGCTGCGGTTTGGACGCCCTGACCACCGACCAGGTGCAGGAGATTCTGGAAGCCAGCGGCAAAATCTACACCGTGCTCAAGATCGACGAGGTGTCCAACCTGGGCGCCGCGCGTATCCGTATTCGCTCGCTCATGGCCGCGCTCAAGGACCAGGAGGCCGAGCGCCTGGCCGAGGCCACGGCCGCGGGCGAGACCTACGAGCAGGGTGACGCCGCGCCGGTGGCGCCCTCCACGGATGCCCCCGCGTTCGCGAGCCGCAAGTACACGTTCGAGGCGCAGCGTGAGAGCGCATCGACCGCGTGGCCCAAGGTGCCCTTTACCGAGCAGATGCGCGAGGAGGGCTACACCATCCTGTGCCCGCAGATGGCGCCGATCCACTTTGACCTGGTCAAAGAGGTGTTCCGCGGTGCTGGCTACAACTTGGAGCTGCTGCCCTCGACCGACCACGATGCCGTCGAGGCCGGCCTGCGCTATGTGAACAACGACATTTGCTACCCGTCGATCCTGGTGACGGGCCAGATTATGGAGGCCATCGAGAGCGGTCGGTACGACCTGTCCAAGACGGCCGTTGTTATCAGCCAGACCGGCGGCGGCTGCCGCGCCACCAACTACATCGCGCTCATCCGCAAGGCACTGCGCGAGAGCGGCCACCCCGAGATTCCGGTAATCTCGCTTTCGGCCGTGGCGCTCGGCGAGGACAACCCCGGCTTTAAGATTACGCCGGCGCTGCTTAAGCAGGCAGTCTACGCGGTGCTCTTTGGTGACGTGATGATGCAGATGCTCTACCGCTGCCGTCCGTACGAGGCCACGCCCGGTGCCGCCAACGCACTCTACGAGGAGTACATGGCGCGCGCCCGCAAGCTGGCGCCTAAGTTCAACAGGCACAACTACACCAAGCTGTGCCGCGAGGCCATCCGCGCGTTCGACACCATGCCGCTCGTGGGCGAGGGCGCCAAGCCGCGCGTGGGCGTGGTTGGCGAGATCCTGGTCAAGTTCCATCCCACGGCCAACAACCACGTGGTCGATGTCATTGAGCGCGAGGGCTGCGAGGCTGTGGTGCCGGGCCTGCTCGACTTCTTCCTGTACTCCATGAGTAACGCCGAGCTGCAGAAGGACGAGCTGGGAAGCTCTGCTACCACGCGCGCTGGTATGCAGGCGCTCATCAAGCTCGTGGACTGGATGCGCACGCCGGTGGAGGAGATGCTCGAAAAGTCCCGCCGCTTTGAGGCGCCCGAGCGCATCGGCACCATGGCCGACAAGGCCCGCACGGTGCTCTCGGTGTGCAACAACATGGGCGAGGGCTGGCTGCTCACGGCCGAGATGCTCGACCTGATTGACCACGGTGCGCCCAACATCATCTGCACGCAGCCCTTCGCGTGCCTGCCCAACCACGTGGTAGGTAAGGCTGTGATCAAGGAGCTGCGCCGTCAGCATCCCGAGAGCAACATCGTCGCGGTGGACTACGACCCCGGCGCGTCCGAGGTCAACCAGCTCAACCGTATTAAGCTCATGATCAGCGTGGCCAAGGAAAACATGCGCGCCGGCAAGGGCTTTAAGCTTGAGAAGGTGGCGCCGCTCGCGATGGACGAAGTCACCGGCCAGATGCGTGCCCACGATGGCTGCGTGAGCTGCGGCTCGGTCGACGAGAGTGCCGTGGCGTCGGTCGCTGAGCGCCTGGGACGCGGCATTAAGAAGTAGACGGCCCGCTTTGGGCTAGATGCGAGGCAAACGGGTGGTAGCCGTACCGGCTGCCACCCGTTTTGCTGGACATATGTTGCGTAAACGCCCCGACTATCACCCTTTGCGAACTCAGATTTCGGAAGTATGCGGCAAAATCTGAATAGACCGAGCACACCGAATATGTCCAAGCCCTGTACCTGCGGTTTTATTGGCGGAAAACCGGGGGGTGCTCAAGGGTTCCGGAATTTGCCGCATACTTCCGCAAACGACGTCTCGGTGGCACAAAAAATCGCCCTCGGAACCCTGAGATAATGAACAGGTGTAGCCGTTCGCCGCAAATTACTGTCCGTTTATAGAACCCACCCCCGGCGCGCGGCCTCCTTACGGTTGAATAAATACACATCTATGGAATTACGTAAGAGAGGACCGTCCCTATGAGCTACAAGACCGTTTGTGTTGCCGGCGGCGGCGTGTTGGGAAGCCAGATTGCCTTTCAGGCTGCCTGCTGCGGCTTTGATGTAACGATTTGGCTGCGCAGCGAGGGCAGCATCGGCCGCACCCAGCCCAAGATCGATCATGTGCGCGAGGAGTACATCGCTGCTATCGAGGGCATGGCGGACGGTACGGGCGAGTGGTGCGCCGGTATCGCCGATAGCGGCCAACCCTTCGACAAGGAGGCGGCACTCGCCGCCGTCGAGCGTGCCTACTCCACGCTCAAGCTGGAGCTCGACCTCGCCGAGGCCGTGGCCGACGCCGACCTGGTTATCGAATCTATGGCCGAGGACACCCAGGCAAAGATCGACTTCTACAAGAAGCTTGCTCCGGTTCTCCCGCAAAAGACCGTCATCGTCACCAACTCCTCCACGCTGCTGCCGAGCACCTTTGCCAAGTACACCGGCCGCCCCGAGAAGTACCTGTCGCTGCACTTTGCCAACTCCATCTGGAAGAACAACATGACCGAGGTCATGGCCCAGGACCAGACCGACAAGCGCTGCTTCGACGAGCTCGTCGACTTCGCCAACGACATCCGCATGCTGGCGCTTCCCGTCAACAAGGAAAAGAACGGCTACCTGCTCAACTCCATGTTGGTGCCGTGGCTGCTTTCGGGCCTTGACCTGTACGTCTCGGGCGTGAGCGATCCCAAGAGCATCGACCTCGCATGGACGCGTGGCACCGGCGCCCCCAAGGGTCCGTTCCGCGTATTCGACACCGTGGGTATCCAGACGGCCTACAACATCGTCATGCAGTATCAGAAGGTGCCGGGCCTGGTGAGCCCGCTGCTCAAGAAGATGATGATGCCCTACAACTTTAAGGCCATGGCCTCCGTTCTCAAGAAAATGCTCGACGAAGGCAAGCTGGGCGAAAGCTCGGGCGAGGGCTTCTTCAAGTACTAAGAACGACCCCTCGGGGTCGGAGGAAAACGGATCATTTTCGGCCGCCAGCAGTGAGAAGATGGACCCAGAAATAGAAAGGAGTGGCAATGGGCTGGCTCGGGCTTTGAAGACAAGTTATTGCAGGCCCAGGGCGATTTCTCGCTCAATGCAGGCCAGCACAGCGTGACGTATCTGCTGAGTTCTGACACGGCAGCGACTGGTCGCTACCAGGTGCTGCTATACGACAACAACTTTGGTGCGGCCGAGAGCTACCCCAAGTTCGACTGGGGCCAGCTGGGCGCCGCGGTGGTGACTGACTACAACAAGGGCACGCATTCGTTTGGGCGCATCTTTACAGTGGACGAGACGGCGCGCACCTACGAGCTCGAAGACCAGATCGCGGTGCCGTTCTCGCGCTACGTTAGCAGTGCGCAGCGCGTCGGCGATTCGAATAGTATGCTCGTGGCATCGGGCCAGGCCAAGACCTTTGCCGAGTACGATCGCTATGGACTGCCCATCGCCGCCTACGAGATGGAAGCCGAAAAGTACATCTACCGCGTGTACAAGTACGAGCTGTAGCGCTGCGCTTAGGTTTGACCAATGGAGTATGAAAACACGCCGCTCGCCGATACCCCCTCCGCGAGTGGTAGCCATATGGTTTGATGTCAGAAACATATAGTTGTCGCCAGCCTGCTGGCGACGTCCCCCCCTGATATCGGAGGTTCCAGGTATGTTTCGCGCTCCGTTAAACAACTATTGATCGGGCTAACATGGGTCGCCGTACTATTTCGATAACCCTTGCAGTGGTCTGTCTGACTGTGCTCCTGGGCGCTACAGGGCTGTTTGCTATAAGCCGAGAAACGTCCTATATGCAGGAATGCGCTTCCGAAGGGTTTGCCATTGATGGTTACTATCGGGATGACAAAACGAGTCGGGAAACCCTTGCTTTTCTTGAGGAGGACAACTGTCGATGGCAGCTGGTCGATCAAGACGGAATCTGCACAGACGGGCAGTTTAAGCGTACGGATGACCCCAACATCCTGATATTAAAGAAGGAAAACGGCGAAGAATTCGGTACGGTCCACGTCGCGTATATGTCACGCCGACGCGAGTGGGGCCAGCTCTATCTATTTAGAGATAGCGAAGTGACCCGATTTTATCTGGTGAGCACCGATCCGGCGTTTACGGTGGAGTCTGGCGATGTCGATGCGGACGTCTGATTCACGGCAATAAAACAGCGAGCGGGGCGCGGGCGTGAACTACGTCCCGCTTTTTGCATGTGCCTGCGTCGCGTCTGAGCCTCGCCGCGACTTGCGCCTGTGCGCGGGAGCCATCCCATGCTCCGTATTACTCCACATCAAACTCCACGCGATCGAGTTCGGGTACGTTGAGGTCTATGAGCTTGCGGGCGACGTGGCGGTCGTGCGTTCCGAGCGCCTCGCTCGTTGTCACATGGGCGACAGTTTGGCGCTCGACAAGGCCCTCCTTGTCGCCCTCGGCAGCCGAGGTCTCGACGGCGACGGTGTAATCCTTAAAGCCCGGCAGCACCGCGGCAAGTTCGCGCGTAGTTTCGGTGACACCGTAGCCGTCCTGCACGCCGGTCTGCGCCGAGCCAATGGACCCCGCCGTCATAACGATGCAAGGGATGGCAAAGATGACCGTTCCCACGATGATGCGGCGGCGCACTTTGCGTGACAGCTCGTCGACCTCGGCGTTTTCCTTGGCGGTCACAATGCCGTCGCCGTTGAGATCACGCTTGAGCGGTACACGTAAAAGAAGCAATACGGCTTCGGCCGCCAGCGCGATAAAGACGACGTTGATGCCAAACTCGTAGAGGGCTGAGAGGAACAGCGACCCGCTCGCGATGGCAATGCCATAACCCGCCGCGCACAGGGGCGGCATGAGCGCGGTTGCCACGGCCACGCCGGCGATGAGCGTGGCGGGTTCCTGGTCGCGCGAGTTGCCCAGGCCACCCGCAAAGCCGCCCGCGAGCGCGACGGCAAGGTCCCACACGGTGGGCGTCGAGTTGTCGATAATGGCGGCCGTGGTGGTGCCGAGGGGCGAGAGCTTAAAGTACAACGTGGATGTGACCAGGCAAAAGGCCATTTGCAGCGCAAGGCTGGCGACGGCTTCGACGGTAATCTCGCGGTCGAGCGTGGCGATGCCATATGCCATGGCAAGGACCGATCCCATAAGCGGGCAGATGAGCATGGCGCCCACGATGGCGATGTCCGAATCGATATCGAGGCCGATGCTTGCGATGAGCATGGCGATGATGAGGATACATAGGTGGGAGCCAGTCAGACGCGCGCCGTTTACAAAACGCTTGCGAATCACGTGGTAGGGCGCGCGACCCTCGCGAATGTTGAATGCGCGCTTGAGGAAGCGGGTGATGTTTTCCATGGCTTCGCTATGGGCAGGGCGGATGCCGTGACGCCGATGATGACGCTCGCGCAGTTGCTTAATCTGTTGGTTATCGAGTTCCATGTTCACCTCGTTCTGGCACGGGCCGCGTATCCCGCCCGTCGCCCTTACTCTACACCGTGGCGGGCGGGGTACCTGTTGGACGCGGGATCCGATGGGGCGGATGGCGCGGGAGCAAATGCAAATCACAGGCTCAATTCGATCCCGCGAGAATATGATGCACCAGCTCCTACATATGTGACGAAATTGTGAAGCACGAGAGCGCGAATTTCAAAAATCCGCTGGTGACCAATGTTGCGCAACAGAATTCAAAAATCAGCTCCTACATTTAGAGGCGTATGGATACATCCGTGTCAAAGGGAGAAAGCCATGGCAAACTACAGTCCACAACACTTTGAGCCTCGGGCCAAGATTGTCAACGTCAAGGGCGTTGCTAACCGCGCCGTCGCAACCGTTTTGACGGCGGGCCTCATCGCTCAGCCGCTCATGTCGCCGCTGGCGGCAATCGCCGCACCGTCAACCGGTAACGGCGATTCTGTTCAGGGGGGGGGTAGTTCTGTAGAGAATAGCGTTACCGCCGGTAACCAAGCGGTCGTAAAGACGGCTGCCCAGCTGGCCGAGGAGTCGGCAAAGCAGCTCAAAGACGCTCAGGCCGCCTACGATGCCGCCCAGAAGAACGCCGATGCGGCGGGCCAGTCTCAAAAGCAGGCGCAGCAGCAAAAGAATCAGGCCTCGCAGGCTGTGAGCGACAACGAAATCGAGCAGAACGCAGCAGAAGTCGCCGCGCTCCAGGAGAAGATTGACGAGCTCAAAGCCGCCGTCGAAAAGACCGAGCAGCAGCAGAAGAAGCTGGGCGACCTGAACGATCAGCTCGATCAAGCCAACAAGAGTGTCGAGGATAAGACCCAGGCGCTCAAGGACGCCAAGGCAAAGCAGGATGAGGCCAAGAAGGCCCTCGACGATGCCCAGGCCAAGCTCGAGGCCATGGGTATGGACGAGTACGAGGTCGCCAAGAAGGCCGTCGAGGACGCGCAGGCAAAGCTCGATGACGCCAATAAGGCCGTTACTACTGCACAGGCCAATCTGGACCAGGCCAAGGCTGCCGAGGCCAGCGCCCAGCAGGAAAAGCAGAATACCGAGGCAGCTTTGACGACTGCCCAGGCCAAGAAGCAGGAGACTGCTGCTGCTCTCGCAGCCGCAACCACCGCGCGCGATAACGCCCAGCAGAAGTTCAACCAGGCGCAGGCCGCGCTCGATGCTGCCGTCTCGGGTACGGGTGTTGACCTGAGTGCGCTTGAGGCCGCCGAGAAGGCCGCCGCTGGTGAGCTTAAGACCGCGCAGGCGGAGCTCAATGCCGCGACGGATGCCGACGCTACCGCCCAGGCGAACCTGCAGGCGGCCCAGAATACCGCCACCGCCGCGCAGGAGAAGGCCAACGCCGCCAACGCTGCCGTGGCATCTGCCCGGTCTGCATACGATGCGGCAAACAAGGAGTACAAGGACGCGGCCAGTAAGCGTGACGCCGCGAAGACGGCATACGAGCAGGCCCAGCAGACCGAAGCCGACAAGAAGGCGGAGTACGACCGACTCGTCGAGGTCCGTCAGCAGAAGCACAGCGAGTGGGAGACGGCATGCGCTGAATCCGATACCGCCAGGAAGGCATACGACACCGCGAATGCCGAGGTCGAGAAGCTTAACCAGCAGATTGCCGACCTCAAGTCGAACATGACCGTAGACCAGAATGCCATCAGCCAGGGTATGTTCGGCTTCATGAACTACATCATCGGCGGCAGCCAGTTCACAGCCACGCAGAAAAAGAACGCCCAGGATGCCGTATCGACGTTGACCGGCGCCGATGACAAGGCCGAGTGGTATGACGATTACGTCGATCAGGACATGTCTCGCGACACCAACCCGCTTTCCTTGGAGCAGATGCGAAACGCCCTGACATATCTCGACACCCAGAACAACCTCCGCAAGGCGAACGGTCAGTCGGCGCTCAGCGTCAGCCTCCGCATGACTGCGGCAGCCGCCCTTAATGTATCATATTCATCGAACATCTGGGGGCACTCGGGCTGCTACTGGGACAATGGAGAAAATCTTGCCGGCGGCGGCGGCGCATATACCGGCGGCGAGACCGAGGATACGCTTGGCTGGCCATATACCGGTCTCTACACTCAGGAAAAAGAGGCATTCGATAAGTACGTCGAGAAGAATAGTGACCTTGGAAACCATCGATATGATTCCTACTATATCTACCAGCACTACAGCAGCATCTACCATGAGTGCGGGCACTATCTCAACATCATCGATGCCGGCACGAAGGCTATCGGCATCGCGACCGGTAGCGGTAAGAACACCGATTCCGAGGTAACAATCTTCGATTACAGCTCTTTTGACAGTGAGGCTGATTTCACTGTCTCCGAGTTCAAGAAGCTCCTGAACGACTACATCGATTCCGCCTATAACGCTGGCGGCACGCAGGCGCAGAAGGCGCAACTCAAGGAGCTTCAGGGCAAGCTCGCCGAGGCGCAGAAGAACTTTGGAACTACTAGGGAAGCTTACTTCGCAGCTGTAAACGGGCAGGATGCCGCCCAGGACGCTTTCACCGCAGCCGATGTGAACATGAACACCGCCAAGGGCGAGTACGAGAAGGCTCAGTCCGCTACTGCTGCCGCCAAGTCCGCCTACACCGCCGCCGAAGCCAAACTCAAGGGTATCGACGTCAAGACGCCCAAGACCAAGCTCAACGCCGCCAAGGGCGAGGCCGCTACTGCCCAGGCAGCTCTCGATAAGGCAAACGTCACGCTTGCTGACGGCAAGGCAAAGGCAACCGATGCCGCTGCTCAAAAGGCGAAGGCTCGCAGCGCCCGCGATGCTGCCAAGGTAAAGTCCGATCAGGCCAAAGAGGCGTATGACAACGCTACCGCTTCGGTCAAGGACCTTGCCGCCAAGTGCGATGCCGCCAAGACGGATCTTGCGAACAAGCAGGGCACGCTTGACGATGCCAAGAAGGCCGACGACACTGCCCAGGCTGGCGTTGACAAGGCTCAGGCCGCAGATGTGCGCGCCGCGACCGCTCTTTCGGGCGCCAAGCAGGCAGTTGCCGCCAAGACGCAGGCCCTGTCCGACGCACAGGCGAAGGCCAAGGCCGCCGAGGACGAGCTTGCCACCGCGAACAAGGCCTTCGAGCGCTTCGCTGGAGCCCAGAAAGCGGTCGACGACGCCAAGGTCGCCTATGACGCCGCCGTCGCCGGTGTCGCCGATGCCCAGAAGCAGCTCGAGGCCGCCAACGAAGCCGTCGTCGATGCGAACTTCGAGATCGTCAAGGCCAAGGCCGAGCTTGCCAGCGATGAGGCACTCAAGGCCGATCTTGAGGCTGTCGACCACAAGGCATCCCTTGCCGCGGGCACGACGGGCAACGAGAAGCTGGTCAAGCTGAACGCTGCCTACGCTCGCTATAAGACCGCCGTTGATGCCGCTGCTGGTCTCAAGGCTGCTCTGAGCGATGCCGATGCCAAACTGTCCGATGCCAACGACGCCTATGCCGCCGCGCTTGCCGAGCTTAACGATGCTAAGGATGCCCTGGCTGCCGCACAGGCCGAGTACGACAAGTATCATCCCAAGGCTGAGCCGCAGGCCAAGCCTCAGGTTGCGCAGGCTGCTGCAAAGGCTCCTGTCGCCAAGAAGAAGGCCACGTCGGCCGCGCTCGCCCAGACTGGCGATGACTCCGCTCTTGCGGGCGAGGTGTTCGTCATCGGCGGTATCACTCTCGTGGCCGCTGGTGTGACGCTGAGCGATCGTCGTCGCAAGCAGATGTAGCGTTTCGAGCGTAGTTTCTGCAACGAACTTCGGTTCATAGCAGGAGCGCTTCGATAGCTTAACCGATAAGGCCGGCGCGCTGTTAAACGCAGCGTGCCGGCCTTTCTTTGTTTCGATATCAAAAAGCCCGGTCGGCAGCCGCGAAAGCTACCGACCGGGCAAGCCGTAGGCGATATGGTTGCCGTCGAGCGGCCGCTCGACTTAGCCCAGCAGGCTCAGGCCAACAGAAACAAACGCCAGGATAACGCCGACGACGGACTCGCCGCCCAGCAGACCGCTGGCAACGACCAGGCCCTGCTCCTGGAAGGCGGCATCCTTGGCAGCCTTCTCCTCGTCCGAAAGACCGGCCTCGGCGTCGCGGTGTGCGGCCCACTTGTCGTAGGCGAGCTTGACGCAGGAGCCTAGGAAGGCCGTGAGCGACATGTAGAACGGCAGGTACACGCCTAGACCGATCATCATGGCCGGAATGCCGAGCCAGTACATGATGATACCGGCGATAAAGCCGCCCGCGAACCACGGCACGCTCGGGATGCCCGAGACCATGGTGGCGACCACGCTTGCCTGCGCGGCCACAAAGCTCTTGTCGGGGCCGAAGGCGTCCGGACCATAGGCGGTGACGAGCGCGACCATGACAGCGGCAGCGACCAGGGCACCCACGATGCCACCAATGGCCTGGCCGACCCACTGTGCGCGCGGGTTGGTACCCAGTACGGCTCCGGCCTTAAAGTCGTTCATGACGTCGCCCGCAAGGCCGCACGCCACGGCCACGATGCCGGCGATAAAGAACAGCTTGACCTGCGCGAGCTGCGCGAAGGCTGCCACGATGAGCATGACGATGAGGCCAAAGATCTCCATGGGGTCGATGCCCGTCTGGCCGCAGCTCTGCGCGCTCATGATGGTGGTGACAAAGGTGAACAGCGTGACGATGACGGCCGGAACGGGGCCAAGGTCGAGCGCGATGGCTACGATCACGGCAATGGCGGCGGTGCCCAGGCCGATGATGCCGGCGTCGAGCTTAAGCGAGCCCGAGATGAGCGACTGCTCGTCGGTGTCGGTGGAGCTGTCGGCGGCGAGGCCGCGGACGATGCCGGCGACCTGCGGCAGGATGTCTTTAAGGACGACAGCGACGCCAAAGCCCATCATAAGGCCCATACCGAGGGACTTGACGATACCCTGCGCGGTCACAATATCGAACAGGCCGGCGGCGGTGCCGCCGACGATGATGCCAAAGTTGCCCAGCAGCGCGCCGGCAAACCAGAAGGCGACGGGGGCGAAGCCCACCAAAAAGCCGATGGACAGCAGCATGGGCGAGTTGTAGATGGCAAAGGTCACGCCGGGGATATTGAGCGTGCACAGCATGCTGGGCACCACGCCCAGGGCGTCGCGAAGCACGCTGTAGATGCCTGCAATGGCCATGGAGCCAAAGAGCTGCTTGCCGGTCTTGCCGCCGGCCTCGGTGGCGCGCAGGGTCTGAGCTGCGGCGTTGCCGGTGGGGAACTCCAGCGCGGCGTCCACGATAAAGTGACGGTGGATGAGCGCTGTCGCCAGAAGGCCCAAGATGGTGCCGGCGAGCGCCACGATAAACATGTCGAGCCAGCTGATCTGGTCGGCATAGCCCAGCATCCAAGCGCCCGGGATGGTAAACGCCAGGCCGCCGGCGACCATGGCGCCCGCGGACATGATGGTGTGGGTGACGTTGGCCTCGTTGAGGCTGGCGTTGCCCATGAGCTTCAGGAAGAACAGCGAAATGACGGCAGCGAAAATGATCGGCCAGGGGAGCGCACCCATTTTGAGGGCGGTATAGGCCGAACTTGCCGTGATGATCACGCAGCCAAGGACGCCGATGACGACGCCGCGCAGCGTGAGTTGACCGCGCATCGAAGTGCGGTTCGAGGGATTGCTCATATAGAACTCCTTTGCGTATATCCGCTTCCCCCGCAAGCGCCGCTACGGATACGGCGCGGGAAGTCGGGTTACCAAGGGCCGCCGCGTGAGCTCGCGCACGACCGCGCACCAGTATAGCCGCAAGCTAGTCATTTTGGGATGACTGGTTTAGGGAGGCGATATACTGCTGGGCAGACGAAAGGAGCGCCGACGATGCTTAATGGGTGCGCATACATATTGACGGTCGACGTGGGCAACACGTTCATTCGCTTTGGCCTGTTTGCCGAGGATTCGGCCGCGGCGCAGGAATGTCCGCTTGCGACGTGCGAGATCACCACGCCGTCGAGCATCACAGCAGACGAGGCGCGCATGCGTCTCGTGCAGGTCATGGCCGCACTGGCGGCCGATGCGGGCATGCCGGGTGTGCTCGTACCCGCCGCGGCCGTGCTGAGCTGCGTGGTCCCGGCGCTCGAGCGCCCGTGGAAGGCGGCACTTTCCCGTACCTGCACGGGGCGCGTGCTCACCGTGGGGCCGGGCCTCAAGACCGGCATACCCGTGCACTACGATGACCCGGCCGAGATCGGCCCCGACCGCATTGCCGACGCCGTGGCGGCTCGTGCCGTCTACGGCTCGCCGTGCATCGTCATTGACCTGGGCACCACGACCAATATCGAGGTCATCGATGCGCACGGCACTTTTGCGGGCGGCGTCATCGCGCCGGGGCTGGCGCTCGGCGCCCGTTCGCTTTCGGCCGCTGCGGCGCGCTTGCCGCAGGTTGAGCCCTCGGCACCCACGCATGTCATCGGCCGCAACACGCGCGAGGCCATGCGCTCGGGTGTGGTTCTGGGCGAGGTGGCCCGCATCGACGGCATGCTCGACATGGTGCTTGCCGAGATGCGCGCGACCAAGGCCGCGGGGGAGGGCGATGTGCCCATCGTCATTACCGGCGACGATGCCGAGGCACTTGCGGCCCTTGTCGGTCATAGCCTGACGGTCGATGACGCGTTGACGCTGCGGGGTCTCGCCGAGCTCTACCACATCAACCAAAAGCCCCGCCGTGCGTAGCGATGGGGGCGGTGAGACAAAAACGTCTCCACCTTCCACCTGCTACAATGGGTCAAACTATTGCGATTTCGGAGGTGTCTGCCATGTCGGACGATCTTCATCAAACCGCGTCGGGCAAGCGCCGCGACGTCATTAGCTGGGATGAGTTCTTTATGAGCGTGGCCATCGCCGCGCAGCGCCGCAGTAAGGACCCCAACACGCAGGTGGGCGCGTGCATCGCCAACACCAACCACCGCATCCTTTCGGTGGGCTACAACGGTACGCCCTCGGCGCTCAACGACGACTTTTTCCCGTGGGGCACGAGCGACGACCCGTTGCAGGATAAGCACAACTACGTGGTGCATGCCGAGGCAAACGCCGTGCTCAACTACCGCGGCTCGCTCAAAGACCTTGAGGGTTCCACGGTCTACGTCACGCTGTTCCCGTGCCACGACTGCGCCAAGATCCTGGCGCAGGTGGGCGTGGGCGAGGTCGTCTACCTGGACAATAAGTACGCCGATACCGACGACGGCCGTATCAGCCGCCGCATTCTCGACTCCTGCGGCATCAGCTACCGCCAGGTCATCGTCGATGTCCAGATTGGTACCGGGGGACAGGCTCGGCAGTAGCGCGTGCCAACGCAGCTGGCGTCAAAACAGCCAAAAGAGCCCCGTCCCAAATTGACTACTCGTGAAAGTCGCGTCTGCGCGCATGGACGGCTCGTGAGCGGGTACATGGCTGTAGTAACATAGCTTCTGTCCGCGGGCGTGCCCGCGTTATTGTGAGAAAGGAGCCCCTGTGGCTGTTAACGAAGAGCTGCTTAAGAAGGTTCTTGAAGAGATTCGCCCCAACCTGCAGGCCGACGGCGGCGATATGGAGTATGTGGGCGTCGACGACGAGGGCGTCGTCAAGCTGGAGCTGCAGGGCGCCTGCGCCGGCTGCCCCATGAGCTCGCTAACCCTGTCTATGGGCATCGAGCGCATCCTGAAGGAGCATGTGCCCGGCGTTACCCGCGTTGAGCAGGTCAATGCTTCCGGCGAGGCCGAGGACCTGTACGACGAGTACGCGCCGTTCTAAGATGCGAAAGCTGCGGACGGTACGCTCCGCATAGACGTTACGCCCAGATATGCGGCTGCGAGCGCAAGGCCCGCGGCCGCATTTGTATGTAGGGAGCAGGGGGACCGATATGCTCAACGACCTCTACCATATGCTTGATCCCGTCGCCATCTCGGCGGGGCCCATCACCATCTACTGGTACGGCTTGGCCTATGTGGTCGGAGCTCTGCTCACGGCGGTCGTCATGTACCGCACGCAGCGCCGTTGGGGTTTTGACATTACGGTCGACGACCTGACGAGTGTCGTGGTCGGCGTGGTCTTTGGCCTTATCATTGGCGCCCGCCTGTTCTACGTCATCTTTTACGGCGACGGCTACTACTGGGCGCATCCGCTCGAGATCTTTGCTACCAATGAAGGCGGCATGAGCTTCCATGGCGGCCTGGTGGGCGGCATCATCGGCGGCGTGCTCGTGTGCCGCATGTACAAGCTCGACGCCTGGACCATCGCCGACCTTGCCGTTATCGGTGCTCCGCTGGCCTTATGTCTGGGACGCTGCGCCAACTTTGTCAACGGCGAGCTGTGGGGCAAGCCGACCGATCTGCCCTGGGGCGTGATCTTTGGCGGCACCGCGGGCGATATGCCGCGTCATCCCTCCCAGCTCTACGAGGCATTCCTCGAGGGTATTGTGCTCTTTTGCATTCTGCAGGTGCTCAGCCGCAAAAAGCCGCTACTGCCCCAAGGCACGTTTATGGGCGTCTTTGTGATGGGTTACGGCATCGTTCGCTTTTTGATTGAGTTTGTGCGTGTGCCCGATGCGCAGCTGGGCTATCTGCTGGGCGGCGTCATCACCATGGGTCAGCTGCTGAGCCTGCCGCTCGTAATCGCGGGCCTGGCGCTCATCATCTTTGCTCGTCGCCGCAACCAACCCCAGCGCATCTACCTCGACGCTTAACCACCAAAAAGTGAACAGGCACCTTTGTGGTGGTTCGCTGGGCAACGATGACAGAACCGTAACGTTTCCCCAGATAAAACCTGCCAAAATAAACCTGTCCCTTTTTGGCAGGTTTCTAGAAAGGCTTTCGGACTGTGAAGGATTCCGACCTCTCCACAACGGCTGCGCGCGACGCTGCCCGCATCGTCTGGTTTAAGCGCTACCCCGCCAAGCAGACGCTCATCGCATTTTTGCTCGCGCTGTTGGCGACCACGGCGTTTTCCATCGATCCTGCCCCGGTGTCGAGCAACGCAGTCTTGGCGATTGACCCCAAAGCCTCGGGCATGCTGTACGTGTGCTACGAGGTGCTCCTTTCGTTTGCCGGCCATACCGACGCGGTCATGCTGCTTGCACTTGCCTGCCTGCTCACCTTGCCGTTTCGCTACGTGTTCTTTGGCCGTGGCGATACCTGGCGTCCATCGATCATTCTGCCGTCGCTGTTCTTCGCCATCTGCATGGTGTTCGGCCGCAGCTACGATCTCACCGACTCGGCCGAGATTGTCCTTGGCGACAAAGCCCGCATCATCTGCGCCTGGATTGGCGGCGCGGGCTGGATGCTCTTGGCGGTCGTTGCCTTCTACCTTGCCTTTGAGTGTCTAGATTGGCTGAGCTCCCGACGCATCCCGTTTTCCGAAGCACACTTTGGCCGCGTATGGCGTGTGACTCACGCCGTGCTCTCGGTCCATCCCTTTGCCGGGCCCTTCCTGGTGCTTATGATCGCCTGGGCGCCCACGCTCATCGCTTCGCTGCCCGGCCTTTTTATGGGAGATACGGGCGCGCAGATTCGCCAGTGGTTCAACTATCCCAACGGCACGAGCGACTACCTGCGCCTACTCAACCCCAACGTGCTGCTCAACGGGCATCATCCCGTAGTGCACACGGCCATTATCGGCTCGTGCGTTCAGCTGGGGCTTTCGCTGTTCAACAGCGCTAACGCGGGTCTTGCCATCTACACCTGCGCTCAATTTGTCATCACGGCTGCCTGCATGGCCTATTCCATTTCGTCGCTGCGCAAACTGGGCGTGAGCCTGCCGGTTCGCGGTGTGATCCTGCTGTTCTTTGCGTTTATGCCGATGTTCTCTAACTACGCGGCGTTGCTCACCAAAGACGTGCTCTTTGCCGACGTGTTCTTGGTGCTGTTGGTACAGACCGTCAAGCTCGTGGCATGTGGCTTGCCTCGTCGTGATGCCAATGTCGAGCGAGCGGGCGAGAAAGCCCCCGTGCTCTTTGCGCGCCACGACTGGCTGCTGCTCGCCCTGGGCGCCATGGGTTCCACGTTTCTGCGCAACGGCGGTCTGGTGTTTCCCCTGGCGGCATGCGTAATCGCGGCGGCGTTTTGCGCATGGGACGCGCATACGGCTCGTCGTGCAGCCAAGCAGGCCGGTGCTGCGCCTTCGGGCGCCATCTCGCGCTTCCGCTGGGTGGGAGTTCTTGCGGTGCTTGCACTCTGCCTTGCCTCTAATATGTACTTCACCAAGGTCTTTATGCCGGCACACGACATCACGCCTGGTTCCAAGCGCGAAATCCTTTCGATTCCGTTCCAGCAGACGGCTCGTTTTGTCCAAAAGCACGACGGCCTCAACTCGGGCGTCAACCCCACGGTTAAGGAGGACGGCACCATCGTGGAGGCTCCTTGCGACGGTTCGGTGACCGACGAAGAGCGTGCCGTGATCGATCGCGTACTCAAGTACGAGAACCTGGGCCGCCGCTACAATCCCGACAAGTCCGATGCCGTCAAGAACTGCTTTAACGAGTACGCCTCGCAGGAGGACATCGATGCCTATTTTGAGGTATGGGCTCAGATGTTTAAGAAGGATCCCGAGTGCTATATTTCGGCGCTTATCAATAACTACTATGGTTATTTTTATCCGAGCGCGCGCGATGCCTGGGTCTACAGCACGGCGCGTAGTGCCGAGATCATGGCGCGTCCCGACAACCTCAAGTACTTCGACTTCCATCCGGTTGACAGCAACGTGGTGCGCTGGTGTGACCACCTGATCAATCTGTATCGTGTAGCGGTGCAGCGCATCCCGTTTATTTCGCTCACCATGAGCTCGGCCACCTATGTGTGGATCATGATCGCCGTGGTGGTCTACCTGCTGCGTCGTCATTCATGGCGTGCGCTGGCGATCTGGGTGCCGCTGTTGGGCGTGCTTGCCGTGTGCCTGATTGGCCCGTGTAACGGATCGACCTACATGCGCTACCTGTATCCGGTCATCGCCTGCATGCCCTTCGCCATCGGCGCCACCGTCACCCGCAGCGACTTCCTCTGGTTCTAACTTGGTGCATTGGGGGTCAGGTTTCTTTGCACCAAAGGGGTCATCATCACGACGCCTTCATTTTGGGGTTTATCTCGCAGGCCAGTAGGTATATCATAACGACGTTTGTTTATATTGCCCGAGCATCTGCGCTGGGCTTTAGGTCGAAACCGATAGGAGACACGTATGTCCGGACACTCTAAGTGGGCCACAACCAAGCATCGTAAGGGCGCGCAGGACGCCAAGCGTTCCGCCCTCTTCTCCAAGCTGAGCCGCAACATCACCGTTGCTGCCCGTCTCGGCGGCGACCCGCTGCCCGAGAACAACGCCAGCCTCGCCGCTGCCGTTGCCAAGGCCAAGGCTCAGTCCATGCCCAAGGACAAGATCAAGTCCGCTATCGACAAGGCATTTGGTTCGGGTGCTGACGCTGCCGTCTACGAGAACATCGTGTACGAGGGCTACGGTCCCGCCGGTGTCGCCGTCTACGTCGACTGCCTGACCGACAACCGCAACCGTACCGCCGCTGATGTCCGTTCCGCCTTCTCCCACGCTGGTGGCAACCTGGGCACCTCCGGCTCCGTCGCCTTCCAGTTTGAGCGTAAGGGCCAGATCGTCGTCGCCAAGGAGATCCTGGACGAGAACGCCAAGAAGGAGACCATGATCGCCAACGGTGCTGCCGGTGACGAGGATGAGTTCATGATGGCCATCGCCGAGGCCGGTGGCGAGGACTACGAGGATGCCGGCGAGGAGTGGATCGTCTGGACTACTGCCAACGAGGTCATGGCTGTCTCCAAGGCGCTCGAGGAGCAGGGCGTCCAGGTCAAGGGCTCCGAGACCACCATGGTCCCGACCACCCCGACCGAGGTCTCCGGCGCCGACGCCAAGAAGGTTCAGCGCCTCATCGACCGTCTTGAGGAGCTCGACGACGTCCAGGATGTTTACAGCACCATGGACATGACCGACGAGGTCATCGCTGCCCTCGAGGAGGAGTAGCGCCTGCACGGATTGAGCCGTGCATATCTGGGCATAATGAAGCGAGCATGCAAGCCTCGTGGAATAGATGAGCCGGATCCGCGTGCGTAGAGCACCGGACCCGGCTCTTTTATAATGATGCGAACCGTTTTGCATTTCGAGAGCCGAGATTTGAAGGGAGCGTCACGTGCGCGTACTCAAACGAGCCCTAGCGATCGTGTATCTTGCCGCCGCCATCGTGGCGCTGGGTACGCTTGTCTGCCAGTTTTGGGGGCCGTATACGTATCGCTTTATGCTGCTGATGCGCGACCCCATGCCGCGCATTGTCGTGACGGCATGCG
This sequence comes from Collinsella aerofaciens, assembly GCF_039758965.1. GTDB lineage: Bacteria > Actinomycetota > Coriobacteriia > Coriobacteriales > Coriobacteriaceae > Collinsella > Collinsella aerofaciens_BR. The sequence goes on along the minus strand of NZ_JBDMSL010000003.1, from coordinate 34,497 downwards.
GCGGAGTTGTGGCGATTGGCGTGCTGGTAAGCTTCTTCCGCCTGATGTTTGCTCGTCGCGAGCCGTCCTGCGTGCATCCGGCGGGGGAGCGCAATATCGAGGTCACCCTTGCGGCGCTTTCTTCGTGCGCCAGGGCTGCTGCAGAGCGCGACGATCGCGTGATGATCGAGCATGTCGAGGCCCGCGTCCAAGGTTCCGACGATTCGCACGTCCGTTTTAAGGTCGAGGCTATCGCGCTTGACGATAAGGACGTGGCATCTCTGGCTACCGCGATGCAGCAGCGCATCGAGGAAGCTTGCGACACCATGCTCGGCACGCCGGGTACGACCACGCGCGTCCGTTTTTTGCCGTCCAAGACTACCGTCCAGACCGTGGAGGTTTCCGGTGAGTGATACCAATCAAGATAAGACCGCTCGTACGCCGCGCCTGACGATTGACCAGAGCGCCACGCCGGCGAGCGAACCTGTTGATTCCAAAGCAGAGGCAACTGAGTTACAAGACGCGGCGGCCGCGGATTTTGACGAGGCTATGGGTCTCATCAAGGGTACGGGCGCTGCCATCTGGAGCTATGCTGTGCGTCATCCCAACACCACGCTCGGTGCCGTCGCTGGCTTTATCCTTGCCGTGTTGGTGCTCACGCTCGGCCTGTGGGACACGCTCGTCATTGCATTCTTCGTGCTGATCGGCGCCGTGATCGGCCAAATTCGCGACGGCGAAAACGGGATCGTCAACTTCTTCGGCCGTCTGTTTAGCGGCCGCTAATATGTATTCGACTGTCGCATCCGCGGCAGGCTTAAGGAGGAACCATGGCTTTTAATACGAAGGTCGATGTGGCCGATACCGAGCTCGAGGAGAATGAGGCGGCCGTCGCCGAAGCCGAGGATGTGACGCTCGAGGATGAGGCGCTCGTCGAGGCCGAGTCCGCCGATGACGCGGACGAGGATGATGAGGAAACAGACGAGTCCGAGGACTCGCTGACCTATTCCAACGGTGTGATCGAGAAGATCGTCGCCATGGCCACCCGCGAGGTGCCGCACGTCCTGGGCATGAAGGGTAACCTTATGCACTTTGTGCAGGAGCAGTTTGGTGCCGAGAATCTGACCAAGGGCGTGACGGTTGAGGTCACCGATGACAATCGCGTGGTCGTCAACATCTCCGTCATTATCGAGTACGGCGCCTATGCGCCCGCGATTTTCGACGACGTTAAGGCGCGCGTGACCGAGCGCCTTGCCGCGATGACCGGCCTTGAGGTGGCGGGCGTCAACCTGCGCATCGAGGACGTCATCACCCCCGAGGAGTACGAGCACCGCACCAGCCAGCACGAGTAACCTTCCAAAAAGGGACAGGTTTGTTTTGGCAGGCTTTATCTGCGAAAACGTTAAACGGCCGACCGCGCAAGCAAAAGCGTGGCCGGCCGTTATTTGTATGCCCCCCGATGTGGGCATACCGCTCGTCTAACTAGGGGTTGCAATCGTCGCGTTCCGCGTTACCCTAATGGGCGCATTGTTTCCAAATTGTTAACGAGGGGTTGCCGTAATGGCCGACGAGCACGAAACAGAAAGCAAGGCATGGGCGATTGAGGCCGCCGCGGCAGAGGCGGCATCGCGTGCTGCCGAGGAGGTGCATCGTCCTCCCGTGGTGCCGATGGAGCGCGTGGTTGATCGCACCGATATCGAGCGCGGCGAGCGTGTCGGTCAAAAGCGCAGCCAGGAGCCGGGCTTCCCGCGCTTTTTTGCCGAGCTCAATCTGGGCCTGATTCTTACGGCCTTCGCCATCGTTGCGTTTAAAACCCCTAATCACTTTGCTTTTGGCGGCACCTCGGGCGTGTCGGTCATTCTGTCCACGCTGTTCCCGACCCTGCCCGTCGGCGTCTTTATGTGGATTATTAACGCGGTTCTCGTCGTTTTGGGCTTTATCTTTTTGGAGCGCAAGGCAATCCTGTGGAGCGTCTTCGCCTCGTTTGCGCTGTCCGCCTATGTTTCGCTGTTTGAGCTCTTTATTCCGACTGATGTCTCTCTGACGGGTGATATGTGGCTCGACCTGTGCTTTGCCGTCATCTTGCCGGCGCTTGGCAGCGCTATTGTCTTTGACATCGGCGCCTCGACGGGCGGCACGGACATTCTTGCCATGATCCTCAAGCGCCGCACGACGCTCGAGATTGGCCGCGCGCTGCTGTTGGTCGATATCGGCATCGTGGCCATCGCGGCCTTTTTGTATGGCCCGCGTGTCGGTCTGTATTGTGTGCTCGGCCTGTTTGCCAAGACGCTTGTGGTCGACAAAGCCATTGAGAGCATTCACCTGCGCAAAGTCTGCACGGTCATTTGCTCCGAGCCCCTTAAGGTCGAGGAGTTTATCGTCAAGCATCTCAACCGCACGGCGACCATCAGCCGCGGCTACGGTGCCTTCTCGGGCAAGTGCGTGACGGTGATCATGAGCGTGCTGAGCCGTCGCGAGGCCGTGCAACTACGCCGCTATGCGCGCGAAGTCGATCCGGGTGCCTTTATCACGATCGTCGACAGCTCCGAGATCGTCGGCAAGGGCTTCCGCGGAACGAACTAGCGCGGACACACTCATCAAACAATCGAAAAGCGCCTCGCGCGTTGCAAATACGTCATCTAAGAGTATTTGTCCTCACATTGGGTGATAATGATGCCAAAGACATCGTTTGCGATCCAGGTGATTCGCTCTAGATACGAAGGGATGATTTCGATGTTCTGCTCGCAGTGTGGCGCCCCTATGGGCGATAACGACAAGTTCTGCGGCGTGTGTGGTGCTCCTAATGCCGGTGCCGCTGGCCCCGCTCCCCAGGGACAGCCTCAGCCCCAGCAGTTTGTTCCGCAGCCGCCCGTGGCGAATGTGCCAAAGGGCTGTGTGGCTCAGGCGTTCCAAGATATGACCAAGACTCCGGGCGTGCTTCAGCGTGTATGCCAAATCGCGTTTTTGCCGGCGCTGATTTGCGTTGTGTCGGTGCTCGTGTTGTTTATTCCCGTTATTGGCGGCATTGCGGCTGCCATCGGCTTTTTGGCAGCTTGCATTGCGAGCGTGTGCGGTTCCGGCTTTGGTATTGAGTGGGGCCGTGATCTTTCGCTCAAGGTCGATGACGGCATGGATCGCCCGTTGATGCGTTCCACATCGTTTGGCCTTGGAGTCTTTTCGAGCGTTATTTCGGTCGTGCTCGAGGTTATCGCTGCCATTCCCGTTATCGGTGTAGTGCTTTCGCTGGTGGAGGGCGTGGTAATTGGCGCCGCGGGCTCGTATTCTTATTACGGCTCTTATGCGCTCGAGGCTGCGCTGTTCGGTTCGCTCGGCCTGCTTGTCCTGGCGCTAATTGCCTCGGCGATTCTGGGTGTCTTCTTTAAGATGTTCGCCGACATTGCCGTGATGCACTTTGCGGTGACCGGGCGCGTCGAGAGCGCGTTTTCGCTCGATAAGGTCTGGGCGGCCTTTAAGCACAACAAGACCAAGCTGTTCTGTGCTTCGTTCCTTCCCGAGTTTTTGACGGGCCTGGTTGCCAACGTTGTCACATGGATCTTGACGGTCGTCTTTGGCGCCATTGCCTCTGTCGGTATGTATAGCTACTACTATCGTCCTACGGGTATTGAGGCAATCGTTACCGGCGGTGGCGTCACGCTCGCGCTGTTCTTGGTGCTGGTCGCTTTCGTCACCGTATTTCTTACGGTCTTTGGCAAGATGCTCAAGCACCGTGCCGTTGGCTATTGGGCCGCACGCTATGCAAGCGAGTGGGCCGATGAGGATAAGGACGACGTCCTGACTTTTGTGTTGCCCTTCGAGAAGAAGTCCGCTCCTTCGGGTTACGGTGCTCCGGATGCTTCGCCGGCACCTGCACCCGCTCCCGCGACCGAGCCTGAGCCGGCGCCCGAGTCTGAGACGGCATCTGAGTCCGAGCCTGAGCCTGAGCCTGAGCCTGAGCCGGCACCTGCACCTGAGTCGGCGTCCGAGCCAAGCTCCGACGAGGAACCTCAGGACGAGTAGCCATGCCGTCTGCCATTTGGGGACGGGGTAGAAATAGTAGAAATGGCGCTTGAAGAATGAGCGGGGGCGGACGTGTCGAAACGTCCGCCCCCGCTTTGACATCGCGATGTGGCTATGACTGCGAGATGCCAGCGAATCGACTACTCGTCGTGCTTCTCCTCGCGGCGTGCAGCAGCGCGTGCGTCGTGGATGCCCTTGATCGCGGCATGGCGAGCCGTTCGGGCATCATGGATGGCGTCGCGAGCCTCGGCGGTCGTCGCCTTGGCAGAGCGCAACTTGGCGGCCAGATCGGGGTTGGTTTCGGCGACCGCGGTAATCGCGGGGCCGTCGAGCTCCTCTTGCGTGGGCTCGGCCAAAAAGTCGATAGCATACTGGGCGGCCACCATGGAGCCCCTTGCCAGCACGGTCTCGTCGATCTTGTAGAAGCAGGAATGTTGGGCGTACGTGGCGCCAATCTTGGGGTTGCGCGTACCTACAAAGGCGAGCACGCCCGGTACGCGACGCAGGTACTCCGAAAAATCCTCGCCCGAAAGCGTGCCGCGATAATGGCCTTGGCCGGTGGGGCCCAGGCACTTGATTACAGCCTGGCGGCAGCGCTCGCTCGAGGCGGCGTCGTTTTCGACCTTGTAGTTGGCGATGGTGTAGTCGGTGAGCTCTGCCTCGGCGCCCAGAGCTGCCGCGGTATGCTCCACGATGCGGCGCATGAGCTCCGGCATTTCCTCGTGGGTCGAATCGCCGTAGGTGCGCACTGTGCCGGCGAGGTAGGCCGTGCCGGCGATAACGTTGCGCGCGGTGCCGCCGTGCAGCTCGCCGACGGTGATGACGGCCGGCTCGTAGGGGCTGATTTCGCGCGAAACGATGGTTTGCAGGGCGTTGACGATCTCGGCGGCAACCATGACGGCGTCGTGACCTCGCTGGGGCATGGCGCCATGGCACGAGGTGCCGCGGACGTCGATGCGGAACCAGTCGGTATTGGCCATGCGCGGACCGGGCTCGCAGCTCACGGTGCCGGCGTCGACCTCACTCCAGATGTGCGCGGCGTAGGCGCCATCGACTCCGTCGAGCACACCCGTGCCGATCATGAGCTTAGCGCCCTGGCCGTTTTCCTCGCTGGGCTGGAATACGATGCGGACTTCGCCGTGGATGTCGTCGGTCATATGGCGCAGGATTTGCAGCGTTCCGAGCATCATGGCGATATGGCAGTCGTGGCCGCAGGCGTGCATGCAGCCCTCGTTGACGCTGGCGAACTCCTCGCCAGTCTGCTCGGTAACGGGCAGGGCGTCGATATCGGCGCGCAGCAGGATGCGGCGGCGTGGCGTGCCGTCCTCGCGATAGGCGTCGGGCGCGGTGCCGCGAAGGGTCGCCACCAGGCCCGTCTTGAGGGGACGCTCGTAGGGGATATTCATGGCGTCGAGCTGGTTGGCGATGTCGGAGGTCGTGCGCTCCTCGGCAAGGCTCAACTCCGGGTGCTTATGGAAGTGGCGGCGCTGCTTGATGATGTAGGGCTCAAACTCAGCGGCGATATCTTGGATGGCCGCGGTGACGTCATCTGCCGCGCGAACCTCGGTTGCCGTCATGATCTGCTGTGCCTTGGTCTTCGTCATGGTCGATTTGCTCCTTGCTGGGTTGATCGCAAAATCGTACAGGCTCTCTCCAGTATGCCACCTGCCGCTAGGGCTGGTAAAGTTGCCGTTTGCCGCTTGGGGTTTTGTTACAAGGGCGGGGGAGTACACTCGGGGGTGTTGAATTTCCTGCCAGAGATGGGGATGCCCATGCAACATATCGATCGGATTATCCGCTCCAAGAACGTTTTTACCGCCCAAGACGGCATCGATACCGCCCGCGAGCTGGCGATTGCCATCGCAGGCGACCGTATCGTCGCAGTCGGTGCGCCCGATGACGTGATCGCCGCCGCTCCCGCCGCCACGTCGGTTATCGACTGCGGCGAGCAGTTTGTCTGCCCCGGTTTCCATGACGCTCATCTGCACTTCTTCCATACCTCGGTCGGTTCCTCGCCGTACATGCTCATGGATATGGGCACGTCCGAGGCGGCGCTGGTGCAACATGCGCTCGAGTTTTCCCAGGACCTGCCCGACGACGCTTGGGTTGTGACGCAGGGCTGGCGCGACTACCGTTGGGACCCGCCCGAGCATCCTACCAAGGCGTCGCTCGATGCGGCATTCCCCGATCGTCCCTGCGCTATGTATTCGGGCGACGGGCACACGCTTTGGCTCAACAGCCGCGCACTCGAAGCCCTCGGCGTGACACGCGACAGCGAGCCTCCGGCGGGTGGCAGTTACGACAAAGACTCAAACGGTGAGCTTACGGGTATCGCCCACGAGGCAGCTGCTATGCAGCTGCTGCCGCGCTGTCTTGAATGGCTGGGCGAGGATCGCATTGCAAGCGCTTACGCCGATCAAATGAGGCGGATGGCCGAGCAGGGCATCACCTCGATATGCGATATGTCGCTCATGCCCATGCCGGGCTGCGATTTTATCCGCGACGACGTCTACGACAAACTGCAGGCAGCCGGCAAGTTGGGCATCCGAGCCCATTTGTTTCCCACGCTGCTGGATGACCAATCACGCTTGGAAGAGCTGCAGGTACGTTACGCGAACAACGCGCTGCTTTCGGCGCCAGGCTTTAAGCAGTTCTTCGACGGTGTGTCGAGCGAACACACGGCCTATCTCACCGAGCCCTATACCAACCCGCGCTTCCCGGGCGATCAAGGTCGCCTGACGGTTCCTGCCGAGCGCATGCGCAAGCTGGTTCTGGCGGCCGCGGAGCGCGGCCATACCGTGCGCATCCATGTCATCGGCGACGGTGCCATCCATGCCGCGCTCGATATCTTTGAGAAGGCCGCCGAACTGTACGGCCTGCCCCAGCACGGCCATAACACGCTCGAGCACCTGGAGAACCTCTTGCCCGAGGACATCGATCGTCTACGCAAGCTTAACGTCGTTGCCTCGAGCCAGCCCTGTCACATTACACTCGACCCGGGCGGCCCCGAGCGCGATCTGGGCCTGGAACGCAGCCGCATCATGTGGCCGTTTGCGACCTATAAGCAGCGCGGCATCCGCCAAGCCTTCGGCACCGATAGCCCCATCACAGCTGTTACAAGCATGAACGTGCTCTACACGGCTATCACGCGCCAGGATCCCAAAAGCCACTGGCCCGAGGGCGGCTGGTTACCGAGCGAGCGCATCGATGCAGCAACAGCCCTGCGCAACTATACCCTGGGCAGCGCCTATGCAGCGGGCGACGAGCAAAACCTCGGCAGCTTGGAGCCCGGCAAGTATGCCGACCTGGTAGTCCTGGACCAAAACCCGCTCACCATCGACCCCCAAGAGCTCCAAGCCACCAAAGTCCAAGCCACCTACCTAGCCGGCAACCTGATCTACGAGCACTGACGTTCATACCGCACCGTTAAACGCGGCTCGGGCAGTCTATTTTGGGATGGCGCTCGAGCCGCATTTGTTTGCCGATGGGGGTTCGTTAGGAGCGTCCCCGCTCTGTTGGATTTGGGCGCGGGGTTGAGGTGCTGCTGCCTCGTGCGCTCAATTTGGACATCAGCAATGCTGACTCTTAGTGTTTTGCATACTTCCCATTACAGATTGCATAAAAAGGCTGGGATGTTCTTCCTGATCCTGATGTACCCCCGCCCGTGCCGTGCAAAAAACGGAGTATTCAGCACCACGAGCTCTGCCGGTGCCGCTGCGGCTGAGTAACGTTGCGGAGATTGACGTCATTTTGGGCTCCGGTACGGCGCGAAGTACGCCCATTTGTCCCAACGGGGTCTGCCCACCGACCAAAACCGCCCGCTGAAGGCGTTCTTGGGACCAATAAGGTATGTCCGGCGCGTATGCAGCCGTCCTGGCTTGCTGAATACTCCCAAAAATGCACGGTGCTTCCCAGGGGACCCGTGCGCGCAGCGAAAACCATACCCACGTTCCTATCCGCATCGCCATTTTGCTGCACTGACTTTTCTGAATGTCGGGCCCGAATTAGTTAACCTGCCTCCCGTGTGGCTCCGGAGGGGCGGGGCATAAGGTTTATCGCGAGTTCCGCACGAGCCGAAGGCCACTTAATGTGGCCTTCGTGCGAGCAGGACTGCCCGAGCAGGAAACCTTACGCCCCGCCCCTCCGGAGCCACACGGGAGGCATCGCTAAGTTATCCCCCAGCATTCAGAAAATCTAAGTGCCAAAAAATAAGATTTTTTGACTCCATGTTGTATAACCCGCCATTCGTGGGTACCATTCAACGCGTACGCAAACAAAAAGGGTTAATTCGCGTGGTATAACCGCGCGGCCCAAAAAGGAGGAGACAAGCATGTCGTCTTTGAAGCCGCTTGCAGATCGTGTTCTGGTCAAGCCCGACGAGGCCGAGCAGAAGACCGCTTCTGGTCTGTACATCGCCAGCAACGCTCAGGAGAAGCCGCAGCGCGGCACCATCGTTGCCGTGGGCGCCGGCAAGGTCAACGACAAGGGTGAGCGCATCCCCATGGACGTCAAGGTTGGCGACGTTGTCATCTACGGTAAGTTCGGTGGCAACGAGGTCAAGGTCGACGGCGAGAAGTATCTGCTGATGCGCGCCGACGACATCTATGCTGTCGTCGAGGCCTAGTCTCGTCAGAATCTCTGATTCGTCTTTGAACGCGCCCGCCGCATAGGACTCGGAAGCGGCGGCGCGAGTCACATTTCTTTTGGAGGATTACCTACCATGGCAAAGAACATTACGTTCAACACCGATGCCCGCGCTAAGCTTGCCAAGGGCGTCAACACTCTGGCCGACGCCGTTACCGTCACCATGGGCCCCAAGGGTCGCTACGTTGCGCTGCAGCGCACGTTCGGTGCCCCGACCATCACCAACGACGGCGTTTCCGTCGCCAAGGAGATCGAGCTCGAGGATAACATCGAGAACATGGGTGCTCAGCTGGTGAAGGAGGTCGCTACCAAGACCAACGACACCGTGGGTGACGGCACCACCACCGCAACCCTGCTCGCTCAGGCCATCGTCAACGACGGTCTGCGCAACGTCGCCGCTGGCGCTAACCCGCTGGCCATCCGTCGCGGCATCGACAAGGCCGTCAACGCCGCCGTCGCCGAGATGAAGAAGCAGGCCAAGCCGGTCGAGACCAAGGAGCAGATCGCTTCCGTCGGTACCATCTCCGCCGGTGACCCCGAGGTCGGCGAGAAGATCGCCGAGGCCATGGAGGTCGTGGGCAAGGACGGCGTCATCACCGTCGAGGATTCCCAGACGTTCGACATCACCATCGACACCGTCGAGGGCATGCAGTTCGACAAGGGCTATGTCTCCGCTTACTTCGTCACGGACAACGACCGCATGGAGGCCGTGATGAAGGATCCGTACATCCTCATCACCGACCAGAAGATTTCCAGCGTTCAAGACATCATGCCCGTTCTCGAGGCTGTCCAGCGCGCTGGCCGTGGCCTGCTCATCATCGCTGAGGACATCGACGGCGAGGCTCTGCCTACCCTGGTCCTCAACAAGATCCGTGGCGCTCTCAACGTCTGCGCCGTCAAGGCCCCGGGCTACGGCGATCGCCGCAAGCGCATCCTCGAGGACATCGCCGTCCTCACCGGTGGCCAGGCTGCCCTGGACGAGCTGGGCGTGAAGGTCGCTGACATCACCGCTGATATGCTCGGTACCGCTAAGTCCGTCACCATCTCCAAGGACAACACCGTCGTCGTCGGTGGCGCTGGCTCCAAGGAGGCCATCGACGCTCGTATCGCTCAGATCAAGGGCGAGATGGAGAACACCACCTCTGACTTCGACCGTGAGAAGCTCCAGGAGCGCCTGGCCAAGCTCTCCGGTGGCGTTGCCGTCATCAAGGTCGGCGCTGCTACCGAGTCCGAGCTCAAGGAGATCAAGCACCGCGTCGAGGACGCCCTGCAGGCTACCCGCGCTGCTGTCGAGGAGGGCATCGTCGCCGGTGGCGGCGTCGCCTTCATGGACGCTGCTCCTGCGCTCGACGCCGTTGAGCTCGACGACCCCGAGGAGAAGATCGGTGTCGACATCGTCAAGAAGGCTCTGACTGCTCCGGTCGCTACCATCGCCAAGAACGCTGGCTTTGAGGGCGCTGTCGTGGTCGACAAGGTTGCCGAGCTGCCCGCCGGCCAGGGTCTCAACTCTGCCAACGGCGAGTGGGGCGACATGATCGAGATGGGCGTCCTCGACCCCGTCAAGGTCAGCCGCGTCACCCTGCAGAACGCTGCTTCTGTCGCCAGCCTGATCCTCATCACCGAGGCTACCGTCTCCGATGTGCCCAAGAACACTCAGCTTGAGGATGCTATCGCTGCCGCTACCGCTGGTCAGCAGGGCGGCGGTATGTACTAAGGCCGACAAGGTCTAGAACTCCCACCGGGAATCCGGGGGCGGGACGGGGACTTCTCTCCGGAACGTCCTCGGTTAGATTGGGACCCCTTGTCCTGCTCCTTTGGAGCCGCGGACAAGGGGTCCTTTTTGTGCTGAATTATTGTTCAACTTTTCGAAATCTCTCATTTGTTCGACTTTAATCGACTGTCTGCTCAATTGAGTGGCGGGCTCGTCTCGACTCGCGTCTTGCAAGTTCTTGGGTAGACGGCTTGCTCGAGGTTTATGAAAGGGGCCGTCCCGCGGGACGGCCCCTTACTTGCTATCTGACTTTGGCAGGATCGAACTCATTCGATATATCTTCGATGCCATCAGATTGAAGAATGAGCTCGCTAGGCAGATGGTGGCCCATCGGATCGATTAGGAAATCGAGTCCTGCCCTTCTGGCCGTTTTTGCGACTGGGATGAAGTCTGTGTCACCAGCTATGAGAACGATTTGATCAACAGTTCTCCCATGGGCGAGCGAGGCGACATCGAGTCCGATTCTCATGTCAACACCGGATTGCTTTAACCCAACGAGGGTGAAATCTTCCTGCCCGAGGTCGGTTGTTGTCAACTCACCCTTGAGTAGCTTCTTGAGCGATTCTTGTTTCAAGTTGTAATGCGCGTTCGCTGAGCGTAGTTCGCCCATGCGCATCGCAACTTTCCTCTTCTCCCCGAGGGCTGCGTGGAAATCGGACATCCATACATTGGAGGGATGCTTCCGGCTGAACACGGTATTGTGTTCGTCCCAGGGCTGCTTAAAAGTGCCGTTTTCTAGTGGTGGACAGTTGTAGAAGAAGATTCTGTATAGGGAGCGGTCGCCGTATTCTAGCGTCATCTTTCGTTTAGCGGATATGTGCCGCAGGGCATAGGCATGACATTCCGATGCGCGCTTTTCGGGTGAAGTGTCTCCCCATAGCCTGCGCGCTCGTTTCAGGAAGAAATTTCCATCGATTAGGACAGCGGTTCTTGTCATGATATCTCCTGCTACATGAATTGACCCCCGAGCTGTGGTACTCCGGCTAAAGATTGGAGCCACTGTCGGAGGTCTTCAAAAAACGGAGGACAGGGAGATGGCGGAAAACCTAATTTCTCTGTCTGGCTTGAGTCTACATCCATTGACTCAGCAATTTGTGGTGGAATTCGGGTTAGATTGTGGAATCGCGCCCTTTGCACTTCGGGGAATTCTGTGTTGACTGCCCTTCTTGATCTTTCGTACTTGCCTGCGATCAGTTGTTAGCGTGCTGCAGCATTGTTGTTGCGCCGCTCTATCCCGGGCGTATTTGTGGGGCGTTTCCCTACCATAAATTACCCTTGGCATACTTGCGCGAAAGCCTACTGGTGCTACACTTGCAATTGCTGTTTCAGGGCGGGGTGGAATTCCCCACTGGCGGTAAATCGGGCGGTGCCAAAGGGGTGCCGTGGCGCAGACGAGGCGTCTGCGACCGAGCCGATGAGTCCGCGACCCGTGCGTGTGTTGGTTCGCATGCCGGCTGAACTGGTGAGACCCCAGTACCAACGGTTAGAGTCCGGATGAAAGAGGCAGGTGATCTTATGTCTGAACAGTCGCAGCATATCCATTTTGAGAACACGAATAGGTGGAGCACCAAACAGCTCGTTACCATGGCGTTGATGTGCGCCTTGGGCGCCCTGTTTATGTATGTGCAGCTGCCCATTCTTCCTTCGGCGCCGTTTTTGACGTATGACCCGTCGCTGGTGCCGGCGATGGTGTGCGGGTTTGCGTATGGCCCCGGTTCCGGTACCGCTGTTGCAGCCATGGCGATCGTTATCCATGCGCTCACCACGGGTGACTGGGTCGGCGCGCTTATGAACCTGGTTGCCACGCTGGGCTACATTCTGCCCGCGGCTATCGTCTACCAGAAGATGCATACCTATAAGGGTGCCGTGATTGGCCTGGTGCTCGGCGTTATTGCTGCTACGGCGTTGTCTATGGTCGCAAACCTTACCATTGGCGTATGGTTCTGGTATGGCTCGGTCGATGTGATCGCCCCGCTCATGATTCCTGCCGTGCTGCCGTTCAACCTTATCAAGACCGTGCTTAACTCGGTGTTGACGCTTGCAGTGTACAAAGCGGTCTCCAACCTCATCACGCCTAAAAAGGACCAGGTCAAAGGCCGCGCATGATTGAGTGTCGGGGCGTTTCCTTTAGCTATGACGGTGCCGCACCGGCACTCGACGGCGTCGATCTGAACATCGAGGATGGCGAGTTTTTCTGCATCCTCGGTGGCAATGGGTCGGGCAAGTCGACGTTTGCCAAGCATCTGAATGCACTGTTGCAGCCCGATGCGGGCACGGTACGCGTCAACGGCATGGATGCGTCCGACCCCGAGCTGGTCTACGACATTCGTTCGACCGCGGGCATGGTATTCCAGAATCCCGATGATCAGCTGGTAGCAACGCTTGTCGAAGATGACGTTGCGTTTGGTCCTGAAAACCTTGGCGTGCCATCGGCGCAAATTGCGCAGCGCGTACGCGAGGCACTGAAGGGCGTGGGCCTGGTGGGCTTTGAGCGCCACGAGACCCACGCGCTTTCGGGCGGCCAAAAGCAGCGCGTGGCGCTTGCCGGCGTGCTCGCCATGGAACCGCGCGTGCTCATATTGGATGAGGCTTCCTCGATGCTCGATCCGCGTGGACGCAAGGGCCTCATGAAGGCTTGCCGTGCGTTGCATGATCGCGGCATGACCATCGTGATGATTACGCACTTTATGGAAGAGGCCGCCGAGGCCGATCGCGTTGCTGTCTTCCAAGCGGGCCGCGTTGCCATGATCGGTACGCCCGAGGAAATCTTGACGCGGGCGGACGAACTTGCGCAGCTCAACCTGGATATGCCGGCGTCGTGCTGCCTAGGTAGGGCACTTCGTGAGAAGGGCGTGCCCGTTTGCGCGCAGGTGCGCGAGGCAGATATGGTCGCCGAGATTGCGCGGGTTTACGCCGAGCGGGGCGGGGCGGACGTCGCAGTGCAGCCTTCTGCATCCGATTCTCGTATGCTCGACAATGCATCCTTCGCGACTAACGAGGCGGCCGCATCGGAGCCCGTTATCGAGATTTCGCACCTCTCGCATAGTTACTCGCTGAGCGCCCGCGAGCGCCGTCGATGGCGCAAGCGCTCGACCACTGCGGACGCATCGAGCAAACAGGCTCTTTGGGGCAACGATCCAAACAGCCCCTGGGCGCTACGTGATGTTTCGCTGACGGTGCGCCGCGGCGAGTTTCTGGGATTGGCGGGTCATACCGGCTCGGGTAAATCGACGCTGGTTCAGCATCTCAACGGGTTGATTCGTCCGCAGGAGGGAAGCGTTTGCGCGCTGGGGCTCGACCTATCAAGCAAGAAAGACGCCGCCGCGGTTAAGGCCAAGGTCGGCGTGGTGTTTCAGTATCCCGAGCGCCAGCTATTTGCCGAGACCGTGGCGCAGGACGTGGCGTTTGGCCCGCGCAACCTTGGCCTGCCAGAAGACGAGGTTGCACGCCGTGTCGCATCATCGCTTGCGCGCGTGGGCCTCGACCTTGCCGCGATAGGCGACAAGAACCCCTTTGAGCTTTCGGGCGGCCAGCAGCGCCGCGTGGCGTTTGCCGGCGTGCTCGCCATGGAGCCCGAGGTGCTGGTGCTCGACGAGCCCATGGCGGGGCTCGATCCGGCTGCGCGCGGGGATTTCCTGGGGCTCATCGATCGACTCCATCGCGAGGGCCTGACTGTTGTCATGGTTTCGCATAGCATGGATGACCTGGCAAATTGCTGTGACCGTATCGTTGTGATGAACGAGGGCGCCGTGTTTGCCGAGGGAACGCCCGCACAGGTTTTTGCGCACGCGAACGAGCTCAAGTCAATCGGCCTGGGCGCCCCTGCCGCTCAGCGCATGGCATTATCGCTCGTGCAAGCCGGTGTGCCGCTCCGCTGCGACAAACTTTATACGGTTGAGGCACTGGCCGACGAGCTGGCCGGCTTGCTGCTGGGCTGCGCGGAAGGGCCTTTGAGGGCTCCGTGTCAGGCCGGTTCCAAGATAGCCGCGCGAGAGGAGGGCTGCTGATGGAGGCGTTCTCATTTGGCAGCTACTATCCCGGGGATAGCGCGGTGCATCGCCTGGATCCGCGTACTAAGTTGCTCCTAGGTTTCGCCTTTCTGGTCACCGTGCTCACCGTCGGAAGCTTTTGCGGGCTGGTTCCGGTCGCAATGTTTGTGGTCCTGGTCTATGTCGTGGCCCGGGTGCCGTTGCGTCGGGTCCTATCATCGATGGCACCACTGCTGGCGATTGTCGTGGTAGTCGCGGTGCTCAACTTGTTTTCCGATCAGAGCGGCCGCATTTTGTGGCAGCTTGGCTTTTTGCAGGTGAGCGAGGGCTCGCTGCGTTCTGCGGCGTTTGTGGCGTGCCGCCTGACGTTGATGATGGCCGGCATGAGCGCCATTACACTCACCACGCCGACGCTCGACCTCACCGCGGGCTTTGAACGTCTACTCGCACCATTTGCGCGCGTGGGGCTTCCGGCGCACGAGCTCGGCATGATTATGGGTATCGCGCTGCGGTTTATGCCGCAATTTGCCACCGAGATGAAACAGACGGCCGATGCACAGGCAAGCCGCGGCGCGCGCGTGACGGGCGGTCCGCTCGGCGGTGTGCGCATGCTCGGCAGTGTGGCGATTCCGCTGTTCACCGGTGTGTTCCGTCATGCCGAGACGCTTTCGGCCGCCATGGATGCGCGTTGTTATCACGGCGAGCAGGGACGCACGCGTCTGCATGCGCTTGCGTTTGGCCGGGGGGATGTACTGGCAGCGCTGGCGATGGCGCTGCTGGTGACATGCGTTGTCGTTATCAATCTTCAACTCTTCTAAGCTCGATTCGAGCACAAGAAAGGGGTCTCCATGACCGACATCGATCGCACGGCTCAGCTCGAGCGCGCCTGCTCGTATCTCAGGCGCATTCCGGCGTGGTATCTTGCCACGACCGATGCGAGCGACGGGCATCAGCCCCGCGTGAGGCCGTTTTCGTTTGCCATGGTCGATGACGGCAAGCTGTGGTTTTGCACGTCGCGCGACAAGGACGTATGGGCGGAGTTGAGCGCGAATCCCAAGTTTGAGGTATCGGGCTGGAAGCCGGGGGAGTGCTGGATCGTGTTAACCGGTGAGGCCGCGCTCGAGGACGATGCATTCGTGAGCGACAAGGTGCGCCAAGCGGGCTTTAAGCACATGGTGGGCATTGGCGAGCAACACGATAGCGCCAACGATGGCCGCCTTGCATTCTTCTCGGTCCGCAATATCGCCGCACGGTTCTGCGATATCGACGGCAGCGAAGAGCGCCTCGAGCTCTAATTTCCCAAATTGACTACCCATTCCAAAAAGACTGGTCAGGCGACAGGAGGAAACGTGGACGGATTGAATACGGTGCTGGAGTATCTGACGTCGGTGCCGGCGTGGTATCTGGCGACGAGCGTGGGCGGGCAGCCGCATGTGCGTCCGTTCTCGTTTGCGCAGATTCAGGACGGCAAGCTGTGGTTTGTGACAGCGCGCACCAAAGATGTGTGGCAGGAGCTGCTGCAAAACCAGCGCTTTGAGGCCACGAGTTGGTGGCCGGGCCATGGCTGGCTCATCTTGCGCGGGCGTGCCGGCTTGGATGACCGGGCTTTAGACGAAATGCGCGAAGTCGGGTGGAAGCATCTAGAGCACCTGGGCGAGCACTATGAGGGGCCTAACGACCCCGCGCTCGTCTTCTTTAGCGTCGAGGAGCCGGAGGCCTTCATCTGCAACCACGACGAATGGGTGCCGGTCGAGCTCTAGCCAGCTGACTCATCCCAACAACTTAGTTTTCGCATGGGCGGGCCCTGTGTTGCCCGGCACCGTAAGGAGTGCCGGTCAATACGGGCCCGCTCTATTTGTCAATTCCTTCAAGCGAATGTGTCGGGAATGTTTCAATGCATGAATATGCAAGCTATTTACATATTCATGCATCTTTTGGTGCTAAAGTTTCAACCCACTTCATAACAACCGCTGCGAAATGCGCATCGGTGCATAAATCGCAGGCAAGGAGTCTGATATGTCTTTGAAGGTTGGAATCGTCGGCGCGGCTGGATATGCCGGAGCCGAGCTCATTCGCCTCGTACTCGGCCATCCCGAGTTTGAACTTGTTGCCATTACGTCCAACGCCGATGCCGGCCAGCCGCTGTCCGCGGTGTATCCGAGCTTTGCTGGCGTGAGCGATCTGGTTTTCACCACGCATGACGCCCCCGAGCTCAAGAGCTGCGATGCGGTTTTTCTTGCCGTGCCGCACACGGCTGCCATGGCACAGGTGCCCGCGCTGCTTGCATCGGGCGTCTCCTGCTTTGATCTTTCGGCCGACTACCGCCTGAACGACGCGTCCGTCTTTGAGACGTGGTATGCCGCCGAGCATACGAGCCCCGAGCTGCTCAAGACCCGTGCCTTTGGCCTGCCCGAGCTATTCTGCCGGGACTTGGAGACCGCCGCATCCGACCATGCCGACGGCAAACCCGTTTTGGTCGCCTGCGCCGGCTGCTATCCCACCGCAACGAGCCTCGCTGCTGCTCCTGCCGTGCGTGCGGGCTGGGTGGCAGAGAACGGTCCCGTAATCGTCGATGCCATTAGCGGCGTGACGGGTGCCGGTAAGTCCTGTAACGCTCGCACCCATTTTTGTAGCGCAGACGAGAACCTGGAGGCCTATGGCGTAGGCAAACATCGCCATACGCCCGAGATTGAGCAAATTCTGGGCCTGACCGATCGCGTCGTCTTTACTCCACACTTGGCACCGCTCAAGCGCGGCCTGCTTTCCACGGTGACGATGCCGCTCGCGCCGCAGGCTCTCGACGCGTTGGCCCTTGAGGACGTCGTCGACCATTACAAGAAGTTCTACGCCGGTCGCACCTTTGTGCGCGTGCTCGATGCCGGCCAGCAGCCCAAGACGGCTTCGGTCGTCGGTACCAACGCTGCCCAGATTGGCCTTGCGCTCAACAAGCGTGCGGGCGTGCTGGTGGCAACGGGGGCCATCGACAATTTGTGCAAGGGTGCCGCGGGCCAGGCGGTCCAGTGCGCCAACATCGTCTTTGGTTTTGCCGAGCGACGAGGCTTGCCCACAGTGGCGTGCCCGGTGTAGCACATTCGATTGTTAACGATTTGGTAGTCGGGTATCGAGTTGGGCGCCGCTTTCAAGCTGGTCTAGTAGTTGCGACCGGTATGGCGTGCCAGCCGATGCCCGCTTTTTTGTCTGATATAAGGAGTCGTAGGGACGATGAATACCGACCTGATTGATATCAAGATACGCGCCGTCGAGGGTGGCGTTACGGCAGCGGCCGGCTTTAAGACCGCAGGCATCCATGCAGGATTCCGGAAGAATCCCGAGCGCTTGGACTATGCGCTCGTCGTGCCCGATAAGCCCTGTCCAGGCGCCGGCGTGTTTACGACCAACCGCTTTTGCGCGGCGCCCGTGCAGGTGAGCCGTGCCAACCTGGGCGGTGCGGACAAGGGCTATGGCATCATCGCCGGCGTTTCAATCAACTCCGGCAACGCGAATGCCGCCACGGGCGAGACCGGCCTTGCCTGCGCGCGAGAGACATGCAATATCGCGTCGCAGGTCATCGGCTGTGAACCCCAGCAGATCCTAGTTGCATCCACAGGCGTGATTGGACAGATTCTGCCGATTGACACGTTTGAGACGGCCGTCCCGTCCGCCTACGAGGCACTCTCTGCCCATGGCGGTGCCGATGCGGCCCGTGCCATCATGACGACCGATACGCACTCCAAGGAGTATGCCGTTCGCTACCGCAGTGAGGCTGCGGGTCATGCGGGCAACGCTTATACGGTGGGCGGCATGTGCAAGGGCTCGGGCATGATCATGCCCAATATGGCCACCATGATCGCGGTCATTACTACCGATGCCCCCGTCGAGCCGTCGGCGCTCCACGCCCTGTTGCTCTCGACCGTTAAGCAGACCTTCAATAAGGTGACGGTCGATTCCGATACCTCGACCAACGACACCTGCATCATGCTTGCTTCTGGCGCTGCAGTCGCAGATGCCGAGGCCATCGTCGAGGGTACTGATGCCTTTGACGAGTTGGCCTTTGCCGTGCACGAGGTGTGCGAGAGCCTGGCGCGCAACATTGCGGCCGATGGCGAGGGTGCGTCAAAGCTCGTGACGGTTAACGTCGCCGGCGCCGCCAACGACGAGGAAGCCGATATCGCCGCCCGCGCCGTCGCCAATTCGCCGCTCGTCAAGACCTGCATCGCCGGCCACGACTGCAACTGGGGCCGCGTCGCCATGGCGCTTGGCAAGTGCGGCGTGAAGTTTAATCAGGAAGACGTTTCCATCGACATGATGGGCATGCCCGTCTGTCGCGATGGTCTGACCGTTCCCTTTGACGAGGACGAGGCTCTGCGACGTTTTGAGGCGCCCGAGATCGTGATCTCGGCCGACCTGGGCGCAGGCGATGCGGCAACGACCGTGTGGACCTGCGACCTCACGCACGAGTACATCTCCATCAACGGTGACTACCGTTCCTAGATTCCAGACACGCTGCGCATCTTGCCGCGATTGCGGACGGCGGAGCACGGCACGATAACGATACGAAAGACGAGGCAGATTATGAAATTCGCACGCGATTGTCGTTCGAGCGAATCCAACGAAGCAACCGCGCAGCTGCTGTTCGAAGCGCTGCCGTGGATTAAAAACCTGACCGGCAAGACGGTCGTTATCAAGTATGGCGGAGCCGCCATGGTCGATGAGCAGCTGCGCCGCGACGTGATGAGCGACATCGTTTTGCTCAAGATCATCGGTATGCGCCCCGTCATCGTGCATGGCGGCGGCAAGGCCATCAACGAGGCGCTGAGCCATTACGATATTCCCGTCGAGTTTAAGAACGGCCAGCGCGTGACCACGCCGGCGACTATGGATATCGTGCGCGAGGTGCTGGGCGGCAAGGTTAACCAGGAGCTGGTCGCCGCCATCAACCACCACGGCAACCTGGCCGTAGGCGTGTCGGGCAGCGATGCCGGCACACTCATCGCCGAGCCGCTCGACCCCGAGCTCGGTCGCGTGGGCAAAGTGACGCACGTCAACACCGACTATATCGAGCGCTTGCTCGATAGCGAGTACATTCCCGTTATCGCTACCGTCGCGGCGGGGGAGGACGGCGGATTCTTCAACATCAATGCCGACACCGCTGCCGGTGCCGTTGCGGCGGCGCTTCACGCGCATAAGGCGATTTTTTTGACCGATGTCGACGGCCTGTACAAGGATTTTAGCGACAAGGACTCGCTTATCTCCAACCTGACGCTCGACGAGGTCAACGAGATGCTCTACGGCGGAGAAGTCGACAAGGGTATGATTCCCAAGCTGCGCGCCGCCGTTGATGCGCTTGCTGCTGGCGTGTTCCGAGCCCACATCATCAACGGCACGACGCCGCACTCGCTGCTGCTGGAGTTGCTGACCGATGCTGGCGTCGGTACCGTGATCCACTCCACCGAGACGGCCTACGAGTTCGATACGCATCCGCATCCGCTTTCGACGTTTGCGGCGCGTCTGACCGAGAACCTCGACGAGGTCGAGAAGCTCCAGACGGTCTAGCCGACCCGCGGTCGTCGCGTCCCTGCACCCATAGCCCTGCGCCGTACGGCGCCCAACGAAAGGCATCTCATGTCACTTGCAACTCAGCAATCACTCGAATCCCATTACGTTATGCATACCTTTGGTCGCTCGCCGGTAGAGTTTGTCGAAGGTCACGGTATGAAGCTCATCGGTGACGATGGTCGTGAGTATCTCGACTTTCTCGCTGGTATCGGTGTGTGCAGCCTTGGCCACGGCAATCCGGCAGTGCTCTCGGCGCTCGAGGCTCAGACCAAAAAGCTTCTGCATGTGTCTAACTACTTCTACATCGAGCAGCGTGGACAGGTCGCGGCGCTGCTGTCCAAGCTTGCCAACGACGACGTAGATGGTGCGTGCGTGCTGGCCGATGCCATTGCCGCCGGCGATGAGACCACGGCCGCTGCGCTCGGTGCCCCGGCTGCGGACGAGCAGGTGTGGGAGACGTTCTTTGCCAATTCTGGTGCCGAAGCCAACGAGGGCTCGATGAAGCTCGCGCGTCTGTACGCCAAGCGTGCTGGTAACGGCGGCAACACCATCGTATGCATGCGTGGCGGCTTCCACGGCCGTACGCTCGAGACCATTGCCGCCACCATGCAGGATCGGCTACAGGACAGTTTCCGTCCGCTGCCGGGTGGCTTTGTGGCCTGTACGCCCAACGATGTCGACGAACTGCGTTCGATCTTTAAGCAGCTGGGAAGCGAGGTCTGCGCCGTCATGCTCGAGCCGATTCAGGGCGAGAGCGGCGCGCACCCCATGACCGAGGAGTTTATGGCGGCGGCGCGCGACTTGGCACACGAGGTGGGCGCCGTTCTTATCGCCGACGAGGTCCAGTGCGGAATCTTTCGTACGGGTAAGCCGTTTGCGTTCCAGACCTATGGCGTGGAGCCCGACATCATGAGCCTTGCCAAGGGCATTGCCGACGGTGTGCCTATGGGTGCCGTGGTGGCAAAGAAGGAAATCGCCGACGTCTTTAAGCCCGGCGATCATGGTTCGACCTTCGGTGGCAGCTGCTTGGCCATCGCGGCGTGTGCCGCGACGCTCTCCGCGCTTGTGCACGGCGATTATGCCGAGCATGCTGCCAAGGTTGGCGCCTATATGGAGCAGGCGCTGGCTAAGCTTCCGCATGTGGTAGAGGTGCGTGGTCGCGGCCTGATGCTCGGCTGCGATTTGGATGCTGCCGCGGGTGATGCACACGACGTCGTGGCCCGTGCATTGGGGGCTGGTGCCGTGATCAACGCTACAGGCGCACATACGCTGCGCTTCCTTCCGCCGCTCGTGTGCGAAGAGGCCGACGTGGACAACCTGATCGAGATCCTGGCGGGTGTTTTGGCCTAACACGGCGCAATAACTTAATTTGGACCGGGTTCCGGACTGCGGACGTGCCATATGCGGCACGATTCAGCGGTCTGGAGCCCGTTTTGCTATCGATTTACCATGGCTGGGATAGGCCGTGTGCAAAAAGTGGCAAATATGAGTACGGGCACTAACTTCGTAACATATAAATTAGGCACTTTTAGATGAGTTGGGCCACATATGTCCAGTTTTGTAGTTGGCAAATTGGCTTAACTGGACTATCGATCGTCGTTCTAATGCCGGATTTGCCTTTTATGACTTCGAAAACGCTGCTACTAAAAAGGTAGCAGTACTCATATTTGGCATTTTTTGCACACGGGTATTCGCCAAGGGTCCATTTCGCCGCCCGAGCCCCGCTTCGTCGCTCCGCTCCTCGCGTGCTGCGCTGGAAAACGCTTCGCGTTTCCTCAGCTCCGCACTCTTGCGGGTTCGAATCCCATGCACCGGCCCAAAAAAGAAAGGCCTCCATCGCTGGAGGCCTAACAATTCAATGGCGGGCGATGAGGGATGTCCGCGTGCGGCTGGCGCCGTCCGCGCCCCGCTTCGTCGCTCCGCTCCTCGCGTGCTGCGCTGGAAAACGCTTCGCGTTTCCTCAGCTCCGCACCCTGTCGGGTTCGAATCCCTCTGCGATGGGCCCAAAAAAGAAAGGCCCCCATAGCTGGGAGCCTAACAAATCAGTGGTGGGCGATGAGGGATTCGAACCCCCAGCCTTGTGCGTGTAAAGCACCTGCGCTAACCGTTGCGCCAATCGCCCGCAGAGATTGAGTATAGCGGAAACCCTGCGTGGTTCACCGCTAATTCATAACGAAAACTAAGCGGCGACTTTAGCGCCCTTGTCCTCGTCGATAAAGAAGCGCTTGTACCAAATGAGGAACGTCAGCGTGGTATAGATCTTGCGCTGGTTGAGCGCGCGACCCTTAAAGTGATCGTCGAGCAGTTTCATGAGCGCATCGGTGTCAAAGAAATCAGCAGCCCACGGCGCGGTGAAGTATTCCTTTACGTAGTCGTAATACTTTTGCTCGCGCAGCCAGAACTTGACCGGTACGGGGAAGCCCACCTTCTTGCGCGTTGCCCACTCGTCGGGCAGCGTGCGGTTGGCAGCGTGACGCAGAACGAGCTTGCAGCCTTCTTCGTTAACACGGTAGTTGGCGGGAATGTGCTCGGCAAACTCCATGACCTTCTTGTCCAGGAACGGAACGCGGAGCTCCAGAGAATGCGCCATGCACATCTTGTCGGCCTTGAGCAGAATGTCACCCGGCAGCCACATGTTCATATCCAGATACTGTTTCTTGGAAAGCTCGCAGCAGTCGGGAACCTGCTTGTAGTACTCGGCGCACATCTCGGCGGCGTTCTTGCCGGTGTTATAAGCGGGCTTGAGCACCTCGTCGACTTCGGAGGGATCGAACACCTTTGCCTGACCCACATACCAGCGCTCGGGAACCTCGGCGCATTTCGTCAGGAAGTTGTGTCCCTTAAAGTAGGGGAGATGCTGAACGAGTGAGCCCAGGGCGTGACGTACGCCGAGCGGCACGCGTTTCTTAAAGGTACGCATCTCGGGGGTGTCCTCGTACCACTCATAGCCGGCAAACAGCTCGTCGGCACCCTCGCCCGAAAGGACGACGGTGACCTCCTTGGAAGCCATCTGCGCCAGATAGTACAGCGGCACGCTGGACAGGTTCGATTGCGGCTCGTCCATGTGGTACTGGATATCGGGCAGTGCATCAAAGAACTCGTCGGCGGTAATCATCTTGCGCACGTTCTTGATGCCCAGCTTGTCGGAAAGCTCGGCGGCGTAGTTGGTCTCGTTGAAGTTCTTGTAATCGAAGCCGACAGAATACGTGGTGTCGGGCATGAGACAGGCGGCAATGTAGCTGGAGTCCACACCGCCAGAAAGGAACGAGCCCACCTTAACATCGGCGATTCGGTGCGCAGCGACGCTTTCGTGCACGACCTTGTCGCACTCGTCCACGTACTCCTCGAAGGTCTTGGAGTTGTCGTCGGTGAAGTCACAGCTCCAGTAACGCTTGATGTCCATGGTGTTGGTCGTCAGGTCATACGTAAAGCAATGCGCCGGGGCAAGCTTGAACACGCCCTTAAAGAAGGTCTCCTCCGTGGCGGGGAATTGCAGCGTCAGGTAGGGGCGCAGCGCGTCGTGGTTGACAGCCTTCTCAAACTTGGGATGGTCCAGGAAGCTCTTGATCTCGGAGCCAAACAGCAGCGAGCCATCGGATGCCTGGTAGTAATAGAACGGCTTGATACCAAAGATGTCACGAGCACCAAAGAGTTTGTTCTTGTTCTGGTCGTGAATCACGAACGCGTACATGCCGCGCAGACGGTTGACCAGGTCCTCGCCCCACTCCTCGTAACCGTGTACCAGGACTTCGGTATCAGCGTTGCAGTGGAAGGCGTAGCCGGCCGCCTCCAGCTCGGCGCGAAGCTCCTGGAAGTTGTAGATCTCTCCGTTGAAGACAATCGTGACCTTGCCGTCGTCGCTCGACATGGGCTGGGCTCCAGCTTCGGAAAGATCGAGAATCGAAAGACGACGGAAGCCAAGGGCAACGTTGTCGACGATATGCTGGCCGCCCATATCGGGACCACGGTGGATGATGCGATTCATCATGGCCGTGAGAACCAGCTCACTCTGTTCATCTGTACCGGTAAAACCGACAAAACCGCACATGCAAGATCCTTTCTGCTGACGGCTCAGGTGTACTGCCGCAAGGATTGTGGCAGCTGATGTCAAATAATCTTTACTATCATGCCAATCTTTTGTTTCGTGATAGGGCATAAGCGCCGAGCGAACCGAAAAAACCACGTCCCGATCTTCAGACGAAGCGGCGGGCCGTGGTTGCGAACGCTATGTTAAAGAACAGCACCCAGATTTCCTTGTTTTTACACGGGGTGAACACCGTTGCCATTTATTAGACCACGGCACAGTCCATGCAATTTTTTAGAAGGCTGTGATGCGCGTAAGGTCAGGTGGCATATTAGGATGGTTGATAATACAGAATGTTTCATCGTTTCTGCCGCGGGACGTCTTCTGCCCTTTAAGGCTGAATTTAGCGAGAGAGGTCTTTGTATGTCGAGTCCGACACAAGAGAAGCTAACTCTGATGCGCTATATAGAGTTGCTCGAGGAAGATGACCTTGTTGTTTCCAGACCGAGCGCTTCGTGCGACCAGCGCATTGAGTTTGCGACTGATGACTCGCGCCAGGTGCGTCCGGGCACGTTGTTTGTCTGCAAGGGCCGTGCGTTTAAGCGCGAGTACCTGCTTTCGGCAATCGCCGATGGCGCCGTGGCCTACGTTTCCGAGGTCGATTACGATGTTGATCTTCCCGCGGTGATTGTGAGCGATATTCGTCGCACGCTCGCCGTGGTGGCAGATGCCTTTTATGGGCACCCGTCGGGTAAGGTGAAGGTCTGCGCCTTTACAGGCACCAAGGGCAAGTCGACCTGCAGCTTTTATCTGCGCGGCATCCTCGCCAACGAGGCCAAGCTTACGGGCTGTCATCGACCCGCTCTTAATACGGGCATTGAGTTCGACGACGGCATCGAGACGGGCCCTTCCAAGCTGACGACCCCCGAATCCTTCCTGCTGCAGTCTCGCATCGCGCATGCTGCGGAGGCGGGTGCCCCGTGGCTGGTTATGGAGGCATCGAGTCAGGGCCTCAAATACGAGCGTACGGGCAAGATTGACTTTGAAGTCGGCGCCTTTACCAATATCGGCGAGGATCACATTTCGCCGATTGAGCATCCGACGCTCGAGGATTACTTTGCCAGCAAGCTCAAAATCTTCTTGCAGAGCCGTTTTGCCGTGGTCAATCTCGATATGGATAAGGTCGATCGCGTGCTCGAGGCGGCATCTCGTTGCGAACGTACGGTGACGTTCTCCCTGACCGACGAGCGTGCCGACGTGCTTGCGCTGGCGATTCGCAATGGCGACTGCGGCGTGGTGGCAACGGTGCGCACGCCCCGTTTTACGCGTGACATTGTGATTCCCACGCCGGTTAAGTTCAATGTGTCCAACGCGCTTGCCGCTATTGCCTGCGCCGAGGCCCTGGGCATTTCCGAAGAGGGTATCGTCCATGGCTTTGAGGGCGTCTTCGTTCCCGGTCGTATGGAGCTCTATCCGTCCGTATCGGGCAAAATCCTGGGCATCGTCGATTTTGCACATAACGGCATGAGCCTCGAGACACTCCTGCGCGACTTGCGCGAGAACTATCCCGAGCGCGAGCTGGCGGTTGTATTTGGCGCTACGGGCGGTAAGGGTGTCGATCGACGCACCACGATGGGCATCGCCGCTGGCAAGTATGCCGACCGAATCGTGATTACCGAGGATGACCCCGGCCCCGAGGATGTCGAGGACATCTGCGCCGAGATCGCGCGCAACGTTCAAGCGCAGGGAAATGATAACTGGCAAATCGTGACTGATCGCGTTGCCGCTATCGAGACTGCCGTGCGCGAAACTGTCCGTCCTGCCGTGGTCATCGTGACCGGTAAGGGCGAGGAAGAGTGTATGCTGCGCAAGAACGGACCCGAGCCTTGTGAGCGCGACGGTTCGATTCTCAAGCGCACCCTTGCGGCGTACGACGCCTAGACCAGCCCCTTCTATGTAAACGGAGTGACCATGTCCCACAACATCCTGCCGACCGTTGCCGAGCTTTCGGGCGAGATGCGCGAGCGCCTTGCCAAGGTCAAGTATGTCTTTACCGATCTGGACGCCACGATGCTCGCCCCCGGCTCGTGCGTGCTGCGCGATAACGACGGCAATCCCTCGACCAAGCTCGTCGAGGCGGTTGTCGCGCTCGCCCGTGCCGGCATCCAGGTGGTTCCCACCTCGGGTCGCAATCGCACCATGATCCATGAGGACGCCCGCGTGCTCGGCCTCAACTCCTACATCGGCGAGATGGGCGGCCTGGTCATGTACGACCTCAAGGCCAACGACTGGGAGTACCTGACGGGCGACATGCCCTACGACCCCGCCTGCGGTCTCACGCCGCACCAGGTGATCGAGCAGACCGGCGTGTGCGAGAAGATCCTTGCCCGCTGGCCGCACAAGATCGAATACCACAACGACATGTCGACCGGCTACAAGTACCGTGAGGTCACCGTCGGCATGCGCGGCGATGTGCCCGACGATGAGGTCCAGGCCATCCTGGACGAGGCCGGCTGCGGTCTGGTCTGGGCTTGCAACGGCCATCTGACTCACCTGTCCAAGCCGACGACGCTCGAGCTTAATCGCGTCGAGGACGGCCGCGCCTTCAACATCAATCCGGCGGGTCTCAACAAAGGCGTTGCCATTGCGCGCTTCTGCGAGCACCTGGGGATCGAGCGCGAGGAGACGCTTGCGCTCGGCGACTCCGAGTCCGACTTCTACATGGCCGACCATGTTGGCATGTTCTGCCTGGTCGAGAACGGTCTGACGAGCGCCGGTGCCCCGGAGTTCTTGGACGCCTGCGACAATGCCTATGTAACGCGCGGCAAGATTGTCGACGGTTGGGCGGCAACGGCCGAGCTGTTGGTCGCGGCCCGTTCGTAGCGCGACGCATCACGCATGGTCGCATTTTTCGAGAGAGAATCTGGTGAGGTAATGTCCGATATCGATAATCTGGCCGGGGACACGCGTCCGATCGGCGTGTTCGACTCGGGCCTGGGCGGCTTAACGGTCGCGCGCGCGATCGCAACGGCGCTTCCGCACGAGTCCGTCTACTATTTCGGTGACACAAAGCGCTGCCCTTATGGCACCCGCACCGAGGACGAGGTTCGCTCGTTTGCGCTGCAGGCGGGCCGCTGGTTATCGAGGCACGACGTTAAGATCATGGTCATCGCCTGTAACACGGCGACCGCCGCGGCCTTGCGTCTGGCTCAGCAAGTGCTCGACGTTCCTGTGATCGGCGTGATCGCCCCGGGCGCACGCGCCGCCATCAACAGCACGCGTACGCGTCGCGTGGGCGTGCTCGCCACCAACCTCACCATTCGCTCGGGCGCCTACACGCGCGCCATCCAGGATTTGGATGCTGGTGTCGATGTGTATGGCTGCCCGGCTTCGAGCTTTGTCGAGGTCGTCGAGCACGAGCTCGCCTCGGGCGCGCATCTGCAGGAGCAGTGGCTCGAGAACGAGGATATTTTTGATACGCCAGCCGTTCGCGCGCTGGTCGGCACCACGGTCGAGCCGCTGCACGATCGTGGCATCGATACCGTGGTACTCGGCTGCACGCATTTCCCGCTGCTGGTGGGTCCCATCCGCCATGCGCTAGGACCCGGGGTGCGCGTGGTGAGCTCCGCCGAGGAGACCACCCGCGAGCTGACCGATATCCTCACGCGCCGTGAGCAGCTGGCGGGCGATGCCGCCGAGCCACAGCATCGCTTTGCCACCACGTCTGACAACATTGCCGAGTTTGCGGTGGCGGGTAGCTTTATCTTTGGCCAGCCGCTTAAAAGCATCGAGCATGTCGATATCGACGAACTCGGTTAGGCTCGCAATGTCGCCGGAGGCTTCGCCACATCTTTTGCCGAAAGGATAGTTCCATGGAATACATGCAGGTTAACCGCGCCAACGGCCGCGCCGCCAACGAGCTGCGCCCCGTTAAGCTCACCCGCGGCGTCATGAAGCACGCCCACGGCTCGTGCCTGGCTGAGTTCGGCGACACGCGCGTACTGTGCGCCGCCACCATCGAGGAGGGTGTGCCTGGTTGGCGCAAGGGCGCCAAGGCCGGCTGGGTAACGGCGGAATATGCGATGCTACCGGCCTCGACCGGTAAACGCTGCAAGCGCGAGCATGCCAACCGCAAGGGCCGCTCCATGGAGATCGAGCGGCTTATCGGCCGCAGCCTGCGTACCGTCGTCAATATGAAGGCGCTCGGCGAGTACACCGTTACCGTCGACTGCGATGTGATCCAGGCCGATGGCGGCACGCGTACGGCGAGCATTACCGGCGCCTGGGTGGCGCTGCACGACGCCCTTGCCATGTGGGTCGAGGCGGGCAAACTCGAGCGCATCCCGCTCACGGGCCAGGTTGCCGCCATTTCCATGGGCGTCGTCGACGGCAACACCCTGCTCGACTTGGATTATTCCGAGGACAGCCACGCCGAGGTCGACATGAACCTCGTCGCCACCGACACCGGTGAGATGATCGAACTCCAGGGTACCGGCGAGCAGGCGCCCTTCGACCGCAAGCGTCTCAACGCCCTGCTCGACCTGGGCGATAAGGGTATCGCCGAGCTCATCGAGCTTCAGCGCCAAGCCCTCGCCTAACCTGCCAAAAAGGGACAGGTTTATTTTGGCAGGTTTTATCTGGGAAAACGTCGAAGTATAAGACTGCCGTTGATTGAGACGGGAGAGAGGCCGAAGTCCTCGTCGTCCTCAACTCGGCATTGCTATAGAGACAAAGGAGACCAGCTATGGCACTTGAGAAGATTGACATCGACACCCTCGACCCGGCGGCGACCATCGTCGTGGCAACCGGCAACGCCCATAAGCTCACCGAGATCGAGGCCATTTTGGGCAAGGTCATGCCCGAGGTGCGCTTTGTGGCGCTCGGTCAGCTGGGCGATTTTGAGGACCCCGAGGAAAACGGCACGACGTTTTTGGAGAACGCCATCATCAAGGCGCAGGCTGCCGTTGAGGAGACGGGCCTTATGGCCATCGCCGACGATTCTGGCTTGGTCGTCGACGCGCTGGACGGCGAGCCGGGCGTGTATAGCGCGCGCTATGCGGGCGTGCATGGCGACGATGCCGCCAACAACGCCAAGCTTCTCGTTAACCTGGAAGGCGTGGCAGACGAGGATCGTACCGCGCGCTTTATGAGCGTCGTCGCGCTTATCGATACGGACGGCCTGGTCACCTATGGCGAGGGCGCCTGCGAGGGCGTTATCGCGCACGAGGGCCGCGGCGATCACGGCTTTGGCTACGACCCGCTGTTCCTGCCGGTCGATACGCCGGGCAAGACCATGGCCGAGCTCACGACGGACGAGAAGAACGCCATCAGCCATCGTTTCCATGCGCTCGAGCATCTGTCCGCTAAGCTGACGGGCGAGGAGTAGGCCGTGCGTGCGGTGGTACAGCGCGTGCTCAACGCCGGCGTGACAGTCGACGGCGAGTGCGTGGGCCGTATTGGACGCGGCTACCTGGTGCTGCTGGGCGTGGGCCACGGCGACACACGCGCCGAAGCCGACAAGCTGTGGGGCAAGCTCCGCGGGCTGCGTATCAACGAGGATGAGAACGGCAAGACCAACTTGGCGCTGGCGGATGTCGACGGCGAGGTGCTCGTGGTGTCGCAGTTCACGCTGTTTGCCGACTGCCGCCACGGCCGCCGTCCGTCGTTTACGGACGCCGGCGCGCCCGATGTCGCTAACGAACTTTACGAGTACTTTCTGACACTCGTCGCTCAGGACGTTGAGCATGTGGCGCACGGTATCTTTGGCGCCGATATGAAGGTCGACCTGGTCAACGACGGTCCGTTCACCATCGTCCTCGACACCGATAGTCTGTAAGTAGTCAATTTGGGACCGGGCTTTTTTAGCTGCTTGCGTATGGCTGCAACAGGGTGCTATAGTATTAGAGTTTTGTCTATCTTAGGGGTATTATCCCCTTTTTGAATTGCACCCTCTGGAGGCCCTATTCATGGAAGAGATGGAAGTCAATCACGTCGACGACATCCACGAGAAGCTGACCGATATGGTGGGCGATCGCGTCAAGGTTAAGGCCAACATGGGCCGTACCCGCGTCATCGAGCGCATGGGCACCATCAAGAGCGTCCACCCCGCTGTCTTTATCGTTGAGGTTGACGAGCGTCGCGGCCGCAAATCGCGTCAGTCCTACCAGTACATCGATGTCCTTACCGGCCAGGTCGAACTGTTCGACCCCGAGAGCGGCGAACATATCTTTACCCCGCTCGGCAACCAGCTCGAGGAGCACTAACGGTGACCGATCGGTCCCTCATCCTTACCGCGCCGGCAAAGATTAACCTCTATCTGGGGGTTCATACCGAGCGCGACGCCCGCGGCTATCACAGGGTCGATTCCCTGATGGCAGCCGTCGGTCTAGCCGATGCCGTGACGGTCACGCCGGCGCAGGCGTTGACCGTCCAGACGGTTCCGGCATCCGATTTTCCCATGCAAAAAAATACGGCCTATCGGGCGGCAATCGCTATGGCCGAGCGTTACGGTCGCGATGCCAACGTGTGCGTGACGATCGAAAAGCGTATCCCGCTGTGCGCCGGCCTGGGAGGCCCCTCGACGGATGCCGCTGCGGTCATCGTTGCCTTGGCCGAGCTGTGGGGTATCGACCGTGCCGACCCCGCGCTCGATGACATCGCTCGCGGTATCGGCGCCGACGTGCCGTTCTTTTTGCACACGAGTCCCGCACTCTACGTCGGCGGGGGAGATGTGCTGGCCACTGAGTATCCTGTGCTTCCGGCGACACCTGTCGTATTGGTCAAACCGCACGAGACGAGCGTTTCAACGGTTGAAGCGTATCGACGATTTGATGAGAGCCCGGTGCCCGCGGAAAAACCCGATGCGATTGCTTCTGTCTTACGCGCCGGCGATGCCGAGGCGGCATATGCGCTCGTTCATAACAATCTGGGCGTCATATCCGCGCAGATGGAGCCGCGGATCCAGGCGGTTCTCGACTGGCTGCGCGCACAGGAGGGAACCGTTGCCGTGGACGTGTGCGGTTCGGGTGCCTGCTCGTTTGCCATTTGTGATACCGTCGCTGCAGCAGCCCATCTTGCGGGAGCTGCCCAGCAAAATGGCTGGTGGGCCTGCACGACTGAGCTTATTCCCAACACGGTTCAAATCGACGCGCCAAAGAAATAAAAATTTCTCTAGCACGCGGCGAAAATCTTTGTTACTATAGTCGAGCTAACGGGTTGTGGCTCAGTTTGGTAGAGCACTGCGTTCGGGACGCAGGGGTCGCTGGTTCAAATCCAGTCAACCCGACCAGAGCATGAGAAGGGACCGCTTCTTGCGGTCCCTTTTTTTAGCTATTGTTGTGATACCGCGGCACCCGCGGTATACTCATTCGAGCTTGTCTCGCTGTATTGTGGAGGTCTACATGTTTGGACTGAGGGCTCCTGAGCTCATCATTATTCTCATCGTTGTCTTGATCATCTTCGGGCCTAAGAACCTGCCGAAGCTCGGCAAGTCTCTCGGCTCTACCGTCAAGAATATCCGCGAGGGTATGGAGGGCGACGATAAGGGCGAAACCAAGCAGGCCGAGGACGTTGTGGTCGAGGAGTCCAAGGAGGACAAGGAGATCGCAGAGCTCGAGGCCAAGCTCGCTGCTGCCAAGAAAAAGCAGGCAGAGGACAGCGACGCGGACGCAGAGTAGTCCCATCCCTTTGGGGTGAGCACCTGACCGGCTTGCCCGCAGGCTAGCCGGTCTTTTTCGTTTTGTTGACAGTTGATCGTTACATCATAGTTGGGGAGATATCCGTATGGACGCAAGCCAGATCGTACTGACCGCTGAGGGCCGCCAGAAGCTCGTCGAGGAGCTCGCTTGGCGTGAGGGCGATTACGCCAAGGAGATCGTCGAGGACATCAAGGAAGCCCGCGCGTTCGGCGACCTTTCGGAGAACTCCGAGTACGATGCCGCCAAGGACAAGCAGGCCCAGAATGCTGCTCGCATTGCCGAGATTCAGGCCATCCTCGCCAACGCTCAGGTTGCTGCCACCACGGGCGATCTGACCGTCTCCATCGGTTCCACCGTTTCTCTGATCGATCCCAACGGTGAGGTCATGGAAGTCACACTCGTCGGTACCACCGAGACCAACTCGCTCGAGCACAAGATCTCTAACGAGTCTCCGGTCGGCCACGCCATCATCGGTCACGGCGAGGGCGACTCCGTTGAGGTCGTTACGCCTTCTGGCAAGACCCGCGTCTACACCATCGCCAAGATCGCACGCTAGACCACGGTCCCGCGTAAAGGTATGTTTTCGCTCCCTGGGACCGAATCCTGGGGAGCGTTTTAGTTTGAGGAGCTAACTTATGGCAGAGAACCAGAACGTCGCCGATCAGGCCTCGACGCTCAACGACGAGCGCGCCACGCGTCTGGCAAAGCGCGCCGCCCTGTTCGAGGCGGGCCAGAACCCCTATCCCGAGCACTCCGAGATCGAGGACTATGTCGTTGACATTGAGGCCAAATATGCCGATCTTGCCGATGGCGAGGATACTGAGGACGTCGTGAAGATCGGCGGCCGCGTGGTCGCCAAGCGCGGTCAGGGCAAGATCATGTTTATCGTCGTGCGCGACGCTACCGCCGAGATTCAGCTGTTCTGCCGTATTAACGACATGGACGAGGCGGCCTGGAGCACGCTTAAGGCCCTCGACTTGGGCGATATCCTGGGCGTGACCGGCGTGGTCGTGCGCACCAAGCGTGGCCAGCTTTCCGTCGCCCCCAAGAGCGCGACGCTGCTCTCCAAGGCCGTTCGCCCGCTGCCCGAGAAGTTCCATGGCCTCTCCGACAAGGAGACCCGCTATCGTCAGCGCTATGTCGACCTGATTGCCAACGACGATGTTCGCGAGACCTTCCGCAAGCGCTCGCAGATTCTCTCCACCTTCCGCCGCTTTATGGAGTCCGACGGCTACATGGAGGTCGAGACCCCCATTCTGCAGACTATCCAGGGTGGCGCTACGGCTAAGCCGTTCATCACGCACTTCAACGCGCTCGATCAAGAGTGCTACCTGCGCATTGCTACCGAGCTGCACCTCAAGCGCTGCATCGTCGGTGGCTTTGAGCGTGTCTTCGAGATTGGCCGCATCTTCCGCAACGAGGGTATGGACCTCACCCACAACCCCGAGTTCACCACGATGGAGGCCTATCGTGCCTTCTCCGATCTCGAGGGCATGAAGGCACTCGCCCAGGGTGTCATCAAGGCTGCCAACAAGGCCATCGGCAACCCCGAGGTCATTGAGTACCAGGGTCAGACCATCGATCTTTCCGGTGAGTGGGCAAGCCGTCCCATGACCGACATCGTCTCGGACGTGCTCGGCAAGCAGGTCACCATCGACACGCCGGTCGAGGAGCTTGCCGCCGCCGCACGCGAGAAGGGCCTGGAGATTAAGCCCGAGTGGACTGCTGGCAAGATCATCGCCGAGATTTACGATGAGCTGGGCGAGGACACCATCGTCAACCCGACCTTCGTATGCGATTACCCCATCGAGGTCAGCCCGCTTGCCAAGCGTTTTGAGGACGATCCGCGCCTGACGCACCGCTTTGAGCTGGTCATCGCCGGCCACGAGTACGCCAACGCATTCTCCGAGCTCAACGACCCGGTCGACCAGGCCGAGCGCTTTGCTGCCCAGATGGCTGAGAAGGCCGGCGGCGACGACGAGGCTATGGAGTACGACGAGGACTACGTGCGCGCCCTCGAGTACGGTATGCCTCCCGCGGGCGGCATCGGCATCGGTATCGATCGCGTGGTCATGCTGCTCACCAACCAGGCTTCCATTCGCGACGTCCTGCTGTTCCCGCACATGAAGCCCGAGAAGGGTTTCCAGTCCGGTGCCGCCGCTGCCAAGGCTGCCGAGGCCGGCAACGCCGCAAGCCCGTTCGTTAAGCCGCTCAAGCCCACGCTCGATTACTCCAAGATCGCCGTTGAGCCGCTGTTCGAGGAATTCGTCGACTTTGATACCTTCTCCAAGAGCGATTTCCGCGCTGTGAAGGTCAAGGCATGCGAGGCCGTCAAG
Organism: Collinsella aerofaciens; assembly: GCF_039758965.1. GTDB lineage: Bacteria > Actinomycetota > Coriobacteriia > Coriobacteriales > Coriobacteriaceae > Collinsella > Collinsella aerofaciens_BR. The sequence goes on along the minus strand of NZ_JBDMSL010000003.1, from coordinate 487 downwards.
AAGTCCAAGAAGCTGCTGAACTTTACGCTCGACGACGGCACCGGCACCGACCGCACCATCCTCTCCGGCATCCATGGCTACTATGAGCCCGAGGACCTGGTCGGCAAGACCTTGCTCGCCATCACCAATCTGCCTCCGCGCAAGATGATGGGTATTCCCAGCTGCGGTATGCTGATCAGCGCCATCCACGAGGAGGAGGGCGAGGAGCGCCTCAACCTGATTCAGCTCGACGCTTCCATCCCCGCCGGCGCAAAGATGTACTAGGGGGTTACGCGGGTTTACCAACCCGCGTAACCAGTTGACGCTGCAAGCCCGCCAGAGCGGCAATCTGCCTTTCAACTTCGGCGGCATGACCAGAAGGTCAATGCCGCCTTGTTTCAAGGCACCTTGCTCGCTCTGGCGGGTTTTCGCTCATATGACCCAATCCGCTGTCAAGAGCCACAATGGCCCCGCCGACCGCTTGCAATCGGTCGGCGGGGCCTGCCGT
>NZ_JBDMSL010000002.1:0-129061 GCF_039758965.1 Collinsella aerofaciens | reverse complement strand
GGCGTGGGCAACTCCTTCCAGGCCCTGGAGGACGGCACCGCCTACACCTACCTGGTGGACGCCCACTGGTCCCTCGAGCTCAAGAAGACCTACACCTTCGTGAACCTCGCCGACCCCGAGCTCGCCATCGAGTGGCCGATCCCGCTCGATGAGGCCACTGTATCCGAGGCGGACCTGAACCACCCGATGCTCAAGGACGTCGTCCCGATGGCGCCCAAGAGGACGCTCGTCACCGGCTGCAACGGCCAGCTGGGCCATGCTGTGCGCAGGCTGGCGGAGGAGCGCGGCGTCGCCAAGGACTTCGACTTCTGCGACATCGACACCTTCGACATGTCAGACCCGGACGCCTACACACAGTACGACTGGTCGCTCTACGGCACCGTGATCAACTGCGGCGCCTACACGGCGGTCGACAGGGCGGAGACCCCCGAGGGCCGCGCCACCGCCTGGAAGGCCAACGCGACCGGACCGGCGCTGCTCGCCCGCACCTGCGCCGAGCACGGCATCACGCTCGTGCACGTCTCCTCCGACTACGTCTTCGACGGCACCGCCGAGGTGCATGACGAGGACGAGCCCCTCAGCCCGCTGTCCGTCTACGGCCAGACCAAGGCCGCCGGCGACATCGCCGTGGCCGGGTGCCCGCGCCACTACATCATGCGCTCCAGCTGGGTCATCGGCGAGGGCCGCAACTTCGTGAAGACCATGAAGGGCCTGTCCGACCGCGTCGCCGACCCCGATGACGGGCTCGGGCAGGTCACGGTCGTTGACGACCAGCTGGGCCGCCTGACCTTCACGCGCGACATGGCCGGGGCCATCTTCCACGTGTTGGGGACGCACGCCCCCTACGGCACCTACGACTGCACCGGCTCCGGCGCCGTGAAGAGCTGGGCCGACATCGCCCGCGCCGTCTTCGAGGCCGCCAACGGCAACGGGGACAGGGTCGTGCCGGTATCGACCGCCGACTACTACGCGAGCGCCGCGGGCCCCATCGCCCCGCGCCCGACCCACTCCGCGCTCGACCTGTCCAAGCTCGAGGCTGCCGGCTTCCACATGCCCGACTGGGAGGAAGAGCTGGGGGAGTACATCAAGACGCTCTAGCCGCTATTAACTTTTCGAGAGTAAAAGCCGCCGTTCTTTAACGGCGGCTTTTCTTGTTGGTGGCTATCTGCGCAGTGGTGCCAATAGTATTTTGCGGAAGATCTACCTCTCGCTTGGCTTGGAAGTAGGGTGGCCGGGCTGGTCGTCGTAGGCGTATTTGCTGTACACGTTGACCTCCCACTGCTTTTTTTCGACCTTTGCTACAGAATCTAGGATGAAGCCGGTCGCAAGGCTCAGGCCGCACAGGAACATAAACGAGGCGGCGAGCATAGCGGTGGGGAAGCGCGGGACGAGGCCGGTCTGGAAATATTCGACAACGATGGGCATGCCCAGGGCGAGTCCGAATACCGCGAACAGAAGCGCAACGAGGCTGAAGAACTTCAGCGGGCGGTAGTCCTTGAACAGCGTGCCGATCATCGCAACGACTTTAATGCCGTCGCTCACTGTGTTGAGTTTGGACTCGGAACCCTCGGGACGGTCGCGGTACTCGATGGGCACATCTTTGATGCGCCAGCGGTGGTCGACGGCGTGGATCGAGAGCTCGGTTTCGATCTGAAAGCCCTCGGAAAGCACTGGGAAGGTTTTAACGAACGGGCGGCTCATGGCGCGGTAGCCGGTCATGACGTCATCGAAGCTGTAGCCATAGATCCACTTGATCATGGCGCGGACCAGATTGTTGCCAAAGCCGTGGAAGGCGCGCTTGTTTTCCTCGGCGTAGGTGCCGTTTGAAAGGCGATCGCCTACGGTCATGTCGGCCGTACCGTTAAGGATGGGCTCGCAGAGGGCCTTGGCCGCCTCGGCGGGATAGGTGTCGTCGCCGTCGACCATCAGGTAGCAATCGGCGTCGATGTCGCGAAACATCTGGCGGCATACGTTGCCCTTTCCCTGACGGGGCTCAAAGCGGACCGTGGCGCCGTGCTCGGTGGCGATGCGTGAGGTATCGTCCGACGAGTTGTTGTCATAGACATAGACCGTCGCTTGCGGAAGCTCGCGGTGAAAGTCGTCGATGACTTTGCCGATCGTGGGCGCTTCGTTGTAGCAGGGGATGATGACGGCGATGGATTCAGAATTCACTCAATGCTCCTTATACGTTCAATCCTTGAAAGTATAGCCGTTTGGGCTTGGCATCCTAAGATGTGGGTTAGTTCTCCAGTTTTGTTGCGCGAATCGTTTGCATGGCCGTCGGGTCTATACTGTTCGTTTGTCAACGATTACGAGTAAAGGAGTTGCATCCGTGTCGGATCAGACAAAGCAACAAGAAACTCGCAGTCTGCCTGCGACGTTTGCTAAGAACGAATTTGAGAAGGACGCGTTTATCCTTCGTCAGCTGGTTACCAAGGATTTTAAGATCAAGTATCGCCGTAGCGTTCTGGGCGTTGCATGGTCGGTGCTCAACCCGCTGCTGATGATGATCGTCATGGCCATCGTGTTCTCGACGATTTTCGCCCAGGGCCGCAATGGCTCAATTACGCCCGAGATGTACCCGCTGTACTTGATCGTGGGTAACGTCACCTTTGCCGTCATGTCCGAGTCTACGAACCAGGCCCTGACGTCGATCGTGGGTGCTGCCCCGCTGCTCAAGAAGGTTAAGGTGCACCGTTGGGTCTTCCCAGTACAGAAGGTGCTCTTCTCGCTGGTTAACTTTGCCTTCTCGCTGGTCGCCGTTGCCATCGTTATGCTGTGGTTCCACTTTATGCCTTCTTGGCACCTGATTCTGCTGCCGGTCTGCCTACTGCTGCTTATGTGCTTCTGCATGGGCCTGGGCATGATGCTCTCCGCCCTCACGGTCTTCTTCCGCGATGTCATGCATCTGTGGAGCGTCGTCATTACGGCGTGGACTTACATTACGCCTATTTTCTGGACGACCGACTTCGTTGCGCAAATGCCGCATCTCGTGCGCATTCTGGTCTATGCGAACCCCATGTATAACTACCTGCAGTTTATGCGCGATATCTTCCTGTTCCAGACTACGCCCTCGCTTATGACGTTTGGTATGTGCGTTGCTTGGGCGGTTCTTGCGCTTGTTATTGGCTATACCGTGTTCCATAAGTCCGAGCGCAAGTTCATCCTCTACATCTAAGGAGTGCTGTGATGACTGAATCTGTTGTTGATTACAGCGAGCAGCCTCTGGCTGTCGAGGTCGACGACGTCACCATGATCTTTAACATGGCGTCCGAGTCGCTGACCAACCTCAAGGAGTACTTCATCAAGCTTGCCAAGCACGAGCTGTTCTTTGAGGAGTTTAGGGCGCTTAAGCACATCTCGTTCGATATTCATCGCGGCGAGGTCGTGGGTCTGGTCGGCACCAATGGCTCCGGCAAGTCTACGATGCTCAAGATTATCGCTGGCGTGCTTGAGCCTAGCGAGGGCAGCGTTAAGGTGCACGGTAACATTGCGCCGCTGATTGAGCTTGGTGCCGGCTTTGACCCCGAGCTGACCGCCCGCGAGAACATCTATCTGAACGGCGCCCTGCTCGGCTATACCAAGGAGTTCATCGACGCCAACTTTGACGGCATTATTGAGTTCGCTGAGCTTCAGAACTTTGTCGATATGCCGCTTAAGAACTTCTCCTCGGGCATGGTGGCGCGTATCGCCTTTGCAATCGCGACGATTACCGAGCCCGATATTCTGATCGTTGACGAGACGTTATCCGTCGGTGATGTGTTCTTCCAGCAGAAGTGCGAGGCCCGCATCCAGCACTTTATCCAGAGCGGCGACGTGACGGTTCTGTTCGTTTCGCACTCCATGGAGCAGGTTGAGCGCATCTGCCAGCGTGCCGTTTGGATTGAAAAGGGTGACCTTCGCATGGACGGCCCGGTCGATGAGGTCTGCAAGGCGTACCGCGAGCAGTTCAACTAGGTTATAATTACTTGCGCCTGACAGGCTTGCGCTTGCTTGGGCGTGCGGTTATTTGCTCCATTAGCTCAGTTGGATAGAGCAGGGGACTTCTAATCCCAAGGTCGACGGTTCGAATCCGCCATGGAGCACCATCGTTTATTAAGCCCGGACCGCTAGGTGGTCCGGGCTTTTTTCGTCTTGCTGATGTGGATTGGCCTTTCAGCGACTCCAACGCATGGGCGTAGCCTTGGTTTTAAACGTTTTGCGTGGCTTACTGCTCTGCCCTCGAACACTCCGATAAGTCTTTCGCAACCGCATTCAGCGATTACGGCAATAGAACTTAGTGCGGCATTCTAGTCGCATCTTCAACATCCAGAAAATCATTCGTGGCGCCAACAAACTCCTGCATGTTCCTGACGATGCAGCCATCGTTATCGATGCGAATCTCAAAACGCTTCCAGGGGAACTTCATGACGTGGTAAAGGGTTACCAGCACATCCTGTTCTTTGCCAATTTTGAGCAGCCAACGGGCGCAGTTATCGCCGCAGGTGGAAGCATTAAAGACCATGTTGGGGAGATTGCGGACAAGCAGGAGCGTCTTTACTCCGCCGGATAACTCGAGCGGGCTGATCGAGCCCAGCTGCTTGCTTATGATGTTGTGAGAGCCGATGAACTCCGATCCGTCAACGCCTTTAATAATTTGCGCAGCCATGGGGTCTTCGAACCATGAATCCAAGTACGAGTTCCTAAAGAAGGTCTTGGTATCGTAGATGGAGACGGGGTAATCTCCCAGATGAATGCTCAGCATGCGGGTCTCCAGACAATGTGTGACTGCAACGATTATATGCCAGTAATAAAATGCCGGCAGCAGCGAGATTGCTGCTGCCGGCACTGGCGTTGTAGTCACGCGAATCAGCGTTCGTGAATTGTCACCGTTTGCTTACTTTTCGAGATGCTCCCTCAGCAGCTCCATCGCGTGTGCGTAGCCCTGGAGGCCTTCGCCGGTGATGGTGACGAAGCAGGCTAGGCGCGCATAGCTCACTTGACGGAAGTCTTCGCGCGTCTCTACGGCGCTAATGTGTACCTCGACGGCAGGGATGGCGACGGCCTTGAGGGCATCGAGGATCGCGACGCTCGTGTGCGTGTAGGCCGCCGGGTTGATGACGATGCCGTCGACCTTGCCGTAGGCCTCCTGGATCTTGTCGACGATGCTGCCCTCGTGGTTGGACTGGAAGACCTCGATCTCGTCAAAGCCCTGAGCGGTGCCCGCTTCCTGGCAGATCTGCACTAAGCGGTCGTAGTTGTCGCTGCCATAGATGCCCGGCTCGCGAATACCGAGCATGTTGAGGTTGGGGCCGTTGATGACGAGTGCTTTCATGGTTGCTTCCTTTGCGATTGGAAAACCACCACAAAGGTGCCTGTCCCCTTTGTGGTGGTTTTGGTTAGAGAGCGGGTGGGATGGTGTCGAGGAGGGCTTGGGCGGTGTTGGCGGCGCAGTCGCGTGAGTCGATGATGTAGTCGGCCCAAGCGCGGTAGCGCGGCATGCGCTGCTCGGCGAGCTTGTCGACGCCGTCGCGGGCGGTGATGGGGCGTCCCTTATGAGCGAGTTCGTCGAGCTTGCGGTTGAGCATCACGATCTGGCTGTTCTGGTGCAGCAGCGGGTAGTTCTCGTCGCGCGTTACCACGCCGCCGCCGGTGGAGAGCGCCAGGCCGCTGCGCTTGGAGATGTCGGCCAGCGCCGCCGTCTCCTGCTCGCGGAAGGCGGCCTCGCCGCGCTTGACGATAAAGTCGGCACAGGGCATGCCCAGACGCTCCTCGAGGGCGCGATCCAGGTCGATGTGCTCGCGACCCGTGAGCAGGGCGATCTGCTCGCCCACGCGGGTCTTGCCCGAGCCCGGCATGCCGATCAGCGCGATGTTCTGTTCGCGGCGTGACAGGCGCTCCGCTACGTCCAGGATGCGCTCGCGCGGGGTGACTTGGCCGGTGTAGCGCTCGACAGCTTGTGCCGCCTGGGCAACAAGCATGAGCAGGCCACCGATGCAGGGGATGCCGCGGCGCTCGGCCTCGAGCATGAGTCCCGTGCGAGCGGGGTTGTAGACAATGTCGATAACGCCCTCGAGCGCATCGAGCCCTTCGAGTGTGCAAGGCGCGTCGGGGCAGTGGGGGAACATGCCGGCAGGCGTGCAGTTGACGAGCAGGGCGGCGTCGGACTGCTGCGCGATGTTGCTGTAGTTGACTTCGCTCGTGCGACCCACGGGTACGACGATGGCGCCCATGTCTCCCAGCACCATACTTGCCGTGGTGCCGGCGCCGCCGGTGGCACCGAGCACGAGGGCCTTCTTGCCGGCAACCTCAACGCCCAACTCCTCGACCAGGCACCGAAAACCAAAGTAGTCGGTGTTGTCGCCGCGCAGGCGACCGTCAGGTAGGCGTGTGATGGTGTTGACGTTGCCCATGCGCTCGGCCAGGGGACTCAACTCGTCCAGGTAGTCCATGACGGCGCGCTTGTAGGGGATGGTCACGTTGGTGCCCTCCCATTCGTCGCCGGTCATAAAGGCCTGGAGGTCCTCGGGCTCGCGCTCAAAGCGCACGTACTCAAGCCCCGCGAGCTCCTTGTAGATGGTCGGGGTGTAGCTGTGGCCCAGCACACGGCCCAGTACGCCGTAGGGACGGGTTGCGGCGGTATCGGTCATCTAGAGCACCTCCGTGTAGCTGCCAAAGTAGGTGAAGCTCTCGCACACGTCGTCGATGGAATCGAGCAGGTCGTCGAGGGCCTTGCTGCCAAAGGGGCAGTCCAGATCAAAGTAGAACATAAACTCAAAGTCGCGGCCGGGGATGGGGCGGCTCTCGAGCTTGATGAGGTTGATGCTGAGCGCGTAGAAGCGCTCGAGCACGCGATAGAGGGCACCCGGCTCATTGGCCGTGGTGATCATGAGCGAGGTGCGGTTGGCACCGGGATAGACGCGCGGCTCGCGGCTGATGACGACAAAGCGCGTGTAGTTGTTGTCAGAGTCCTGGATATTGGGTTCCAGCACCTCCAGGCCATAGAGTGCCGCGCAGCTACGCGATGCGATGGCGGCAACATCGGTGCGCTCGGAGCTGGCGACCATCTCGGCCGACATGGCGGTGTTGGGGTACTTGGTGGCGTGCAGACCGTGCGCCTCGATAAAGCTAGCGCACTGCGCGATGGCCTGACCGTGGCTGTAGACCTCGCGTATGTCCGCGAGCTTGGTGCCGGGCTTGACGAGCAAGTTGTGGTCGATCTTGAGGCGCAGCGAGCGCACGATATGGAAGTCGAACTGGGCGAGCAGGTCGTAGACGGCGTTGACCGAGCCGGCGGTTGAGTTTTCGATGGGCAGCACGCCAAACTCGCAGAAGCCGTCGCGTACGGCGCGCATGACGCCCTCAAAGGTCTCAAAGAAGGCGATATCCGGCACGTCGAAGAGCTTGCATGCGGCGATCTGGCTGTAGGCGCCTTCGACGCCCTGGCAGGCGACGGTGGCCGTCTGGGGGAAGGGTGTGTCAAAGGCTGCGGCCGTGGCATGGGCCTTTTGCGACACCGTGATGCCCTTGAGCTCGTTGATGTAGCGCTGCTGCTCGGCCTTGCTCATGCTCATGAGGAGGCGGAACAGGGTGATGGTCTGGGCCTCGTAGCGCTCGGGTGCGCGACTGGCGAGGTTGTTGAGTTTGGAGCGCTCGCGGGCGGGGTCGAAGACGGCCTTGCCCATCTCGATTTTTGACTTGGCGACCTCGGTGGCAATGTCCATGCGCTCGACAAAGCTGTTGAGGAGCGTGGTGTCGATGGCATCGATGGTCTGGCGAATATCGGCAAGGTCCATCTAGACCCCTTTCGTGAATGGTTGCCTGGGGTAGTTAATTTGGGACGGGGCTTTTTTAGCTACCCTTTGACTGTCGTCGAATCGATGGGTGCCAAGGCAAATATCAACTGGCATATGGGGGTAGCTAAAATAGCCCCGTCCCAAATTAACTACCCTTGGGGTGGGTGGACTAAAGCTGGCCTGCGTCCTCGAGGAGGGCGTCCCAAATCGCGAGGGCGGCGGCTGCCTCGGCTACGGGGACAGCGCGCGGGACGATGCAGGGATCGTGACGGCCGTGGACCGAGAGCTCGGCATTTTCCATGGCGTCCATGTCTACGGTCTGCTGCTCGCGGCCAATTGAGGGCGTCGGCTTTACGGCCATGCGCCACATGACGGGCGCGCCGGTCGAAATACCGCCCAGGATGCCGCCGGCGTTATTGGACTCGACTTCGATCTCGCCGGTCTCGGCATCGATGCGATACGGATCGTTGTTCTCGCTGCCGCGCATGGCGGCCACGGCAAAGCCCATGCCAAACTCCACGCCCTTTACGGCGGGAATGCCAAACGCGATTTGCGCGATGCGGTTCTCGATGCCGTCGAACATGGGGTCGCCGATGCCCGTGGGAAGCCCGTAAATGCCGCACTCCACGATGCCGCCGATGCTGTCGAGTTCATCGCGCGCGGCCAGAATCTCCTCGCGCATGCGGCCGGCTGCGGCGGCGTCAATGCACGGCAGGTCGTTCGTAAGGATCGCCTTGCGGTCGGCCTCTCGATAGACCATATCGTCCATCGGCAGGTCGGAGATGCCGCCGATCTGCGCGGCGTGCGCCATGACCTGAATGCCGCGGGCCTCGAGTGCCTGTAGCGCAATGCCGCCGGCGATGCATAAGGGTGCCGTTAGGCGGCCGGAAAAATGCCCGCCACCAGCAACATCGTGCATGTTGTGATACTTCACGCGCGCGGGGAAGTCCGCATGTCCGGGACGGGGCTTGCAGCGCAGCTCGGAGTAATCATTGGAGCGCGTGTTGGTGTTCTCGATAATCGCGGCAATGGGCGCGCCGGTGGTATGTCCATCGACCACGCCGGCAATGATATGCGCGGCGTCGGCCTCGTGGCGCTTGGTTGCGGTCTCGTCGCGACCGGGGGCACGACGGTCCAAAAAGGCCTGCAGCTGCTCCTGGTCAACGGCAATACCGGCAGGAATGCCGTCGAGTGAGCAGCCGATAGCGGGGGAGTGCGACTGGCCAAAGATACTCAGATGCAAGACGTTGCCAAAGGTCGAGGACATGCTATTCCTCCTCGAGCGTGACCTTGCCGCCCAGCAGGCGGTAGTGGTCAAAGAAATCGGGATAGGACTTGTTGACGGCCTCGGCGCCGTGGATCACAACTTCGCCAGTGGCGCGGCTCGCAGCGATGGCAGCCATCATGGCGATGCGGTGGTCGTTGTGCGAATCGACCTCGCCGCCGGTGAAGGCATCGACACCCTTGATGATGAGGTCATCGCCGGCAATGCGCACCTGCGCGCCCAGCGCGGTGAGCTCGCGGGTGGTGGTGACCAGGCGGTCGGATTCCTTGATGCGCAGACGGGCGCAATCGCGGATAAAGGTGCGGCCCTGTGCCAGCGAGGCCACGGCCGAGATAACAGGCACCAGGTCGGGAATGTCGTGGGCACTCATCTCAAAGCCGGCGAGCTTGTCGGACTGCACGGTGGCGGCGTTGGTGGAGCGCACGATGCGGGCGCCAAAGCGCGAAAGCGCGGCAAGCACGTTGCGGTCGCCCTGCGCGGAGCTCAGCGACACGCCCTCCACGGTGATGGGGTCGGTGCCGATGGCGCCGGCGCACAGCCAAAAGGCGGCGTTGGACCAGTCTCCCTCGACGGCTACGCTGCCGGGCGTACGGTACGATCCGCTGTTTACGCGGAAGTTCGTGACCTCGGGCTGGCCGTCCTTGGCGGGGATACGTTCGACGTTGACCTCGACACCAAAGGCCTTCATGGCCTGGATGGTCAGGTTGATATAGGGGCGGCTCTCGATGAGGCCGGTCACCTGCACACAGGAGGGCTGGGCCAGTAGCGGGGCCGCCAGCAGCAGGCCGGAGATATACTGCGAGCTCACGTTGCCCGGAAGCACAAAGGTGCCCGGGCGCATGCGGCCGCTCGTCTTGAGCGGAAAACCGCCCAGACCCTGCAGGTCGCAGCCGGCGGCGATAATCTCGTCCGAGAGCGGGGACAGCGGGCGGGCGCCTAAGCGTCCCTGACCCACAAAAGTTGCTTCTGCGCCCAGCGCGCAGGCGACGGGCAACATAAAGCGCAGCGTGGAGCCACTCTCGCCGCAGTCGAGCGTGCCGCCGGCTAGGGCCTTGAGCAGGCCAAATTCAATGCTCTTCATGGTGGGGTGGACCTGGAAGCCGTCCTCGGCGGTCTCGATGCGAGCACCCAGGGCCGTAAGGCAACGCACCGTAGCCTCGATGTCGGCGCAGGTGGTGTTACAGGCGACGTGCGTCTCGCCGTTGGCAAGCGCAGCGCAGATGATCAGGCGGTGCGCCATCGACTTGGACGCGATGGCGGGAACGGTGCCCTTAAGCGGGGACGGGGTGATGCGGGCTAGCATGCGGATGCGTCTCCCTTCTGGCCGAGGCCCTCGGCAATGAGTTCGTGGAAAGTGGAAAGCGGCGTGCGGTCGATGCTGCAGCGGCCAATGCCGTGCGGAATCACCAGGTCGATGGTGTCGCCCGCGCGCTTCTTGTCGTGGAGCGCCTCGGCAAAGACGGCATCGGCGGAAAGCTCGCAGCGGGTCTTGAGGCCGTGGCGGGCGCAGAGTTCCTCAATACGACCGGGCAGTGCAGCATCGCAGACGCCGTGCAGGGCCGCGGCGCGCGTGATGATGCCCATGCCGATCGAAACGCAGTTGCCGTGTCCGAGCTCAAAGTGCTCGCAGGCCTCGACGGCGTGTCCGGCGCTGTGTCCAAAGTTGAGGAGCTTGCGCTGGTTGGTTTCGCGCTCGTCGGCGACGACCACGGCGCGCTTGATGTCGATATTGCGGGCGATGATGAGCGCTACGCGGGCCACATCGCGGTTGAGCAGCTCCAGCGTGAGCGGGGTCTTCTCCAGCTCGGCGAAAAGCTCCGGGTCGGCGATCACGGCGTGCTTGACGACCTCGCCGCAGCCGTCGGCGAACTGCTCGGGCGTGAGGGTGGCCAGGCACCCCACGTCGGCGATAACCACGCTCGGCTGCCAAAAGGCGCCGGCCAAGTTCTTGCCGGCAGCCAGGTCGATGGCGGTCTTGCCGCCCACCGACGAATCCACCATGGCGAGCAGGCTCGTCGGGATCTGCACAAACTTGCAGCCGCGCATGTAGGTCGCGGCCACAAAGCCCGCCACATCGCCCACGACGCCGCCCCCGAGTGCCACGATCACGTCGGAGCGCGAAAGCTCGTGCTCGGCCACAAACTCCAAAATGGCAACATAGGTTTCGGCGCGCTTATGGGCCTCGCCGGCCTCGAAGGTGCAGATGCTCACCTCGTAGCCTGATGCCTCCAGGCTCTGCTTAACGGGCATCTGGTAGAGCGGGCCTACGTTGGTGTCCGTCACGATGACGGCCTTGGTGCCGCCGGCAGTGGCGCGCACGAGCGGTCCCGCCTGCTCCAGCAAAAACGTGCCAACATGCACCTGGTAGGGGCGTGCGGTGTCGATATCGATGGTAATCGCCATAAGCTTCGGTCCTTTCGACCTGGCGTGATAGGTGGTCTAGTGGGAGGCTTCGTCGTCGAGTGCGCGCTTAATGCGGTCGCCCTCGGCAAGGAGATTCTCCAGATAGCGCTGGTCGCGGTTCTTGAGCGCACGGCTGTAGGCGCCAAGCGACTCGATCAGATGGTCGATCTCGAAGGCGAGCGCGTCGGCGTCGTCGATCATGAGCTCGGACCACATTTGCGGGTTGAGGTGCGCCACGCGGGTGAGATCGCGGTAGCTACCGGCCGAAAAGCCGTGGTGGACCTGGGCGGTGGGGCTTTTGACGTAGGCGTTGGATACCACGTGCGCAAGCTGGCTCGTGAAGGCGATGACGCGGTCGTGCTCGGCGGCGCTGGTCACGCTGAACTTGCCAAAGCCCAAGGGGCGCACCATCTCGCGCACCTGGCCCAAAAGCTCCAGCTTGAGCGCATCGTCTACCGCGGGCGGTACGAGCACCAGCGGGGCGCCCTGGAACAGGTCGGCACGAGAGTTAGCGTAGCCCGAGAACTGGGTGCCCGCCATGGGGTGCGCGCCCACAAAGTAAAAGCCGTGCTCGCGGGCAAGCTCAAAGGCACGTTCGCACACGATGCCCTTGACGCCCACCGTGTCGATCACCACGGGGCCCATGATGGCGTCGGTGTCGGTGGCGTCGGCGAGCGCCTTGGCGTGCGTCTCGAGCCACTCGATGCATGCCTCGGGGTAGCAAGCCAGGACGATGATGTCGCATTCGCCGAGTGTCTTGTCGTTGAGCTCTCCGGCGACAGTGCCCATGCTGGCGGCCGTCATGACATCGTCATCGGGGTCCCAGGCCAGCACGCGGACGCCCGCCTGTGCATAGCCGCGGGCAAAGCTACCGCCGATGAGGCCAAGGCCGACGATGCCGGCGCACTTGGGGCCGCCCTGGTTAACGCGCGCGTTTCTCACCGTACCCATGGGCTACTCCATGGTCTCTTGGCAGACAACCTCGCGGATGGCTCGGATGCGGCGCATGGTGTCGTCGAACTGATCGGGGGTGAGGGCCTGGGCGCCGTCGGACCAGGCGCGGCTCGGCTCGTCGTGGACCTCGATCTCCAGGCCGTTGGCACCGCAGGCGGTCGCGGCGAGCGCCATGGGCTCGACGTAGCGGGTGTAGCCGGTGGCGTGGCTGGGGTCGGCGACGACGGGCAGGTGCGACAGGTGGTGCAGCACCGGCACGGCGTTAAGGTCGAAGGTGTTGCGGGTGCGGGTCTCGAAGGTGCGGATACCGCGCTCGCACAGGATGACGTTGTCGTTGCCCTCGCTCATGATGTACTCGGCTGCCATAAGCAGCTCGTCGATCGTGCCGGACATGCCGCGCTTGAGCAGAATCGGGGTCTGGGTCTTGCCGACCTCCTTGAGCAGGGGGAAGTTCTGGGCGTTGCGGGCGCCGATCTGCATGACGTCAATCTTCTTGTCAAGGAAGACCTGCACGTCGCGCGGGTCCATGATCTCGGTGACGATCGGCATGTCGAGCTCGGCAGACGCCTCGCACAGCAGGTCGAGGCCGGCGGGGCCCATGCCCTGGTAGGCGTAGGGGGAGGTGCGGGGCTTGTAGGCACCGCCGCGCAGCATCGTGGCACCGGCGGCCTTTACGCGGCGTGCGATGCGAATGAGGTTCTCGCCCTCGACGGAGCAGGGGCCGGCGATGACTTGGAACTGGTCGCCGCCGATCTTGACGCCGTGGCCGCAGTCGATGACGGAGTCCTCGGGGTGGAACTTGCGGTTGGCGCGCTTGAACGGCTCCGAGACGCGCTGCACGCGCTCGACGACATCCATGGACTCGAGCAGGAACGGGTCGATCTTGGTCGTATCGCCCACCAGGCCGATGATCGTCTCGTTCTCGCCGCGCGAGACGTCGGTCTTCAGGCCTTTTTTCTCAATCCAGCTGACGATATGGCCGACGGCCTCGTCGCTGGCGCTCTGCTTTAAAATTGCAATCATGGTGTGCCTCTCACCTCGATGGATAACTTTTGCAAAAACGGCCCGCATCGCGAGCCGTGTATATATGGTGCATGAGAGTTTATACTATCTGACTCGCTTTTGCCTTCTAAAGTGGGCCGTTGCGCCGCGTCTTCCTCGGAATTGCAAAGCTTTTTCTTTTATTTTGATAGCCCGTGGTGCACTTGGGTATAATGCCAAACGTTGGCCCTATTAGCTCAGGGGATTAGAGCGTCTGCCTCCGGAGCAGAAGGCCGTTGGTTCGAATCCAACATGGGGCACCATCGAACGTAAGACCGTCCGAACCTCGCATGGTCCGGACGGTTTTTCTTATACCGACGCGACGTGATGGGACGTGGTATGGCAGCAACGGATATCGAGCGCGGACTCTCGACCGCCGAGGTCGAGGAGCGCATCGCCGCCGGTAAGATCAACCGCAACATGGAGCTCAAGACCAAGTCGGTCAAAGAGCTCATCATCGAGAACCTCTGCACGCTGTTCAATTTGATCAACGTGATCTTGGCGTTCCTGGTCATTTTGACCGGTTCGTTTAAGAACCTGACGTTCCTGTTTGTGGTGTTCCTCAATACCGCTATTGGCGTCATCCAGTCCATGCGGTCCAAGAAGATGGTCGATAAGCTCACGCTGCTGACCTCTAAGAAGGCCATCGCGGTGCGCGACGGTTCCGAGGTGGAGCTCGACTTGGACCAGATCGTGCTCGACGACATTATCCGCCTGGGGCGCGGCGACCAGATTCCCGCTGACGCCGTGGTGGTTTCCGGCGAGGCGCTCGTGAACGAGAGCCTGCTGACGGGCGAGAGCGACCTTATTAAGAAGCAGCCCGGTTCCGAGCTCATGAGCGGCAGCTTTATCGACTCGGGCCTGCTGCGCGCCCGCGTGATCCATGTCGGCGCCGATAACTACGTGGCAAAGATCAACAACGAGGCCAAGTACGTCAAAAAGGTCAATTCCGAGATCATGAACGCGCTGAACGCCATCGTGCGGTTCGCGAGCATTATCATGATTCCGCTTGGTCTGGCGCTCTTTACCTCGAGTGTGAGCGAGCTGTGGGATGCCGCGGGAACCCCGGGCGATAGCGCGCTTTCCTGGTGCTTCTCCGAGCTGCTGGCCGGTCGAGTGCCTTCTTCGGCGCTGCTGTCCACGGTGGGTGCCCTGCTGGGCATGATTCCGCAGGGCCTGGTGCTGCTGACCTCGTCGGTGCTCGCGATCGCCACGGTGCGCCTGGCGCGTCGTAAGGTGCTGGCACAGCAGCTCTACTGCATCGAGACGCTTGCGCGTGTCGATGTGCTGTGCCTGGACAAGACGGGCACCATTACCTCGGGCCGTATGGAGGTCGAGGGCACCTACCCGCTGCCTGTTGAGGGTGTTGGCTTTGGCACGGACTCGGACGAGGCGTCTGTCCCCGTCGAGACCACGGTGCTCGACTTTGCGCTTGCCAACGTGGCGCGTGCGACCTCGGCGGATGCCAACGAGACCTGCCAGGCGCTGCTCAACTACTACGCCGATCGTCCGGTCGAGGTCTCCGAGCCGCTGTCGGTCATTCCGTTCTCGTCGTCCAAAAAGTGGAGCGGCGCTTCGTTTGCTCAGGGCTCCTATGTGATGGGCGCCGCGCAGTTTGTGCTCTCTGATCGCACATTTGCGCAGGTCGAGAATCGTGTGGCCGAGCTTGCCGATACCTGCCGCGTGCTCGTGGTGGCGCGCGTGGACGGCTTTACGCCCGACGGCGATATGGTGGGTGAGGCCGATCCCGTGGGCTTTGTGACCATCCGCGATGAGATTCGCACCTCGGCAGCCGAGACTATCGGCTACTTTAACGAGCAGGGCGTGACCCTCAACGTGATCAGCGGCGACGACCCGCGTACGGTGTCTTCGATCGCGCGCGTGGTGGGCGTGCCGGGTGCCGACGCCTACGTGGACGCCACGACACTCGATACGCCGTCCAAGCTCGACGCGGCGGTGGACCGCTATCACGTCTTTGGGCGCGTGACGCCGCAGCAGAAGCGTGAGCTCGTACAGGCACTTAAGCGCCGCGGGCACACCGTGGCCATGACGGGCGACGGCGTCAACGACGTGCTGGCGCTCAAGGAGGCAGACTGCTCCGTGGCGATGGCCGCCGGCTCCGATGCCGCGCGCAATGTGGCCGAGATCGTGCTCGTCGATAACGACTTTGCCTCGATGCCCGCTGTGGTGGCCGAGGGCCGTCGTTCCATCAATAACCTGCAGCGCTCTGCCGCGCTCTTTCTGACCAAGACGCTTTTCTCGATGGGCCTGGCGGCGCTGTGCATCGCGCTGCCGCCGTATCCCTTCGAGCCCATTCAGATGACGCTCATCAACTTCTTCTGCATCGGCGCGCCGGGCTTTGTGCTGGGCCTGGAGCCTAACAACGCCCGCGTGAAGGGGTCGTTCTTGACCAACGTGCTTAAGCGTGCGCTGCCGGCGTCGATTGCGGTCATTTTGGCCGCGGCGCTCGATATCTTTGTGGCGCGCGTATTTGGCTTTAGCCAGCTTACGCTTTCGACCATGTGCCTGCTCACGTCGTGCGCGGCGAGTGTCAGCCTGATCTGGCGCATCTCGCAGCCGCTCACGCCCTTGCGCGTGGTGCTTTTCGTGTTTGTCGTCGCCGGTATTTTGACGGGCGTTATCGGGTTCCCGGAGCTGCTGTCCATCGCCAACCTGTCGATGGGCCAGATGGTCATCTTGGCGGTTATCATCGTCTTTACCTGTGCGGTGTTCTTTAAGCTTGCCACGATGATGGACTCGCTTAAGCCCCCTCGCCGTCATGCGGCTACCGGCTTTGGCCGTGGCGTGCGCGTTCGCCTGGGCCGCGGCGGCGGCAAGGTGAGCTCGACGGGATCGACCGCCGAGCGTTTTGCCAAGCGCGTTGCCGCCGATATGGCGCAGCGCCGTGAGAGCCGTACTGCTCGCGAGGCCGAGGCACACGCACTCGAGGGCGTGGCCCAGACCCAGCCCAAGAAAAAGAAGAGTGCCGGTGCCAAGCGCTCCCGCGTGACCAAATCGGCCCAGGGCATCAAAGTCTCGATGCCCAAGAAAAAGAAGTAGTCCGCGGCTTTCGGGGATGTCCTGCGATGTTGAATTGGTGCCTTGCGCTTGTGGGGCCGTGTCGATGTTATGCTCTAACCTCAATTGTTTGAATTGCTTCGGAAAGAGGATGCCGTGATCTGCCCGCATTGCCTAAAGACCATCGAGGACGGCGCCTCGTTCTGCCCCTATTGCAACGCATACGTTGGTCCGGGCGATGGACCCGAGCATACCGAGTTCGTGTTCTGCGACGGCTGCGGCGCCCGTCTGTCCCCGCATGACCGTACCTGTCCCAAGTGTGGACGCCCCGCGCCAGGCATCCTTTCCGAGGACGCGGCCGCATCCGACCTGGCCGCAGGGCGCACGGCCGGCTTTCCGCGCCTGACGCAGGAGCAGATCGATACCGAGGTGCCCCACGCGCCGGCATCTGCCGCCGCGGTGCTCTCCGACGCAGCCGACCCCAACGAGACCTGCGTGCTGCCTGCCTTCGATAAGGACTTTGGTATCCCCAAGGTCGATATCCCCACGCCGGTGTCCCTGCGCGATGATGCCCAGCCCAAAAAGCAAAAGCCCAAGCGCAAGGTCCACCCCGACGAGGATGCCTATCACAAGCACAAGCGCCATATCCCCAAACCGCTCATCATTATCGCGGTGCTCGCCGCCGTGTGCGGTGGTGCGTATTGGTTTGTGACTGCCGATCCCATGGGCGTCATGCCCGGCTTCTACGACCAGTTTGGCCAGGCCGCCAAGACCACCTTCCCGTCGCGCCAAAAGGGCGAGGCCACCGAGAAAGAGTCCAAGCAAGAGGATGCGTCCGAGGTCGTTCAGGAGGAGACCGTCTTAACCGACGACCAGCTCTACACCAGGCTCGACGGCCTGTACCAGACCATCGTGTCGTACAGCGACGAGGATCAGATTGGCGAGGTCATCGATTCGTTTAATAACGGCTATCTGCGCACACCGCTCTCCACCCGCCAGGAGCTGTCGCAGAGCGCCTATGCTCTGCGCGATCAGATTAAAAAGACCCAGGATGAGCTCAACAACCTCAAGGTTCAGGACGACACGGTCTA
Organism: Collinsella aerofaciens; assembly: GCF_039758965.1. GTDB lineage: Bacteria > Actinomycetota > Coriobacteriia > Coriobacteriales > Coriobacteriaceae > Collinsella > Collinsella aerofaciens_BR. Next base: position 111,494 of record NZ_JBDMSL010000002.1, on the reverse strand, counting down.
TGCTGAGGACATCGATCATCTAAAGCAACTTGCCCAGTGGATGTACGAGCGTGTCGACGTGATCTGCCAGAGCTGGGATATCTCGCTGTCCATTCCCGACGGCGAGTCGCTAAGCGCTCGTCAGAGCGAGATCCTGGCGCCCATCGCACAAGGCGGCAACAGCGCGCTTAACCAGTACGACGCCAACGTGAGTGCATGGAGGCCGCAGCAACGTTCGTAATTTGTTGCCCTCCGGCGGCATAACCTGCGTGCGCAATTGATGGAAGCCCGTGCTTATTGCTACAATTCGTACAAATATGCTTTAAACGCACGAGGAAGGAACCACATGTTTGGTTTTAAGAAAGAGCTCTATACGCCCGAGTACCAGCTCGTCGGTGACGAGTGCGCGGTGATCGAGACGTCGAAGGGTACCATCAAGGTCAAGTTTGACGGTGAGGGCGCCCCCATCCATGTGGCGAACTTCTGCGAGCTTTCCACTATGGGCTTCTATGACGGCCTTAAGTTCCATCGCTACGTGCCCGGCTTTGTGATCCAGGGCGGCGACCCCAATACCCGCGATATGTCCGGCGCCGACGTCGCTGCCGGCCTTGAGGGCCCCGACGGCATGCCCGGTACCGGCGGCCCCGGCTACTGCATCAAGGGCGAGTTTGCCACCAATCCGCGTAATAGCCATGTTGACGGCGCACTTGCCATGGCCCGTTCCATGGATCCCGATTCCGCGGGCTCGCAGTTCTACTTCTGCCTGGGTGCCCAGCACAACCTCGATTCGGGCTATACCGTCTTTGGCACCACGATCGAGGGCCTCGACGTCATCTCGCAGCTGCGCGCCGGCGACGAGATCGTTCATGTCGAGATCGTTCACGAGTAAAGGGGACTTCCTTGAATAGCCAGCTGATCCAACAGGGCCGCGCCGCTTATCGCGCGGGTGATTTTTCCGCTGCCGCCCAGATGCTTGGTGCGGCAAAGACTCCCAACGAGATCATGGGTGAGGCCGACCACCTGCGCGGCAACGCCCTGATGCATCTGGGCATGTACGCCGAGGCCGCCGAGGCCTACGCCGCCGCGCTCAACGACGGCACCTATGGCAAGCGCGGCGCCCTGCTCACCAACCGCGGCAAGGCGCTCGCCGCGGTGGGCGACTACACCACGGCTGCCCAGGCGTTCTCTGCAGCTACCCAGGATGCTTCCTACGCCACGCCGTTTAAGGCCTACCTGGGTCTGGGCAACGCGCTGTTCCAGTCGGGCGACTATGCCAACGCCGGCACCGCCTTCCGTCAGGCTGCCATCGACGGCGCCAACCCGGCTCCTGCCGCCGCCCTTGGCGATCTGGGTCGCTGCTTCATCAAGCTCGGCCGCCCCGCGGACGCCGTTGAGACCTACCGTACGGCTATCGACTTTGCCGGCCCGCGCGACGATACGCGCGCCCTCAACGCCGGCATGGGCCAAGCGCTTTCCGCCGCCGGCCGTCCCTCCGATGCGCTCGATGCCTTTAACGCCGCTACGGCCGACGGCATCTACCAGCTCACGCCCGAGCAGGCCGACGAGCTTGCCCGCGTGCACGACTCGCTCGCCGCGCTTTCGGCCCAGACGGCCATGTCCACGGCCCCGGCTCCCGCGATGGACGCTCCCGCTGTCGACCCGCTCGATCCCACGGGCGCGACCGGTCAGTTTATGCCCGACCCCTCTGACACTGGCTTCTTTACGCTGTCCGAGTCCGAGATGGTCCAGCAGGACCGCAGGCAGGCCAAGGTTCGTCGTCGCCACCGCCACACGGGTCTTAAGATCTTCCTGGTGCTGCTTTTGCTTATCGTGATCGCTGCCGGCGGTCTTGGCTATGCTTATACGCGCGGCATGGGCTATCCCTCGCAGGAGTCCGTCATCACCGACTTGTTCCAGGCTGCCGGTGACGGCGATACCGCCAAGGCCGAGTCCTGCCTGGCCTCAAGCCTGTCCGAGGACGCCAAGGCGATGATCATCTCCTCGATCCCGCAGGGCGCCACCGTCTCCATTGAGGGTATGGATCAGTCCATGACCGAGACCACCGCCAAGGTGAAGGCTTCGCTTTCCAAGGGCGGCGAGCAGGAGTACACCGTTAAATTCGTGCGCTCCGACAACCATATCGGTTGGGCCGTTTCCTCCTTCGATATCGATTTCTCGGCCGCTGACAACCAGTAGTGACCTTATGAGATTTGGCTCTGCCCGGCGCTTCACCGCAAGTGAGGTGCCGGGCTTGCGCTAGTATGATGGGCTAGTAGTTTTCCAGCAATCATCCAACACATCAGGAGTTGCGTTGTTTTCTTTGATGGATATGTTCTTCGGTAGCTATGCGGGCGATCTCGCCATCGACCTCGGCACCGCCAATACGCTCGTCTCCGTGCGCGGCAAGGGCATCGTCATCCGCGAGCCCTCCGTTGTCGCTATCGACAAGAACGACGAGCGCATCCTGGCAGTCGGCATCGAGGCCAAGCGTATGCTCGGCCGCACGCCCGGCAACATCGTGGCCGTTCGTCCCCTTAAGGACGGCGTTATCGCCGACTTCGATGTCACCGAGGCCATGCTTCGCTACTTTATCGACAAGGCTTCCGAGAAGCGCTATCCGTGGACTCCGCGTCCGCGCGTCGTCGTCTGCGTTCCCTCCGGCGTCACATCGGTCGAGAAGCGCGCCGTCTTTGAGGCTACGATCCAGGCAGGCGCTCGCCAGGCCTATCTGATCGAGGAGCCTATGGCGGCTGCCATCGGCGCCGACCTGCCCGTCGAGGAGCCCACGGGCTCCATGGTCATCGATATCGGCGGCGGCACCACCGAGGTCGCCGTTATCGCTATGGGCGGTATTGTCGTGTCGCAGTCCATCCGCATTGCCGGCGACGAGTTCGACCAGGCTATCCTCACCCATGTTCGCGATGCCTACAACCTGGCTATCGGCGAGCGCACGGCCGAGGACATCAAGATCAAGGTCGGCTCCGCCGTGCCGCTCAAGGATGAGCTCGACGTCGAGGTCAACGGACGCGACGTTATCACGGGCCTGCCTAAGACCGTGCGCATCGAGAGCGAGGAGATTCGTCGCGCGCTTAACAAGCCGCTCGACGAGATGGCCAAGGCCGTTAAGGACGCTCTGGACGCCACGCCGCCCGATCTTGCCTCGGACCTTATGTACTACGGCATTCTGCTGACCGGCGGCGGCGCGCTGCTGCGTGGCCTCGACGTGCGCCTGCGCGACGAGACCGGCGTTTCGGTCAACGTCAGCCCCACGGCGCTCGATAATGTCGTAAACGGCTGCGCCCGCGTGCTCGAGGCCAACGCCTTTGACGGTGGTTTCGTCCAAACCAATGCTTAATTTCCAAAAGGTGGATTCCATTTGGCACGATCTTCGGGTTTCTCTTCAAATCTGAATACCAAGCGACAATCAACGGGTATGCGCCCGTTGATTGTTTTCAGCCTGATTTCGGTGTTGCTGCTCACGTTTTATATCCGTGAGGGCGAGGCCGGGCCGATTCATGCCGTGCGCTCGGGTGTGACAACGATTACCTCGCCGGTACGCTTTTTGGGCTCGGCTGTGGCGGCTCCCTTCAACGCGATCGGCAACGTGTTCTCCAACCTCACGGCTTCGCAGGAGTCGCTCGATGACCTCAAGAAACAAAACGAGGTGCTGACCTCTAAGGTCGCCGAGCTTTCCGAGGCTCAAAAGACTGCCGAGCGCCTGGAGGGCCTGGTCGGGCTGCAATCGACCTACAACCTTAAGTCGACCGCCGCTCGTATTGTCGGTGCGTCGGGCGATGCCTGGACCTCGACCGTTACCATCGACAAAGGCTCTGCCGACGGCCTTACCATCAACATGCCCGTGACGAGTTCTGCCGGTGTTATCGGCCAGATTATCGAGGTATCGGCCAAGACCTCTACCGTGCGCCTGATTGGCGACGAGAACTCGGGCGTGTCCGCCATGGTGCAGGATACGCGCGCCCAGGGTATGCTGCAGGGCCAGCCCGATGGTTCCTTGCGCCTTGAGTACGTGAGTGTTGACTCCGACGTCAAAGTTGGCGACATCATCGTGACCTCTGGCATTGGCGGCGTGTTCCCCAAGGGCCTGCCGCTCGGCACTGTTTCTTCGGTGGAGAAGTCGGCCAACGATGTGTATTACACCATCGTGGTGCGCGCTCAGACCACGGCCGAGAACAACGAGGAAGTGCTCGTCATTACCTCGTTGACCGACGAGCAGTCGGCCTCGGACGAGGACGTGAGCACGGCCAACAGCACGCCGCAGGGAACGTCGCGCGATGCTGCGACCAAGACGAAGGACGAGAGTTCGGATGACAGTTCCGACACGTCCGAGACGACCGATTCCGGCTCGAGCGAATAGGGGGCATGTCCATGGATCTACACGAGCAGGGGGCGAGCTCCCGCACGTTTGTAATCGCCGCCATTGTGTGCGTGCTGCTGCAGGCAGGCCTGGCGCCGCAGATTTCCATCGCGGGCGGTCGCGTCAACTTTATGATCATCCTGGTGTGTCTGAGTGTGTTCTCGGGCGATCCCACGCGGGCTGTCGTCTGCGGTTTTTGCAGCGGCCTGTTCTATGATCTTTCCGCCGCCGTTCCGGTGGGCGTTATGTCGCTGCTGCTGACGGTGGGCAGTTTTGCCCTGGTGCATAGCGCGGCCGGTCAGACAGGCGGCTCCCCGAGCGCACGCGGTATTACCGTGGGCGCCTTCGCGCTTGCCATCAACGTGGTCTACAGCATCATCTTGCTGTTTATGGGTCTGGAGACGAGCTTTGTGGTGGCTGTTTTTGGCCATGCGCTGCCGTCTTCGATCCTGACGGGTCTGGTTGCCATTCCGTTTTTGATGTCCGGTGTCGTGCCGCAGTCCGGTTACGGATTTTCCGCACGCGGTGGTCATCAGACGGGCATGCGCTTTAAGCCCAAGACCCGCAAACTCAAATAGGGGAGGCTCAAAGATGTCTTCCCAGATGACGGTTATCATCGCCGGTATCGTGCTGGTCGTGGCCATTGTGGTCGCGCTGGTCATCATGCGCCGCGGCGATTCCCGTTTTACCTACGATACGCAGCATGGAACGGCCCCGCGCGCCACCGAGGGCGAGGGGAATACCGCCGCGACCGCCTTCAAGGGTCGCTTCTCCATCCTCACCGCCGGCGTGGGCGCGATGTTTGCCGCGCTCGCCGTCAAGCTGTGGGGCATGCAGATGGTCTCGTCGGACTACTACGACAAGCAGGCCAAGAGCAACCAGACGCGTACTGTCACTACGCCGGCTGTGCGCGGGCGAATCCTTGATCGCAATGGCGTGGCACTTGTGCAAAACCGTCCGTCACTTGCCGTTGTCGCCTATCGCGACCTGGCCGACGACACCGTGCTGGTGCATCACCTCGCGAATGTGCTCGGCATGCCCTACGTCGCGGTTTTGCGCAACATTCAGGACAATTCCGAGGGCGCCCAGAGCCTGCATACCATCGCGACGGACGTGCGCCGCTCCACGGTTGCCTATATCAAGGAGCATGCCGGCGAGTTCCCGGGTGTGAAGATCGCCGAGCGCACCGAGCGCCAGTACCCGTACGGCGAGACGGCCTGTCACATTTTGGGCTATACCGGCACCATTACCTCCGAGCAGCTCGAGGCGCAGAACAAGAAAGCTTCGGGCGATAACGATAGCGCCGCCGGTCAGATTACATACCAGTCGGGTGATATCGTGGGCCAGGCGGGCGTCGAGAGCTACTACGAGAACTTGCTGCAGGGAATTCGTGGCGAGCAGACGGTGAAGGTCGATGCCTCGGGCAATGTGACCGGTCAGGCCGGCGCCGTGCCCGCCAAGGCCGGCTCCGACATCAAGCTCACGCTTGACCTCAAGATTCAGCAAGCCTGCGAGACGGCGCTTGCAAGTGCCATTGAGCTCGCTAAGACCACAGGCCACAGCGACGCCGGCAACGGTGCCGTGGTGTGCCTCGACCCCAATAACGGCGAGATTCTGGGCATGGCCAGCGAGCCCAAGTTCGATCCTTCGGTGTTTATCGGCGGCGTCTCCAACGATGTTTGGACCGAGCTCAACGATGACGAGGGTTCGCATCCGCTGCTCAACCGCGCCATTAGCGGCCAGTACATGTCGGCTTCGACCATTAAGCCGCTCTCGGCGCTGGCTGGTCTTGAGTTTGGAACCTACACTTCAACGCAGACAACCAACTGCACCGGCTATTGGACGGGTCTGGGCAAGTCGTGGGGCAAGCGTTGCTGGCTTCAATCCGGACATGGTGTCATGACGCTGCAGTCCGGTATCGCCAATTCCTGCGACCCCGTGTTCTACGACATGGGCAAGGCGTTCTTTTATGACGAGCAACATCCCGAGGGCCTGCAGGAGGTCTTTCGTCGCTGGGGCCTGGGCAAGACCTGCGGCATCGACCTGCCGAGTGAGGGCACGGGCCGTATTCCCGATGCCGAGTGGAAAGAGTCTTACTTTACCGACGCATCTGCCGAGGACCGCAAGTGGAATGCCGGCGATATGACCAACATTGCCATCGGCCAGGGCGACATCCTGGTGACGCCCCTGCAGATGGCGTGCGCCTATATGGGTCTTGCCAACGGCGGCAAACAGTACGTGCCTCACGTGTTTTTGTCAGCCGTGTCGCGCGATGGCGACGGCGATGCCTATAAATACAACGGCAAGGGCAAGAAGAAGCGCCTGGAGGCCAAGATCAACAGCGATTCTGATTTGGCTCTTGTCCGCAACGGCATGCACGATGTGATTTACTCCGCGTCGACTTCGACCGCCGCGCACTTTAACTCCCTGACCCCTACGGTCTACGGCAAGTCCGGCACGGGCGAGAAGAGCGGCGAGGACGATTACGCGTGGTTTTGCGCCTACGCGCCGGCCGATGACCCTAAGTACGTGATTGCCACTATCTTGGAGCAGGGCGGTGGCGGCTCCGATACCGCGTTGCACGTCGTGCGCGATGTCCTCGGTGCGATTTATGACGAGCCCGACACGTCGACGGCCACGGGCGATTCCTCGGTTCGATAGGAGGTTGCGATGGACTTTTCGCCGGCGGACCTGTTCCGCTCAACCAAAACCGGCTCTCGCAGCAGCCTGGACCGCGTTAACAAGCAGCTCTCGGCCTCGCGCGGCACGTTCCGCCAGAAGGTACACATCGGCGTGCTGCTGGCTGCCGTCGCGCTCGTTGCCTATGGCGCCATCATTATTTGGTCGGCGTCGCAGTTTAAGGCCGATGCCTCGTTCTCGCGCCACCTGCTGGGCATTGGCATTGGCGCGGTGCTGGCGGTGCTCGTTTGGCGCACCGACCTGCGTGGCATTTCCAACTTTTCGACGGCTCTGCTCGTCGTCGATCTCATCGTGATCTTCTCGCCTAAGATTCCGGGCCTGTCCTACACGGGCGGCTTGGGAATGACGGGTTGGATCAAGATTCCCGGTATCGGCCTGACCTTCCAGCCCGTTGAGCTTGCCAAGCTCATCACCATTTTCTTTATGGCCACGCTTGGCTCGCAATACAACGGCCGCATCGATACCGTTCGCGACTACATTAAGCTCTGCGGTATGCTGTCCATTCCGTTCTTGGCCGTCGTCGCCATGGGCGACCTGGGCTCGGGCCTGGTCGTGCTGGTCTCGGGTGCCATCGTCATCTGCATGAGCGGTGCACGCCGCGAATGGGTGCTGTCGACCTTGGCCCTGCTGGTTGGTTTGATTGCGCTCATCTTGGCGCTCGACTCGGTCTTTGATTCGCTCCTTGGACACGACGTGCTTATCAAGCAGTATCAGATGAATCGTCTGACAGTCTTCATCGACCCCGACAAAGCCGATTCGGATGATGCCTACAACCTGCAGCAGTCGCTCATTGCCGTCGGCTCGGGTGGCTTCTTTGGTAAGGGCCTGGGCCACGCGACTCAGTCGGCCGGTGGCTTTCTACCCGAGTTCCACACCGACTTCGTCTTCGCCTTCCTGTCCGAGACGTTCGGCTTCTGCGGCTCCTTTTTGCTCCTGTGCCTCTACGTGCTGCTGATCTTCTCGACGATTCGCGTCGCCTTTAAGTGCGAGTCACTGTTCTTGCGCCTGTCGTGCGTGGGTATCGTCGGCATGTGGGCGTTCCAGACCTTCGAGAATATCGGCATGTGCATTGGCATGATGCCGATTACCGGTATTCCGCTGCCGTTTATTAGTTTTGGTTCGTCGTCGATGATGATTCAGTTGCTGACGGTGGGTATCGTACAATCCATATGGCGGCATCGTTCGGGCGCCGCGTAACCGCTGGAGGGGTTTGCCATGAAGATTCCCGTAGATAAGTTGACCAGCGCTTTTAAGATGGGCGCGTCTGTTAAGAAGGATTCCGATACACCGGTGCGTGTCTCGGTTTACCTTGATTCGACCGCGTCTCCCTTTTTGGTCGAGACGGTGCGCGATGCCTTTGTGCCGCAGACGACTTCGGGCATTGTGCGTGTTGATCGCCTGGGGGAGGACCGTATCGTTCCCAAGGCCGATACCGACGTGGTGTTGGTCCTCTCGTGCGGATCCGACCGCCTGGAGAGTGCTGTGCAGGAGCTCGTGATTGCCGGCGCGCCCGTGTGCGTGCTTGCCGAGTCCGCCGTCGAGGTGCCGTTCGTTGAGGAATCTACGCCTATGCTCGGCGTGGTGGCGGCGACCGATAAGACCTATCTGCTCGAGACGCTTGCCCGCTGGATCCTCGATCGTACGGACAAGGAGACGGCTTTTGCCGCCAACTTTGCTTTTATGCGCATCGCGGCGGCAAATCGCATCATTACCTCGTGCGCGCTCACCAACATGGCGACGGGCGCCTTGGTGTTTTTGCCGGGTGCCGACTATCCCGTGATGGCGCTGGCGCAGGTGGGCATGCTCTTTGAGCTGGCGGCCATCTTTGGACGCGGCATAAAGCCCGAGCGCGGCTACGAGGTCGCGGGCGTGCTCGCCGGTGGTCTGGTGATTCGCGCCGTCACCCGCGCATTGGTGAAGCAGACGCCGCACATCGGCTTTGCCGTTAAGGCGCTTACCGCAGCCGCGGGTACCTATGGCATGGGCCGCGCGCTCGTGTCGCTCTACGAGCGCGATGTGGACTACAGCCGCGCCAACGAGGTCGCTGCTGCCACGTTCTCGCGCGTTCGCGACCTGGTGACCACGGTCGCCGGCGCTACCCGTCCTATGGCGTCCTACCAAGACGCATCCGATCTCGCTGCTTAGGGGTTTCTTTTGCGCGTTCCATACCAAGACTGTTTTCATCTGATCGAGCCGCTGCTCGCCAAGGTCGAAAAGCCGAGTCGCTATATCGACCACGAGTGGGGCACGCTGTCAAAGGCCGATGCCGACTATCGATGCTGCATGATCTATCCGGACGTGTATGAGGTCGGTCTGCCCAACCAGGGCATCGCCATTCTCTATAACATCCTTAATCAGGCCGAGGGCATTTCCTGTGAGCGCGGCTACGTGCCGTGGCCCGATATGGGCGATGCCATGCGCGAGGCGGGGATTCCGCTGTTGTCGCTCGAGGGTGCAGCGCCTGTGGCCTCGTTCGACATTGTCGGCATGCACGTGCCGCACGAGATGGCTGTGACGAACTTCCTCGAAGCGCTCGATCTCGCCGGCATTCCGCTGTTGGCTGCCGACCGTACCGAGGACGACCCCATCATCGTCGCCGGTGGTCCCTCGGTGTATAACCCCGAGCCGTACGCGGCATTCTTCGATGCCATCCTCATTGGCGAGGGCGAGGAGTCGCTGCTCGAGATCTGCCAGCTGCATCGCCGCTTGCGCGACGAGGGCGTCTCGCGCGCTCAGATTGTCGAGCAGCTCGCGACGGTCTCCGGTACCTATGTGCCGTCCCTGTATGAGGTGCGTCATGACGAGCCCTGCTCGCCGCATGGCTACACCGTGCCGCGCGAGGGCAAGGACGTCCCGCCGGTTGTCTATAAGCGCGTCGTCGAGGACTTTGGTGCCACCAATCCGCTTTCTCAGTCGTGCGTGCCGTATGCGCAGCTCGTCCATGATCGCCTGTCTATCGAGATCCTGCGTGGCTGCGCCCGCGGCTGCCGTTTTTGCCAGGCAGGCATGACGTATCGTCCGGTACGCGAGCGCTCGGCCGACCAGATCGTGTCATCGGTGATTCAGGGCTTGGAAAAGACTGGCTATGACGAGGTGTCGCTTACCTCGCTTTCGACGACCGACCACTCCTGTATCCGCGACGTGCTCGGCAGGCTTAACCGTCGTCTGGAGGACACGGGCATTCGCGTGTCCATTCCCTCGCAGCGCCTGGATTCATTTGGCGTTGATATGGCCGAGTCGGTCGCTGGCGAAAAGAAGGGCGGCCTGACGTTCGCGCCCGAGGCGGGCAGCCAGCGTATGCGCGACATCATCAACAAGAATGTGACTGAGGAGGACTTGGATCGCGCGGCCAAGGCAGCCTTCGAGGCCGGCTGGAACCGCATGAAGCTCTACTTCATGATGGGCCTTCCCGGCGAGCGCGACGAGGACATCGTGGCTATCGCCAACCTGGCCGATCACGTGCTGGAGCTCGGCCGCTCCGTGGTGCCCAAGGCGCGGCGCGGGTCTATCTCGGTGTCTATCTCTGTTTCGGTGTTCATCCCCAAGGCGGCAACACCCTTCCAGTGGTGCCCGCAGCTCGATTACGACGACGTCAAGCGCCGCCAGAAGCTGCTCATCACGAGCGTGCGCAACCGCGCCGTTCGCGTACACTACCACGATGCGGAGACCTCGCTGATCGAGGCTGCGCTCTCCCGTGCCGGTCGCGATATGACACCGGTCATCATCGATGCCTGGCGTGCGGGCTCGCGCTTCGACGCCTGGGTGGAGCACTTCTCGCTCGACAACTGGAAGGAGGCCGCTGCCAAAAACGGCATCGACCTTAACGAGCTGGTGCACCTGCCCTACGAGCTGGACTGGCGCCTGCCCTGGGAGCACGTGAGTCCCGGCTGCTCGCGCGGCTTCCTCGAGCGCGAGTACCGCCGTTCGCTCGAGGGCGTCACAACGCCCGATTGCACCCGCACGTCGTGCACCGGCTGCGGAATCTGTCCCACGCTCCACGCCAAGAACGTATTGATGGGTGATCGCGCATGAGTGAGCGCTTGACCGACAATCCCACGCTCTTTAGGTTGCGCGTTCGCTACGGCAAGCGTGATCGCCTTAAGTACCTGGGCCATCTGGAACTAATCCATACCATTGAGCGTATCGTGCGCCGTGCGGGCCTACCTTATGCTGTGACGCAGGGTTTCTCGCCGCATATGCGCGTGGGCTTTTCGTCGGCGCTGCCCGTGGGCACGTCGTCGACCTGCGAGTGGTATGACCTGTTTATGACCGAGTTCGTCGCGCTTGACGAGGCCTTTGAGCGCCTGGCGTCTGCGTCGCCTGCCGATCTGGCGCCTATCGAGGCCGCCTACATCGACGTGCGCACGCCGGCGCTGACAGCCCAGCTTACGCGTCTGTCGTACCGCATCGACTTGCACCTGGACCCCGAGGCCCCCGTGAGCGCCGACGAGGTTCGCGCTGCGATCGACACGCTGCGCGCGGGTCATGGCATCGACTACGCGCGTGGTAAAAAGAGCAAGCGTCTTGATTTGGACCATACGCTCGTTGGCTATGAGCTCGCGGCGGGGGAGTGTGAGGACCATCTGGTGCTCATGCTCGACACCCATGCCGACAACGAGGGCTCCATGCGACCGGAGATTTTGCTTTCTGCTGCTGATGTTTTGTTGCAGGGCTTGACCCCGGGCGTCGATGCACCTATTGTTTCCACCGGTATGCAAGACCTCGTGACCATCTGCTCCTACGATGTCGAGCGTCAGAATCAAGCATGCGAGGACGACGAGGGCCGACTCGTCAGCCCCATACCTGTGCGAACTTGTGGATTTGCTCCACATACTCGTTGACGGGGGTATTATCGCCTGCTACTATATTCGGCTGTTGCACTAACTGATGCATGAAGGGCAAGTAAACATGTACGCAATCGTTAACACGGGCGGCAAGCAGTACAAGGTCGCCACCGACGATGTCATCACCGTCGAGAAGATCGAGGGCAATGAGGGCGACAAGGTCACCCTGCCGGTCATCTTCCTCAACGATGGTAAGAAGATCGTCACCGATCCCGACAAGCTGGCCAAGGCCAAGGTTACCGCTCAGATCGTTGAGCAGTTCAAGGGCGAGAAGCAGCTGGTCTTCAAGTTCCACAAGCGTAAGCGCTATCGTCGTCTGAAGGGTCACCGTCAGCAGCTCACCAAGCTGAAGATCGTGAAGGTCCAGGCTACGTCCCGCGCCAAGAAGGCTGTCAAGGCAGAGGCCGAGGCTGTTGCCGAGGCTCCCGTCGCCGAGTAGATTACACTCGTAACGAAAGAGTAGGTATACACAATGGCACACAAAAAAGGACTCGGTTCCTCCCGTAATGGCCGTGACTCCCGCGGTCAGCGCCTTGGCACGAAGCGCTTCGCCGGCCAGACGGTAACCACGGGCACGATTCTCGTCCGTCAGCACGGCACGCACATCCACCCGGGTGAGAACGTTGGCCGTGGCAAGGACGACACGCTGTTCGCGCTGGTCGACGGTACCGTTGAGTTCCACAAGGGTATCAAGCACAGGGTCAGCGTACGCCCGCTCGCGAACGCGTAATTCACCCTTCATAGAGCACATATGTGGGAGGCACTTGAGTTTTAGGATTCAAGGGTCTCCCTCTTTTTTGTAGGAGGCGATTCTGTTGTCACAGTTCACCGATATCAGCCGCATTAACGTGTGCGGCGGCGACGGCGGTGCCGGATGCATGTCGTTTAGGCGCGAGGCCTTTGTCCCCAAGGGTGGCCCCGATGGCGGCGACGGCGGTCGTGGCGGCAATGTCGTCATCCAGGCCGATGCTCAGCTGTCTTCGCTGATCGACTACCGCTTTAAGCATCACTTTCGTGCCGAGCGTGGAACGCACGGTCAGGGTGCCCGCCGCAACGGCAAGAGCGGCGAGGACCTGATTCTTAAGGTTCCCATGGGCACCGTGGTACGCGAGCTCGACCCCGAGACGCAGACCCCGATGTTCGAGATTGCCGACTTGGTGCATGATGGCGAGCGCGTTGTCGTGGCCCCTGGTGGCGCCGGTGGTCTTGGCAATACGCACTTTGTGACGTCGGTGCGCCGCGCGCCCGCGTTCGCCCAGCTGGGTGAGCCGGCCGAGGAGCACTGGATTGAGCTCGAGATGAAGCTCATGGCCGATGCCGCGCTCGTCGGCTTCCCCTCGGTGGGCAAATCCTCGCTTATCGCGCGTATGAGTGCCGCCCGACCCAAGATCGCCGACTATCCGTTTACCACGCTCGTGCCCAACCTGGGTATGGTGCGTGCCGGCGAGTACTCCTATGTCGTTGCCGACGTCCCCGGCCTTATCGAGGGTGCGAGCGAGGGCAAGGGCCTGGGCCATCAGTTCCTGCGCCACATCGAGCGCACGGCACTCATCATGCATGTCGTCGATATGACGGGCGGTTTTGAGGATCGCGATCCGGTCGAGGACTATCGCATCATTAACCGCGAGCTCGAGCAATATGGCGCCGAGCTTTCGGAGCGTCCGCAGATCGTTGTCGCCAACAAGTGCGATGCGCCGGGCACGGCTGACAAGATTGCCGATCTCAAACGCGCCGCGCTCGACGATGGACATATGTTCTTTGCCGTGTCTGCTGTGACGGGCGCCGGCCTCAACACGCTGATGCTTGCCGTGGGCGAGCAGGTAGCTAAGCTACGCGCCGAGTTGGCTGTCTCCGATGAGCCGGTCGATCTGCGCGACGATGAGTGGGAGCGCCGCCGCCTGCAGCGTGAGAAGCGTTTCCGCATTGTTCAAGAAGAGCCCCATGCCTTCCGCGTGGTCGGTCGCGCCATCGAGCGTATGGTCATCCAGACCGACTGGGAAAACGAGGAAGCCGTCATCTACCTGCAGCATAAGTTTGCGCGCATGGGTGTTGACGACGCGCTCGAGAAGGCCGGCTGCCGTGCGGGCGACGAGGTACGCATTTGCCAGCGCGCCTTTGACTTTGAGGGCGCCGAGGACTTCTCGGAGTACGAGGAGGATCTCGAGGAAGCAGACGTTGAGGTTATTGACGTAGCCGATGTTGCGGACGATGGCGTTGAGATTGTCGATGCGGCAGAAGTCGCGGACGATGTCGAGACCCCGGAGGGCGAGTAAGTCATGTCGCTGCGCGGTGGAATTGGTCTGCCTGAGCTGCCTATCAAGGATGGGCAGGAGTTTCGGCTTGGCATTATGGGTGGCACCTTCGACCCGATACATTACGGGCACTTGGTTACCGCCGAGCAGGCGCGCGAGTCGCTCGACTTGGACGCCGTGCTCTTTATGCCGGCCGGCTCTCCCGCCTTTAAGCTCGACAAACCGGTGACGCCCGCCGAGGACCGTTATGCCATGACGGTCCTCGCCACCGCTGCGAATCCGGCTTTTTTGGCGAGCCGTTTCGAGATCGATCGTCCGGGCGTGACCTATACGGCCGATACGCTTCATGCCCTTCGCGACTTTTACCCGCCACAGGTAAAGCTCTACTTTATTACGGGTGCCGATGCGATTATCGATATTGTGACCTGGCATGATGCGAACCGAATCGCCGAGCTTGCCACGTTTATTGCGGCGACGCGTCCCGGCTTTGACATCGATACGGCCCGGGCACGGATTAAGGAATCGGGGCTGCCATTCGACGTGCGCTATATCCAGATTCCGGCGCTGGCGATTAGTTCGACCAACATTCGTAAGCGAGTTGCCCGTGGCATGAGCGTGCGCTATCTTACGAGCGAGTCCGTGCTTGGCTATATTCGCAAACGCGGGCTGTATGCCGATCTGGGTCAAGAAGATTTTGAGTGATGGGGGTCTACGTTGTCGGTAGAGGATCAGTTTGAGGGCGATGAGCGCGCGCTGCTCAAGCGCATTCAAGAGCTGCTCGATGTGCGCATGAAGGATAAACGCAAGCGCTACGTTCATTCGCTCGGGGTTGCCGAGACTGCGCTGCGCCTAGCCGAGGTATACGGTGTCGACCGCTTTGATGCCGCCGCCGCCGGCCTGATTCACGACTGGGACAAGGTACTCTCCGACGACGAGCTGGTCACGCGCGCTCTGCATTACGGCATTAAGATTGCCGGCTCTCCGTCTGCCGCGACGCCGCTTTTGCATGGCCCGGTCGCCGCCTATGAGCTTCCGCAGCTATTTCCCGAGCTGTCGCCGGCGGTCTTTCAGGCTGTCGACCGTCACACCGTGGGCGCCTGCGACATGACGCCGCTCGATATGGTGGTCTTTGTGGCCGATGCCATCGAGCCCAACCGCCATGGTGATTATGCCCACGCGCTGCGCAAGATGGTTGGGGAGTCGACACTTGACGAGTTGTTCTTCTCCTGTTTTGCGCAGGGTCTGGTCTACGTGATCCAGTCCGGGCGCTATCTTTATCCCACGGCTATTACGATTTACAACCATTACGCCCAGCTGCGCTAGCTCGGGCTGTCTAGAAAGAGGTATTCCATGGCCGACGAGACCATGACCGACGAGCAGATTCTTGAAGGTGTGGAGCACAAGAGCTTCGTTGCCACGTCCGACCGTACCGCCGCTTCGCTGTCCGCGAGCGGTGTCGCAGCCGAGGATGTCGCCCGCGCCGCCGCGCAGGCCGCCTACGACAAGAAGGGCGAGGACGTGCAGGTGCTCGATCTGACCGAGCTCTCCGACGTGTGCGACTACTTTGTGCTCGCCACCGGTACCAATAACCGTCAGGTCGATTCTATCGTTGATGAGATCGAGGAGAAGGTCGCCGAGGCTTGCGGTGAGCACCCGTTCTCCATCGAGGGTCGCGAGCAGAAGACCTGGATGCTCATGGACTACGGCTCGGTCGTCGTCCACGTCTTCACCCCCGAGACACGCGACTTCTATCGTCTCGAGAAGCTCTGGGGCGACGCTCCCCAGCTCCCCCTCAACCTCCTCTAGGACCTTATTTGGGCCGGGGCCTCTCTTGAACTACCCTTTACCGTTCGCCGGGCAGTTGCACTACCTGCAGCTGCCCGGCTTTCTTTTTGCCCAAAGGCGGTTAATCGTTGAAGCGGGATTGGCGGCCGAAGGATAGGGCGGTGTCGCCGAATTTGTCTCGGACGGCGTCGATGGCGACGGAGAGGTCGCGGCGGTCGCTGGATTGGGCTCCGCGGTCATCAATCTCGCAGAACAGGTCAGTTTGGATACCGCCTTGGTGGTTGAAGTCGCTCATGCCGATACCCGCCAGACGCACGTGCATACCTTTCTGCCAGATCTTGTCGAGCAGCTCGAGCGCTACGGCCACAAAGATATTTTCGTCGTCGGTGGGGTGGGGCAAGCGGCGCTGTGCCGTGTGTCCGCTGCCGTAAGAGTATTTGAGCTTGAGCGTCACCGTGGCGCCCGTCAGCCCCTGACGGCGCAGGCGGCGCCCAACCGACTCGCCCAGCAGCGCAATCGCCGCCTCGATATCCCCACGCTCAGTCAAATCTTTAGCAAAGGTGCGTTCATTGCTGACCGACTTGACCTCGCGCTCTTCATCGAGACTCGTGACTTCGGAGATTTCGAGTCCCAGCGCACGCTGGCGCATGCGTTCGCCGTTGACGCCAAAAATAGAGGCCAAGGTGGATTCCGGTGCACGTGATAGCTCGCCGAGGGTGTAGATGCGCATGCGGCGCAGTCGCTCCTCGGCCGAGCGCCCGATGCCGCTCATGGCAGATACCGGCAGCGCGGCCAAAAAGCGCTGCTCGGTTCCGGGGCGCACGATGGTCAGCCCAAACGGCTTATCCCGCTCGCTTGCGATCTTTGCGACCGTCTTGTTGCAGCCCACGCCAATGGAGCAGGTCACTCCCAGCGCTGCCACGCGGTCGCTTATACGCCGCGCAACCAGCAGCGGGTCTTCGGGCGCAAAGCGACCCGGTGTGATATCGATAAAGGCCTCGTCGATGGACACACGCTCCACGCGCGGTGTCTCATCGGCAAGGATCGCCATGACCTGCGCGCTCACCTCGCGGTAGCGATCAAAGTGTCCGTGCGTCCAAATGGCCTGCGGGCACAGGCGCCGCGCCTCGGCCGAGGCCATGGCAGAATGCACGCCAAAGCGACGCGCCTCGTACGAACACGTGGACACGACGCCGCGCGACTCGGCGTCTCCGCCCACGATGAGCGGCTTTCCGCGCCATTCGGGATGATCGAGCATCTCCACGCTCGCAAAAAATGCATCGAGGTCCATCAGGCCCACCGCCGGACCCGTCCAGGGCGGCGGCGTAACGCCCGCAGCATCCTCATAACCGTATGTATGTTCGCGTCTTTCCATGTCATGAGTATACCGCGCAGCTCATGTGGGGTGCGTGGATGCGCTTGCAAATCGCGAATTCTTGTCTAAGATATGGATTTGCCCTCGACTACACCGAAGAAGTTGGTCTCACGGACTTCACCTGCCCGCGTCGATGGCGTATTATGTTCAACTGTTTGTTTGTAGTTGCAGCCTAAAGCTGCTTGGTTGGAGGAGTTTCCTTTGGCAGTCAAGATTCGCCTTGCTCGTCACGGCGCTAAGAAGCGTCCGTACTACCGTGTCGTCGTCGCCGATTCCCGCGCCCCGCGTGACGGTCGTATCATCGAGGAGGTTGGCCGCTACAACCCGATGACCGCCCCCAAGACCATCAACCTCGACCTCGAGAAGATCGCTGACTGGCAGTCCAAGGGCGCTCAGCTCACCGACGCCGTCGCCGCTCTGGTCAAGGCCGCCAACGAGGGCGAGAAGACCGAGACCGTCGTCAAGAAGTCCAAGAAGCAGCTCGCCAAAGAGGCCGAGGCCGCTAAGGCTGCCGCTGAGGCCGCTGAGGGCGCCGAGGAGTAAATCGTGCCTGAGGTTGACGCTGCACAGCTCGAGGGTGAGGCAATGCTCTCAGATCGCATCGCCGATCTCGTCGAATATCTCGTTGTTCAGATCGTCGACGACCCGGATTCCGTGAGCCTTGAGGTCATCGATGGTGACGACGCCTCTACGATTGAGGTTTCGGTCGCCGAGGATGACGTCGCTAAGGTCATCGGCCGTCGTGGCCGTACCATCAAGGCCATTCGCACGCTCGCCCGTGCACTGGCCGCTCGCCTCGACACTGCTGTCGAGGTAGAGGTTCTGGGCTAGGACCTTGAGGTCCCAGTACAAAAACATCGCCCGTGTGGTCAAGCCGCACGGAAGGAAGGGGGAGGTCCTCGCGCAGCCGCTGCGGGGGCTTCCTTCTGTATTAGAGCCGGGTATGCGCGTCGCCCTGACGCCGCCGGCGCTCAAGCGCGACCGCTTTTGCACGGTCGTGTCCGTCACCGATACGGGCGATGGCGATCTGGTCTCGTTTGAGGGCATTGACGACTTGACGGCCGCCGAGGGCATCACGGGATGCTATGTGCTGGCAAATCGTGACGACTTTGAGCTCGATTCGCTCGACGCTGCCTATACCGACCTGATGGGTCGCGAGGTGGTCGACGAGCGCTTCGGTTCGCTCGGCACGATCGTCGAGATTATGTCGACGCCCGCTAACGATGTTTGGGTTGTCGAGGGTGATCGGTACGGCGAGGTACTGATTCCCGTGATCGAGCAGGTCGTGCTCGATCTTCCCGACACAGGAACAATTTCCGTCCACGTTATGGACGGCCTGATCGATATGGACAAGTAGGGAGGACAACATGCTGATCGAGACCCTTTCGGTCTTTCCCGAGATGTTTGAGCCCGTCATGTCCACGTCGATTTTGGGCCGCGCCCGCAAGGCCGGCCTTTTTGATTTTAAGGCGTATAACCTGCGCGACTGGACGCACGACCGCCATCGTACCGTCGATGACGAGCCGTACGGCGGCGGGCAGGGCATGCTCATGAAGGTCGAGCCTATCGCAGAGGCCATCGAGGCCATTAGCGCAGAGGGTCCCAAGCCTACTGTGGTGTTCTTTACCCCCTGTGGCGAGCCCTTTACGCAGCATGTGGCCGAGCGCCTGCTCAAAAGTGAGCGCCTGTTGTTTGTGTGCAGTCGCTACGAGGGCGTCGACGAGCGTGCGTATGCGTATGCCGATGAGCGTCTGTCGATCGGCGACTACGTGCTTACGGGCGGCGAGCTGCCTGCCATGGTCGTTGCCGATGCCGTCGTACGCCTCATCCCCGGCGCCTTGGGCGACGAGATGAGCAACGTGGACGAGTCGTTCTCGACCGCCGAGGACGGAGGCCTGCTCGAGTACGCGCAGTACACTCGTCCTGCCGAGTTCAACGGCGAGGGCGTGCCTCCTGTGCTCGTGAGTGGCGATCACGCCAAAGTTGACGCTTGGCGTCGTAAGAACGCCATCGAGCGCACCTGTCGTTGGCGTCCCGATCTGATTGAGACAGCGCGGCTCACGCCCGAGGAGCGTGCTTACGCGCAGGAGATTCTGGACGCTTCGTATTCGCAGAGCGAGGAGTGAGAATGGTTCCATCGCAGCATTCCGCGTTGAGGGGCGCTTTTGAGTGGATCGCGGTCATCGCGATCGCACTGGTCGCCACCTTCTTGATTCGCTCGTTTGTGGTCGAGCCCTTTGTGGTGCCCACCGGCTCCATGGAGTCCACGATCGAGATTGGCGACCAGATCCTGGCACAAAAGGTGAGCCTCGAGCTCGGTCAGCCCGTCAAGCAGGGCGATATCGTGGTGTTTCACAACCCCGATGGCACCTCCGAGCATGATGTTCTTGTCAAGCGTGTTATTGCCACGGCCGGCCAGACGGTCGACCTGCAGGATGGCAAGGTGGTCGTTGACGGCCAAGCGCTCGACGAGGACTATACGACGGGCATGAGCTGGCCACTTTCGGTCCAAGCGCCCGGTGCTCAGGTAAGCTATCCCTACACCGTTCCCGACGGGTGCGTGTGGGTGATGGGCGACAACCGCGAAAACTCTGCCGACTCACGCTACTTTGGTCCCGTCGATCGCTCTGATTTGATCGCTGTGGCGCTTGTGCGCTACTGGCCGCTCAACCGCATCGGCGCTATCGACTAAAAACCGCTATAGTACAGTACCTAACCGTGTAATCGTTTCGACGAGGGGATATTAGAGGCATGAACGCTTCATCGCTTTCCTTCCAAGACATCATCCTGCGCCTCCAGCAGTACTGGGGCGAGCAGGGCTGCGTCATTATGCAGCCCTATGACTCCGAGGTCGGTGCCGGTACCTTCCATACCGCGACCACGCTGCGCTCGCTCGGTCCCGCCGAGTGGCGCACCTGCTATGCGCAGCCCTGCCGCCGTCCCGCCGACGGCCGCTACGGCGAGAACCCCAACCGCATGCAGCACTACTATCAGTTCCAGGTGCTCATCAAGCCTTCTCCGGTTAACGCCCAGGAGCTCTACCTGGGGTCTCTTGCCGCTATCGGTCTGGATCCCAACGACCATGACGTCCGCTTTGTCGAGGATGACTGGGAGAGCCCGACCCTTGGCGCCTGGGGCCTTGGCTGGGAGGTCTGGCTCAATGGCATGGAGGTCACGCAGTTTACGTACTTCCAGCAGGTGGGAGGCATCGAGGTCGACCCCGTGCCCGTTGAGATTACCTACGGCCTGGAGCGTATCGCCATGTACGCCCAGGGCGTCAACTCGGTCTACGACCTGGTGTGGAGCTACCTGCCCGACGGCACGCCCATGACCTACGGCGACGTGTTCCTCGAGAACGAGCGCGAGTTCAGTGCCTATAACTTTGAGGTCGCCAACGTCGAGATGATGCGTCAGAAGTTTGACGACTACGAGGCCGAGTGCCATTCCTGCCTGGAGCGCAAGCTGCCGCTGCCGGCATATGACTGCGTCATGAAGTGCAGCCACGCTTTCAACCTGCTCGATGCTCGCGGCGCCCTGTCCGCGGTCGAGCGTGCCAACTACATCCTGCGCGTCCGCGCCGTCGCCAAGGCGTGCTGCGAGGCCTACATGGCCGAGGTCGCCGGAGTCAACGAGAATGCCGACCAGGAAGGCGAGGTGGCGTAAGCCATGGCAGACGCTAAGGATTTCCTGTTTGAGATCGGTACGGAGGAGATGCCCTCCGCGCCGCTGAACAATGCCGTCAAGCAGCTTGGCTCCATGATTGCCAAGGGTCTCGACGAGGCCGGTCTGGCCCACGGCGAGGTCCGTGTGATCTCGAGCCCGCGCCGCCTGGCTGCGCTCGTGGCTAACGTCGCCACCGCGACCGATGAAGTCCATGAGGTCAAGCGTGGCCCCGCGGCCAACATTGCCTTCGACGCTGACGGTAACGCCACCAAGGCCGCCCAGGGCTTTGCCCGCAAGTGCGGTGTGGCTGCCGAGGACCTGGTCCGTCGCGAGGACACTGACGGTCGCGAGTATGTGTTCGCCGAGAAGAACATTCCCTCCGCACCGGCTACGCCGATTCTGACCGCTCTGTGCGAGAAGACCATCGCCGGCCTGCAGTGGCCCAACTACCGCAGCCAGCGCTGGGGTCACGAGCATGCGACCTTTGTTCGTCCGGTCCGCTGGGTCTGCTGCCTTTTGGGCGAGGATGTTGTGCCCGTGTCGTTTGCCGACGTGACGAGCGGCAACACCACGCGCGGTCATCGCGTACTTGGCCCTGGCGACCATGTTGTTGCCAGCCCCGCTGTTTATGAGCAGGTGCTCGAGGACGCCGGCGTGCTTTCTGCCGAGCGTCGTCGCGAGGCCATCCTAGCCGGCATCGCCGAGGTCGAGGCCGCTCGCCCCGGCTGTCATGTCGACACGCCCAAGAAGGTCTTCGAGGAGGTCATTAACCTCTGCGAGTGGCCGACGGTGCTCGTCGGTACCTTCGATGAGGAGTTCCTCAAGGTCCCGCACGAGATCATCTGCGAGTCCATGCTCACCAACCAGCGTTACTTCCCGATCTATGACGGCGAGGGCAAGCTCACGCGTGAGTTCGTGGTCGTCTCCAACAGCAAGCCCGAGAACGCCGAGCGCGTGATCGACGGCAACGAGCGCGTCGTGCGCGCCCGTCTGGACGACGCAAAGTTCTTCTACGAGGAGGACCTGAAGATCTCCCTCGACGAGTTCCGTGAGCGTCTGGCCAAGGTTGCCTTCCAGGAGAAGCTCGGTAGCGTGCTCGCCAAGTCCGAGCGCATTGAGCAACTCGCGCTTGCCATCGCTCGCGAGGCCCATCTGGGCGCCCACCTGGCCGCCGATGCCGCTCGCGCCGCGCACCTGTGCAAGGCCGACTTGGTATCCAACGCCGTCGTCGAGTTCACGAGCCAGCAGGGCGTGATGGGCGGTTACTACGCCACCGCGATGGGGGAGAACGACGAGGTTGCCCACGCCATTCGCGATCATTATCGTCCCCGCTTTGCCGGTGACGAGCTGCCCGAGGGCACCGCTGGCTGCATCGTGGCCTGCGCCGACAAGCTCGATACCATCGCCGGTATCTTTGCCATTGGCGAGCCCCCGACCGGCTCCTCCGACCCCTACGCGCTGCGTCGTGCCGCTATCGGCATCATCAACATCCTGCGCGACCGTCTGCCGATCGACCCCACGTCGCTCATCGACTTCGCCCTCGAGCTCTATAGCGAGCTGGGCATTGAGTTCGACGCCGCCAAGGCCGCCCAGCAGGTTCGCGACTTCTTCCATGGCCGCCTGGTGAGCATGGCCCGCGACGAAAAGATCCCGGCCGATACCGTTGCCGCCGTCTCCGCGGTGCACATCATCGCCCCGTCCGTCTTCTTCGCCCGCTGCGCCGCCCTCGACGAGGCCCGCAAGAACGACGCCGAGACGTTCGACAACCTTGCGACCGCCTATGCCCGCGCCGCACACATCTCCAAGCCCGAGCTGGGTGCGGAGTACGACCGCGGCCTGATGGGCGAGGTCGAGCTCGCGCTTGCCGATGCCTCCGAGGCTGCTCAGACCGCTGTCGATGCCGCCCTTGCTGCCGAGGATTACCCGGCCGCATTTGCCGCCCTTGCCGCCCTGCGCGCGCCCATCGACCGCTTCTTCGATGAGGTCATGGTCATGGACAAGGACGAGCAGCTCCGCGATAATCGCCTTAAGCTGCTCAACCGCTTCGAGGCCGTTTTCTCCGGCATCGCCAACATCGGTGAGCTTGCCCGCAAAAAGTAAGCCAGCCTGCGCATAAGCGCTAAAGGAGCCCCGCATGGATTGCCCGGTCACCGCTCGTCCCACCGTTATCGTTATCTCCGACTCGCTCGGTGATACCGCTTGTGAGGTGGTGCTTGCGGCGTCCGGGCAATTTGATGAAGGGGCTTTTCTTCTCTTGCGCCTGCCCAAGGTGACCTCGGTGGAGCAGGTGGAGTCGTTTGTGGGCCCGCGCGTCGATGCCGACCATCGCGATATTGCCGTGTTCCACACCATTGTCGATCCGGCGCTTCGCGCCCGCGTGCTCGATTACCTGGGCATGCTGCATATTCGTTCGGTCGACCTGATTGGCCCGACGCTTGCCGTGCTGTCGTCGCTCATCGGTGTGCCGCCCAAGGGCGTCGCGGGTGTGATTCACAAGACCGATGACCGCTATTTCCATCGCATCGAGGCCATGGAGTATTTCGTTGAGCACGATGACGGGCGCGGCTGCGACGATCTGTCGGGAGCCGATATCGTGCTGCTGGGCGTATCGCGTACGTCCAAGACGCCGCTGTCGATGTATTTGGCCTATCAGGGCTACAAGGTCGCCAATGTCCCACTGGCGCATGGCATGGAGCCGCCCAAGTCGATTTACGAGGTCGACCCGATGCGCCTGTTCGGCCTGATTTCGACCGTCGATGTGATTTCCGAAATTCGCGATAGCCGCTTGGGCGATGACTACGCTCGTGCCGTTGCCGGCTCCTATGCCGAGCCCGAGAGCGTGCACAGCGAGCTCGAGGAAGCCCGTGCGCTCATGAAGCGCCTAGGCTGCTTTGTGGTGCGTACCGACGGCAAGGCCATCGAAGAAAGCGCTGCCGAGATCATTAGCCACTTGGAGGAAATCCAAGAAGCCCGTGCCCGCCGCGCCGCCCGTCGAGCCTAATAGTAGCAGCATTTTGATAAAGCGATTTAGCAAAAATATCGCATCTGACCTGCACGTTCTTACAGTGGTATCTTCATAATGTAACCACCTTTACCTACCGTTTACCGCCAGTTTTAGCACGTTTACCAAACCGCGCATCCTCTGCTTAAGCCTGCTCAAAACCCGCCGTATAGTTCCCTCACGGCCCGCATCTGGCGGGTCGATTCGTTACCACGGTCGTGCGCGTAAGTGCATGGAAGGGGAAGTATCGTGAGCGATTGCAAGAGGGTTTACCGTTTTGGAACCGACGCCCAGGGCACCTGTGTCACCGAGGGAGACAAGTCCATGAACTTCGTGCTTGGTGGCAAGGGCGCTAACCTTGCCGAGATGAGTCGTATCGGCCTGCCGGTTCCCGGTGGCTTTACCATTACCTGCCAGACCTGTGTCGAGTACTCCGGTGCCGGCAACGTCTGGCCCGAAGACGCACTCGATGAGATCGTTGCTGCCGAGGCGGACCTCGAGGCCCGCTGCGGCAAGAAGCTCGGTGACGCCAACGACCCGCTGCTCGTGTCGGTTCGTTCGGGCGCTCCGTTCTCCATGCCCGGCATGATGGACACGGTCCTCAACTTGGGCCTCAATAACGATTCCGTCCAGGGCCTCATCGCGCAGACGCAGAACCCGCGTTTTGCCTGGGATAGCTACCGCCGCTTTATCCAGATGTTTTCCAATGTCGTCATGGGCGTTGACGCCGACCTGTTCGAGAACGCCCTGACCCAGGCCCGTCTGGTCGCCGGCGTTCGCATCGATTCCGAGCTTTCGGCCGAGGACCTGCAGGAACTCGTCGAGACCTTTAAGGGCATCTTCTCCGAGAACGTCGATGCCTCCCTGTATCCCGAGCTCGAGGTCGCTGACGGCAAGCCCGTTTTCCCGCACGACCCGGAGCTTCAGCTACGCCTTGCAATTCAGGCCGTCTTTGGCAGCTGGATGAACGAGCGTGCCTGCATCTACCGCAAGCAGCATGGCATTTCCGACGACCTCGGCACCGCCGTCAACGTGCAGGCCATGGCCTTTGGCAACAAGGGCGAGACCTCTGCGACAGGCGTCGCCTTTACGCGTAATCCGGCCGACGGCACCAAGGAGTTCTACGGTGACTTTTTGGTTAATGCTCAGGGCGAGGACGTCGTCGCCGGTATCCGCAACACCGAGCCCATCGCCGACCTCAAGACCACCCCGGGCCTCGAGTCCGCAGGTGAGGAGCTCGAGCGCGTGTTCCTGACGCTCGAGGATCATTATCGCGATATGTGCGATATCGAGTTCACCATCGAGCAGGGCAAGCTCTGGATGCTCCAGACCCGCGTGGGCAAGCGCACCGCCACCGCCGCCCTGCGCATCGCTATCGAAATGGTCGAGGAGGGCCTGATCACCCGCGAGGAGGCCGTGAGCCGCATCGATCCCGCGCAGCTCGACCAACTCCTGCACCCGCAGTTTGACGCCTCCAAGAAGTACGAGACGCTGGCCAGCGGTCTGAACGCCAGCCCCGGTGCCGCCGTGGGCGAGGTCGTGTTCTCGAGCGACGACGCCGTCGCGCGCGCCAACGAGGGCCACAAGGTCATTCTGGTTCGCTGGGAGACCAACCCCGATGACCTGAAGGGCATGGTAGCCGCCGAGGGCATCCTGACCAGCCACGGTGGCAAGACGAGCCATGCCGCCGTTATCGCCCGCGGCATGGGTACGCCCTGCGTCTGTGGCGTTGAGCGCTTCCATATCGACGCCGCCGAGAAGGTCGTGCGCATCGAGGGCAGCGACCGCGTGCTGCACGAGGGCGACGTTATCTCCATCGACGGCACCCAGGGTATCGTCGTCGACGGCGCCGTTGACCTGGTCTCCGCCGAGCTCACCGGCGATCTGGACACCATCCTATCCTGGGCCGACGAGATTCGCCTGGACGAGACCGGTGGCCATGCCAACCATGTGCGCGTTAATGCCGACAACCCCGAGGATGCCGCGCTCGCGCTCGAGTTTGGCGCCGAGGCCATCGGCCTGTGCCGCACCGAGCACATGTTCCTGGGCGACCGCAAGAACATCATCCAGAGCTTTATCCTGTCTGACGATGAGGCCGTGAAGCAGCAGGCCCTGGCCGACCTGCTCAAGGTTCAGACCGAGGACTTCCTGGCGATGTTCAAGACCATGTCCGGTCGCGATGTGGTCGTCCGCCTGCTCGATCCGCCGCTTCATGAGTTCCTGGATAATCCTCGCGAGCTCGAGGTCGCCATCACCAAGAAGGAAGCCGCTGGCGCCAGCGAGGAAGAGCTTGCCGTCCTGCGCGCCCGCCTGCGTCGTATCGACGGCATGGTCGAGTCCAACCCGATGCTCGGCCTACGCGGCGTGCGCCTGTCCATCGTCTTTAGCGATCTGCCGCTCATGCAGGTCCGCTCCGTCGCCACGGCTGCCGCTCGCCTCATCAAGGAGGGCGTCGATCCGCGTCCCGAGATTATGGTCCCGCTCGTTTCCATTACGGCCGAGCATGTTCAGACCCGCGAGGTTATCGAGCGCGTGATCGCCGAGGTTTCCGACGAAGAGGGCGTCGAGCTCAATATTCCCGTGGGCACGATGCTCGAGCTGCCGCGCGCCTGCATGGTCGCTGATGAGATCGCCCATCACGCAGACTTCTTCTGCTTTGGCACCAACGACCTCACCCAGACGACCTTCGGTTTCTCGCGTGATGACGCCGAGGCTAAGTTCATCCCGCTGTACATGCATAAGAAGATCTTGAAGGACAATCCCTTCGAGACCATCGACACAGCGGTGCTCGAGCTGGTGCGTATGGCCGTCGAGAAGGGTCGCGCCACCAACCCCGACATGCACTTTGGCGTGTGCGGCGAGCACGGCGGCGACCCCAAGTCCATCAAAGGCCTGTTTAACGTGGCCGACGTGGACTACGTGTCCTGCTCGCCCTACCGCGTGCCCCTCGCACGCCTGGCTGCCGCTCAGGCCAAGCTCGAGGGCAAGCGTTCCGCCTAACGTTTTGGGTTTAGACGCCTAGCGTAGCCCCCTTCATGCCGCCCGTCTCATTCGTGAGGCTGGCGGTTATCATGTGCGGGTTTTGTCTTTTTGTCTGCGTAAAAAATAGTTCTTGCAGCAGAAACCCGCGCGTGTATACTCGAATACGTTTGTTCAACTACGTGCCGGCCAAGGTGGTACGGCACCTCTAGAAGAGTAAGGAATTGCACATGGATTACATCCGCGCAATCGAGCGTCAGCAGATCCGCGAGGACATTCCTCAGGTTCGCGTCGCCGACAACGTCAAGGTTCACTACCGCATTAAGGAAGGCGACCGCGAGCGCATCCAGGTCTTCCAGGGCGACGTCATCCGCATGGCCGGCGCCGGTGCCCGCGAGACTTTCACCGTCCGCAAGATGTCCTTCGGTGTCGGTGTTGAGCGTACCTTCCCGCTTCACAGCCCCAAGATCGCCAAGCTCGAGGTCGTTCGTCATGGTCGCGTCCGTCGCGCCAAGCTGTACTACCTCCGCGACAAGGTGGGCAAGGCTGCTCGCATCCCCGAGAAGCGCTAAGAAGATCGCAGCGTCTGTCCACTCGTTTGGACGTAAGGGTCACCTTCGGGTGGCCCTTCTTTTTATCCGATTTGCATGCAAGGAGGGCCTGGTATGGCCAATATGACGAGCTCGGTTTCGGCATCGCAAGTTGCTGGCGAGCTGGCGAGCGCTACGTTTGAGGAGATTCCCGCCCTCGTGGAGCATTATCGCGAGGATCCGCGCCAGCAGGTGATCAAGGCTTGCGAACGCGCCCTCAAACGCCATGCCAAAGAGCTTGCCGAGCGCGAGCGCGTCAATGACATGTACGAGCTTATGCATGAGCTTGGCGGCGATGGGGTGGTCGTTGGTGTCGACGAGGTGGGTCGCGGATCGGTGGCCGGTCCTTTGACGGTATGCGCTGTCTGCCTTCCTATGGAGCCGCGCGTCTGGGGCATCAACGATTCCAAAAAGCTCACGCCGGCGCGCCGCGAGTTGCTCTCAGTGAAGATTGCCGAGGTGGCGACGGCGATCGGTTTTTGCCATATCGCGCCTAAGGATATCGATGAGATGGGCATGGCCCGTGCTATCCGTACCGCCGTTGCAGGCGCCGTGGCCGATACAGGGCTCGAGCCCGATTGCGTGCTTATGGATGGCAACCCCTTGGGCGCCGTTCCTAACGAGCGCGATGTGGTGAAGGGCGATGCCAAGATCGCCTGCATCGCCGCGGCGTCCATCATGGCCAAGGTCACGCGTGACGAGATGATGGTCGAGTACGACGCCGAGTACCCCGAGTACCATCTGGCCGAGTCGAAGGGCTATGCAAGCCCCGAGCATATCGAGGCCATTCGCAAACATGGACTTTGTCCGCTGCACCGCGTGAGCTTTTGCGGAAACTTTCTGCAGACTGAGCGCCTTTTCTAGGCCAATTGTGGAGACAGGGACCTCTGGGGTTTTATAAACCTGCTGGTAGCGGGCCGTATGCAACACCATTGCTGCGTACGGCCCGTTTTTTGACGGCATTTGGTCAGCTTTTGGTTTGCTTCCTGTACTTACCCGCATGAAAGGTGCCCTCATCATCGGGGCAATGCAGTGTGCGGGAAAGGAGACCCCATGAGTGCCGCAAGCAAAAAGAGCAAGACGCAGCAGCTCAAGGAGCGTTGGGAAAACGGCGAGCTCGACTGCGGGGCGATGACGCCCGAGTTTATCAAGGGACTCAGTCCCCGTGAGCTGGGCATGCTGGGCGAGCTGATCACCATCGACTACTTTAACGAGCGCGGCTACACCTTGCTGGAGCAGGGTTATCGTTGCACCGAGGGCGAAGCCGATCTGGTGCTGCTCGATGAGCTTGACGATGTCGTGGTGATGGCCGAGGTCAAGACCAGGCGCGTCGCCCTGGATTGCACCACGCGGGTCTTTCCCGAGGAGGCCGTGGATGCCCAAAAGCAGCGTCGGTATCGCCGTATCGCAAGTTGCTATCTCATGGAGCACTATCCGCTCAAGGCGATCCGCTTCGATGCAGTGGGTGTCACCATTCGCGGCGGGCATATCGCCGAGATCGAGCATCAGTACAACGCGTTCGATTGGCAGGTGTCGTGATGGCGTTCGAGACGTTTGCCGTTCACGCGGCCTGCATCCGCGGTGTCGAGGCGATTCACGTCACGGTCGAGGTCTCGCTTGCCGGCGGCGTTCCGGGCATTCAGATGCTCGGCATCCCGAGTATGGAGGTGATGGAGTCACGTGGTCGTATTCGCTGTGCGATGCGCTCGGCCGGCTTTGAGATCCCGCGCTCGGGCATTACGGTCAATCTGGCGCCCGGCGATATTCGCAAGACCGGTAGCGGCTTTGATCTGCCCATCGCCATCGCGGTTCTAGCGGCCGATGGTCAGATTCCCCGCGACAACCTCGATCGTTGTCTTATCGCCGGCGAGCTCGGCTTGGACGGCACGGTGCTTCCTGTCAAAGGCGAGGTGGCGTTTCAGCTATTGGCTCGCGACATGGGGCTGTCTTTTATCGCCGGCAGGTCCGACCAGCATGTGCCACTCGCGGGCGTGGATTGCGGCTTTATCGACCATCTGTCTCAGCTTGCTCACGGCATGGGCGATGCCGCACGGCACTACTTGGATTCCGAGGGTGTCGAGGCGACCTTTGAGCCCGAGCTCGACTATGCAGACGTGCTGGGGCAGGAAGTCGCTAAACGCGGCATGGCGCTTGCGGCGGCAGGAGAACTCGGCTTGCTCATGATTGGGTCCCCGGGATCGGGCAAGACGATGCTCGCACGCCGTATGACCGGCATCCTGCCCGAGCTTTCCGTCGAGGATCAACAGGAGGCGCTGTGCATCCATTCGGTTTTGGGCGAGAACATTGATGGCTTGTTGGCGGGGCACCGGCCCTTCCGCAGTCCCCATCACAGTATTTCGACCGCAGGCCTTATCGGCGGCGGACGCCCGGTGCACCCGGGTGAGATCAGCCTTGCTCATGGCGGCGTGCTATTTTTGGACGAGCTTGCCGAGTTTCCCACGGGTGTGCTGCAGACGCTGCGTCAGCCTATCGAACGCGGCTACGTCAGGATCGTACGCGTCGACGGGGCTTTTTCCTTCCCGTCGCGCTTTCAGCTGCTGGCTGCGAGCAATCCCTGCCCCTGCGGCTTTTTGGGCGATCGCGAGGTACCGTGTCGCTGCTCGGCGGCGATGGTCGAGCGCTATCGGTCTAAACTGCGCGGTCCTTTGGCCGACCGTATCGACATGATGATCGATGTGACCCGTCCCGACCCTCAGGTGATTATCGAGGGCGCGGAGGGTATGTCGTCGGCCGAGTTACGTGACTACGTTGTGCGCGGTCGCGCCTTTCGCGCCTGGCGCGAGTCCCGTATGGACGATGCGGATGCCGAGGCCGAGGATGACGAGACACGGTCCATTGACGGCGTCGTTTCGACCTTTGAGCTCGATGATGCGGCGGAGAAGTGTGTGCTCGGCCTGTCGAAGCGCACACATCTCACAGGGCGTGGCATCGTGCGCCTTGTTCGCATTGCGCGCACGATCGCAGATGTCGCCGAGAGCGAGCAGGTGACGCAGGACCACGTGCTCGAGGCGGCGATGTACCAGGGAAGGAGGGACCAATGATGGCTGAGGGGACCTTCGAGCTGCATCCAGGTGACGCGTTGTATCCCGAGACCGTTTTGGAGCTTTCTGATGTACCTCAGACGCTCTATGTGCGCGGCAACCCCGAGGCGCTTTCGACGCCCGCGCTCTCCATCATCGGTGCGCGAAAGGCCTCGCCGTATGGTCTTGCCGTGGCAGAGCTTGCGGCGAAGGTGGCGGTCGAGGCGGGCGTGACGGTTGTTTCGGGCGGCGCGGTCGGTTGTGACCAGGCCTCGGGTTGGGCTGCGGTCAACGCCGGCGGCAAACACGTCGTGGTGCTGGGGACGGGCGCCGACGTGGTCTACCCGCGTTCGAGCGCGGGGCTTATTACTCGCACGCTTGATACGGGCGGCGCGGTCGTGTCGATCTCTCCGTGGGGCATGGGTCCGCGCAAGTTCGCCTTTCCGCGCCGCAATCGCGTGATCGCGGCCCTGTCGCAAGCCCTCTTTGTATCCGAGGCAGGTATGCCTTCCGGCACGTTTTCTACAGCCGAGGCTGCTATGGATTTGGGGCGCGAACTTCTTGCCGTGCCGGGGTCGATCCTATCGCCCGAGTCGCGTGGCACGAATTACCTCATTGCGAACGGTGCCTGCTGCATCATCGACGAGGAATCTATCGAGATGGCTATCTCACGCATCTACGGCACCCTGCGCTACTCGCGCCCCGATGCTCCCGGCATTGCCGACCTGGATCCAACGCAGCAGACCGTGATGCATGCGCTCATCGCCTCTCCACTCAAGGTCGACGACATCGCGGCGCTCGTCTCGCTCGATGCTGTCGGCGTACTCAAACTCTTGGGTTCGCTTGAACTCGAGGGCCTTATCGAGCGCATGATGGATGGAAGGTATGCGCCCTCCAAGTTTGCCCTTCACGCCCAGACACCCTTCGGTCACAATGGAAAACGTGTCAATTAGAAAGGTGTTTGCAGATGCAGTTCGATCAGGTGACGGTTATCGGTGGCGGTCTGGCGGGTTCGGAGTGCGCGATCCAGCTGGCAGATCGCGGGTTTGCCGTAAAGCTGTGCGAGATGCGCCCCCAGGTGAGCTCCCCGGCCCACCATACCGATCATCTGGCAGAGCTCGTCTGCTCCAATTCGTTTAAGTCGACCCGTCCGGATTCCGCGGCTGGTTTGCTGAAGGCCGAGCTTGAGCGCATGGGTTCAGTCCTGCTCGATTGCGCCCATCGCGCGGCTGTTCCCGCCGGTGGCGCCTTGGCGGTCGACCGCGTCAAGTTTTCCGAGCTTGTCGAGGCCGAGGTTGCCGCTCGTCCCAATATCGAGGTCGTGCACGGCGAGGTCACGCAGATTCCCGAGGGTCACGTGGTCATTGCCGCGGGCCCGCTGTGTTCACCGGCGCTGAGCGAAGAGGTTATGAAGCTCGTCGGTGGCGATGCCCTGGCATTCTTTGATGCGGCGGCGCCGATCGTCGATGCCTCCACGCTCGATATGGACGTGTTGTTCTCGCAGTCGCGCTACGAGGAGCAGGGGAGCGGCGACTATCTCAACGCTCCGCTCAATAAGGAGGAGTACGAGGCCTTTATCGAGGCGCTTACCACGGCCGACCGCGTGGTGCTCAAAGACTTTGAGGGCGGCGATCTGTTCCAGGCCTGCCAGCCTGCCGAGGAAGTTGCGCGCACCGGCAAGGACGCCATTCGCTTTGGCGCCATGAAGCCCGTCGGCCTCACCGACCCGCGTACCGGACGTCGCCCCTGGGCGGCGATTCAGCTGCGTGCCGAGAACAAGGAGAAGACCGCCTATAACCTGGTGGGCTTCCAGACCAACTTGACCTTTGGCGAGCAGAAGCGCGTCTTCCATATGGTGCCGGGCCTGGAGAACGCTGAGTTCTTCCGCTACGGTGTCATGCACCGCAATACCTTTGTCGACGCCCCTCACGTGCTCGATGGCACCTTTGCCGTGCCCGGTACCGGCGTGCGCCTGGCCGGTCAGATCACCGGCACCGAGGGGTACATGGAAGCCGTGGCGACAGGTCTGCTCGCGGCGCTCAACACCTATGCCGAGGCTATCGGTGCCGCGGGCGTCGAGTTGCCGCGTGTGGGCGCCCTGGGTGCGCTCGTGGGCTATGCGACCGATCCTGCCACCGTGGGCTATCAGCCTATGCATGTCAACTTTGGCCTGGTGCCGCCACTCGAGGATGGTAAGCGCCGCAGCAAACGCGACCGCTATCAGGCTTATGCGGATCGCGCCCTCGAGGCCCTTGATGCCTACTTGGCCACGCGCTCCGACTTGTTTGGAGGCGACCGGTCATAGCCTTTGACCTGTACGACACCGTCGACTCGTTTATCGCCTATATCGCACGCGTCGAGGGGCTTTCTCCCAACACGGTGACGGCCTATGGCTCGAGGCTAGAGCGCTTTGCTGCCTGGTGCGAGCGCGAGGATATTGATGCTTTCGCTGCCGACGTGCGCACCATTCGTCGCTATCTTGCCGAGCTTTCGCGTGAGCAGGTGGCTCCCCGAACGCTTGCGGCGCACCTGTCGGCTATCCGATCTCTCTATCGCTGGATGGCTGCCGAGGGGATTGTCGAGGGTGATGCGGTCTCGGCTATCGCATCGCCCAAGCTGCCGCGTGACCTGCCGGGCGTCCTTACGACCCAGCAGGTCGAGGCGCTGCTCAAGACGCCTGATACCTCGACGCCCGCGGGACTGCGCGATGCGGCGATGCTCGAGCTGCTCTATGCATCCGGCGCCCGTATCTCTGAGCTCGCGGCACTCAATGTGGAGTCCATCGCTTGGTCCGAATGCACGCTGCGCCTGTGGGGCAAGGGGGGCAAGGAACGTATCGTCCCTCTGTATCGTCGTGCGCTCGAAGTGACGCGTCTCTATATTGAGGAGGGGAGGCCGGAGTTGCTCTCTCGTGCAAAGCGCCTTGACCTCGCTACCGGGCCGCATCCGCTGCTTATATCGGCGCACGGCAATCGCATGAGCGCCGCCATGCTCCGGCGGCGGTTCCATACGCTGGCGACGCTCGCCGGCATTCCGGCCGACATCGCCCCGCATGCGATGCGCCATACCTTTGCGACCGACTTGCTCGAGGGCGGTGCGGACCTGCGCTCGGTTCAAGAGCTGCTGGGTCATGCGAGCCTGTCCACGACGCAGATCTACACGCATCTCACACCCGATCGGCTTAAGCGGGCTGTGGCTCAAGCCCATCCCCGCGGCGAATAGTGGCTGGGACGTCCCGCGCCGCACTCAGGTGTGTGGTTTTGATTGCGGGTTGGCAGGAAGATGCATTCCTGCTATCATTCATCGGGTTGCTTCACGGCAACATGTTTTTATCACGCACGCGCGGCTACTTCATACCGTGGTGCCCGGGCTTTGGTAGCACATGTCCGGGTTGGTTTTGGAGGATGACCCCGCGCGGAGGCAAACCACAGGAGGTTTAACATGGCTACCAAGATTAATATCCGCACCCTGCTCGAGGCCGGCTGCCACTTCGGTCACCAGACCCGTCGCTGGAACCCCAAGATGAAGCCGTTCATCTTCGGTGAGCGCAACGGCATCTACATCCTCGACCTCAAGCAGACCATCCTCGACGCCGACCAGGCCTACACCTTCGTCAAGAACGTCGCCAAGGGTGGCAACGTGCTGTTCGTCGGCACCAAGAAGCAGGCTCAGGAGGCCGTCAAGAACGCTGCTGAGCGCGCCAACATGCCTTACATCAACCAGCGTTGGCTCGGCGGTATGCTGACCAACTTCGTCACCATCCGCTCCCGCATCAACCGCATGGAGGAGCTCGAGGCCATGGTCGAGGACGGCCGCATGGCTGTTCTGCCCAAGAAGGAGCAGGCTGTTCTCGGCAAGGAGCTCACTAAGCTCCAGACCAACCTCGGTGGCGCCCGCGACATGAAGGGTCTGCCCCAGGCTCTCTTCGTCATCGACACCAAGCGCGAGGAGAACGCCATCAAGGAGGCTCAGCGCCTGAACATCCCCGTCGTCGCCCTGATCGACACCAACTCCGATCCCGACGAGGTCGAGTACGGCATCCCCTGCAACGATGACGCTATCTCCGCTGTCACCCTTATGTGCGAGCTCATGGCTGACGCCTGCCTCGCTGGCTCTGGTAAGGAGCAGGTCTCCGAGGCCGAGATGGCCGCTGAGCCCAAGGCCGAGTAAATCAGTCTTAGTTAATTCTTTTTCATCTCTTTGAAAGGAACCACAATGGCCCAGATTACCGCCGCTATGGTCAAGCAGCTCCGCGAGATGACCGACTCCCCGATGATGGAGTGCAAGAAGGCTCTCGTCGAGGCTGACGGCGACATGGACGCCGCTGTCGACGTTCTGCGTAAGAACGGCCTTGCCAAGGCTGCCAAGAAGGCTGGCCGTGAGACCAACGAGGGCGCTGTCGCCGCGTTCGTCTCCGAGGATGGCAAGACCGGCGCTCTGCTCGAGCTCTCCTGCGAGACCGACTTCGTTGGCTCCAACGCCAAGTTCACTGGCTTTGCTTCCAAGGTCGCTGAGGTTGTCGCTACCACCGAGCCTGCTGACGTCGACGCTCTGCTCGAGAAGCCGATGGGCGAGGAGACCGTTTCCTCCGAGCTCACCGAGATGATTCACATCATGGGCGAGAACATGAAGATCTCCCGCTTCGCTGCCCGTAAGGCTGAGAACGGCGCGCTCGCTTCTTACATCCACATGGGTGGTAAGATCGGCGTCCTCGTCGAGTTCGCCTTCGAGAAGGCCGAGACCGCTCAGGCTGAGTCCTTCAAGACCTTCGCTCACGACGTTGCCCTTCAGGTTGCCGCCGTCGCCCCGATCTGCGCTACCCGCGATCAGGTTCCGGCCGAGACCGTCGAGCACGAGAAGCAGATCTACATGGCTCAGGCTGCCGAGTCCGGTAAGCCCGAGGCTATCCAGGAGAAGATGGCTGTCGGCCGTCTGGAGAAGTTCTACAAGCAGTCCGTGCTCACCGAGCAGGAGTTCATCAAGGACAGCTCCCTCACCATCAAGAAGTACGCTGAGCAGGTCTCCAAGGAGCTCGGCGACACCATTACCGTCGTTGCCTTTGACCGTCTGGTCCGTGGCGAGTAAATAAGCTCTTGTAGCTGGTAATGAGCAGGCTGTGGGTTTTACTCACAGCCTGCTTTTTCATGGCTCTTCTTAGAGCCTTTGATATCATATTGAGAGTCTAATTAAAGGAGGATCGCTTTGTCCGACATCCGATATAAACGCGTGCTTCTTAAGCTTTCCGGCGAAGCACTGATGGGCGACGGCCAATATGGCATCGACCCCAAGGTTACCGACCATCTTGCCAAGCAGGTCAAGGAGCTGCTCGCCGTTGGCCATGAGGTCGGCGTCGTTGTCGGCGGCGGCAATATTTTCCGCGGCATGGCCGGCGCTGCCGGTGGCATGGAGCGTGCACAGGCCGACTACATGGGCATGTTGGCAACCGTTATGAACGCGCTCGCCCTGCAGGATGCCTTCGAGCATAACGATGTTCCCTGCCGCGTGATGAGCGCTATCCAGATGAACGAGATCTGCGAGCCCTATATTCGTCGCCGCGCTATCAACCATCTATCCAAGGGCAACGTCGTCATCTTCGCTGCCGGTTCGGGCAATCCGTACTTTACGACCGACACCGCCGCGGCTCTTCGTGCGTGCGAGATCGGCGCCGAGATTCTGATTAAAGCCACCAAGGTTGACGGCATCTACGACAAGGATCCCGTCAAGTGCGCCGATGCCGTCCGTTTTGACAAGATTACCTATCACGAGGTGCTCGTCCGCGGCCTGCAGGTTATGGATTCCACGGCTACGGCTCTGTGCCAGGATAACCGTATGCCGATTTTGGTCCTCAACATCGATGGCGAGGACACCGTCAAGCGCGCGCTTTCGGGTGAGCCCGTCGGCACGCTCGTCTATCAGGAGGATTAAGCATGGCAGAGAACATCACCGCCCATATGGACAAGTCGCTCGAGTCCCTCAAGC
The DNA here is from genome assembly GCF_039758965.1 of Collinsella aerofaciens. GTDB lineage: Bacteria > Actinomycetota > Coriobacteriia > Coriobacteriales > Coriobacteriaceae > Collinsella > Collinsella aerofaciens_BR. Next base: position 74,931 of record NZ_JBDMSL010000002.1, on the reverse strand, counting down.
ATAACTTCTCCAAGGTCCGTACCGGCCGCGCCAATGCCAACATTCTGTCCGACATCACCGTCGATTATTATGGTGTTCCCACGCCGGTCACGCAGATTGCCGCCGTCAAGACCCCCGAGGCCCACATGCTGCTCATCGAGCCGTGGGACAAGGCGCTTATCAACGCTATCGTCAAGGCCATCGGCGCTTCCGATCTGGGTATTACCCCCAACTCCGATGGCACCGTCGTTCGTCTGCCGTTCCCGGCTCCCACCGAGGAGCGCCGTCGCGAGCTCGTCAAGGAGTGCCGTGAGTACGCCGAGCAGGCCAAGGTGTCTATCCGTAACATCCGTCGCGACTTCAACAACAAGCTCGAGCGCGATGAGGAGCTCACCGAGGACGATGTCCGTCGCGAGCAGGCCAAGGTCCAGAAGCACACTGATGAGTATGTCGCCAAGGTCGAGGAGCTTCTGAAGGAAAAAGAAGCCGAGGTCATGGAGATCTAAGGTGCAATACGACGAGCATAAACTGGTCGAGTACTTTGCCGACGCCCCTGCGGGCGTCGGTTTTTCCGACCTTGACCTCAATAACATTCCGCACCATATCTCGTGCATCATGGACGGTAACGGTCGTTGGGCCACGTCGCGCGGTCTTGCACGCACCGAGGGCCACAAAGCGGGTATCGTCTCCCTGCGCGAGATCATTACCGCATGCGTGCGCTTGGGTGTCGACGTCCTTTCGGCCTATGCGTTTTCCACCGAAAACTGGAATCGTCCGCAGCACGAGGTCAACGTTTTGATGCATTTGTTTGCTAAGACGTTTATCGATGAGTTGCCGCTGCTTAAGCGCGAAAACGTTCGCGTTGTCTTTTTGGGCGATATTTCCGCACTGCCTAAGAAGACCCGCGATGTCTTTGAGCGAGGTCTTGCCGAGTGCGCCAATCACACCGGCATGACGCTGGCGCTTGCCGTCAACTACGGCGCGCGTGCCGAGATTACCCGCGCTGTCCGTCAGATCGCACTCGACGCTGCCGCCGGTAAGATCGATCCTGCCGCAATTGATGACGACATGGTGGCTTCCCACCTCTATACCGCTGGCCTTCCCGATCCTGAGCTTGTGATTCGCACTTCTGGTGAGCTGCGCCTTTCGAACTATCTGCTGTGGCAGGTGGCTTATTCCGAATTCTACGTCACCGATACCTATTGGCCCGACTTTGATCGTTGGGGTCTTGTCGACGCCATTTTGGCCTATCAGGGCCGTGACCGTAGGTTTGGTGGTCTGAGCAAGACCGAGGAGGCTTAATCGTGTCCGATCGTCCCAAGGCAATTGCTCCCAAGACATCTGAGCGCAAGGCTGTCGCTGCGGGAGCGCCCGCAGCGAAGAATGGCACCGGTTCGTGGCTTGCCGGCTTTATCACCCGTGCCGCCGCCGGTATCGTCTATGCCGTTGTCTTTATCCTGTGCCTGGTTTTGGGTATTGTGCCCACGGCCATCTTTGTTTCTGTCATGAGCGGTCTGTGCTGCTATGAGTTTTTCCGTATGACGAGGCTCGATGGCAAGATGGCTAACGAGCGCATGGGTATCGCTGCCGCCGTACTCTTTCCGCTGTCGGCGTTGGGCGATTCGATGTTGCTGAATGCCCTGCTTTTTGCCCTGATGCTCGCTGTGGGCATTTGGTATGTTTGGTCGCCGCGTACCCGCATCTCTGATGTGGCCGTGACGCTCATGGGTCCCATCTACACTGGCTTTATGCTGTCGGCTATCGTGCTGCTGCGCGATGCCGTGCCCGGTTTTGCCGGCGCCCTGCTTTCGGTGGGCGTTTGCGCGTCCCTTTGGGTCTCCGATTCGTTTGCCTACATCGTGGGTAGCCGTATCGGCAAGCACAAGATGGTTCCCAAGATCTCTCCCAAAAAGAGCTGGGAGGGGTTTGTCGGCGGCATCCTGGGCTCGGTTTTGATTTGGCTCATCCTGTGGGCGACGCACTTCTACAAGCTCAGCCTGCCCTATGCGCTGCTGTGCGGCGTGGTCGTGTCCGTCCTGGGCGTTATCGGAGACCTCATCGAGTCGCGCATCAAGCGCGGTGTGGGCGTTAAGGATTCCGGTAACCTTATCCCGGGCCACGGCGGCATGCTCGATCGTAGCGATTCGCTTATCTTTGGCTGCATTACCGCGCAGCTGCTTTTGATGATCGGAGGCGTGCTGTAATGTCCTTCCAGACGACGTATGGCCCCGATGGACGTCTCCGTGTTGCCATCCTGGGTTGTACGGGCTCTATCGGCACCCAGGCGCTCGATGTGTGCCGCCAGCATGCCGATCGCCTGCAGGTGACGGCGCTGTCCGTTAACTCCAGTACCTCCGAGCTCGTTGCCGCTGCCCGCGAGTTCTCGGTTCCGGCGGTTGCCGTGGCCGATGTCGCTCATGGCGATGACGCCGTGCTGCAGGAGTTGCCCGAGGGAACGAAGCTCGGCGTTGGCGCGCAGGCGGTTTGCGAGCTCGCGCGTCGCGACGATGTCGACTGCGTGCTCGTCGCTATTGTGGGCGCCGCCGGTCTCGAGGCGAGCCATGCGGCCTTGACCTCGAATAAGCGTCTTGCCCTTGCCAACAAGGAGTCCCTCGTCGTCGGCGGCGACTTGCTTATGCCGTTGGCGCAACCGGGCCAGCTTATTCCAGTCGACTCTGAGCACTCCGCCATCTACCAGTGCTATCTGGGGGAGAACCCACGCGAGGCTCATTGTATTTGGCTCACCTGCTCGGGCGGTCCGTTCTTTGGCCGCACCCGCGACGAGCTCAATCGCGTGACGCGTGCCGATGCCCTCGCACATCCCACGTGGGCCATGGGTGCCAAGATCACCATCGACTCCGCCACCCTCATGAACAAGGGCCTGGAGCGCATTGAGGCCATGCATCTGTTTAACTGCGACCTCGATTTCATTAACGTGGTCGTGCAGCGTCAGTCCAAGATTCACTCTATGGTCGAGTTCGCCGACGGCTCCGTGATGGCGCATCTCGGTGCTTCCGACATGCGTATTCCCATCCAGTTTGCGTTCTCGTATCCCGAGCGTTGGGATACCCCGGCGCCTCGTATCGATTTCCGCGAGCTGGGGCAGCTCACGTTTGATGCTGCCGACATGGATACCTTCCGCTGTCTGGCACTAGCCGAACGTGCCGGCAAGACGGGTGGCACCATGCCGTGCGTGCTCAATGCCGCCAACGAGGTCGCCGTCGATGCCTTCCTGCACGATGGCTGCAGCTTTACCGATATCGATCGCATTGTGGAATCCTGCATGGATTCCCACGATATGCAGGCGGTCGATTCGTTTGAGCAGCTTCGCGACATCGATGCATGGGCGCGTGAAAAGGCTGCGCAGGTGCTCGCCGCAACCCGTTCCTAGCCCATAAGGATTGCTTTTTCGTTTTATGGATACTGTTCTGAGCGTTCTCTCATCGGTCTTTTGGGGCCTGCTGATGCTTTCCGTCCTTGTGTTTTTGCACGAGGGCGGCCACTTTTTGGCGGCGCGTGCCTGCGGCGTCCGTGTAACCGAGTTCTTTTTGGGCCTGCCGTGTCGCTTTGACATCCATTACACGTCACGTCGCATTGGAACCAAGTTTGGCGTGACCCCGCTGCTGCTGGGTGGCTACGCTGCCATCTGCGGTATGGATCCGACCGACGTCTCGTGCGCCGATCGCGTGCTCGCGGCTATCTATCGTCATGGTCGCGTGACCGTGGCCGACCTTGCCGCCGAGCTCGAGCTATCCGAGGAGGTTGTGCTCGAGGCATGCGCCTTGCTATTGGGTTGGGGCTCTATCGCGCCTTGGTATGAGGAAGGGGAGAAGCCCTCGCCGAGCTACTATCCCACCAAGTATCAGACGCTGCCACGAGATGCGGCGGGTTACACCACCTTTGACGGCCGCCGTTTCGATCGAGAGCATGCGACTACCGAGGGCGATGTGTGGGAGCTGCCGTGCGGCGAAGCCGAGTTCCTTGCGCGAGAGCGTTCGCATACCTATCTGGGCCAGGGTTTTCTCAAGCGCGCCTTTATGCTGCTCGCGGGCATTCTCGTCAATATCCTGACGGGCTTTTTGCTGCTTATGAGCATCTACTCTATTGCGGGTGTCACCGTGCCGATGGATACCAACGTGATCGGTCAGGTTGACGAGGGGTCTATTGCCGCCAAGGCGGGTATCGAGGGCGGCGACGCGATCCTTTCGGTTGACGGAGTATCGTGCTCTACCTGGATGGACGTTTACGATGCCATCGGCAAGGCCGCCGGTAAGGACGATATCGCCATTGAGTATGAGCGCGACGGCAAGCAGCATTCGACCTCGGTTGCGCTCAAAGAGGATGAGCGCCTAGGTGTGTATGCCTCTACGCAGGTGGTCCGTTTAGACCCCATTACGTCGGCTCGCCTTTCGTTCTCTTATGTCGTGCAGACAGCGGAGGGCGTGATGCGCCTGCTCCAGCCGCAGCATACGATGGAGATTCTCGATCAGTCTTCTTCAATCGTGGGCATTAGCGTTATGTCCTCACAGGCTGCTGCTGCCGGCCCTGCCACGTTCCTTTCGTTTGCCGCCCTCATTTCGTTCTCGCTTGGCTTTATGAACCTGCTGCCCATCCCACCACTCGATGGCGGCAAGCTGGTCATCGAGATCATTCAAAAGATTGCTGGCCGCGAGCTTCCGCTCAAGGTCCAGACGATTGTGAGCTATGTGGGCATCGCGCTCTTTGCGCTGCTGTTTGTCTATATGCTTCGTTCCGACGTCCTTCGATTTATCCTGTAGGGGAGTGTTTGGATTGTCTTTATCCCATCCTTTGCCTCGCGAGTTGACGCGCCCCGTGCATGTGGGCGGTGTGCAGATCGGTGGCGGCGCGCCGGTGGTGGTCCAATCCATGACCTGCACCGATACCGCTGACGCCCAGGCAACGCTTGCGCAAGTGTGCGCGTTGGCGCAGGCTGGCTGCGATATCGTGCGTGTGAGCGTGCCCACCGAGGCCGCGCTTGAGGGTTTCCGCATCATCTGTGCCGAGTCTCCGGTGCCGATCGTCGCCGATATTCACTTTAACCATAAGCTCGCCATCGGCGCCGTCGAGGCTGGTGCCGCCAAGCTTCGCATCAATCCCGGCAATATCGGCGATTGGGCTAAGGTCGATGCCGTGATCGATGCCGCGGGCGCCGCTGGGTGCGCGATTCGTATCGGCGTCAATGCCGGTTCGCTCGAGCAGGATATCGCCGAGCGCGACGACCTCACGCAGCCCGAAAAGCTCGTGATGTCGAGCGAGCGTTTCGTCAAGCACTTTGAGGACCGCGGCTTTAAGAACATTGTGCTTTCGGCCAAGGCCCATAGCGTGCAAACGACGCTCGATACCTATCGAGCCCTGTCGCGTGAGATTCCACACGTTCCGCTTCACCTGGGCGTGACGGAGGCGGGGACCAAGCTCCAGGGCACCATCAAGAGCTCTGTAGGCTTGGGTATCTTGCTTTCCGAAGGCATTGGCGACACCATGCGTGTGTCGCTCACAGCTGATCCGGTTGAGGAGCCGCCGGTCGCCTGGGGGATTTTGCAGTCGCTGGGCCTGCGTCGCCGTGGCCCCGAGATTGTCTCGTGCCCCACATGCGCCCGCTGCCAGGTTAACCTTATTCCCATTGCCGAGGAGGTTACCGAGCGGCTTAAGAACTACTCCGCGCCGCTTTCGATCGCTGTGATGGGATGTGCCGTTAATGGCCCCGGCGAGGCTTCTGATGCCGACCTGGGCGTTGCTTGCGGACGTGGTCAGGCCTTGCTCTTTTCGCATGGCCAGATCATTGGTAAAGTAGCTGAGGACCAAATTGTCGACGCGCTGATGGCCGAGGTCGACAAACTTATTGAGGAGAAATAAATGACCCGAGCAATGTACATGTCTAAGCTCTATGCGCCGACGCTTAAAGAGGATCCGGCGGACGCTGAGCTCGCCAGTCACCGCCTGCTGCTCCGTGCCGGCATGATCCGCAAGGAGGCCGCCGGCCTGTATTCCTACCTGCCGCTTGCTTGGCGCTCGATCCGTAAGATCGAGAATATCGTGCGCGACGAGATGGACGCTGCCGGCGCCCAGGAGCTTATGATGCCTATCATGGTCGACGCCGAGTTGTGGCGCGAGTCCGGGCGCATCGACGCCTATGGCAAGGAGCTTGTGCGCTTTGACGACCGTCATGGTCGCGAGTTCGTCCTGGGCCCCACGCACGAGGAGACCGTCACGGCCCTGGTGCGCAACGAGCTGCGCTCCTACAAGCAGCTGCCCGTCAACCTGTACCACATTCAGGACAAGTTCCGCGACGAGTTCCGCCCCCGCTTTGGCCTGATGCGCGGTCGCGAGTTCATCATGAAGGACGCCTACAGCTTCTCCGCCACGCAGGAGAGCCTGCAGGAGGAGTACGACAAGATGAAGCAGGCGTACGCCAATATCTGCGAGCGCTGCTACATCAAGGCTCTGCCCGTCGTCGCCGATTCTGGCGAGATCGGTGGCGATACCTCCGTCGAGTACATGGCTTTGGCTGACGCCGGCGAGGCTTCGCTCGTCTACTGCGACGATTGCGGCTTCGCTGCCGATGACGAGGCTGCAAGCACCAAGGTCGTCGTGACCGAGGGTCCTGGTGACGGTACGCTCACCAAGGTTGAGACTCCGGGCATGGGCACCATTGAGGCAGTTGCTAAGTTCTTTGGGTTCCCCGAGAACGGCACGCGCAAGTCGCTGGCACTCATCGACGCCGAGGGCAAGCCGGTCGTGGCCATTGTTCCGGGCGATCACGAGCTCAACGATTGCAAGGCCGAGCACGTCTTTGGCAAGGGCTATCGCATGATGACCGACGAGGAGCTTCAGGCGAACGGTCTGCACAAGGGCTTTATCGGACCGGTTAACCTGCCCGATGGCATTCGTCTGGTCTGCGACGAGAGCCTGCGCGAGTCCAAGCAGTGGGCTTGCGGTGCCAACGAGGTCGATTATCACTTTACCGGCGCCTGCCCCGAGCGCGACTTTACCGTCGATGAGTGGGCCGACCTGGTCACCATCGTTGCCGGCGATCCCTGCCCGCACTGCGGCAAGCCGCTCTCTGCTGCCCGCGGCATCGAGGTCTCTCAGGTCTTCCAACTGGGTACCAAGTATTCCGAGGCCATGGGTGCCACCTTTATGGATGAGGACGGCAAGGAAAAACCGCTCATCATGGGTTGCTACGGCGTGGGCGTGTCTCGCTCGCTTGCTGCCGTCGTGGAGCAGCACAATGACGAGCATGGCATCGTCTGGCCGGTCTCTGTCGCTCCGTACGAGGTGGCGGTGATTCCGCTCGATCCCAAGAAGGAGGAGTGCGCGACCGTCTGCGACCAAATCGTCGAGGGCTTGTGCGCCGTTGGTATCGAGGTCGTCGTGGATGACCGCAACGAGCGTCCCGGCTTTAAGTTTGCCGACAACGACCTTATGGGTTTCCCGTATCAGGTCGTTCTGGGTAAGCGTGGTCTCAAGAATGGCACGGTGGAGCTCAAGGATCGTGCTACCGGTGAGCGTGAAGACGTGGCGATTGATGAGATCGTCGGTAAGGTCGCCGAGCTTGTGAAGGCTGCACGTCGCTAATCGACGTTTCTGCTATTTGATGTAATTGCAGGACTGCCCCGTATCTCTCTTAGGATGAGATGCGGGGCAGTCCTTTTTGGTGCGTGAATCAGCTTAACGAGCAAAGGAAAACCCCACAGCCCATATGAGCTGCGGGGTTTTCCTTTGTGCCTCCGATGCGAAATTAATCGCTCAGATATTACTGATAATCGACGACGTCGATCCAGTTCTTCAGGAACTCATCGTTCACGTTGCGCTTACGAGCGAGCTCAGAAGCGGCGACGATGCTCGTCCACTGACGCACGACCTGCATGGGCATGTCGGCGCGGTCGCAGTAGAGCTCCAGGTAGGCCTCGGCCTGATCCTTGCTGTTGAGGGCAAAGAGCAGGTAGGTGGTGGCAACGTCGGCAGCAGGAGAGCCCTGGGTGGCGTGTGCCCAGTCGCAGACGTACAGCTGGCCGTCGTCGCCGACGATGACGTTGGAGGGGTTGAAGTCGCCGTGGCAGACCTTGAACTCCTTGGTCATGCCGTCCAGACGCTCCTGAAGGTTGTAGCGCGTGGTGGCATTGAGCTGTTCAAGGCTGTCGATCATGCGGGCGAACTTGTCGCGCTGACGGTTAAGCAGCGGGGAGGTGTAGCCGTGGATCTCAATCTGGAGGTCGACGAACATCTCGAGGTACTCACCAAAGCGCTGGGGCTCGGCAGTCATCTTCTCGGCAAGGGTAGTGCCCGGAACCTTCTCGGTCACGAGCGCCCAGCCGTTGGCGTTCTCGAGCTGGGAAACCTCGAGAGCCTTGGGGCTGCGGATCCCGCACTCATTGATGCGGGCAAGATTCAAAGCCTCGTTGAACACGTCGGAGACGGGCTTGGTCTCGTTAAAGACCTTGACGATCTTGTCGCCCAGGTCGTAAACGACCTTGTTGCCACGGCGGACGAGCTCGGTCTTGGAATCGGGTAGCAGCATGGTTGCATCCTTTCAACGATGCGATAGAAGCGACGGCGGGGGTGTGTGAAACACCCGTGCACCCCCGCCGTTAAAAACCGTGCTAAAACTAGCAGACGGCGTAATCCTGAGGCTCGCGGCCGTAGTAGGCGTCCAGGTAGAGCTCCTTGATCTCGCTCATGAGCGGGTAGCGCGGGTTAGCGCCGGTGCACTGGTCGTTGAATGCCTGCTCGGTCATCTCGTCGAGGGTGTCGAGGAAGTACTTCTCGTCGACACCGTAGTCGGCGATGGTCTTCTTGACGCCGATGAAGTCGCAGAGCTCGGTGAGCTTGGTGATGAAGTTCTCGAAGACCTCACGGTCGTCTTTGCCGTCGATGCCGCAGTAACGAGCCATCTCGGCGTAGTTGTGCAGCGCGTTGGGGTAAGGATACTGAGAGAAGGTTCCCATCTTGACAGGAGCCTCGGCGGCGTTGTAACGCATGACGCGGGTCAGGATGACTGCGTTTGCGAGGCCGTGGGGCAGATGGTGGAAAGCGCCGAGCTTGTGGGCCATGGAGTGGTTGAGGCCCAGGAAGGCGTTACCGAATGCCATACCGGCCATGCAGGATGCGTTGTGCATCTCCTCGCGAGCGTGCGGATCCTTGGCACCGTTGGTGAAGGAGCTCGGGAGGTTCTCGAAGACGAGCTTTGCGGCGCGCTCGGAGAGGCCCTTGGTGTAATCGGAAGCCATGATGGAGACGTAGGACTCGATGGCGTGGGTCATGACGTCAATACCGGAAGCTGCGGTGAGGCCCTTCGGGGCGGTCATGCAGTTGTCAGCGTCGACGATTGCCATCTTCGGGAGCAGCGCGTAGTCGGCGAGCGGCCACTTGATGCCGGTCTCCTTGTCGGTGATGATGGCGAACGGCGTGCACTCGGAGCCAGTGCCCGAAGAGGTCGGGACGGCGACGAAGTAAGCCTTCTTGCCCATCTCGGGGAAGGTGAAGATACGCTTGCGGATGTCCATGAAGTCCATGGCCATGTCCTCGAAGTTCGCCTCGGGGTGCTCGTACATCATCCACATGATCTTGCCGGCGTCCATTGCGGAACCGCCGCCGACGGCGATGATGACATCCGGCTCGAAGAGCGTCATCTGCTTGGCGCCGCGACGTGCGCACTGCAGGGAGGGATCGGGCTCAACGTCGTAGAAGCAGTCGTGAGCGATGCCCATCTCATCGAGCTTGGCCTCGATGGCACGCGTGTTGCCATTCTTGAAGAGGAACTGGTCGGTAACGATGAAGGCGCGCTTCTTGCCCATTACGGTGCCGAGCTCGTCGAGTGCGACGGGCGTGCAGCCCTTCTTGAAGTAGACCTTCTCGGGTGCGCGGAACCACAGCATGTTCTCGCGGCGCTCTGCCACGGTCTTGACGTTGATCAAGTGCTTCACCCCAACGTTCTCGGAGACGGAGTTGCCACCCCAGGAGCCGCAGCCCAGGGTTAGAGACGGCTTCATGCCGAAGTTGTAGAGGTCACCGATGCCGCCGTGCGAGGACGGGGTGTTGATGACGATGCGGCAGGCCTTCATGACGTGCTGGAACTTAGCGATCTTCTCGCTCTGTGCCGGGTGCACGTAGAGAGAGGCGGTGTGGCCCGGGCCACCTGCGAGGACGAGGTGCTCTGCCTTGTCAACGGCCTCCTGGAAGTCCTTGGCGTGATACATAGCGAGGACCGGGGAGAGCTTCTCGTGGGAGAACTCTTCCTTCTCGGGATTGGTGGAGGTGACCTCGGCGATCAGGATCTTGGTCTTCTCGGGGACCTTGATGCCTGCGAGCTCAGCGATCTTTGCTGCAGCCATACCCGGGATGCGGTGGTCGAGTGCGCCGTTCTTGAACATGGCGGCACGCAGGGCCTCCATCTCGGCACCCTGCTTGACGAAGTAGCAGCCGCGACGCTGGAACTCAGCCTTGACATCCTTGTAGATGGAGTCGAGGACGGTGACGGACTGCTCGGAAGCGCAGATCATGCCGTTGTCGAACGTCTTGGAGTGGATGATGGAGTTGACGGCGAGCTTGATGTCCGCGGTATCGTCGATGATGACCGGGGTGTTGCCGGCGCCGACGCCGAGTGCGGGCTTACCGGAGGAGTAAGCAGCCTTGACCATGCCCGGGCCACCGGTTGCGAGAATGATGTCGACGTCGCGCATGACCATGTTGGTCAGCTCGATGGACGGCTTGTCGACCCAGCCGATGATGCCCTCAGGAGCACCGGCCTTGACAGCTGCGTCGAGAACGAGCTTGGCGGCGGCGATGGTGCACTTGGCGGCTGCCGGGTGCGGGGAGATGATGATGGCGTTACGGGTCTTCAGGCAGATGAGCGTCTTGAAGATGGCCGTGGAGGTCGGGTTGGTGGTCGGGATGACTGCGCCAACGATACCGATCGGCTCGGCGACCTTGGTGATGCCGTAAGCGTCGTCGCGCTCGATGACACCGCAGGTCTTGGTGTTCTTGTAAGCGTTGTAGATGTACTCAGCGGCGTAGTGGTTCTTGATGACCTTGTCCTCGAGAACGCCACGGCCGGTCTCCTCGATGGCGAGCTTGGCCAAAGGAATACGAGCCTTGTTGGCGGCCATAGCAGCCTCGTAGAAGATCTTGTCTACCTGCTCCTGAGTGTACTCAGCGAATTTAGCCTGGGCCTCACGCATAGATTTGAGTTTGGCCTCAAGCGCCTCCACGTTGTCCACGATGGCGGGAGTAGTGTTTTCCGGTGACTTTTTCACCATTTGTGTCTCCTTGCGATCGGAGATTTACCCTACAAGATGCATGATAGCAAGAAATAATTCGGTGAACGGGCAGATTCCCGTAAAAGACAAACTAAAACGCTTCAATCAAATGAACCGTTTCAACTAAATCTATCTGCCCTGCGCATCGCCCCGCTCATTGGGGACAGACTTACATGAGTGCTTTCACTCATTTGGGACAGACATCGATTTGCCATTTTGCCGTTCTGGGCCTGTTATTGCCGCTCATTGCTCATTGGTTATAAATAGATTGCAGGCATTTCGACAATCGCTATTCGCGGGTCGCGGTTGAGTTGGACACGCAGGCAGTGCAGCTGCTCGATTATATCCATCTCAATCCCGTGAAAGGTGTGCTCGACTCGCTTGAGGCGTACCGCTGGTCAAGTTACAAGGCATATCAGCTGGGCTACGATCCCTTTGATATTTGTGATGCGGCCCCTATGCTCGATATTGTCGGAGGTTCCCGTTGCTATTGCGAGCATATCGAGGAAGTTGCCGGGCGCATCTGGTCAGAGGAGATTCTTCCGCGCCGACGGATCCCCGATGAGGATGCTCTTTCTGTTGCGCGCGAAGTCCTGCCCAGCATAGATCCTGCGCTGCTCAAGGCCTTGCCACGCCCCGAACGCGATGCCTGTCTGCTGAGGCTTAGGCGGGCACATCTCACGGTCAAGCAAATTGCCCGTATCACTGGTATCGGCTCTTCAAGCGTAACCAAGGCCACCACAGGCTGGAAGGAGGCTGCGTGAGGCAGGGGGCGAACCGATGCCGGCACGCGTTATGTCTGTCCCAAATGCGTGAAAGCACTCATGTAAGTCTGTCCCCAATGAGTACAAAAAGGCGCCCTCCGTAGGGGAGGGCGCCTTTGGTAAGTTCTATGTGAACGCGAGGTCTTTGACCCGGAGAGTCCGAGGTACTTGTTGGTAAGACCTTATTTAGGAGCGCGCAACCTTGCCGGACTTGAGGCAGGTGGAGCAAACGTTCATCTTGCGACGGTGGCCATCGACGACGACGTAGACGCGCTGGATGTTGGGGCGGAACTTACGGTTGGTGACGCGGTGAGAGTGGCTGATGGAGCGACCGGCAACGGGGTGCTTACCGCAAACTTCGCAAACTTTGGACATAACTGACCCTCCTTGGGCGACAAACGAACATGTCGCGTTAACAAACAAGCCTGAACTATAGCACAGAAGCAGCTCCCTGTGCGTAATCTACACAGAGATATTCCTCTTTTGGCGATAGTGCTCACGCCACGGCCCTGGACGTAGATCCGATTTGCGTGCAGCAGAGGGGATTATGCCAGCTCGTGCGTGCGTTTTCAAGCTCGTCCCACAAATATATATAGGTTTATTGAGCATTGGGCTCCGTTTACGGATTGCTCTGTATTTATGCTCGCAATTAAGCTCGAGGTTGGCTACACTATCCGTTGACCATTAAAGGGGTACGAGATACCCACATGGAATTACATAGCTGCCAAAGAGCAGTCTTTCCTGTGGGTGTCTGGTCCGCTTTGAGCGGTCGGGCATCTATTTTTTTGACTGTGTCAGCAGTCAAGACATGTGAGGAAGGAGATCGATGGGCACGACTTCCCCCAAGGCGGTCATCATGGACGAGACCGCCGTCAATCGAGCGATGACCCGCATCGCGCACGAGATTCTCGAGCGCAACGAGGGCTGTGAAGACCTCGCTCTGGTCGGCATCGTCACGCGCGGCGACCTTCTGGCAAAGAAACTTGCCGAGGAGATCAAGGAGATCGAGGGCGTCGACGTTCCGCTCGGCAGCCTCGACATCAGCTTCTACCGCGATGACTACGCTACCAATTTCGCTCCCGCGATCCACGCCACCAACATTCCCTTTAGCGTCGACGGCAAGCGCGTCGTGCTGGTGGACGACATCCTGTATACGGGCCGTACCATTCGCGCCGCTCTCGACGCCGTCATGGACCTGGGCCGTCCGAGCCGCATTGAGCTGGCAGTCCTCGTTGACCGCGGCCACCGCGAGCTCCCCATCTCGCCGGACTTTGTCGGCAAGAACGTTCCCTCGTCGCATGAGGAGAACGTGCACCTATATATGAAGGAAGTCGACGGCCACACCGCTGTCGAGATTAACGACGTCGCGCCGGGTTCCCATGTGGGCTCCGCGCCGCTGGGAGGTGAGTAGTACCGTGGCGTTCAACCATAAGCACCTGATCGACATTACCGAGTACTCCGAAGAGGACATCAAGCTCATCCTCGAGACCGCCAAGGCGTTCTCCGAGGTCAACGAGCGTGCGATCAAAAAGGTCCCCACGCTCAAGGGCAAGACCATCGTCAACATGTTCAACGAGCCCTCGACGCGCACCCGCAGCTCCTTCGAGCTCGCCGAGAAGCGTCTTTCGGCCGACAGCCTTAACTTTGGTGGCTCCTCGACCTCCACGGTTAAGGGCGAGAGCCTCGTCGACACCGTCGAGACCCTCAACGCCTATAAGATCGACTGCATCGTCGTTCGCGATAAGCACGCCGGCGCTCCCTACATCGTCACGCAGAACTCGCCCGCGAGCGTCATCTGCGCCGGTGACGGCAAGCACAACCATCCCACGCAGGCCCTTCTCGACCTGTACACCATCTGGGAGCACAAGGGTGACTTCCACGGTCTGAAGGTCGCCGTCGTCGGCGATATCGCGCACTCCCGTGTGTGCGGCTCGCTGATCCCCGCCCTTAAGATCATGGGCTGCGAGACCTACGCCGTCGCCCCCGGCACGCTGCTGCCGCCGGCGCCCGAGGTCCTGGGCTGCGACCACGTGACGAGCGACCTCGATTCCGTCCTGCCCGAGCTGGACGTCGTCTACATGCTGCGCGTGCAGCAGGAGCGCCTCGAGGGTGCCCCGTTCCCGACCATTCGCGAGTACCACAAGCTCTTCGGCCTGACCAAGGACCGCGAGAAGCTCATGAAGCCCGATGCGATCATCTGCCACCCGGGCCCCATCAACCGCGGCGTCGAGTTCGACTCTTATATGGCCGACCACCCGCAACGCTCCGTCATCCTGGAGCAGGTCTACGCCGGTATCTGCGTGCGTATGGCTATCCTGTATCTGCTGCTTGGAGGTGCCGATAATGGCCTTGCTTCTTAAGAATGCCCACGTCGTCGACCCGTCCGTCGAGCTTGACGGTGTCGTTGACGTCCTGATTGACGGCGACAAGATCGCCGAGGTCGGCGAGAATCTCGCCGTCGAGGGAGCCGAGGTCCTCGACCTTTCCGGCAAGTACCTCGTCCCCGGCCTGGTGGATATGCACGTTCACCTTCGCGAGCCCGGTTACGAGGTCAAAGAGGACATCGAGAGCGGCACCCGCGCAGCTGCCAAGGGTGGCTTTACCGGCGTGTGCGCCATGCCCAACACCGATCCCGTTACCGATAACGGCACCGTCGTGGAGTTCGTCAAGTCCCGCGCTGCCGAGGTCGGTCACTGCCGTGTCTATCCGTCGGGCGCCATGACCCGCGGTCTTAAGGGCGAGGCCATGTCCGAGATGGGCGATATGGTCGCCCACGGCGCCGTCGCCTTCACTGACGACGGTCGCGGCGTGCAGGGCGCGGGCATGCTCCGTCGCTGCATGGACTACGGTAAGATGTTCGGCAAGGTCTTTATGAGCCACTGCCAGGACGAGGATCTGGTCGGCCACGGCCAGATCAACGAGGGTAAGGTCTCGACCCGTCTGGCTCTCGAGGGCTGGCCGGCTGCCGGCGAGGAGCTCCAGATCGCCCGCGACATCGAGATCGCCAAGCTGACCGGTGCCAAGCTGCACATCCAGCACATCTCCACCGCCCATGGCCTGGAGATCGTGCGTGCCGGCAAGGCCGCCGGCGTTCAGGTTACCTGCGAGGCCACCCCGCACCACATGTTCCTGACCGAGAACGACCTGGACGAGACCTACAACACCTCGCTCAAGGTCAACCCGCCGCTGCGCACCGACGAGGACGCCGAGGCTATCCGTCAGGGTGTCATCGACGGCACCGTCGACGTTATCGTTACCGATCACGCTCCCCACACCCCGTGGGAGAAGGCCCGCGAGTTCGAGCTTGCGCCCTTTGGCATGATCGGCCTCGAGACCTCGCTGTCGCTCGTGCTCACCGAGCTGGTCAACACGGGCAAGATGGGCGTGGGCCGCATGGTCGAGCTCATGGCCATCAAGCCGCGTGAGATCCTGGGCCTCGATCAGGTTCAGGTCAAGGCGGGCTCCGTTGCCGACCTGACCGTGTTCGATCCCGCTGCCACCTGGACGGTCGGCGAGGACGGTTACGAGTCGCGTGCCGAGAACTCCGGTTTTGCCGGTCGCACGCTCACCGGTCGTGCCACCGATGTGTTTGTCGGCGGCAAGCAGACGCTCGCCGACGGCTGCATCTGCTAGCATAGCCTTATCGTTTTTGTGCGCGGTGCCCTTGCGGTGCCGCGCTTTCTGTTCGTTTTGACCATGCAACCGCATGGGGGATTGGAGCGTCTATGCCCACACCTTCCACTGCACGCATGCACGACTTCGAGGTCGTATCGAACCAGGAGATCGCCGACGGCATCTTCTCGCTCGTCATCTCGGCCCCCAAGCTTGCAAGTGCGCTCAAGCCCGGTCAGTTTGTGAACATTGCCGTGCCCGGCGATGCGTCCTCGCTGCTTCGCGTGCCCCTGAGCTACTACCGCGCCGACGCCGAGGCCGGCACCGTCGAGCTGTGGTACGCCGTCGTGGGCGACGACACCCGTCGCCTGTCGCAGATGGCCCCCGGTTCCACCTCTAATCTGCTGGGCCCTGGCGGCCGCGGCTGGCTTGTTCCCGATGGCACCAGGAAGGCGCTGCTCGTGGCGGGTGGCATCGGTGTTCCGCCTGTGCTGTGCCTTGCCGGCAAGCTTGCCGAGCAGGGCGTGGATGTCGACGTTTGCTTGGGCTTTGGCACCGCTTCCAAGGCCGTGGGTGTCGATGAGTTCCGCGCGCTGGGCGCTACAGTTAACGTGTGCACCGATGATGGCACGCTGGGCACGCACGGTTTTTGCACCGACCCGGCAGCTGAGCTGCTCGGCGAGGGCGGCTACGACTATGCGGCCAGCTGTGGCCCCGCTGTCATGATGAAGAAGGTCGCCGCCGCTGCCGCCGAGGCCGGTGCGTACTGTGAGGTGTCGCTTGAGCGCATGATGAGCTGTGGCTTTGGCGCCTGCAACACCTGCAATGTCGAGACGGTCGACGGTATGAAGGGCGCTTGCATGTGCGGCCCCGTGTTCGATGCTTCCAAGGTGGTGGTCTTCTAGTGGGTACCGTGAACATGGCCGTCGATTTCGGCGGCGTCAAGATGCAGAACCCCATCAACACCGCAGCCGGTACCTTTGGCTACGGTTGGCAGTTCCAGAACTTCTTTGATGTTTCCCAGCTGGGCGCCATCACCACCAAGGGTTGCGCTGCCGAGCCCTGGCCCGGCAACCCCGCGCCCCGCATGGCCGAGATTCCCGGCGGCATGATCAACTCCGTGGGCCTTCAGAACCCCGGCGTGGCCGCTTTTGCCCGCGAGTCCGGTCCGTGGCTCGAACAGCTGTCCAAGGACGGCTGTCAGGTCATCTGTCAGGTTGCCGGCCACTCCGTCGAGGAGTTTGTCCGCGCGCTCGAGATGTATGTCGAGCTGTGCCCCTGGGCTGCCGGCTACGAGATTAACGTGAGCTGCCCTAATATCGCCGCCGGCGGTGCCGCCATGGGCTCCACGCCCGAGGGCGCCTCTGCCGTTATGGCTGCTTGCCGCAAGGTGACCGATAAGCCGCTGTTCGTAAAGATGGCTCCGGTCAACGTCGCCGAGATTGCCAAGGCTCTTGAGGCCGCGGGAGCCGACGGCCTTTCGGTCATCAATTCCATCCAGGGCATGGCCATCGATGTTCATACCCGCAAGTCCCGCGTGGCCAAGCCCAAGGGCGGCCTCTCGGGCCCGCTGTGCCACCACATCGCCGTGCGTATGGTCTGGGAGGTTGCCCAGGCCGTCGATATCCCCATCAATGGCGTCGGCGGCGTCATGACGGGCGAAGATGCGGCCGAGTTTATCCTGGCCGGTGCCACCTGCGTGTCGGTCGGCATGGCCAACTTCGTCGATCCGTGCGCATCGATTAAGATCGCGCACGAGCTCGAGGCCTGGGCGGAGTCCCAGGGCGTGAAGGACATCAACGAGCTGGTAGGTGCTTTCGAATGCTAGAGACTGATGCCCGCGACCGCGTTATCGTCGCCCTCGACTGTGACCGTGAGCGTGCGCTCGAGCTCGCCCACGAGCTTTCTGGTCATGCCGCTTGGCTCAAGGTGGGCATGACGCTCTATTACGCCGAGGGCCCCGAGATCGTCAAGACGTTCAAGGACCTGGGCTTTAAGGTCTTCCTCGACCTCAAGTTCCATGACATTCCGCATCAGGTGCGCGGTGCTGCCCGTTCGGCCTCGCTCGCCGGTGCCGACCTGCTTTCGGTCCACGGTCTGGGCTCGGGCGCTATGCTTGCTGCCTGCCGCGAGGGTGCCGAGGAGGCTCGCGAGGATCGTGCCAAGCTCGTTGCCATTACCGTGCTCACGAGCATGAACCAGGATGCGCTGACCGAGATCGGTGTCGAGTCGCCCGTGGCCGAGGAGGCCGCCCGCCTGGCAAAGCTTGCCCAGGCTAACGGCATCGACGGCATCGTGTGCTCGCCGATGGAGGCCCATGACATGCGCGAGCTGCTGGGCCCCGATGCCCTCATTGTGACTCCGGGCGTGCGTCCGGTGGGTGCCGCCCTGGGCGATCAATCCCGCGTGGCGACGCCCTCTCAGGCTATCGAGCGCGGTGCGAGCCACATCGTGGTGGGCCGACCCATCACCGGTGCCGACGACCCGGTTGCCGCATTTGACGCCATCGTTGCCGAGCTGGTCGAAAACGTCGCCTAAAAGATTCCCTCAAGTCACCACTTTTGGGTCTCATTAGCACAAATTAGCCCCTGTGCCTGCGAAAACTTTCCCATCCTTTGTGTGGAATCGCAGGTCAGGGGCTTAACTTTGACCTCCGTATATTGCACTTTTCGCAGGTATCGTCTAACCTATGATGCCGTCGATTGGGCATTTAGTGCGTTTGACGTGCTAAAATGCCAATTATTGCATCAGATATAACCCAACTATTTGGAGGTTCGAATGGCACTCCCTCAGCTTACCGACGAGCAGCGCAAGCAGGCTCTTGAGAAGGCTGCCGCCGCACGTCACGCCCGCGCTGAGCTTCGCGAGCAGATCAAGAAGGGCGAGAAGTCCCTCGAGTCCGTGCTCAACTCCGATGACCCCATCGCTTCCCGCATGAAGGTTTCCACCCTCATCGAGTCTCTCCCCGGTTATGGCAAGGCCAAGGCCGCCAAGATCATGGAGGAGCTCGGCATCTCCGCTACCCGTCGCGTCCAGGGCCTCGGCGTCCGTCAGCGCGAGCAGCTCCTCGAGCAGCTGACCAAATAAGTGAGCGCTCAGGATTCAAAGCTCTTTGTGATTTCTGGACCGTCAGGTGCAGGCAAGGGCACGCTCGTCACTCGTGTGCGCGAGCGTCGCTCGAACCTGGGCCTGACGGTTTCGGCTACCACGCGAGCACCACGCAAAGGTGAGGTCGACGGCGTCAACTACTTTTTCCTGACGCGCGAGGAGTTCGACCGCCGCGTGGCAAACGGTGAGTTTGTTGAGTGGGCCGAGGTCCACGGTAACTGCTACGGCACGTTGGTGAGCGAGGTCACATCCAAGCTCGCATCTGGTTCGTCTCTAATCTTGGAGATCGATGTCCAGGGTGCCTTGCAGGTCAAGGAGCGTTTCCCCGAGGCCGTGCTGATTTTTATCAAGCCGCCTTCGCTTGAGGTGCTCCGCGAGCGTCTGGTCGGTCGCGGTACCGAGACGCCCGAGACGATCGAGCTGCGTATGGCAAACGCCGCCCATGAGCTTGCCCTTGCCGACCGCTACGACGACGTCGTGGTTAATGACGATCTCGACCGCGCGACCGATGAGCTCGTTCGCGTTCTCGATATGCATGAAAGGATCTGAGGTCCGTGTCCGTTGTAAAGCCTTGTATTGACGATCTTCTGGAGAAGACCGATCACAACCGCTTCCTGCTCGCCTCGCTTGCCTCCAAGCGCGCCTGCGACATTAACAGCATGCTGCGTGGTCAGCACAACCGCGTGCTCGCCGTCCAGGATGTCGACGACATCACCATTGCACTCTCCGGTGCCGATACCATCTCGATGGCTATGGACGAGATTGTCGACGGCGATATCTCCTACGACGAGGCCCGTTACGAGAAGGCGCTCGGCCACAAGGTCGCTGAAGCCTAAATGGCAGCTCGCGTCTGCCTGGTCCACTATCACGAGGTTGGACTGAAGGGCAAGAACCGCGCACATTTTGAGCATATCCTCATGGATAACATCAAGGCGGCCTTGGCCGCCTTTTCCGTGAATGCCGTGTCTCGAATTTCCGGTTATATCCTCGTGACCTTTAACGAGCATCAGGCCGACGAGGCGGCGCGCGTCATTCGCACCGTCCCCGGCGTTGCCCGCGTGTCCCTGGCATATCACACGAACCGCGACCCGCAGGAATACTGCGCCGCCGCCGTGAAGGCGCTGCGCGAATTTGGTCCCTTCGAGTCGTTTAAGGTGCATGCCAAGCGCTCTAACACCGACTACGAGCTCACCTCGATTGATATCAATCGACAGGTTGGCGAGGTACTGTGCGAGGCGTTTCCCGATAAAAAGGTCCAGATGCACGATCCCGACGCGATGGTGCACGTGCTGGTGGTCCAGGGTAGCGTCTATGTGTATGCGCGCTCTGAGCGCGGCGTGGGTGGTCTTCCGGTGGGGTCTGCCGGCAAGGTCGTGACGCTGCTTTCTTCGGGTATCGATTCCCCGGTGGCGACCTGGATGCTCGCGCGTCGCGGTGCGGTGTGTGTGCCGGTACATTTCTCCGGTCGTCCGCAGACGCCTGATACGAGCGAGTATCTGGTGCAGGACATCATCCGTGCGCTTGAGCCGGGTGTTCAGATCGGCCGCCTGTACGTGGTGCCGTTTGGCGATTGTCAGCGTGAGATCTCGGTGACCTGCCCCAGCAACCTGCGCGTGATCATGTATCGTCGCATCATGTATTCGGTTGCTGAGCGCATTGCGCATATCGAGGGCGCCAAGGCTATCGTTACTGGTGAATCGCTCGGTCAGGTTGCCTCCCAGACGCTCGAGAACATCATGGCCGTCAATGAGGCCGTGAAGATCCCCGTGTTCCGTCCGCTGATCGGTTCGGACAAGCAAGAGATCATCGCACGCGCTGAGGAGATCGGTACGTTCGATATCTCGACTGAGGCCGCTCCCGACTGCTGCACGCTGTTTATGCCGCGTCGTCCCGAGACACACGCCAAACTCGATGCCGTGCACGAGGCCTGGGAGCTGTTCGACCACGAGGAGATGATCGAGCGCCTGCTTAAGCAGACCGAGTACATCGACTTCTCCAGCAACACGTATAAGGCCCCTAAGACCTTAAAACGCAAACATTCCGAGCTCGCTCCACGTGAGATTTACCAAGATCACGAATAATGTTGTGTATAGACCGGCGGTGATTTTGCATCGTCGGTCTTTTTCTATCTGGACTTTTGGCGATAAACGGTTCATTTATCGACGTGTGCCTGAATTTATGGACATTTTTTCGCAAGGTTTTGGTCAGCTTTTGGTTTGACCGCGATAACCGGTGTGGACGTGCGGAGGCTGCGGCGCTCGTTTCCTGACACGATGGTGTTGGGAGGTGTTTGCTATGGCGCAGCGCGAGCAACACGAACGGGTTAAACGGATGGATCGCTGGGCAGAAAAGCTACTCGGCCATAAGGCGGTGGTCTTGGCGATTCTGGTTGTCATTGCCGCCGCGAGCGGCTTGGCGATGGCAAGTTTTGGTGGCCACTCCAGCAACGTTTCGTTTGAGCGTAGTGATGAGGCGGGCGCCTCGGATGTGCACGGGGCCGGGGATGCGTCACCTGACGATGCCGATGAGTCGTCTGCCAAGAGCTCTTCTGCTGCCGAGGTGTACGTCGATGTTGATGGCGCCGTTGTGAGGCCAGGCGTGTATCGGCTCAAAGATGGAGCACGGGTATCCCAAGCGATCGATGCCGCCGGAGGGCTTACGGCCGAGGCGGATGTGACAGGGCTTAATCGTGCGTCCAAGATCACAGATGGTCAAAAGATCTATGTTCCGACGGTGGGGGAGCAACAAGCGGCTGCGACGGTCGGCGGGGCCGAAAGCGGT
Organism: Collinsella aerofaciens; assembly: GCF_039758965.1. Taxonomy (GTDB): domain Bacteria; phylum Actinomycetota; class Coriobacteriia; order Coriobacteriales; family Coriobacteriaceae; genus Collinsella; species Collinsella aerofaciens_BR. The sequence goes on along the minus strand of NZ_JBDMSL010000002.1, from coordinate 53,411 downwards.
GCTGCCACGACTCCTGGTGCGGGGTCTTCGTCGGAGCTCGTGAACATCAATACGGCAAGTGCGGCGGAGCTGCAGACGCTTTCGGGCATCGGGCCTTCTATGGCCCAGTCAATTATCGACGAACGGACGCAAAACGGGGCCTTTGCCTCGGTCGATGACCTTATGCGCGTATCGGGGATCGGTGAGAAGAAACTCGCCAAAATCAAAGATTGCATCTGCGTATGAGTGCGACCGAGCGCGAGCATGTGATGCCACCGCGCCCATTGATGCCGTGGTCCATAGCCCTTTGTGCCGGCTTGTGTGCGAGCTGTGGTCTGGTACTTAACGTGGCAGCCGATGTGCTGCTGGGAGAGCGGACAGCGCCCGTCACATTGCTTATGGCCATTCCCGTTGCGGCTGCGGCGTGCATCGTATTGGCTCGGTCCTGCATACGCCTTGTGCGGTGGAAGCGATGGCTGTATGCCGCGGCTCTCGGCCTCGTGGCGGGAGCTTTCGTGTCCACGGGCTGGGCGATAGGGGCGCTGCACGCATCGAGGGCACTGGATAATCGGGCTGCGAGCAATCTCGAATTTTATGTACAAGGCGATCCGTCCATCAATGACGGTGTGTACTCCTATACCTGCGATGCGTATGCGGGCGAAAAGCGTTTGGGTCAGGTACGGCTGTCGTGTGATCGTGAGCTCGGCGTCGGTTCGCATGTACGTGCCATCGGTCGAATTTCGCGCTTTGAGAATGATGCGTATGGGCGCTCGCGCTTGCTTCGGGGCGAGCTTCGAAAGGTTAAAGTCGTCCGGTTGGTATCGATCGACGAGGGCTCTCTAGGGCCGTTGTCTTGGCTTCGAAACGAACTCCTTGCCGTTATCGCGCCCGCGACCGATCCGGCGCGCTCGCTCATCGCCGGCGTTGTCTGTGGGCGCTCGTCCGAGCTGCGCGCCCAGCCTGCGGGCGAATGGTTTTCGGTAACGGGCACCGCACATCTCATCGCCGTTTCGGGCAGTCATCTTGCCATCGTGGGGTTTGTGATTGAGAGTGCCCTGCAAAAGACGCGTCTCTCTCGTGGGCTTCAGCGGGGGCTGTTGGTGCTGGCCCTCGCTGCCTATGCCGTTTTTACTGGCGCTTCGCCCTCGGCCGTGCGCGCGTGCTCTATGGTGGCGGCGTCGCTTGTCGCCAACGGCGCCGGGCGTCGTCAGCATGGCCTCTCGGCTCTATTTTTGACCATGGCAATCTTTGTGTTGCTCCGGCCGACAGTGCTGTTCGAGATGGGTTTTCAGCTATCGTGCGCCAGTGTCTTCGCCATCCTTTGTTTTTGCCCCTACGCTACCTACGCCTTGGGCGAGCTGGGTGTGTCATCGGGCGTCGCCAGTATTTTGTCTGTCACGCTGTGCTCGCAGCTGGCGACACTTCCCGTTACGATTCCCGCATTCGAGACGTTTTCGCTCATTGCCCCGCTTGCAAATGCTGTGATCGGTCCGGTGGTAAGCGTGCTGCTCGCTGTATCGGTTGTGCTGGTGCCCTGCTCGCTTGTGCCGCTGCTGCGTCACGGGGCGCTCGTGGTGCCCATGATTGTCGCACGCTGCGCCCTGTTCTTTGAGCAGCTCTTTGCTGCCGTTCCGGGCGCATCCGTAAGCGTGCCGCCCGATACGCCCTTGGTATACGTGGTGCCGTTTGCGCTGGCGGTCCTCTTGGTCTGGTGGCCACGTCCCCGCGCGCGGCCCATGGCAGTGGGGCTGCTGTGTTTGATGCTTGCGGCGGCTGTTCCGTATGTCTATTGGGATCGATGTGCGCCGCCTTCGGTAACAGTCCTCGATGTCGGCCAAGCCGATGCGATTCTGGTTCGTCAGGGTAGCGCCGTGGCGCTTGTCGACTGTGGGCTCGATGAGCGCGTGGTGTCGGCGTTGGTTCGCAATAACGTTCACCATATCGATGCCGTCTTCGTGACGCATTGGGATGAAGATCATTGGGGTGGTCTTCCCGACGTACTCGATCAGTTTTCGGTTGGAACCATTGCGGTCGCGGCCGATGCGCTGGACGGCGCGCCTGTTGAGGTCCTGAATCGCCCCGGCGTAACGTATCGGCAGGTAGCCCGCGGAGACGTGGTCGATATCGGCGCATTTCGGGCTCGTGTGATGTGGCCGTTTGACACGGTGGATGGTGAGGGCAATGAGGACTCGCTTGTCTTGCTGCTCTCCTATGCTCAGGAAGGTAAGAGCCTGCGTATGCTCCTCACTGGTGATGCCGAGCTCGATCAGGAGCGCGAGTTTGTACAGGAGGTGGGCGATATCGATGTGCTCAAGCTGGGGCATCACGGCTCAAAAGTTTCTGTCGATACAGACCTGCTGGAAACGCTTAAGCCCGAGCTCTCTATCGCGAGCGCGGGTGAGGGCAACCGCTACGGCCATCCAACCGATGCCTGCATCGATGCCGTTCGCGATGCGGGCGGCGCATTCGCATGCACCATCGAACAAGGAGACATTACCGTCTCGGCGACCGTAACCGGATTTGCCATGCGATGCCAGCGACCGTGATGCTGCCGTTGGCGCGGGATAAGCCCGTGGGCTAGAATGGCACGGTACGAACACGAGAGCCTGCGGGAGGGGAGCGCGATGTCCGAAACCGGTCTGCTGCCGGCATATCTGATTGTCGGTACCGACGGAGTCAAACGCGACCACGCCGTCTCGCGTATGAAGGCGCGTCTGGAAAAGACGGGCATGGTCGAGTTCAACCTCGACGAGCGCGATATGACCAAAGACCCCGATATCGAGTCGATTATCGGATCGCTCAACACCTTTCCCATGGGCAGCGAGTTTCGCCTGGTAATCCTTGACGGCTGCTCAAAACTCGCCAAAGCGATTTCCGAGCCGCTTGTCGAGTATCTGGCGAGTCCCAGCCCCACGACGGTTTGCCTCATAATCGCCGATTCGCTTGCCAAGAACACGCGCCTGTACAAGGCAATCGCCAAGATTGACAAGAAGGCGGTGATCGACTGTTCGGGCACCAAGCGCTGGGAGCTCCCGCGCCGCGTGCAGCAGATGGCGACGCAGCACGGAAAGTCCATTTCGACGGCGGCTGCCGAGGAGCTCGTTTCCCGCTCGGGCGAGAACACCCGCATGCTCGATAACGACTTGGCAAAGCTCGCCCAGATGGTCGAGGCACCCCAGATTGAACTTGCCGACGTGGAGCGTTGGATCGTGCGTACGGCCGAAGTCCAGCCCTGGGACTTCCTCAACGCCGTCTCGGCTCGCGATATGCGGCATTCGCTCGAGCTCTTTAAGCTTCTGCCCTCCAAGAGCTACGTGTGGACCTACACGCTGCTATGTGGTCGCATCCGTGAGCTGATCGTCGCCAAGGCGCTCGACTCTCGCGGGCAGGGGCGTGAGCTCGCCGCGACGCTCAAGCTCCAGTCCTGGCAGGTCAAAAATCATCTGACCTGGGCACGCCGCTTTTCGATGGCGGAACTTGTCGCTGCGCTTGAGGGCGCGGTCGATGTGGAGCTTGCACTGAAGGGTTCGGCCGATTCCCAGACCGCGCTTTTGCTCTGGATTACGAACATCTTGAGAAAATCGTGATGATACCTGCCTATTTGACAAATTCGTTCTATCCCTTTGAGGGGGAGCGTGCTATAGTAGGCGCTTGCATGACCTCACCGTGTCTCAGAGGTGTCATACATTTTTTGCAAGGAACTCGAAAGGAACTCCAGAAGTGGCAAACATCAAGTCTCAGAAGAAGCGTATCCGCACCAATGAGGCAGCTCGCATGCGTAACAAGGCTGTCAAGTCCGAGCTCAAGACGCTGACCAAGCACGTCCAGTCCGCCGTCGCCGAGGGCGACGCCGAGAAGGCCCAGGCTGCCCTCAAGACCGTCACCAAGCGTCTCGACATGGCTGCTGCCAAGCATGTTATCCACAAGAACCAGGCTTCCAACCGCAAGTCCGGTCTTGCCAAGCTCGTGAACAGCATCAACGCCTAAGTTGTAAATTTCACACCACACAGATTACGCGCATAAATGGAGCCTGTTTTATGGAACAGGCTCCATTTTTTGTATCGCTCGGGTAAGATAGTCCGCATGAATACTTCAATTGACATTTCCCACATCCGCAACTTTTCGATCGTTGCGCACATCGACCATGGCAAGTCCACGATCAGTGACCGCATCCTCGAGCTCACCCATACCGTCGACGAGCGCGACATGGAGTCTCAGCTGCTCGACACCATGGATATCGAGCGCGAGCGCGGCATCACAATCAAGTCCAATGCCGTTCGCGTGTCCTATGATGCCGACGATGGCGAGACGTATCAGTTCAACCTGATCGATACGCCGGGCCACGTGGACTTTACCTATGAGGTCTCGCGCTCGCTGGCCGCCTGTGAGGGCGCGGTGCTCGTCGTCGACGCCACGCAGGGCGTCGAGGCGCAGACCGTCTCCAACGCGACGCTCGCCATGAACGCCAATCTGGATATCGTGCCCGCCATCAACAAGATCGACCTGCCGTCGGCACACCCCGACGAGGTAAAGACCGAGATCGAGGACGACTTAGCGATTCCTGCCGACGATGCCGTATGCGTATCGGGCAAGACTGGCGAGGGCATTCACGATCTGCTGGAGTCCATCGTATTTTTGATCTCTCCGCCCAAGGGCGATGCGAACGCGCCGCTCAAGGCGCTCATCCTGGACTCGTATTTTGATGAGTACCGCGGCGTCGTTGCCACGGTCCGCGTCTTTGACGGCTCCATTAAAAAGGGCGATACCCTGCTTATGATGCAGGCAAAGGGTGACTTTTTGGTCGATGGTGTGGGCGTCAAGCGTCCCGCCGAGACCCCGGTTGATGCGTTGACGGTCGGCGAGGTGGGCTACGTGGTCACGGGCCTGAAAGACCCCGAGGCCGTTCGCGTGGGCGATACCCTTACGTGGGCGTCGAATCCCTGCCCCGAGCCGCTTCCCGGCTACCGCGAGGCCAAGCCCATGGTCTACACGGGCCTGTTCCCGATCGACAACAAGGATTACGAGAACCTGCGCGACGCGCTCGACAAACTGCATGTCAACGACCCGTCGTTGGTGTGGGAGCCCGAGACCTCGGTGGCGCTCGGCTTTGGTTTCCGCGTTGGCTTCTTAGGCCTGCTGCATATGGAGGTCGTCAAGGAGCGCCTGGAGCGCGAGTTCAATCTGGATCTGATTGCCACGAGCCCTTCGGTGGACTATCACGTCTACAAGACCGACGGTGAGATGATTGATGTCCGCAGCCCGCAGGATCTGCCCGAGGCTACGCGCATCGAGCGCATCGAGGAGCCCTACCTCAAGGCCAAGATTATCTGCCCGCCCGAGTATACGGGTGCCGTCATGCAGCTCGCTATCGAGCACCGCGGCATTACGACCGACATGATCCATCTCACGAGCAAATCGGTCGAGATGCGCTTTGATATGCCGCTCGCCGAGCTCATCTTGGACTTCTTCGATCAGCTCAAGAGCCGTACCAAGGGATATGCCTCGCTCGACTATGAGTTCAACGAGTACCGTCCCTCCGAGCTCGTCAAGCTCGATATCTTGCTTTCGGGCGACGAGGTGGACGCGCTGTCGTTTATCGTGCACAAGGACAAGGCCTATGGCCTGGCTCGCGGCCTGTGCGACAAGCTCAAGGAAATCATTCCGCGCCAGCTGTTCGAGGTGCCTATTCAGGGTGCCATCGGCAACAAGATCATTGCCCGCTCCACCGTCAAGGCGCGCCGCAAGGACGTTTTGGCCAAGTGCTATGGCGGCGATATCTCGCGAAAGCGCAAGCTGCTCGAGAAGCAGAAAGAGGGCAAGAAGCGCATGAAGGCCATCGGTTCGGTCGAGGTCCCGCAAGAGGCCTTTATGGCGATCCTCAAGGTGGACGAGTAGGTCCATGGCGCTTTCTGAATACAGTACGCGGCTGCTGGGTGCCTATGCCGAGCAGCCGTTCCTTATGGCTCCTATGGCCGGCGTGACCGACCCTGCCTACCGCATCATGTGCCGCCGCCGCGGTGCCCATCTTGCCTATAGCGAGATGGTGAGCGTGGCGGGACTTGCCTATGCCAGCAATAAGACGTGGCGTCTGGTGCTGCCTGCCGATGAGGAAGAGCAGATCTGCGTGCAGCTCTTTGGCTCCAAACCCGATCAGTTTGCGAGTGCTGTCGCTGCCGTCGAGGAACGTGTGGGCGATCGCCTGACGCTGATCGATATCAATATGGCATGCCCCGCTCGCAAGGTCGTTACCAAGGGCGAGGGCTCGGCGCTCATGCGCACGCCCGAGCTGGCAGAGCAGATCGTCGAGGCGGCGGTGAGCGCGGCGCATGTGCCCGTGACCGTAAAAATCCGCAAGGGCTTTTACGCCGAAGACCGCAATGCCGCGACGTTTGCCCAGATGCTCGAGGGGGCAGGGGCCGCTGCGGTGGCGGTACATGGTCGCTGTGCCACGCAGCTTTATACGGGTCAGGCCGATTGGTCGGTCGTCGATGAGGTCGCAGATGCCGTCGAGATTCCCGTGATCGGTTCGGGCGACGTGTTCTGCGCCGAGGATGCGGCGGAGCGTCTGCGCAGCTCTGGCGCCAGTGCCGTGTTTATCGCGCGCGGTATCTATGGCAATCCCTGGGTGTTCGGCGATGCCCGCGCCCTTGCGCTCGATGGCACGCCGGCGCCGTCTCGCTCCTCATGCGAGCGCCTGGATGCCCTTCGCGAGCACCTGACGCTCACGCACGAGCTGTTGCCGCTCATGTCGCGTGCCCGCACGTACGCGAGCTGGTATCTAAAGGGCATGCCCCATGCTGCCGCCTGGCGCGCTCAAGTGGTGCGCTGCTCCACATACGAGGAGTTCATGGCATTGGTCGATGATATCGAGCGCGATGTGGTGGCCTGCGAGGCCACACTTGCCGCCGGCGAGTCGGTGCCCGCTCATCCGCTGGAGGCCTAACGGTGGCCGTTAGCGCGCTGTACGTGCATGTGCCGTTTTGCGCCCAAAAGTGCCGGTACTGCGACTTTGACTCGCGCAGTTTTGCTCCGTGCGACCTGAGCGCTGCGCTCGATGCCTATTTTGAGCAGTTGTATGCGCGCCTTGATGCCTTTGGAGACGTCGGGGCGCTTGCGCAGATCCGTACCGTCTATGTTGGCGGCGGCACGCCGTCGCTGGCGGGGGAGCGCCTGGTAGAACTCGCCCGGCGTATCTCTGCGTGGTGCAAGCCCGTTGAGTTTACCTGCGAAGCCAATCCTGAGTCGCTGACCGCCGAGCTTACCGCTGCGCTTGCCAAGGTTGGTGTCACACGCGTCTCTCTGGGCGTGCAAACGCTCGATAACGCCGAACTTACCGCCATCGGTCGCATTCACGATGCCGATCGGGCGCTCGCTGCCATCACGACGGTTAAGGACGCCGGGCTCGATGTTTCGTGCGACCTGATGTGCGGCCTTCCCGGGCAGACCGCCGTAAGCTGGCAGAGTACGCTCGATGGCGTACTGGCAGTGGAACCGCATCATGTATCGGTGTACCCGCTCACGCTCGAGGAGGGCACGCCGCTCTACCTCATGGCGTGCCGCGACGAGTCGCTCGAGCCCGACGAGGATTTTCAGGCTGCATGCATGGACGCGGCGCGTGAGCGCCTGGGTGCGGCCGGCTATCAGCCGTATGAGGTGGCAAGCTACGCGCTCGACGGCCATGAGTGTGCCCATAACATTGCCTATTGGACCGGACAGGGCTATCTGGGCTTGGGTCGCTCTGCCGCCGGTATGCTCGACGCCGGGGATTTCGATCGCTTGGCCGGGCTGTTTCCCGACGTGCCTGCTCGCGGCGATGCGTATCGCGTGCGCTTGGTGCAACGCAACGATGCCGCGACGACGTTTGAGGCCGAGTTTCTGTCGCAGCGCGAGGCTGCGGCCGAGGATTTGATGCTTGCCTGCCGCATGACGCGTGGCATTGGGCCCGATGTGTTGGTTCGCTCGGCAAGCGTGATCGCTGCAGACGAGCTGGCGGCGGCCTGTGACCGTGCGCTCGAGTTGGGCCTTGCCACTTGGGTGCCCGATTATATTGAAGGACATGTGGGTCGCGTCACCTCGAAAGACGTTATCGCAGGTCGCGTCCGTGCTCGTTTAGCGCCCACCCACTTGGGCTGGCTCGATGGAAATGTGCTGTTCGAGCTGTTTTGGGGTCTAGCTTAGGCCGCTCGGGTAGAATTACCGCAATATATACGCTGCTGTGAGCAGGAGGTTGCCGCGCATGGCGACGATGAATGAAAAAGATTACTACGAGATTTTGGGTGTCTCCAAGGACGCCACCTCGCGTGATATACAGAAGGCCTTCCAGCAAAAGGCACGCAAGCTCCATCCGGACGTCAACAAAGAGCCGGATGCCGAGGAAAAGTTCAAAGAGGTTTCCGAGGCCTACGCTGTGCTATCGGATGAGCAGAAGCGTGCGCGCTATGACGCCATGCGTTCGGGTAATCCCTTCGCCGGCGCTCCCACGGCTTCGCCCTATGGCGGCGGCTACGCCGGCAGCGCAGGCTATGGTAATCCCTTTGAGGGCGGCTTTCCCTTTGGTGGCGCCTGGGGTCAGCCGCGTCGCGGGCAGGCTGCCTATAATCCCGAGAACGGCGCCAACGTGGTCATCGATATTAAGCTCGACGCCAAGGAGGCCAAGGGCGGTGCCCGCAAGACCGTCCGCTATACGCGCTTCGATACCTGTGGTCACTGCGGAGGCTCGGGTTCTGTCTCGTCCGAGCATGCACATACCTGTCCGAGCTGCGGTGGTCGCGGCCACATCGATGTCGACCTGTCCTTCCTGTTCGGTGCCGGCACGTTCCAGTCGGTCTGCCCCGAGTGCGGCGGTTCCGGTAAGGTCGTCGCCGACCCCTGCCCCGATTGCGGCGGCAGCGGGCGGACCCGTGTGACCTCCGAGCAGACGATTGAGTTTCCTGCCGGTACGCACGATGGCGACGAGGTCTGTATTAGCGGTATGGGTCACGCCGGCACCAACGGTGCCTCGGGTGGCGATCTGGTCGGTCGCGCCCATGTTGAGGCCGAGCGTCTGGAGGGCAAGGCCCGTACCGGTTTTTACCTGATGGGCATCGTGGCGCCGTTTTTGGTGCTGTCGGCCATCTCGGGCGTGTTCTCAGCCTTTGCCGTGATGTGCTTTATTCCGTTTGCCATGGGCTTGTTCATGGTGCTCTCGGACGGCGTGCTGCATCGCAGCCTGCTGTGGTGGAAGCGCGGCGCGATGCAGTTTGTCAACGGTTTTGCCAACGGATTTATGTTTGCGCTCGTGTCGGTTTGGTTTGCGAGCTGCTCGCAGCGTGCCATGCTTTCGCCTTACGGAATGCAATAACATCAAACCCTCTGTTTGCGGCCGGCCCAGCTTGGGTATAGGACGCACTGTGACAATAATGAAAGTCGGAAGGATTCGGTCGTGTCGGAAAATAGGGATTACTACGAGGTGCTTGGCGTCGACAAGGATGCCGACGCGCGGACGATTAAGCGCGCGTTTCTAAAGAAGGCCCGTACCGTACACCCGGACGTTTCGGACGACCCCGAGGCCGAGGCCAAGTTCAAAGAGCTCAACGAGGCATATTCCGTTCTTTCCGACGAGCAGAAGCGTGCTAACTACGACCGTTACGGCACTGCCGAAGGCCCTGGTGGTTCGGGCTACGTCGACATTAACGATATTTTTGGCGGCATGGGTATGGACGACCTCTTTTCGTCGTTCTTTGGTGGCGGTGCCGGCGGTGGCGCCCGAAATCGTCGTGAGCGTCGTCGCGGCCGCGATATGGCCATCTCCCTTTCGGTGACCCTTGAGGAGGCGGCACTCGGTTGCAAAAAGACAATCAGCTATGACCGCCTTGCTCCCTGCGAGGATTGCAACGGCACCGGTAGGGCCGAGGGCGCACAGGAAAAGCAGTGCAGCCGTTGCCACGGCACGGGCTATGTCACGACGGTCCAGCGCTCGTTCCTGGGCCAGGTTCAGTCCTCTTCGCCTTGCCCCGACTGCCATGGCGAGGGCACGGTCATCGATCATCCCTGCGAGACCTGCGACGGTCAGGGTCGTACGCCTTCGCACGAAAAGATCGACATCGATATTCCCGCCGGTGTTTCGACCGGTCGCCAGCTGCGCGTGAGTGGTTTTGGCGAGGCCGGCCTTCGCGGCGAGCCCTCGGGCGACCTGATCGTCAACGTGCGTGTCGCCGATCACGAGCGTTTTAAGCGTAATGGCGATGATCTGTACTTGGTGAGCGATATCTCGATTGCGCAGGCCGCGCTCGGCTGCGAGATCGAGGTCGAGGGCATTATGCCCGATGAGGTCGTCAAGGTGTGCGTCCCCGCCGGCACACAGTACGGTGACACCGTGAGCGTCAACAATTACGGCATGCCGCGTATCGGCGGTGGCGGTTCGCGTGGCCGTCTTATCGTTCAGATGCGCGTGGTCGTCCCCACGAACCTTTCCAACAAGCAGCGCGAGCTGCTTCGCGCCTTTGCCGACGAGATGGGCGATGACGTCGCATCCGGTAAGAAGTCGGTAACCGATCGCATCAAGAGCGCTCTCGACGACATCCTCGATTAAGGAGCCCGCGTGCTCGCACCACATATCTCTGTCGTCAACCTCGGCTGCCGCGTCAACCGGGTTGAGTCCGACCGTATCACTGCCGATCTAATGCGCCTGGGCTTTGCGATGGTGGAGCCTCAGGATGCTGAGCTGATCGTCATTAACACCTGTGCCGTTACGGGCGAGGCCGAGGCCAAGACCCGTAAGGCCGTTCGCCATGCGCTAGCTTATCCAAACGTGCCCTATGTGGTCGTGACCGGTTGCGTAGTCAATCTGCACCCCGAGGAGCTGCTGGAGCTTTCGGACCGCGTGATCGCCGAGCCGTCCAAGATCGATGTCGCCGAACGCGTCTGTGAGGTGCTGGGCGTTGAGTCCGATGACGTTCCCGCCTGCAGTGACGGCGAGGTGGTCGACGCGCTCGGTCGCTCGCGTCTGGGCGTGAAGATCCAGGACGGCTGCAACCATCGTTGCACCTATTGCATTGTATGGAAGGCCCGCGGCCCCGAGCGCTCCGTGCCGGTCGAGTCCGTACTCGAGCAGGTTCGCGAGGCCCAGGAGGCCGGCGTGCCCGAGGTAGTGCTGACGGGCGTGAACCTGGGCGCCTACGATGGCAAGAGCGCGACTGATGAACACGTCGAGATCGATGAGCTGCTCGAGGCGATCATGGAGCGCACGTCCATTCCGCATGTGCGCATTTCCTCGGTCGAGCCCATGGATATCTCCGAGTCCCTGCTTAAGGTCATGGCGCGCTATCCGAAGCGCATCGCCCCGTTTTTACACCTGCCCGTGCAGTCCGGCTGCACCAGGACACTGCATCGCATGGGCCGTCCCTATAGCGCCGAGGCCTTTGAGGAGACGGTGCGCATGATTCGCACCAACTTGCCTCAGGTGTCTCTTTCGTGCGATGTCATCGTCGGTTTTCCCGGCGAGACGGACGAGGAGTTTGAGGAGTCGCTGGCGCTGTGCCGCCGCGTGGGCTTTTCGCGTATGCACGTGTTTCGCTACAGCAGGCGTCCCGGTACCCTTGCTGCCGACATGCCCGACCAGGTGCCGCCCGAGGTTATGGCCGAGCGCAGTCGTCGTATGCGAGCCGCGGCGCAGGAGCTTGCCATTGTCGACGCTCGCCGTCGCGTGGGCACCGTCGAGCGCGCCGTGCTCGAGTATGGCGACAACCTGACGCTCGGTTCGTTCCATCATGCCCGTCTTGACGATACCTGTGGACTCACAGCCCCGTGCCTGCTCGATGTTGCTATCATCGGAGTCGATGATTCCGGCTTGGTCCATGCACGCAGGGAGGTTCATGGAAGCCTCGAAGATTAGACTTACCGTTCCCGAGGGTATTGACCCCTCGCGCGTTTTGGGTGCCGGCGACGGCGTCCTTCGTGCGCTGGAGAGCTTAGTTCGCGCCCACGTGGTCGCCCGTGGCGACAGCATCGCTGTGAGCGGTGACCCGGATGAGGTCGAGCTTGTGGCGCGTTTTTTCGAGCATGCTTTTCGCGAGGCGGCTGCCGGGCGCACGCTTTCTGCCGACGATGTCTCTCGCTGCCTGGCCGTCTTGCGCGACGGTGAGCACGAGGCTACGTCGCTTCGCGATGACGTGCTGCTTTCGTATCGCGGTCGCGTCATTCGCCCCAAGACGCTCGGTCAAAAGCGCTATGTGGATGCCATCCGCTCAAATACCATCACGTTTGGCCTGGGTCCTGCCGGTACCGGTAAGACCTATCTGGCCATGGCGCTCGCTGTTGCCGCACTCAAGCGTCACGAGGTGGGCCGTCTGATCTTGACGCGTCCAGTTGTCGAGGCGGGGGAGAACCTGGGCTTTTTGCCCGGTACCCTCGAGGAAAAGATCGATCCCTACATGCGTCCGCTCTACGATGCACTTTTTGACATGATGGATCGCGAGCGCACCGATGAGCTCATGGAGCGCGGCGTGATCGAGATCGCCCCACTTGCCTATATGCGCGGCCGCACGCTGTGCGATGCCTTCGTGGTGCTTGACGAGGCGCAAAATACCACGCCCGAGCAGATGAAGATGTTCCTGACGCGCTTGGGCTTTAACTCCAAGTTTGTGATTACCGGCGACCTGAGTCAGCGTGACCTGGTGGGCCGTCGTGGCGGTCTTGCCGACGTTGAGCAGATTTTGGGCCGTGTCGACGATGTCGCATTTTCTCACCTCGAGCGTGCCGACGTGGTACGCCATGCCTTGGTGGGGCGTATCGTCGAGGCATACGATGCTTATGATGATGTACGCGAGAAGCGCGTGCGCGACCGAAAGGAGTCCCGTTGAGTGTATTGATCAGCAACGATGCCGAGCTCGATACGCTGCTCGACGCTCAGGAGGTAGAGCACATCTGCGAGGTCGTGCTTGCCGCCGAGGGCGTTGAGCGTGAAGTTGAGATTTCCCTTTCATATGTCGATGAGGACGAGATGCACGAACTCAACCACGAGTGGCGTGGTATCGACCGTACTACCGATGTCCTCTCGTTTGAATGCGACTCCGCCTTTGACGAGGATATTCCCGCAGACGAGACGCTCGAGCTCGGCGATATCATCCTGGCCCCGGAGGTCATTGCCCGTCAGGCCCCCGGCTTTGGTAATAGCCCTGCCGACGAGTGCCGCCTGATGCTCGTGCATGGCATGCTGCACCTGCTGGGGTATGACCATATCGAGGACGACGAGGCCGAGGTCATGGAGGCCCGCGAGGACGCCATCCTGCGCGATCTGGCGCTCGAGCGCGGCGAGGACCCCAAGCTGGTCCACGTCGGCCCCATCACCAACCATGCCCACGACTAGGAGCCTTCTATGATTCCCGGATCGAGCAAGGACCATCCGTCCTTCTTAAAGTCGTTCTCCTATGCCATGGAGGGCTTCGTCACCGCCGTCAAGACCGAGCGCAACATCAAGGTTATGCTCGCGGCAGGCGTGTGCACCGTCATTGCCGGCTGCATCGTGGGGCTCGATATTGCCGAATGGGCCACGGTTATCATCTGCTGTGGCCTGGTAATTCACGGCGAGCTGTGCAACACCGCCATGGAGGCGATCGTCGACCTGGCGACCCAGGAGCTCCATCCTCTGGCAAAGCGTGCGAAAGATATCGCCGCCGCCTCCGTATACGTACTTTCCATCACCGCCGCGATTGTGGGATTGCTGGTATTTGCCCACGCGCTCGACTTTATTTAGAAAGGGATTTCCATGTCCGACACTATGCAGCCTATCGATGAAACTCTGGATGACGAGTCCCTGGATGCGGTGGATGCCGAAGCGACCGAGGATTGCGAGGAGGTCGAGGAGTTCGACCCGTTTGAGGGCATGAGCGACGAGGAACTCGACGCCCTGTGCGACGAGGACGATAGCCTCGTGGGCTTTGGCGACGTTGAGCCCGGTTTCCGCAGCGGCTTCGTGGCGCTGGTCGGCCGCCCCAACGCCGGCAAGTCCACGCTGCTCAACGCCTGCTATGGCAAAAAGGTCGCCATCACCTCGCCGGTGGCCCAGACGACCCGCCGCCGCATGCGCGCCGTCGTCAACCGTCCCGGCTTCCAGCTGGTCTTTGTCGACACCCCGGGTATTCACAAGCCCAAGGACGGTCTGGGATCCGAGCTCAACAAGAGCGCGTTGTTCGAACTGAACGATGTCGACGTCGTCGCGTTTTTGATTGATGCCACCAAACCGATCGGTAGGGGAGACGCCTGGGTTGCCGAGCGCGTCAAGAATGCCCGTTCCAAGAAGGTCCTGGTGCTCACCAAGGCCGATGAGGCCGACCCCGCACAGGTCATGGAGCAGCTTAAGGCCGCCCACGAGCTCATGGAATATGACGACGAGATCGTGACGTCGTCCGTCAAGAACTTCAACGTCGATGCCTTCATCGAGACCGTTGCGCACTTTTTGCCCGAGGGTCCGCGTTGGTTCCCCGAGGATATGGGTACCGACGCTTCCGACGAGACGCTCGTTGCCGAGTTTGTGCGCGAGAAGGTCTTGCGCCGCACCCGTGATGAGATCCCGCACTCCGTTGGCGTGATCTGCGATGCGCTCGAGCAGACCAAGAAGGTGCTGCGCGTGCACGCCACCATTTACGTCGAGCGCGAAGGCCAAAAGGGCATCATCATCGGCAAGGGCGGCGAGATGATCAAGCATATCGGTATTGACGCCCGTCGCGATCTTGAGCGCATCTTTGGCACGCAGGTTTTTTTGGAGCTGGACGTGAAGGTCAAGGCCGGCTGGCGTGACGACGAGGCCCAGATTCGCCGCTTTGGCTACAACGCCGAGGACTAAGGGCGCGCGGCACGCATGGCAGGCTCCCGGACATATCGCACGAAGGTGCTCGTCCTCGATAAGACGAAGCTCAAAGAGACGGACCTGATCCTGACGATGCTTGACGAGCGGGGTCGGCAGGTTCGTGCCGTGGCAAAGGGCGCCCGCAAACCCGGTGGGCGCCTGGCTGCGCGCTGCGAGCTGTTCAGTACCGTTGACATGCTGCTTGCGCATGGACGTTCGCTCGATGTGGTTTCCCAGGCCGAGCTTATGGAGGCGCCGCTCGGCGCAGCACCCGATTACGAGACGACCTGCGCCGCAAGCGCGATCGCCGAGGTCGCGCGCGTGTGCTCGTTCGAGGACGCCGAGGACCCGTATACCTTTGCCATAACGCAGCGAGCGCTTGCCCTGGTGGGCAGCGGGCTCGACACAGCGCATATGGATCTGCTTGTGGCGGCATATGTCTTTAAGCTGCTGTCGCACGTTGGCTACCGACCCGATTTTTCGGCCTGCGTACTGTGTGGAGATCCCATGCTGTCGTACTTTTCGCCCCAGGCCGGCGGGCTCATGTGCGGCTCGTGCGCGTCGAGCGTTCCGGGTGCCGAGTTGGTGTCGACCGGTGAGGTCGCATGGCTGCGCGCCCTCATGTCCATGACCTTCGATTCGCTCTTGGCCGAGAGGGTCGACCCCCATACCGCAGCTTTTTTGCTGGGGCTTTCGCATGTTTGGGCTGCGACGCACACCGATCAGCGTCTCCGTGCGATGGAATTCATGTTGGGTCGGTGATGATGCGCAGGCGCGGGCTGCTTGTGGTATCATGCCGACCTGTTGGTACCTCGACCTTGGTTGCTCGCTCCACCGGCGGCTTCCCAGTCCGAGGCGAATCGAGTCGCCTGCGGGCGACGTAAAACGAAAGGTGAAACAATGACTGTTTCCAAAGAGCGCAAGGCGGAGCTGACTGCCCAGTTCGGTAACACCCCGGTCGACACCGGCAACCCCAAGGTTCAGGTCGCCATCCTGACCGAGCGCATCAAGGAGCTGACCGAGCACATGAAGTCCCACCAGAAGGACTTCCACACCCGTCGTGGCCTGCTCATGCTCGTCGGCCGTCGTCGTCGTCTTCTTTCCTACATCAAGAAGAACGACATCGTCGAGTACCGTGAGCTCATCAAGGCTCTGGGCATCCGCGACAACATCCAGTAAGGATTTGTACATGCTAAGAGCGTCCTGCGCAGCGGGGCGCTCTTTTTGTGTAAGGGCGTGAACAATCACGCTCTGAAGCGTGGCGGGGGCAGGGGGCCCGCGTCACATGAGAAGCCCGCAGGCAAGGGGCCTGCGGGGTAAAGGAGAACAATGACACTCGTATCCAAGACCTTTGAGCTATACGGCAAGACCTACACCTTCGAGTCTGGCGAGCTTGCCAAGCAGGCCACCGGCGCTTGTCTGGTCAAGCAGGGCGACACCACGATGCTCGATACCGTGGTCGTCTCCAAGGAGCGCAAGAATTACGACTTCTTCCCGCTGACCGTCGACTTCAACGAGAAGATGTACGCTGCCGGCCGTATCCCGGGTGGTTACCTCAAGCGCGAGGGCCGTCCCAGCGAGAAGGCCACGCTCACGGCTCGTATGATCGACCGCCCGATCCGCCCTAGCTTCCCGGACGGCTTCCGCAACGAGGTGCACATCGTCGCCACCTCGCTCGTCGCCGACCAGGTCAACCCTTTCGACGTCATCAACGTCATGGGCGCCTCTCTGGCCATGACGCTCGGCGGCGTGCCCTTCGAGGGCCCGCTTGCCTGCGTGCGCATCGGCCGCAACGTGGAGACCGGCGAGTTTATCGTCAACCCCACCTATGAGGAGCGCGAGAACTCCGACCTGGACCTGGAGCTGGGCGGCTCTGCCGACTTCATCTCGATGGTCGAGGCCGGTGCCGAGGAGATCTCCGAGGACGACATGCTCGCCGCTATGAAGTTTGGTCAGGAGGCCCTCGCTGCCTTCTGCCAGGCCCAAGACGAGTTCGTCGCCGAGTGGGAGCAGGTCAACGGCGCTATCGTTAAGAAGGAGTACCCGCTCGACCAGCCCGTCGAGGAGGTCCAGGAGCGCATCTTCGCCCACTACGACGAGATGGCCGCTGCCCTGCGCGACGCCGACAAGCTTTCCCGCATCGGTAAGGTCGAGGCTCTGAAGGAGTCCATCCGCGCCGAGTTCACCGAGGAGGAGCAGGCCGCTTGGGAGCGCGAGATCCCCGTGGCGCTCAAGAAGCTCGAGAAGAAGGCCATGCGCACCATGGTCGTCGAGACCGGTGAGCGCGTCGACGGCCGTGCCGCCGACGAGATTCGTCCCATCATGGTGAAGGACAACTACCTGCCGCTCGTTCACGGCTCCGGCCTGTTCCAGCGTGGCCAGACTCAGGTTCTTTCCGTCCTGTCGCTCGGCATGCTCAACGAGGGCCAGCGTCTGGATACCATCGAGCCCACCGAGGGCAAGCGCTACATGCACCACTACAACTTCCCGCCGTTCTGCACCGGCGAGACCGGCCGCATGGGCAGCCCCAAGCGCCGCGAGATCGGCCACGGCAACCTGGCCGAGCGCGCTCTACTTCCGGTGCTTCCCGACGAGAACGAGTTCCCCTACGCCATCCGCGTCGTCTCCGAGGTTATGGAGTCCAACGGCTCCTCTTCGATGGCTTCGACCTGCGGCTCCACGCTCGCCCTTATGGACGGCGGCGTGCCCATTAAGCGCCCGGTCTCCGGTATCGCCATGGGCCTGATCCAGGAGGAGGGCAAGACCGTGGTCCTGTCCGACATCCAGGGTCTCGAGGACTTCCTGGGCGACATGGACTTTAAGGTCACCGGCACCACCGAGGGCATCACCGCCCTGCAGATGGACAACAAGGCCACCGGCCTCACCTTCGACATCCTGGCCCGCGCTCTGCAGCAGGCCAAGGAGGGTCGCGCCTTCATTCTGCAGAAGATGCTCGATGTGATCCCCGAGCCGCGTCACACCACGCGCAGCACCGCTCCGCGTATCGTCTCCATCCAGGTTCCGACTGACAAGATTCGCGACGTCATCGGTTCCGGCGGTAAGGTCATCCGCGGCATCCAGGACGAGACCGGTGCTTCGGTCGACATCCAGGAGGACGGCACCGTCTTTGTCGGCGGCACCGGCGAGTCCGTGGACCAGGCTGTCGAGCGCATCAAGCTCATCATCAAGGTTCCCGAGCCGGGCGAGGAGTACACCGGTCGCGTGGTCTCCATCCAGCCCTTCGGCGCCTTCGTCAACCTGCTGCCCGGTAAGGACGGCCTGCTGCACATCTCCCGCGTCGCCAAGGGCCGCGTGGAGAAAGTCGAGGACGTCCTCAACGTGGGCGACGAGGTCAAGGTCGTCGTCATCGAGGTCGACGATCGCGGCAAAATCTCGCTCGATCGTCTCGACAAGCCCGAGGCCCCGGCTCGCGCCGAGGGTTCCTCCGAGGGCGACGGCGAGCACTTCCAGCGCCGTGAGCGTCCGCGTCGCGAGCGCTCCGAGCGCAGCGACCGTCCGCGCCGTCCCGGCGACAACGGAGGCCGCAAGCCCCGCCGTCACCACGACGTCGAGTAACAGCCGCACATAATCAGCTCAACAAGGGCGACTCCGGACAGGGGTCGCCCTTTTGCTTGCGCCCGGGAGGGCCGCATATGAAGTTTCCTGCTCTACAGTCCTGCGCAAGACGGAAAGCACATTAAGTGCTTTCCTTTGCGTGCGGAACTCGCGATAAACTTCATATGCGGCCCTCCCGGTCGCAAGAAAAAGGGCTGGTTAGTGCCGCTCGCTATATAAGTTGGACAGTCTAATCGGTAGTCAGATTTCAGATCTGTAGATAGCTGCAGCAGCATTTCCCTAAATAAAACCGACCAAAATAAACCTGCCCCTTTTTGGTAGGTTCCCCGCGAGGGCGGGCACGGATGAAGTTTATCGCGAGTTCCGCACGAACAGGAGGCCACTTAATGTGGCCTCCGTCGTGAGCAGGACTGTAGAGCAGGAAACTTCATCCGTGCCCGCCCTCG
Source organism: Collinsella aerofaciens (assembly GCF_039758965.1). Classification (GTDB taxonomy): domain Bacteria; phylum Actinomycetota; class Coriobacteriia; order Coriobacteriales; family Coriobacteriaceae; genus Collinsella; species Collinsella aerofaciens_BR. The sequence continues at coordinate 34,586 of NZ_JBDMSL010000002.1, read as the reverse complement.
CGGGAAACCGGCGGGATAGACGGGTCCAGATGGGGCTTTGATGCATGGGTGGTCTGTTGTTGTGCAAATGGGTATCATACTGTGGTTATTGCATCGACTCTGTGATGCATTGTTGTACGTTCCCGACGGTCGGTTTGCCAGAAGCGCCCCGCCGGTTGTTCCAGACCCGTTTCGAAGAAAGGAAACAACACTCACCTATGGCAGCTAAAAAATCATCTCCCTTGAAGATCATCCCGCTCGGCGGCCTTGATGGCATCGGCAAGAACATGACGGTCTTCGAGTGCGGCGACGACATGGTGCTCGTCGACGCTGGTCTCATGTTCCCCGACGACTCACAGCCCGGTATCGATCTGGTCCTTCCTGACTACACCTATGTCCTGGAGAACGAGGAGAAGCTCCGCGGTATCGTCGTCACCCACGGCCACGAGGACCACACCGGTTCGCTTCCGTACCTGCTGCAGGACCTCAACAACAAGGTGCCCATCTTCTCGAGCAAGCTGACGCTTGGCTTTATCGAGGGCAAGCTTTCTGAGTTCCGCATTCGCGCACCCAAGTTCCGCGAGGTCAAGGGCGGCAGCCATGTCAACCTCGGCGGCATCTCGCTCGACTTCTTCTCGATGACGCATTCCATCCCCGGCGCTCTGGGCGTGTTTATCCGCACCAATCAGGGCACCGTTATGCACACCGGCGACTTTAAGCTCGACCAGACGCCCATCGACGGCGTCACGCCCGACTATGCCGCTATCAGCCGCTTTGCCAAGCAGGGCATCGACCTGCTGCTTTCCGACTCCACCAATGCCACGGTTCCCGGCTTTACCAAGTCCGAGGCCGAGGTTGGTCCCAACCTGCTGCATGCCATCAAGAACGCCCCGGGTCGCGTGTTCGTCGCTTCCTTCTCGAGCCATATCCACCGTTTGCAGCAGATCTGCGATGCCGCCCGCAAGTGCGGCCGTAAGGTCGTTGTGACCGGTCGCTCCATGCTCACCAACACCCGCGTCGCGCGCGAGCTGGGCTACCTCAACATCGACGATGCCGATATCATCGATGCCTTCGATATCGATAACCTGCCCGACGACAAGATCGTCGTCATGTGCACCGGTTCGCAGGGCGAGCCGTTGTCGGCCCTGTCCCGCATGGCCAATGGCGAGCACAAGACGCTCTCTATCCACGAGGGCGATACCGTCATCCTCTCGGCAACTCCCGTTCCCGGCAACGAGAAAGCTGTCCAGCAGGTCGTCAACAGCCTGGCCAAGCTCGGCTGCGACGTGTGGGATAAGAACCGCGCTCTTGTTCACGTCTCGGGCCACGGCAGCCAGGAGGAGCTTAAGCTCCTGATGGCCATGGCCAAGCCCACGTACTTTATGCCGGTTCACGGTGAGGCCGTGCATCTGCGCGCCCATGCCCAGCTGGCCCGCAAGATGGGCATCAAGGACGATCATATCTTTATCCTTGATAACGGCGACACGCTCGAGATGCGCGGTGGTATCGTCAAGCGTGGTACGCCCGTCGAGTCCGGCGTCGTCTACGTCGACGGCCTGCGTATCGGCGATACCGACCCCATCGTCCTGCGCGATCGTCAGAAGCTCGCCAATGACGGTATGGTTACCGCTGTTGCCATCGTCTCGCTCAAGCACAAGAAGATCGAGGCCATCGAGTTCTCGGGCCGCGGCGTCTCGTTTGCCATCGACGACCAGTTCTCTGAGGATGCCTCCGCGTCCATCATGAAGACGATCGAGAAGGGCAAGTTCAGCTTTACGAGCAGCGGCTCCGATGCCATTCGCAAGGCCGTGCGCGACTCGCTCTCTAACTTTATCTGGAGTCGTACGCGCACCCGTCCGATGATCATCCCGGTCGTCATGGAGGTTTAGTTTGGCGCGCGGATCTGCACAAAACGCCAAAGGTAATAAGGCCAATAACCAACCGGCATCTGCTAAGGGTGCCGGTTCCCATCTTCGTGCCAATAAGGGCCACGAGGCCGACTTCAACGATTTTGAGCCCCTGGTCGAGCCCTCGGCCAACCGCGATATTGCCGGCGTGGTCATCGCCGTTTTGGCGATTGCGTCCTTCATTGCCGTGATTTCTCCGGCAACAGCACCCGTTACGGCTGCGGTTGCCGGTTTCTACCACCTGGGCTTTGGTCTGGGCGCCTACGTGCTGCCGATCGTCATTTTGCTGTTTGCCGCCACGCTCTTTTTAGGCGAGGACTCGCCGCTCAACATTCGCTCGGTCGCGGGCGGAGCCGTGGTCTTTATCGCCGTTGTCTCCATTCTTTCTCTGATGGTGCCGGGTACGAGCGACTCGTGTGACCTTATGTTTACGCCGCAAAATCTGTCCGCCTCGGGTGGCTACATCGGTGCGTTTATTGCGAGTGCGCTGCAGAATGCACTGGGTAAGCCTATCGCGATGGTGGTCCTGTTGGGTCTGGCCGTCGTTGGTTTTGTCATCATCGGCTTTTCGGTGGGTGGCGTGCTGCGCTCTGCTCGCGACCGTGCGGCCGATTTTGCCGAGCGCCGTCGTTCCGACGTCAACGCGAGCCCGTGGGGTGACGACGAAGCCCTGTCGGTGCCCGGCGTTGCCCGTCCGCACTTGAGCATTCTTCGTCAAAAGGGCTCCGATGCTGCCGTGACCACGGTTATGGGCAACGATGTGGACCCGGTTTTGGACGATGACGATGAGGACGATGACCCGTTTGTCGACGTGTCCGAGGCCGTGGAAGCTGAGCGGGCCAAGACCACACTGTTGCCGCGCCGCCATGTCAAGAAGGGCAAGGCTGCGCCCAAACTCAACACGAGCGAGCCCGACCCGTCTTGGTCCGATAGCGAGATTGAGCTCACTGAGGGCGATGACGAGGACGACGAGGCACCGATTGAGACCGCAAAGACAACTTTGCTGCCGCGTTGCCATGCAAAGCGCAACCAGGTAACCGGTCAGCTTTCGATGGAAGACGACCCCGATAAGATCGACGAGTCCGAGCCGCCGTTTGCCGTGAATCCTGTTTCGGCTGCACCTCAGATTCCCGACTTCTTGAAGCATCCCAAGGTTGCCGATGCGCCTGCCTCGAGTGCTGTCGAATCGGCTGCGGCTAGCGATGGGGGAGCGGACGGTGGCGCCGCAGATAACGAGGGCGAAGAAGAGGACGGCCTCAAGCTTCCGCCGCTCGAAATCCTGCATGCCAACCCGCAGTCGGCTTCCTCCGCGTCTTCTGACAAGGAGCTGGAACAGACTGCCGAGTCTCTTCAGTCCACCTTGCTGGAGTTTGGTCGTAGTGCCCGCGTGGTCGGCTGGATCGCCGGCCCCACGGTGACGACCTTTAAGCTGCAACCTGGCGAGGGCGAGCGCGTGAGCAAGATTTCGAGCCTCGAGGACGATATCGCGCTTTCGCTCGCTGCCCAGTCGGTGCGTATCTTTGCCCCGATCCCCGGCACCTCGCTCGTGGGCATCGAGATCCCCAATCGCAAGCGCCAGAACGTCAACCTGGGCGACGTGCTGCCCTATGTGAAGGGCGGTCCGCTTGAGCTCGCAATCGGGCGCGATGCCGAGGGCACGCCGGTCGTCGCCGACCTTGCCAAGATGCCCCACCTGCTGATCGCCGGTACGACCGGTTCCGGTAAGTCGGTCATGATCAACTCCATCATCACGACCCTGCTCATGCGCGCGCTTCCCGAGGACGTTCGCCTGATCATGGTCGACCCCAAGCGCGTCGAGCTCGCGGGCTATAACGGCCTGCCGCATCTTTACGTACCGGTCGTTACCGAACCCAAGCAGGCTGCGAGCGCCCTGCAATGGGCCGTGTCCGAGATGGAGCGTCGCCTGAAGGTCTTCGAGCGCCTTAACGTGCGTAAGATTTCGACCTACAACGAAAAGCAGGCCGCCGGCGAGTTTGAGCATTACGATAATCCGCCGCAAAAGATGCCCTACCTGGTCATCATCATTGACGAGCTCTCGGACCTGATGATGGTCGCCGGTAAGGATGTCGAGGCCTCGATCGTACGTATCGCCCAGCTGGGCCGTGCCGCCGGTATTCATCTTATCGTGGCCACGCAGCGCCCCAGTTCCAATGTGGTGACGGGCCTTATCAAGGCCAACATCACCAACCGCATCGCCTTTAACGTCGCCACGGGCATCGACTCGCGCGTCATCATCGACCAGATGGGTGCCGAAAAGCTCACCGGTTTGGGCGACATGCTGTTCTCCAAGGTCGACTGGGGCAAGCCCCGCCGTATCCAGGGCTGCTTTGTCTCGGATGACGAAATCAACGAGATTGTCGAGTTCGTCAAGTCGCAGAGCGAGCCCGACTACCACGAGGAGATCCTGTCTGCCGTGGCGCCCGCTTCCATGTCCATGGCGGGTGGCGGCGGCATTGTCCGTACCGGAGTCGCCGAGCCGCAAGACGATGATCCGCTCATCTGGGAAGCCGCCCATATTGTGGTGGATTCGCAGCTTGGCTCCACATCTGGCCTGCAACGCCGCCTGAAGGTTGGCTATGCGCGTGCCGGGCGTATTATGGACATGCTGGAAGAAAAGGGTGTCGTCGGCCCGCCCGACGGTTCCAAGCCGCGCGAGGTCCTGTTGGACGAGGAGGGGCTTGCCGCGCTGGAATCTGTCGACGCCGAGATGGCACGTGAAGATCGTGAGTTTGGAGGATTCTGATGGCTGCACGCTTTGGTGACATGCTGCTCGAGCAGCGTCGCCGAATGGGCCTTTCCATTCAGCAGGTCGCCAACACCATCAAAATCAGGCCGCAGATCATCGAGTTTTTCGAGACCGGTAACTTTGCTTCGATGCCGCCGCGCGGCTATGCGCAGGGCATGATTTCGAGCTATGCTCGCTTTTTGGGCCTCAATCCGCGCGAGGTCGTCAATGCCTACTTTGACGACCTGATGGCATACGAACGCGAGACGTCGCAGCAGGGCGGTCGTTTTCAGGACGCCGCCGGCTACGTCAATTCGCGTTCCTCGGTCGACAACGGGCGCTTCCTGATGGTTCAGGGTGGTCGTTCGACCCGCTATGGACAGCGTCCTCAGCAGGCCGGTTATATTACCGAGACGGGTTCGGGTGAGGAGATTCGCTCACAGCGTGACCGGTTCCGCAGTACGCCGATGCCCGAGGACCGTGCACTTCCCGCTGCCCGTGGTGTAGCGCGTGACCCTCGTGCCGGCTACGGCGACGGCGGCTATTCCGATCGCGGTTACCGTGGTGCCTCCACCGGACGCTCTCGCGGTGGCTATGCGGATGCCGATACCACGCAGGTGACGCCGCGTCTTCGCTCTCAATCACAGCCGTATGGCCAGCGCTCTTCGGCTCCGCGTTCGGGCCAGCGTGGCTATCAAGGCCGCGGTGAACTTGCGCTCCGCTCGGGTCAGCGCAGCCTTCAGGGCCAGGGTGGCTATCGCGGCCGTTCCGATAGCAATCGTGGTCGTATGCCTCAGGGAGGCGGCCGCAGCAGTTCCAGTCGTGGACGCGGCGGATCACGTACTCCTCAAAACAACGGGCTCGATCCGCGTATCGTCTACGCCGGCATCGGTGCCGTTGCGCTGCTGTTGATTGTGCTCATCGTGGTGCTTCTGCGTGGCTGCGCATCTTCGGCGCCCGAGAACACGCCCGAGACGCCCACTGCTACCAAGATGCCGACCAAGAAGTCTTCTAAGAAGACCGAAACGGTCGACGAGGACGAAGACACCGATGAGGCGACGGATGAGTCGACTGATTCGGACGCTACCAAGACGACGGCCAAGAAGGAAGAGAACGAGGTCACGAAGGTCAAAGTCTCCGTTGCCAAGGGAAAGACCGCGTGGATTGAGGTCAAGGTTGACGGCAAGTCGGTCTATGGCGCCCAGGCGACTGGCCCCTTTGAGCAGGAGTACACGCCCGAGTCTTCGATCGAGATCACCACGTCCAAGCCTTCCGATGTCACCGTTACCAAGAACGGTGAAAAGGTCCGTTACGATACCAAGACCTCGGGCGTGGCGCGTGTGACGATCACCGTTCCCAAGAAGGAGACGTCTGATTCCGAGAATGGTGAAAGTTCTGATGGTACCGACACCACCGATGGTACCGATACCACCGACGGTACCGATGCCCACTCCACGGATGGCGCCGATACCGCAACTGACGGTCAGACGCCCAGCGATTCTACCGACTATTCGTACGATAGCTACTAAGCCGCTCGTACGCGAAAGGAAACATCATGGCTAAAGATTCCAGCTTCGACGTCGTGTCCGAGGTCAACATGCAAGAGGTCGACAACGCCTTCCAGCAGACCACGCGCGAGATTTCCCAGCGCTATGACCTTAAGGATTCCGGCGCCACGATTGAGCTTTCGAAGGGCGACAAGCTCTTTACGATCAACGCCCCGGCCGACTTTGTCTCCAAACAGGTTGTCGACGTGCTGAGCTCCAAGCTCATCAAGCGCGGCATCGACCTCAAGGCTGTCTCGTGGGATGCTCCGCAGGCGGCATCGGGCGGCACCGTGCGCGTGCTCGGCCATATCGTCGAGGGTATCGACCAGGCGACCGCCAAGAAGATCAACAAGGACATCAAGGATCAAAAGCTCAAGGTCAAGGTGACCATCGAGGCCGACAAGCTGCGTGTTTCCTCTGCTTCGAAGGACGCGTTGCAGACCGTGATCCAGTTCCTGCGCGACCAGGACTACGACCAGCCGCTGCAGTTCACCAACTACCGCTAATATCAATCGAAAGGACTGCTCTCCAACATGGATACACCGTTGGGCTCCGTGCTCTACATCACCCTCGGGTGCGCTAAGAACGAGGTTGACACCGACCGCATGCGTTCTCTTTTGACCGCCGCGGGCTACGAGGAGGCATTCGACCCGCAGGATGCCGATATCGCCATCGTCAATACTTGCTCGTTCCTCGCCTCCGCAACGTCCGAGAGCATCGAGACCACGCTCGAGCTCGCCAACGAGGTTCAGGACGGCGTTCGTTCTTGCCCCATCGTCATGTGCGGCTGCGTGCCGTCGCGCTATGGCGATGACCTGCCTGACGAGCTGCCCGAGGTCGCTGCCTTTGTGAAGGCCGACGAGGAAGACGGCATCGTGGCGGTCATCGATGGCGTGCTGGGTGTCGAGCGCGAGATTGCAGCCTATATCCCGCAGGTCAAGCGTACCGTCGAGGGTGCTGTCGCCTACGTCAAGATTTCCGATGGCTGCAACCGCTTCTGCAGCTTCTGCATGATTCCCTACATCCGCGGTCGCTATCACTCGCGCAATGCCGAGAGCATTATCTCCGAGGTGCGTGACCTGGTTGCCGGCGGTGTGCGCGAGATTGTGCTGATCGGCCAGGACACGGGCATCTGGGGTACCGACTTTGCCGATGAGGACGTCACTGATGGCTCGCCGCGCAATCTGGCGCAGCTGCTGCGTGCCGTCGCCGAGGCCGTACGCCCGCACAACGTCTGGGTCCGCGTGCTCTATCTGCAGCCCGAGGGCATGACTGACGAACTCATCGAGACGATTCGCGATACGCCCGAGGTACTGCCCTATATCGATATCCCCGTGCAGCACTGCGACGCGCGCATTCTCAAGGCCATGCGTCGCTCCGGTTCGCGCCAGGAGCTCGAGGATCTGTTCCGCGACCTTCGCGAGCGCATCCCCGGCATCGTGATTCGTTCCACGGCCATGGTCGGCTTCCCGACCGAGACCGACGACGAGTTCCGCGACCTTATCGACTTTATGGACACCGTCGGCTTTGACTATACGAGTGTCTTTGCCTACTCGCGTGAGGAAGGCAGCCTGGCCGCCAAGATGGAGGGTCAGGTCGATGAGGAGGTTAAGCTCGAGCGCGCCCAGGAGGCCATGGACCTGGCCGAGTCGCTCGGTTTTGCCGCCACCGCCGCACATGTGGGCGAGCGCGCCCAGGTAATCGTCGACGGTATCGAAGAGACCGAGGATGGCGCCGAGCTGATCGGCCATGCCTGGTTCCAGGCGCCCGATTCCGATGGCGCGGTGCATCTGGACGCCAGCGAGGCGTCCGTGGGCGATATTCTGACCGTCGAGTTTACCGATAGCTTCTGCTATGAGCTTATCGGTCATGTTGTGGAGTAGGAGAGCGTCGTGGCTAACGAGAGCAATAAGGAACTGACGAGTGTCTGGACGCCCGCCAACATCGTGACGTGCGTTCGCATCGTCTTTATCCCGGTGTTCATGATCGTGTCGGCGCTTTCTCACACGAGTGTTGCCGGTACGGATTGGAGCATCTTCGACGGCCCGCTCGCCGCCGCTGCCTTCATTCTGTATGTGATCCTGTCGTGCACCGATAAGGTCGACGGTTATCTGGCGCGTTCGCGCAACGAGATCACCGACTTCGGTAAGTTCTTGGACCCCATCGCCGATAAGCTGCTCGTGTTCTCGGCCCTGCTGCTGTTCTTGGATTTTGGCGCGGTGACCGTGTGGTCCGTGTTCATTATCCTGTTCCGTGAGCTTCTGGTGAGCGCCCTTCGCATGGTCGCGAGTGCGGCCGGTGTGGTCGTTGCGGCCGATAAGCTCGGCAAGTACAAGACGGCAACCACGATGGTCTCCATTTGCGGTTACCTGTGCGTTTTTGCTATGGCTGGCTTGCACCTTGGCCCGGTGGCGCTGACGCTCGGCATCTACTCGGTGTCGCGCTTCCTGTACGCCGTTGCCGTTGTCCTGACCGTTATCTCGGGCGCCCAGTACTTCTGGAACTGCCGCAAGATCGTCTTTTCGGTCTAGGTCCTGGTGGGTATGACGGACTCTTTTGAGCAGATTTCCGCACATAACGAGGAGCTGGCGCGTGATATTGTCGAGCGCGCGAGCGCTCGGGACGTGACGGTTTCGACGGCTGAGTCGCTGACGGCGGGTATGATCGCCTCGACGATTGCCGATATCCCGGGCGCCTCGGCGGTGCTGCGTGGCGGTGCGGTGACCTATTGCGATGAGATTAAGCATCGTGTTCTTGGTGTTGAGCAGGAGACGCTCGACCGCTATACCGCGGTGTCGCATCAGACCGCGCGCGAGATGGCGGTGGGTTCGCTGGAGCTGTACCAGAGCGATATTGCAGTGAGCGCAACGGGTTATGCCGGCCCCGGCGGTGGCACTGAGGACGATCCGGCGGGCACTTTCTATATTGGCTGGGCGCATCGTTCCGCCGATGGGGGCGTGCCGGTCGTGGACTCTGTGCGCTGCCACTATGAGGGCGACCGTTCGTGTGTTCGTGCCCATGCGGTCACGGAGGCATTGGGTCGCATTGCCCTTGTGCTCAACTCTATGGAATAGACGTGTTTTAAGGGGCCTCCGAGCCCCTTAATTGTGGAGATAGGGACCTTAGGCTCATTTGGCGTTTGTGCTGGTTGTAGATGTATTTTTGCCTTCCTTGCTCTTATTTGTTCCTTTGTGGTCAAGCATTTGGTCAGTGTTTGGTCGGCGTTTGGTTGGGTTTTGGAAAGACCGCCTGCATATGATTGGCCTGAACGGTTGACCACGAACAGCCGTTCGTTTATTATCGATGCAGGTTGTTAAGAGGAGGGCTATTCATGGCCAAGAATTCAGGTCCCGTACGTACCGTTCATGCTCGCACGACGGGTAAAGAGCGCGATGAGATGATCGCCACCACCAAGGCCGAGATCGAGAAGAAATTCGGCCAGGGTTCCATCATGAGGTACGGCGACGGTGGTCCCGAGCTCGAGGTCGAGGCCATTCCCACGGGCGCCCTGGCCCTCGATGCCGCTCTGGGTATCGGCGGTGTGCCGCGCGGCCGTATCGTCGAGATTTACGGTCCTGAGTCCTCCGGTAAGACGACGCTTTCGCTTGAGATCCTGGCCGAGGCCCAGGCAATGGGTGGCGTTGTGGCATTTATCGATGCCGAGCATGCGCTCGATCCCACGTATGCCGCGCGCATCGGCGTGGATATCGACGAGGTGCTCATTTCCCAGCCCGATACGGGCGAGCAGGCGCTCGAGATTGTTGACATGCTCGTGCGTTCCGGCGCCATCGATGCCATCGTCGTCGACTCCGTCGCCGCGCTGACCCCGCGTGCCGAGATCGAGGGAGAAATCGGCGATACCACGGTCGGCTTGCAAGCTCGCCTGATGAGCCAGGCGCTTCGCAAGCTCGCCGGCTCGCTGTCCAAGTCCAACACGACGTGCATCTTCATTAATCAGCTGCGTGAGAAGATCGGCGTCATGTTCGGCAACCCCGAGACCACGACGGGCGGCCGCGCCCTTAAGTTCTTCTCTTCGGTGCGTATCGACATTCGCCGTATCGACAGCATTAAGCTTAAGGACGAGGTTATCGGTAACCGCGTGCGCGCCAAGGTCGTTAAGAACAAGGTGGCAGCTCCGTTCCGTTCTGCTGAGTTCGACATCATGTACGGCACGGGCATCTCTAAGGAGGGCTCGATTCTGGACATGGCTGTCGAGTGCGGCATCTGCAAGAAGATGGGCTCCTGGTTTGCCTATGGCGAGGACAAGCTCGGCAACGGTCGCGAGGCCGCCAAGGCGTTCCTGCGCGAACACCCCGATTGCGCCGACGAGATTGAGCATAAGGTCCGCCTCGCCTGCGGGCTTGAGTTTGATGACGATGCTCCGTCCGAGGTCGAGTTGACCGATCAGCCTGCGCCTGGGGAGTTTGACGAGCTTTATGCCATCGATGGTTCCGCCATGCTCGATGATGACGACGAGTAGCGGTTACGCTCATGTCGTATACGGTGACCGAGGCTACGGTCGTCTTTCCCGATAAGAAGTCGGCCTCCTCGTTCTCGAGCGGGTATGCGTCCAAAAAGCCTTGCGCACATATCGATTGTGAGCTTGAGGGCGGTTTTGAGCGGTCCATTTGGATTCCCGTGCGGGTTGCGCGGCTGTATGTCAAAAACCGCCCCGATCTTCCCTGTGATTGGGACAACTTCCGTGAGGCGGTGCAGCTCATCGAGCGTAAATGTGCACTTACCATGGTGACCGAGATGTTATCGCGCCGCGACCATGCGACGGGTGAGGTCCGTGACAAGTTGGCTCGCTACGGCTTTCGCCAGCCCGCGATCGATTTCGCCGTCGAGCGCGCCACCGAGTATCGCTTTTTAGACGAGAACCGCTTTTGCTCGTACTTTATCGAGGAACGCAAGCGGCGCGGTTGGGGACAGCGCAAAATCGAGACCGAGCTCAAGCGACGTCATGTTGTGCTCGATGACATTCCCGGTTATCCCGAGGATTATTTTGCCGTCGAAGACGATTTGGCGCGTGCGTCAGCCCTGCTCGCCAAGCGGCGTGTTCCAGAGACGCGCGGATTCGAAAAACTGGTTCGGTTTTTGATGGGCAAGGGCTTTTCGTATCACATTGCCGCCGATGCCGTTAAGGCACGTCTCGATGCCGAATGCGAGGAATGTGCGGTTTAGGCGTATGCGTTTTGTGGCCCTGCCGTTCACCGCGTTTTAGCCGCCGTACTGGGGCCATTTATTTGACAGTTGTTGTGGTTCAACGTACGATAAACACTGTCATTTGCTTTGTGATATGTGCTCATCTGTGATGAGTTTGTTTATATGTTTATCTGTATCCGACCCGCATAAGCTGCGCCCATATTACTCAAATGTCGCGAGCCGTTCGTAAGGACGGTTCGCTTTGTTGTGTAACGAATCCATAAAAAGGAGTGAGCATGCCTATCATCGCAGCGCTCGTTGGCATCGTTTTGGGTGCTATCGCCGCCATTGCCTACATGCGCACCGCCAAGCAGGGTAGTCTTCACGAGGCCGACGAAAAGATCCAGTCGGCACACGCACAGGCTGAGTCCCTGATCGGTGATGCAAAGCGTCAGGCCGAGACCCTCAAAAAAGAGGCTCTGCTCGAGGCTAAAGAGGAGATCATCAAAAACAAGCAGGCCGCCGAGGCCGAGGACAAGCAGCGTAAGAACGAGATTCGTACGCTCGAGAACCGCGTGATGCAGCGCGAGGAATCCCTCGATCGCCGTAACGACGCTCTCGACAAGCGCGAGCATCAGCTGTCCAGCCAGGCCGGTCAGGTCGAGAAGCGCTCCCGAGAGCTCGAGGAGCTCTGCGCAAAGCAGACCTCCGAGCTCGAGCGTATCGCCGACCTTACCCGCGAGGACGCCCACAAGGAGCTCCTCGATAAGGTTCGCGGCGAGGTTACCCACGAGGCCGCCACGATCATTCGCGAGTCCGAGCAGCAGGTTCGCGCCGAGTGCCACAAGACCGCCCAGGAGATTCTGTCCCTGGCGATTCAGCGCTGCGCTGCCGACCACACTGCCGAGGTCACCGTTACCTCCGTGCACATTCCCTCTGATGACCTCAAGGGTCGTATCATCGGTCGCGAGGGTCGCAACATCAGGACCTTCGAGCAGGTTTCCGGCGTCAACCTCGTGATCGACGACACGCCCGAGACCGTCGTTCTTTCGAGCTTCGACCCGGTCCGTCGTGAGACCGCCCGTGTTGCCCTCGAGAACCTCATCGCCGACGGCCGCATTCACCCCGCCCGCATCGAGGAGATGTATCACAAGGCTGCCGACTTGGTTCAGCAGCGCGTTCGCGAGGCTGGCGAGCAGGCTGCCTTCGATACCGGCATTCACGACCTGCACCCCGAGATCGTCAAGACCCTTGGTGCCCTACGCTACCGTACTTCGTTTGGTCAGAACGTGCTTCAGCACTCCCTCGAAGTCTCTGACCTGTGCGGCGTGATGGCTTCCGAGCTTGGTCTGGACGTTGTGACCGCCAAGCGCGCCGGCCTGCTGCACGACCTGGGCAAGGCAATTGACCATGACGTCGAGGGCCCGCATGCCGTCATCGGCGCCGAGCTCGCCCGTCGTTATGGCGAGAAGCCCGTTATCGTCCACGCTATCGAGGCTCACCATGCCGATGTCGACCCCAACACGGTGCTCGATGTCCTGGTACAGGCCGCCGATGCTGTCTCTGCCTCTCGCCCCGGTGCCCGTCGCGAGTCTGCCGAGAACTACATCAAGCGTCTTGAGAAGCTCGAGGAGATTGCCAACTCCCATGACGGCGTCGAGCGTACCTATGCCATGCAGGCTGGTCGCGAGGTCCACGTCATGGTTCAGCCGGACAAGATCTCCGATGCCCAGTCCACGGTCCTGGCTCACGATATCGCCCATCAGATCGAGGAAGAGATGGAGTATCCCGGTCAGGTGCGCGTCGTCGTGATTCGCGAGAGCCGCGCTGTCGATATCGCTAAATAACATGAGCGACGCGAACGAGCTCATCTCATTTATCGCGTCGATGTCGGGGGAGGGCAACCTTCGCGTCGAGGAGAACCTTGGCGAGGGGTATGTCCGCCTCCGCGTTTCTGAGGCCGAGCGGCGCCAGGCAAAGCACGACATTCAGCATGTCGAGGATATCGTCATCGAAATGCTCCGTAATGCTCGCGATGCCGGCGCCGACAAAGTCTATCTCGCCACGACCAAGGAAGATAGCGTCCGCACGCTTGTCTTTCTGGATAACGGTTCGGGCGTTCCGCAGGATATGCAAGAGCGAATCTTCGATGCCCGCGTTACCTCCAAGCTCGAGAGCATGAAGATGGACCGTTGGGGCGTTCACGGTCGTGGCATGGCATTGTTTTCGATCAAGCAGAACACCGACGAGGCCCGTGTGGTCACGTCAGGTGTCGACCTTGGCTCGGCCTTTAAGGTGAGCGTTGCGGCCGATCGCCTCAGTGAGCGTGCCGATCAGTCTAGCTGGCCCCAGGCCGTCAAGGATGAGGACGGACGTTATGTCTGTGCTCGCGGCCCGCATAATATTATTCGCGCTGCTTGTGAGTTTGCGCTCGAGGAGTTGCGTGGTTGCGATGTCTATCTTGGTTCTCCGTCTGAGATTGCCGCGACCCTTTATGCTCAGGCGTCCAGTCGGCTCGATACGTCTCGTCTCCTGTTTATTGATGACGAGAGCGAGCTTCCGGTTGTCGACCGTTTAGGCCTTGCCTCTGATGCCGAGGACTTTATCCGTATCTGTTCGGGTTTGGGTCTTGAGATGTCCGAGCGCACGGCCCATCGTATTTTGGCAGGGCAGATTAAGCCCGTTCGCGGTGTGACCGCGCGTCTGCTGCGCGAGCGCGATTCGTCCTCGCATGCGCCGGCTCCTGTCGACCTCGCGAAGGATCGTCGCGGGCTACGTATTGCCAAGGATGACATGGCACAGTTTTCGCGTGCTGTGGAGCGCGACTTTAATGATCTTGCCGCCCGGTACTATCTCAACCTTTGCGGCGACCCAAAGATTCGTGTTTCGCGTGATCGAATCACTGTGACTTTCGATCTTGCCAAAGAGGAATAGTGCCTTTACCGAGTCCACTCGGTACGATACAGTTATTGCAGTTAAAACGTACTTTTAAACGCAGGAGTTTCTTCATGGATTGCCTGAAGGTATCAAGCAAATCATCGCCCGCGTCCGTTGCCGGCGCCATCGCCGGCATGGTCAAGGATGGCGTACCCGTCAACATCCAGTGTGTCGGCGCTGGTGCTGTCAACCAGGCCATTAAGGCCGTGGCTATCGCGCGCGGTTTTTTGATTCCAACCGGTTTTGATATTTCCTGCGCGCCCGTGTTCTCCGACATCCTCATTAACGGGGAGTCGCGCACGGCCATCCGCCTTTCTATCTACGTTCACCAGATCAATCGAGCTGCTATGGATAACGTCGTCATGGATGATGTTAAGCCTGTGGCATAGCTTCTGCTTGCCTCGATTCGCCTCCCTTCCATCGTTAGGACTTATCACATGGACCAGCGTTCCGTACGCGATATTCTTGCCGGTAAAACCTACTTTATCCGCACCTTTGGCTGCCAGATGAATCAGCACGACTCCGAGCGTGTGAGCGGTCTGCTTGATTCGTATGGCTGCCTCATGGCGCTTGATCCCGCGCATGCCGATATCGTTGTTTTCATGACATGCTGCGTGCGCGAGGCCGCCGATACTCGGCTGTACGGTCAGTGCAATTCCTGCAAAAGCCTGCCGCCTTCGCCTTCGGGCAAGCGTGTGGTTGCCGTGGGCGGCTGCATCGCGCAGCGTGATGGCGAGGGCCTGCTCACCAACGTCGATAACGTCAATGTCATCTTTGGTACGCATTCTATCGCACATGTGGCCGAGCTCATTGCCGAGGCGTTCCTTGACGGCAAGCGTCATATCCGCACCAATGAGCATGAGGATACGGATGCCATGAGCATGCCGTGGCATCGCGAGACCCAGTATCACGCCTGGGTACCCATCATGACGGGCTGCAATAATTTCTGCACCTATTGCATCGTGCCGTACGTGCGCGGTCGCGAAAAGAGCCGCCCCTTCGAAGAGATTGTCGACGAGGTGACCGGTTTGGTGCGCCAGGGCGTGCGTGAGATTACACTGCTGGGCCAAAACGTTAACTCATATGGTCGCGATCTGTTTGGCAAGCCACGTTTTGCCGATCTGCTGCGTGCCGTGGGCGATACGGGTGTGGAGCGCATCTTCTTTACGTCTTCGCATCCCAAGGATCTTCTCCCCGAGACCATCGACGCCATGGCCGAGACGCCTGCCGTTATGCCGCAGCTGCACCTGGCCGTCCAGTCAGGTTCGACACGGATCCTCAAAGAGATGAATCGCCGTTATACACGCGAAGACTATCTGGGGCTCGTCGATCGCATTCGCAATCGCATGCCCAATATCGCGCTTTCGACCGATATCATCGTGGGCTTCCCCGGCGAGACCGAGGAAGACTTTGAGCAGACTCTCTCGCTTGCCGAGACGGTCCGTTATGCTCAGGCCTATACGTTTATCTATTCCAAGCGCGCTGGTACTCCGGCAGCCGAGATTGACGATCCCACGCCGCATGAGGTGATTCTTGAGCGCTTCAACCGTCTGGTGAAGATTATCGAGACCACGGCGCACGAGTATAACCAAGGTGAGCTCCATACCGTTGTGCCGGCGCTTATTGAGGGTACGAGCAAGAAGAACGATGCGGTCCTGTTGGGCAAGAGTCCCAAGAATCAGACCGTGCATGCGCCTATCCCCGAGGGTTACAGCATCGATCAGCTTGTTGGCAAGATCGTTGCTGTTGACGTTGACGTTGCCAAGACCTGGTATTTGTCCGGCTCCGTTGTGGGCGAGCCGCGCTAATGGTTTCTTCCGGGGCAGGTCTTTCCGCCGTTGCGATCGTCGGTCCGACGGCGGTTGGTAAGAGTGATGTTGCCGACCGTTTGGCCGCTCGTCTTTCGTCCGAAGTGCTGTCGTGCGATGCGATGCAAATCTATCGCGGCATGGACATCGGTACCGCAAAGATGACGCCCGATGAGTGTACGGCGCCGCTGCGTCTCGTCGACATTGTAGAGCCGGGTGTGGCATATTCTGCTGCGCTTTATCAGGCTGACGCTCGCGCGCATGTTGAGCGCTTGCTTGGCGAGGGCCGTCTACCGGTGTTTTGCGGGGGTACGGGGCTGTATCTCAAGGCCGCCCTCGATGAGATGGACTTTCCCTCGGGTGAACTTGAGGACGATCGCCGTGCGGGGTATCAGGAGCTTGCCGAGCGTATTGGCGAGGAAGAACTGCATGCCCTGCTTGCCGAGCGCGACCCAGAATCTGCTGCTGTTATTCATCCCCATAACGTGCGCCGTGTGATTCGTGCGCTCGAGATGCATGATGATGGTATCTCCTATGCACAGCAAAAAAGTCAGTTTAGTGTTCCGCGCGAGCATTATCATGCTCTATGGTTTGGTCTGACGCGTAATCGCGAGGTTCTCTACGAGCGCATTAACCTGCGTGTCAATCTGATGTTTGAACAGGGTCTTGTCGATGAGGTTCGCGGTCTGATGGACCAGGGGCTGGGAGATGCCCTGACGTCGATGCAGGCAATTGGCTATAAAGAGATTATCGATGCTTTTAATGGCGTGATGAGCATGGATGAGGCTCGCGAGCTCATTAAGATGCGTTCGCGTCGTTATGCCAAGCGTCAGCTATCGTGGTTTAAACGCGATGATCGCATCGTGTGGTTCGATATGGACAAGTTTACGATCGATGAGGTCGTTGAGGACATCCTGCATTGTATTGAGGCTGCCTAATGGCCCGCTTCCCCCTTGTTCCCACGGCACCCGAGCCCGAGCGTGCCATATTAGTTGGTGTTGAGTGGCGCGACAATGCGTGGCCGCTCGATCGTTCGCTTGACGAGCTTGAGCGCCTTGCCCATACGGCTGGTGCCCAGTGCGTGGCTCGCTTGTCTCAGCGTTTGGTAAAGCCGTATCCTAAATCGTTTATCGGTTCCGGTAAGGTTGAAGAGCTGTGCGGCCTGGTGCATCGCATGGATGCCGATGTCGTTATTTTTGACGACGACCTGACGCCCTCGCAGCAATCCTATTTGGAGAAAGCCGTGGGCGAGCCGGTAAAGATTATCGATCGTACGGCACTGATCTTGGATATCTTTGGCCTGCATGCTCAGACGCGTGAGGGACGCCTACAGGTACAGCTGGCGCAGCTTCAATATCTGTTGCCTCGTCTGCGCGGCATGTGGAGCCATCTCGCCAAGGAACAGACGCGCGGCGGCATCGGCTCACGCTTTGGTCAGGGCGAAAGTCAGCTCGAGGTCGACCGTCGCCTCATTCGTAATAAGATCGCTGCGCTTCGACGTGAGATCAAGCAGGTTGAACAGCGTCGTGATGTTCAATCCAAGAGTCGTATTGAGTCACCGGCGTTTCGCGTCGCGTTAGCCGGTTATACCAATGCCGGTAAATCGACGTTGCTCAATCGTCTGACCGGTTCTACGGTACTTTCGCAGGACAAGCTGTTTGCTACGCTCGACCCGACGACGCGTTCATATCGCCTGCCTGGCGGTCGCGGCATGACGATTACCGATACCGTCGGCTTTATTCAAAAGCTGCCGCATGGTCTGGTCGATGCCTTTAAATCGACGTTGTCCGAGGTGTTGGGTGCCGATTTAATTCTCAAAGTCGTGGATGCGTCTGATGAGGACTATGAGCGACAGCTTGAGGCTGTCGACCGCGTGCTTGATGAGATCGGCGCCGGAGAGCGTTTAACGCTTACGGTGTTCAATAAAATCGATCTTCTCGATAGCGTCGATCGATTGAGTTTCCGTCGTCGTTATCCGGAAGCTGTTCTGTTCTCGGCCCAAACGGGCGAGGGGCTCGACGATCTCGTCGATCGCATTGCTCGCGAGGCGGCCGCCACCGATGTGCTGCTTTCCGCCGACATTCCATATCGTGAAGGTGCACTCATCACAGTCGTGCATGAGCAGGGGACCCTTTTGCACGAGGAATATCTTGAGGATGGCGTTCGTATTGTGGCGAAACTGCCGGCTCGTATTGCACCGCGGCTCGAGCGTTATCGCACCGAGTAGGCGAGCTCCAAAATGCCCAGTATGATGGGCTGATGTAGCAGATAAAAGGGGAGTGCATGACGTCCAAGGCTGGCGAGCGCCGGGATGGGATTCGCGTAGGCCCAGCTAGGGACGGTCTTATCGATTCCCTTCGCTATGTGTGCGGCGAAGTATCCTGCAAGATACATAAAGATAAACGGGATGATGGGGTAGTAATCACCTGAGATAAATCCAGGGCTCGGAAATCCTAGCCACGCCAGGTATGGGACAGGGTAGGTCGTTTTGGGGATGCTCCAGGTGAGGGCGAACAACACAAGGCATAGGGACACGCCCCATCTCGCCGAAATCTTCTTAAGGACGGGATTGGTCAACGCTACGATGCCGGTACATGCGGCCATACAGTAGATGATGCCAAAATTAACCGAATCGTCGACTGAGACAAGTGTTGTTGCCAACCAGACGACGAGTGCTGCTAAGGCGTATTTGGCGGCACGTTTGATATTGTTGCGCGAAAGAGTGCACATCCAACCCGCGATAAACTAGAATACCCAGCTGATGCTGGCGCGCCAGATGTCTTGAAAGACGGTCTGGGTAAACCAGGGCATATCCCAACCGTACAGGTAGGCGAGATCGTAGCAAGCGTGAAAACCTGCCATTGAAATCATCGTAAACCCGCGGACGGTATCAAAGATAGTGATGCGTTTTTGCATTACGAGAACCGGCGCATCAAGCCGACGACTTTGCCCAAGATAACGGGATTCGTTGCATAGATAGGCTCCATGGTGTCATTCTCGGGCTGCAGGCGTACGCGTCCCTGCTCCTTGTAGAACGTCTTGACGGTCGCTGAACCATCAATCATGGCCACGACAATTTCGCCGTTCATGGCACTCTTTTGTTCACGGACGATGATGTAATCGCCATTGAAGATGCCGACATTGATCATTGAGCTCCCATGCACCTCAAGGATAAAGGAACCCTGATCAGTGGCGATTTCGGTCGGGATAGTAAAAGTGTCTTCGATATTCTGCTCGGCCAGAATGGGAATCCCAGCCGCGACGCGACCAACGAGCGGTAGCGAGACCGTTCCGCGAGGTGCGGTGGGCTCGTCAGATTTAGAAATTGAGACAGAGGAACCGTCCTCGTTAAAGAGTTCCAGGGCGCGCGGTTTGGTGGCATCGCGCTTGAGTAGCCCGCGCGCCTCCAGAGCAGATAGATGGGCGTGCACGGTGCTGGGGGAGGAAAGGCCCACGGCAGAAGCCATCTCGCGCACGCTGGGCGGATAACCCTTCTCCTGCTGATATTCCTTGATGAAGTCGTAAATTTGCTGCTGACGCTTGGTAATTTTGCGAGCCATCAGGGCATCCTCTCTACCCGTGTCAAACAAATGTTCGAATTTTGCTTGACAGGAACAACTGTTCGAAGATAATAATAACCGAACATTCGTTCTCGCGCCAGATATTTTTGTCCGCGCGGCTTGATAAAACTGTTCTCAGCAAAACACGCGAGAGGAGAACATGATGAACGCAACGAATATGGTCCAGGGAAACCTCGCCCTTAAGCTCGTGACGCCTGCTGAACCCACTTTTACGGTTGTTCAGGGTGGCCGCTCCGGCTTTCAGCCTTTGACCGTAAAGCCTGCTCGCAATCAGCAGGCTGCAGTTGTGCCGGCCCGCGTTGCCCTGAAGGTTCCGACGATTGTCGCCGTTGCCGTTGCGCTTACGCTCTTCTTTGTCCTCGCTACGTCGGTCTTTAGCGCTCGTCACGCCGCGTATGCCGAGTCCGTTTCCAACGTTACCTACGAGACCATTCGCGTTCAGCCTGGTGATTCTCTTTGGTCGCTTGCCGAGGAATATCCAATCGAAGGCCTTTCCACGCAAGAGACTTCCGACATGATCCGTAACGTCAATCATCTGGAGCATGGTTCGCTCGCCGCCGGTGCGCATCTTAAGGTTCCTGCTCGTTCGTAATCATTATCGCGCTGCACATGGTACCCTTGTTATCGTTTAAGAGGAGGTACCATGCGCTGTCCCAAATGCGGCAAGGCACATACCCGCGTCGTTGATTCCCGTATGCAGGAGTCAAATAACACCATTAAGCGCCGTCGCGAATGTTGCTCGTGTAACTACCGCTTTACAACGTTCGAGCGATGCGAAGACCCAATTGAGGTCATTAAGTCGGACGGAACCAAGCAGCGGTTCGATCGCAATAAGCTGCTCGTCGGCTTGATGCGCGCCACCATCAAGCGTGATATCGACACTAAGAAGCTCAATGAGATTATCGACGATATCGAGGTCGAGCTGCGTTCTCGTACGCTGACGGCCGTCACGTCCCATGAGTTGGGTGACATGGTGCTCAAGCGCTTGGCCAAGATCGACAAGGTGGCGTACATCCGCTTTGCCTCGGTCTACCGCGATTTCAAAGACGTCGATGAGTTTCTGCAAGAGCTTGACAAGCTAAGGTGATTCCATGTCCAACATTACCGTCAACATAAAGCGTCTCGACCCCACCGTCGAGCTTCCCAAATACGCCCATCCCACCGATGCCGGTTTGGATCTGCGCTCCAACGAGGACTGCGTCCTGAGGCCCTTCGAACGTCGTCTGGTCTCTACTGGGCTGGCCATCGCCCTGCCCGACGGTTACGCCGGCTTCGTCCAGCCCCGCAGCGGCTTGGCCATCAAGCAGGGCCTGTCTATAGTCAATACGCCGGGCCTCATCGACGCCCACTACCGAGGAGAACTCAAGGTTATCCTCATCAACCTGGATCCCTCCAACAACATCAAAATCAACAAAGGCGACCGCATAGCCCAACTCGTCATCCAAGAAGTCCCCACGGTCAACCTCATGGAAGTAGAAGAACTAGACAAAACCGACCGAGGCAACGGAGGCTTCGGCTCCAGCGGCGTCGCTTAGTCTTTTGCTTCGTTGAACGGAGTGTCGTAATGTCCGCTCGCCCCTGGGATGCCCCTATATATCATCCCGTGCTCAAACATTCTCGCTGCGCTGCGAAACTGCGCGCGGGACGATATATAGGGGCATCCCAGGGGCGAGCTACGTTTACATGCTCGCAATCGGTTATGGCTTCCCATCTGAAGCCTAATGCTGTATCTAGAAGCTGTGTCTAACAAGTAATCCGATCTGACAAAGAGACGGCTCCTTTGTCAGATTGGATTACTTTGATTTCTTGTTTTCGAGTTTCCCTTCGCTGCTTTTAGTAGGGTATCCGATATGGCTGCTAGTGCGTACATATAGCCGTGGCGCAGGCCGCCCACACATATCGTTCCACGCGCAGTTTCGCAGCGAGCGAAGCGAAGCGAGAATGTTTGAGCATGGAATGATATGTGTGGGCGGCCTGCGCCACGGCGGACAGTCCGGTGCTAGCGGATATGCGCGGGCTTTCCGCCCCAGTAGAAGCGGCAGAAGGCTCGTTTGCGCTTTTGGGGCTTGCCTACTAGCTCCATGGTTGCGATGGCTATGTCTTCGGCTGCGTGGGGGCGGCGTAGTACTTCGCCATTGATGAGTAGGGCTTTGAGTGATTCGGGATGGTCGTGCAGGTGACGTAGGGTAACGATGAGCTCTCGTGCGGTGGTGACATGCATGCTGGCGCCCATGCCGGTGAGCATCGTGGTGTTGGCCTTTTCCTGGCCATAGGACTTGCCCAGCAGGATCATCGGCAGATGTGCGCATAGGCACTCGGTGACGGTGAGCCCGCCCGACTTGAGGATTGCCAGGTCGCAGCCGTGCATGAGGGCCGCCATGTCATCCACGTAGTCCAGAACTGTGACGTTTTCGAGCTTCATGGCGACGAAGAGCGTCTTCAGCCGGGTGGCATACTCCACGTCTTTACCGGGCAAAAAGACAAAGTGCATGTCCTCAAAGCCGCGTAAGAAGGGGAGCGTGTGGTCCATCGCGGCGCGGAAACGCACGTATGGTTGGGGCAAACTGGCGCCGGCCATCACCAATACGACGGTTTTGTCTATGGGGAGATTGAACTTGCTGAGCTCATCTTCGCGTTTGTAATCTGAATCGAAACCGGCTCGGATGGGGATGCCCGTTATGCGGATCTTTGACTCGGGAACCTTGCGCGGGCGCAGCGTTTCGGCCATAAACTCGTTGGCTACACAGAATAGGTCGGTGTCCTTGTGGGGCCAAAAGCCTTCGACTTCGTAATCGGTCGGCACACAGATGACCGGGTAATCGATACCCGTAATTACGCGGGCGCCCACGGCAACATTGGCTGCTGTGATGTGCGTTGCGACCACGGCTATAGGCCTGCGGCGACGAATATATTCGTTGAAGGCGGGGAACATAATACGCGACCATGCCGTGCCGCCACCCCAGAGAAGATGTCCCGTAAGCGTATATCGCCAGGTCAGGTCGTAAATGGGGCGTGTGGCTCCCGTAAAAGAAGCCGCGGTCTTATTGCCGTCGAATTTAATACGTCCAAAATCAAGGATATCGAGCACTTCAATTTCAATATCCTCAGGGATTCCCTTGGTGCCGCGGATAAGATCAAATGCTTGTGCAATCGCGTTGGCGGCGGCTTTGTGGCCCGATCCAACCGATGCGTGCACAATGGTTACTAGGGGTTTTTGTGCAGGTGAAACGGTCATTTGCTCCGGTTGGGGAGTGGCTTGCATGGGCAGGGGAGCGCTATTGCTCATCTGCGTTTGATCCATCGATAACTCCCCTTCAGCTTTGTTACGCGATTTATCATTGTAGTGCATGAGTGTCATGTTCACGTAAATTTGGGTATGAGCGCAAAGAACGCCAATCTTTCGACAGGAGGTCTCTTCATGACTACCCATCAGCCGATCGATGTTGCGATTATCGGTGGCGGCCCTGCGGGCTATGCTGCGGCCATTTATGCGGCGCGCTCCAACCTAACGACGACCGTGATTGAACAGGGCATGTCGGGAGGGCAGATCGCCACGACCAATGAAGTCGAGAACTATCCGGGCATTCCGCTCTTGAGTGGCGCCGAACTCGGTGAGCGTTTTCAGCAGCATGCAGAGGGCCTGGGAGCACAGGTTACATGGAGCATGGTTACGGGTATCGATTACGATGCCGATGCAGCGCTGTTTACGGTGCATCACGATTTGGGCGATACGTCGGCCTCGAGCGTTATCGCTTGCATGGGTGCCACGCCGCGATCTGCTGGTTTTGTTGGCGAGGATGCGTATCGCGGTCGTGGCGTTTCGTATTGCGCGACGTGCGACGGCATGTTCTTTCGCGGCAAGCAGGTTTTTGTCATCGGCGGCGGCAATGCTGCCTGCGAGGAAGCTCTGTTCTTGTCAGAAATCGCCAGCAGCGTGACCATCGTTTTGCGCCGCGATCAGTTCCGTGCCCCCGATGGTGTGGTTCAAAAAGTTCTTGCAAAAGATAATATTTCAGTTAGGTACCAAACTAGTATTGTCGAGCTCTCGGGCGAAGCCATGCCAACGACGATTACCTTTAAGGACAATGCATCCGGGGAAACTCACACCGAGTCATTTGTCCCTGGCTCGTTTGGTATCTTTGTCTTTACCGGAACGCAGCCCCATTCCGAGCTTGTTGAGCATCTTGTCGATCTGGCGCCTGATGGCGGCATTCTGACTGATGAATCCATGGCGACCCGCACGCCAGGTCTATTTGCTGCTGGCGATATCCGTTCCAAGCGCTTACGTCAGGTTGTGACCGCCGTTTCTGACGGAGCCATAGCAGCAACGGGCGCATACGCGTTTCTCCGCGGATAAGTACGATAATATATCTTATGTAAGGTTGCTATCTTTAATACAAAGTGGTTGGACGGTGCATCAATGTGCTGTCCAACCACTTTTACTTTCCTGCTATATAGTATGCAAAACTAGATAACCTAGAATACAATATAGCTAATGAACGGAGGATCCTTATGAACCACGCCAAACGCGTTATCCCGATGTCCGATTCGTCGGTCAGCATTAAGCCTGAGGATATTCAGCCCACTGTGCTGCCCGATGCATTTATTCAGTCCGATATCGTGCGCAAACTTAATACGTTGAGTCTGCCGCGCTATAACCAGTTGCCCAATGTGACGCTCTACCGCGACCAGGTTATTGAGTATGTTACGCTGTGGATGGAGCCGCTGTCCATTTGCGTTGAGCAGCCTATCATTACGCCATCGATGATCAATAACTACGTAAAGGTCGGCCTAGTGCCTGCTCCGGTCAAAAAGCAATATGGCCGCGAGCAGATTGCCCGCCTGATCGCTATCTGCATCTTTAAGCAGGTGCTACCTATTGCTGCGGTGCAGGCACTCTTTAACATTCAGCGTTTGAGCTACGATGCCCCGACGGCCTTTGATTATGTGGTCGATCAGCTCGAGGCATCGATTCGTGCGGCGTTTTCCGTCGAGCAGACTCCCGTGCCCGATACGGCGCATCAGGTAACGCGTGAGTCGCTGCTTGTGCGTAGCGCGGTATCGTCCTTCGTTTCGAAGGCGTACTTGATGAGCTATCTCAAGTTCAACGGGTTTAATAGCTAGCCGACGTATAAAACGGGCGGGACAAAGAGCCATCTGTCGCTTTGTCCCGCCCGTATTTTTGCTTGGTTGGACTTTATTTGCCCGAAGCTACGCCCATGCCGTAGCCGATGATGAGGCCGTGCATCTCGGCGTAATAGGAATCCAGGCCGTTGCAGGGCATGATGATGGTCTTGGAGCCGGGCCAATGCTCGACTATGCGGTCAGTGAGCGCCTGGGCTCCAGCTTCGTTCTCAACGTGATCTATGACGACCTCACCGCCCGTAAAGCCCTCGGCTTCCATAGTGTCGATGATCTTGTTGAGCATCTTCTTTTCGCCACGCGTGTGCCCCACGAGTTCGATTTTACCGGCCTCACTCGCCGTGCCCAAAATGCGGATATTGAGCTTGTTGGCAATGACGCCGGCTGCCTTAGGGATACGTCCGGCTTTGGCGAGGTTTTCGTAATTGCACAAACTGAAGAGGATTTTGCTGTTCTGTTCAAGACTATCGAAGTATGCGCAAGCATCCTCGAATGAGACATCCGGGTTGCTTGCAAGATAGCGGTCGAACAGCAAGAAAATGAGGTCCATTTTGCCGCCAGCTGCGCGTGAATTGACTAGATGAATCTGTCGGTCGGGCTCCTCGGCAAGAACCATATCGCGAGCCGTGGCTGCCGCGTTGTAGCTGCCCGACACGCCCTCAGAGATCGGCATGCAGATGGTCTTGTCTGCCAATTTGAAGAGCTCGGCCCACTCCCCTACGCTGGGACAAGCGCTCGAAGAAGCGTTCGTCTCCGCCTGAACAGCGCAGTTGAGCTCATGAACATCGAGCGAAAGGTCATCGACGAATTCACGCTCCCCCACTCGAATTTTGAGGGGCGCAAATGCAAAGGTAGTATGGGGCGCGGTCGGTTGCCAATCGCGGAGGTTACAGCTTGAATCTGAGATAAGTGCCCAGCTCATAGAGGGTCCTTTCTAATTGTTCCCAAACAATTATAGCCTTCTTGCAGACCGATTGGGCCGCTATCTAGTATTCAAAACTAGATAGCGGCCTGCACTAAAGGCAAAAGAATGGACCCCATGACTAAAAGCCACGAGGTCCATATCCGCTTGCTTTATCTGAATACTTAGTAACGCACGAAGATGTAGTTATTGTTCATGCCGGCGGCAACGGAGCTGATGATAACACCCGTGTTGTAGTCGGAAGCATGAATCATCTGACCACCACCGATGTAAATGCCGGTGTGGTACGAGTTGACCACAACGTCACCAGGCTGCGGATCGGACACACGCGTCCAGCCCATAAAGGTACCCGTGGTGCCCAGGCGGCAATAGCGACCAGTGAGGCAATAGCTAACAAAACCAGAGCAGTCGAAGCTGTTCGGGCCAATTCCGCCCCAGGAATAAGCGCAACCAAGCTTGCTGTATGCACGCGAGACAACAGAACCGCCATCAACAGACTGGCTCGGAGCAGAAGGCGTCGGAGCCGGAGCAGGCGTGGAGGGCTGCGGCGTCGGAGCAGGTGCCGGCGTAGGAGCCGGAGTGTTGCCGCCCTGGTTGTTGTTATTGCTGGTCTGGCCACCGTTGTTGGTGTTCTCGGTCGTACCGGCAGTCTCGTTGCTCACCGTGGCCTTCTCGGCGGTGCTGGCGTTGATGCCAGCCTGCAGCGCGGCGTTGGCCTCGGCTTCTGCGGCAAGCTCGGCTTGCAGCTGCGAATCCAGGGAGTTTACGACGTTCTGGGCTTCAGCCTGCTGGGCGTTAAGCTCATCGACCTTCTTTTGCGTTGCGGCGACGTTCTTCTCCTGCTCGGACTGCTTATCGGTGAGCTGCTGCTTAAGCTCCTTGACCTCTTGAATGGTCTGAGCTTGCTTATCGGAAACTTTGCCGTAGTAGAACAGACGGTTGAGCATATCGCTCAGGTCATCGACACCCGTCAGAACCTGAAGCAGGCTCAGACCGCCGGTTTTGTACTCGCCGGCGACATAGGTCGAGAGCTTGGCCTGGCCATCGGCGATCTCCTGCTGCTTTTGCGTGATCTCGCCGGCAGTCTGATCGAGCGCCTGCGTCTGCGTGGCGAGCTCATCGTAAATCTGCTGGGTTTGGGTACCGATCTGCTCGAGCTTCGTACGAGCAGCGGCAAGGTCGGATGCGGTATCGGCGTAGGCAGGAGCCGCGAGGCCCAAGCCCAAAACACAAGCGAGGGTTGCCGTAGCAGCGCAGCGTGCCATGTTTTTGTGCGTGTTTGCTGTGCGCATGTAGCTTCCTTTCCAGTAACTAAGGGTAACGGCTAGTCCACCGTCACCAGGCTAAAGAGCTCCACATCGTCATCAGACGGCGTGAGCTTCTCGCGCGGGTTGAGAAACGCAAGCTCTAGGATACAACCGTAACCGACAAGCTTTGCGCCCATATCTCGCACCAGTTTACCTGTTGCCTCGACGGTTCCGCCCGTCGCGACCAAGTCGTCCAGAATCAACACGGTATCTTTAGAGCTGATAGCGTCGGCATGGATCTCAATTGAATCGGTGCCGTACTCGAGCTCGTAGCTCTGGCTCACGGTCTCGCGCGGTAGCTTGCCCGGTTTACGTGCGGGAACAAAGCCGGCGCCAAGGGCTACAGCCACCGGTACGCCAACCATAAAGCCGCGAGCCTCGGGACCCACGACCTTGGTGATTCCCATGCCGGCAAAGTGCTCGGCGAGGGCATCGGTCATGGCTTTGAGCGCCTCGGGATTGCCAAAGAGCGGCGTGATGTCTTTAAAGATGACTCCGGGCTCGGGATAGTCGGGGATGTCGACGATTTGAGATTCGAAGTCGTACATTGCATGACCTTTCAATGGGTTGCCGAAATTTCAGCAGCTGTTATTTGCCCGCGGTGGCGGTGCCGGATTGCGAAGGGGCGACGACCTTGAGCGGCTTTACGAGAGAATCCTCGTGCGAAGCCGGCATGGCAGTCTCTTCGTTTTTGGTCTTGGTGGACTCGGAGCGAGTGATTTCCTCATCGAGTGCATCGATGTCGGCGTCCTCGACCACGGCGTTGAGCGACTCAAAAACGCGGTTCTTGAGCAGCGCGGTGTGCACACCTTCCGTCAGGTCGTGTAGCTTCTTAAACGCACGCTCGAGCTTGGCGTCGCGCTCGTCATCGGAGGTATCCATTCCGAGCATGCTCACGAGCACCTGCTCAAACATGGAGGACTCGCGGTTGGCGGAAGACACGTACTGACGCAGGTTGCGCGGCTCGATATGGAAGCGTGACAGCTCGGAGCAGTAGCGGATGATCGGGAAATCGCGACCATCGACGAGCTCTCGATTCTGCGGGCTCTTGATGATGCGAATGAGGTCGTTCTCGGCGAGCGAGCGGATGAACGAAATCTCGACGCCCAGCATATCGGGAATGGTCTCGATGGGATGCAGCTTTTGCTTAGTCTCCTTGGGCTCCGTCTTGAGCGGAACATCGGACAGCAAGCCCACCTCGTAAGCGAGCGTTGACAGGTCCGTGGCGTTTTCCAAGCGCTGCTTAATCACGTTGAGCGGCATGTAGCGGGTCTTCTGCAAGTGCAGGATGACCTCCAGGCGATCAACGTCCTCCTTGGAGTACTGACGGTATCCCTTAGGCGTACGATGAGGGGTAATGAGCCCCTCATCCTCTAGAAATCTAATTTTTGAGTTCGAAAGATCGGGGTATGCGCCTCGAAGTAGGTTGACGACTTGGCCGATACTCAGATAGTTGCGTTCGGCCATGCCCTACTCACCGGTTTCGATGCGCTCCGGCGTGCTCTCGTGGTAGATGAGCGTAAACGTACCGATCTGCACGGAAGAACCGTCGTGCAGCGGGGCTGCATTGACGATGGCACCGTCGACCCAGGTGCCATTGAGCGAGCCCAAGTCCTCGATGCGAGCGCCGAGGCCCTCGCGGATAATGCGCGCGTGGCTGCGCGAAACGGTCATGTCATTGAGGAAGATACCGTTCGCAGGATCGCGGCCGATGGTGGTCACGTCGTCCTCGAGCTCAAAGGCGGCACCAGTCTGCGGACCCTTGACGATGGACAGAACGGGGGCGGTGATGCGCACGTTGGCCATGAGGTCGGGAACGGTGACGTCGCTTGAAGGCACGCGGAATACGCAGGTAGCGTCAGCAGTCTTATCATTCTGAGGCATATTGTTAACCATGTTGTCCATGACAACCCCTAACTTATCGCGGACGTGCCGCAAATAATGAACCGTACGTAATCATACCCCAACGAATCAGTCTTCGATTTCAGGGTTCAGAAAGTCGATGTCCTCGTCCTCGGGATGCGTGAGAGCCTGTTTAATGGCCGCTCCGCCCTTAATGGAGTAGATGACAGCCGTGAGCATGGAGAAGATCACGCCGCCGTACACAAAGAAGATGCCGAGGGGCACCGAGCTTCCGTTGAGGCCCGGGAAGGCCGTGAGGGTTGAAGGTAAAAGTTGCAGGCCGTCAACAACGGGGAACCCGAGCAGCATGAGCGAGAATCCGGTCATGAGCAGCGCTGTGGCAATCTTTCCGGGGAAGACGACATCGATG
This sequence comes from Collinsella aerofaciens, assembly GCF_039758965.1. Classification (GTDB taxonomy): domain Bacteria; phylum Actinomycetota; class Coriobacteriia; order Coriobacteriales; family Coriobacteriaceae; genus Collinsella; species Collinsella aerofaciens_BR. Next base: position 5,293 of record NZ_JBDMSL010000002.1, on the reverse strand, counting down.
GGGCGACGGTGATAATGACGCACGATAAGCGTGCCGATGCCCAGATAGATATCGCGGCCAATAATGAGTACGCAGACCCAGATGGGCAGCTCTCCGCGGACCACCAGTCCAAGTACGCCGGTGAACAGCAGCGCACGGTCGCAAATGGGATCCATGACCTTGCCGAGCCACGAGACCGTCTTAGTCATGCGGGCGATCTGACCGTCCATCCAGTCGGTGGAGGCGGCAACGGCGTAGATAACGATGGCGATGACACGGTTGTTATCCGTCACAAACAGGTACAGAAATACCAGGGTGAGGATCAGGCGCGTAAAGGTGATGAAATTGGAGATCGTAAAGATCTTATTCGACGGGTAATCGGAAGTGCCGATAAGCTCCTTTTTGATCTTCTTTTTGATGCCCACAGGACTCCCCCGCTGGTTAACGACAAAACTTTCGATACTATACCCGTTCCGGCGATGTCTATCCAGCGCAGCCATAGAGAGTCCAGACATATGGAGGATGCTGCTGGGTGCCACGAGGACTCTCGCGCCGTTGCTTTAACAAAAAACTCTCACAGGAAGTAGCCGCGAGGGCTATGTTGGTAGTTGCAGCTACAGTTATTGTTGAGGGTGAGCAGCGCGTCGCGCACGCCGTAGAGGTAGCCGCTGATGAGCGCCCAGCGCACGCGCTCGTCGAGCGCAGCGAGGTAGAGCGTCTGCATGCCACCGCCGGAAAAGCCGACGCAGCCGAGTTCGCGCAGACTCCACGCGCCGCAACGTAGTCGATGAGGCGCATGAGGTCCCAGGTCTTCGGCATCGATGTGCACATCGAGCATCACGCCGACCATGAACATTGCGAGAAACGTATTTGCCGAGCCCACCGAAGCGGTGACGTCGAGCACCGGCGCAGAATAGCGATGCATCCCTTTGTACATGGGCACACAAGGGGATACAGCAAAGGCGACCGGAGGTCGCAATACCCTCCTGGTGAACAGCTAGCAAGGTGAGTAAAACCACACCGAACGCCGCTCACGCCAGGGCGGCGTTCACCTTTTGGTTCCACCTGCCAGCACCTCCTCTCTCGATGCCGCAAGGGTTTCTTCGTGGTGATAGACCGACACCGTTCATCGTTGTTACGGGCTCGTTCGCAAAGTCGTGAACACGCTCCCCTCTTGTTCAGCGCATAATGGTGCACCGTGTGCGGCTGTGCGGTCGCACGCTAAAGGAGATGTGCCCGCATGGGCATCGAGAGAGAGGATGCAGCATGAACCTGAGGGAGAAGTACGGTGAGTGGGGCCTGATCCTGGGCGCGACCGAGGGCGTCGGCAAGGCGTTCTGCGAGAAGATCGCCGCCGGCGGCATGAACGTCGTCATGGTCGGCCGTCGCGAGGAGAAGCTGAACGTGCTCGCAGGCGAGATCCGCGAGACCTACGGCGTGGAGACCAAGGTCGTGCGCGCCGACTTTAGCCAGCCCGGCGCTGCCGAGACCGTCTTCGCCGCGACCGAGGGCCTGGACATGGGCTTCATGAGCTACGTGGCCTGCCTGCACAGCTTCGGTAAGATCCAGGACACCCCCTGGGAGAAGCACGAGGCCATGATCAACGTCAACGTCGTGACCTTCCTCAAGTGCTTCCACCACTACATGCGGATCTTTGCCGCCCAGGACCGCGGCGCCGTGATCAACGTCTCGTCGATGACCGGCATCAGCTCCAGCCCCTGGAACGGCCAGTACGGCGCGGGCAAGGCCTTCATCCTCAAGATGACCGAGGCCGTGGCCTGCGAGTGCGAGGGCACCGGCGTCGACGTCGAGGTCATCACCCTCGGCACCACCCTAACCCCCAGCCTGCTGTCCAACCTCCCCGGCGGCCCGCAGGGCGAGGCCGTCATGAAGATCGCCCTCACCCCCGAGGAGTGCGTCGACGAGGCCTTTGAGAAGCTGGGTAAGGAGCTCTCCGTCATCGCCGGCCAGCGCAACAAGGACTCCGTCCACGACTGGAAGGCAAACCACACCGAGGACGAGTACATCCGCTACATGGGCTCGTTCTACCGCGACTAGCAACTGCGGAACACACGCGCGAGGCTGCATACGGGTTCGCAGGTAGAGATGCGAGTGCGAGGGTTTCTTTGCGGGGGCGTGCGGATGCGGCGCCTGCGAGGGAACCCTCTTTTCATGGGTGGGCGCGGCGATGAACCCGTGCGCGGCACCTCGGCGCTCACCGTCGAGGGCGACCTGCCCGGCTCCCTCGCGATCTCCCTACACGGGGTTCTGCGCTCCGGCATCCTCTGGACCGTGTCTCGCTCGTGCTCAGTGGGCCGGCCGATCCGGCCCTCAGGGTATCGGATTCCCGCATTCATCCGTACATGTTCGTATGAATGCGGGAGGTGTTCGGGTGAAGTTGATATTCAAGGTGTAGACCTTTTTCTTGGTACTCCTCAAATGCGGCAGGGTTTTTCGAGTTTGTAGATGCTAATATAACCCTGCTCTCGAAAGAGGACTCAGCTCCGGCTGGTAAACCTGACGTTTGGCGTGGTGTGCGTGACGCGCATAGTGGGCATGGCCGCGATAGAATTTTCCATGCGGAGGGGTTCGACCCCATAGCGCCCCGAGGGTTTCGGGGAGGGCGAACTGGCAGGCAGGGAACCGGGATACAGGCTGTCCAGAAGGAGGGGTGTAATGCCTCTCCTTCTATTTTGCAACATCAATCGGTCTTATATATTCCGTCGCGGGCTCGATGTTTTCGAGATTGCGGAAATGTGTTGGATGCTGCAGCGGCATGAGAAGAGGAATATTTCCGAGTGTCTGGCGGCATACGTTTTGGGACGTTGAATATGCACAATAAGATGTGTACCAGTAAAGTCCGGGACCGGCATTGATTGGAGAGGCAATGGCGACGTGTGAGGTCACGGTCGAGGTCCGACGGTTCGACCAGGCTGTACCGGCAGTCCGCGTACAGTGCGCAGCCCCTCCCGCGCGGGTCGCCGTCCGAGTCCTCATCCGGCTCATGATGGCGCACCTCGACCCAAAGGCCCTCCAACACATCGTCGAACCCGAAATCGAGCTCCGCCTGGACGCTCTCGCCGAACGCATCGCCCAGGGCGAGCTCCGGCACCTTCGTCACACGGCCGTCCAGCCACTCAATCTCTGTCATCGCGCGCATGGTCCAAGCCCCTTCCGACACGGGATTGTCAGCTCAACCCGACCCTTACCCATGCGGACGAACATAACTCGCCAGGGGAAGCCCCTGAAGGCCGTGCGCCACAACATGAGGCCGAATCCGCCCCCGGCTGGACAGGCCAACAACGAAGGAGCACACGGAACCGGCGCGGCGTTACAACCGTCCCGGCAAGCGTGTCACTTGGCCAAGTCATGATGCCGACAAACCAGGAAATGCTCCAACGGAGCGCCGAACGAGGGTAACAATATAAAGCCGTGCAACACGCGTTGGACGACCAGAACAACCCAAACAAAGGCCTGTCGGTCCCACCTTCAAGCCCAATAGCAAAATGTGCATCAGCGGATTTGCAGCGATACAAGTCTCATCCGTCACCATCACACCGCAGCGCGCCTAGTCCCACTCATCCTACTGCAAATGTCCCAGAACGAGAAAACGACCAGCTTAACATGCCACCCTTTATATCCGCACGCGCGTAATTCAACTCATGAGGACCGGCTATCCCTTACCTGTGACACAATCTCAAACGCACAGAACAGAATCATCAGTCCAATCATCGCATAAGAGGCAGCCGAACCTTCAAGCACTATTCCACAAAGAACAATCTCCGCGCCGCCAATAAGAACTGTTATCAGGCGCTCTGCCTTTTTGCTCTCGCCGCTCGCATAAAAAGGCGGCAAAGCGCACAAGATCACATATAGCCCGGGAAGGGAATACAGGATCGATAGTCCAAGTTCCCCATCAACCGCAGTGCTTTGCGTAAGAATCAACTGAACCCAAACGGCAATTATCACTGAGCAGGTTGTCGATAAAAGAAGACTAGAAATATAGCACGCAACAAAGTCCCGTCGCATTCGAACAGAGAAATCCGCGAACTCTCTTCGCCGCGTGGAAACAATAAGGTACACAGAAATTGCAATAGAACCAATCAGGGAAAACAGCGGAACAACCAGCAATTCAAGCTTATTGCCCCATCTATCAACCACACCCCCACTCCAATGAGCGGGAATTGTATCAGGGAGGACTGACCAAGCCGCCCATAGAATCAGAAATGGAAGAATAGAGAAGATGAAAGATGATAACACTGCAGTAGTTTTTTTTGAGGCTCTCATCGATTCCGCATCTCCTTGCGCGCCCACATTCCACTCCGCCTTAAATCAAGTATAAATAGATGGCGCTCGGTATTATTGGCGCAATCGCGATAGCGATTACAGCCGTTGTTTCTTTAAAAATGGTAGGAATACATGTCTCCAAGAATTGATATATCGATTGACGAGCTGCCCGAAGCGTCGAGCCTTCTTGATGGACATGACTATTCGTCACAAACCATTCAGCGTATCGCCAGGGTTCCAGTAATACTCGATGCATCGGGATGCCCTCATTCCCCTTTTTTCGAAGTTGAATATGATGACAGGACGATTAGGTTTACAAGTCAAGCAAGTTGATAATCTATGTGGTCAATATGATGCCGTTGAACCAGCGTATCGATACCGCTCAGCCATTCGCCTCGCCCCCGTCGCACGTATCTTCATCCGGTCTGTTACTTTTAATCTAACAATTCTTTGAGGAACGTAGGTGCTTCTAAATGTACTGTCGACTTCTTCTCAAACTAATCCTAAGAGACAAGGCCGTATGGATTTGTACGCTCGTTCTCGCTGCAGCCTTTTCCGTCCCCATTGCGTTCAATTCACCCATCTACGGGCCCTTCTTTATGAAACAGGGCATGCAGAGCTTTGTCGACGCATTCAATACGCGCGCGCCCCAAGCCAACGGCATAGACCTATCGCCAGAGCAGCAAAATGACGCGGAGCTTGCAAGATACGCGAACGCCGCCCTTGCCGCTCAAACCGACGCCGCCTTTCTCGATTCTGCCGAGAGCTACTACGCGCTCATGGGCGAAGGCTTCCAATCCGGGTCCATCGTGGGAGACCGAGAGACCAATGACGCAGCGCTCGCATATTGCCGTGCCCTGAGCAGCTCCGGCATCACGGATATCCCGGCCTCCGCAAACGACCTGCCATTCCTTTCCTTCCTGCCTTACGCCATTGCCACGGCGCCGTCTTTCCTTCCCTTCATCCCCTTCCTTCTCTCGTCGATACTCGTGCTCGGCGCCACAAGGCCCGGGACCCTGGCGGCAAA
>NZ_JBDMSL010000001.1:0-146075 GCF_039758965.1 Collinsella aerofaciens | reverse complement strand
TGACTCGCACGGAGAGCACATTAAGTGCTCTCCGTGCGAGTCAGGACTGTCCGAGCAGGCGACCTTATATATTTGCCCTCCCCGGGGCTCCCGCACAACGGGACCTCGGTTGAGTTCTATCCCTTTGGCAGTCGCTTCGCTTCTGCCCTACTTTGCTGGTATGGCGGTTTGGCGTTGGATCGGTTCTTTCTGATATATGCTGGTTGCGGCTCTTCTTTTTGGGGGAGTCGCTTTTTTGTTGCTAGGAGGTTGGCCCGTGGTTGATGGGGAGAATCGTTCTGAGCTGCTTTCCACAGATTGGAACCAGGAGTGGATGCAGATGCAGGCCGCTCGGCGGCGAGCTGATGATTCTTTTGAGTGGGATAAGCGGGCTCGGCATTTTCGGCCGCTTGAGACTGCCCCATATGCTCGGGATTTTATGAAATTGCTGGCCCTTGAGCCCGACGAGTCGGTGCTCGATATGGGGTGCGGAGCTGGGTCGATTGCTATTCCGCTTGCTCAGGCTGGGCATCCTGTGATTGCGGCTGATTTCTCCCCTGCCATGTTGGGCACGCTTGATGCCGGCATTGAGTACTATGGGCTCGATGATCGCATTACACCGCTTGAGCTTGCTTGGGATGATGATTGGGATTTGGTTGGACCGGTCGCGAAAGCGGTGGATGTTGCCTTTGCCAGTCGCTCTGTCACCACGACCAACCTAAAAGGCGCACTTGTCAAGCTTGACCGTACGGCTCGTCGGCGTTGCGCTGTCACGATGGTCGCCAACTCCAGCCCGCGCTATGATCTGCACTTGATGAACGCCATCGGCGCCTCGGTTACCTGCAGTAATGGCTTTGTGTATGCTTTTAATATCCTCATTCAGATGGGTGCGTTGCCGCAGGTTACATACTTTGAATCGCCTCGTCGCGATACCTTCGACAGCCTTGAAGCGGGCGTGGCAGACTTTTCCCGCATGCTTGAGCATGGCAACGAGGATAAGGTCGACCGTCTGCGCGACTACATCGCTCAACACATGATTGAGAACCCCCATGCCGGTGAGCCGGGCTCCAAGGGTGTGCCGCAGGGACGCTATATGCTCGACCACGTCCGCAAGGTCCGTTGGGCGTTTATTGCATGGGAGCCGGTCTCTGCGCCCAGCTCATAGCCTGTTCGCAGCCCGCACTGCCCACTCACTCGGCATCCGCATTCTTTTTGAACTGGGCAAACGCGCTCCACACCGCACCGTTCCTGCGCTATCGTGGGACAGCTCACGTAAATTAAGGCCCCGTCGCGGGGCGCCCCATACATAGAAAGCGAGAACCCATGGCACTGACAGGAGCACAGGTCAAGCAGCTTCGCAGCATGGCCCATCACCTCAACCCCGCCATCATCATCGGTAAGTCCGATGTCAACGAGGGCACCGTCGAGCAGACGGTCGCCTACCTGGAGAAGCACGAGCTCGTTAAGTGCTCCGTGCTCGATGGCTCCAGCCTTTCCGCCCGCGAGGCCGCCGAGGAGCTCGCCGAGCGTTGCCACGCCGAGGTCGTCCAGGTCATCGGCCGCAAGTTCTCACTGTATCGCGAGTCCTCGCGCAAGGACATCGAGAAGATCAAGCTCGTCTAAGAGCCAATGATCCGGCGATCCAACACATAGCAAGCTTACGGGTGCCCAAGTACTTCGGGCGCCCGTTTTTTATCGCTCGACCAGCATGCGATTGAGCCGCCCCTCCACCAAGCGCTCGTATAGACGCCGCGTCTCGGGCTCGGGCACGCCATTGACCTGCTCCCTCAGGTGGTGCATATGCCCGCTGTACAGCTCGACGATATCGCGCCGCCGCCCCGCCGCACTGTAGACGCGCATGGCGCAGCGCACCATATCCTCACGCGCCGTTTCCTGTCGAAGCCCCGACTCCGCCAGCCAAATCGCCGACTGCAGATCGTTTTCTTCTAGAGCGGCATTTGCTCCCTTAATCATGCAATCGATGTACTTTGACTGCATAATGCGCCGCATGCGCAAAAAGTAGGTGGGATTACAGCCATTGGGAACATACAGCGGTCCGGCATAAAGCTGCTCAATCTTAAGGCACAGCTCAACTAAATGGGGCCCGCGCGCACCCGTGCGATTTCCCAAAACCTCGCGGCTTATCTGGTCAAACAGCCGTACATCGGTCTTGACGTAGTCGCCGTTGAGCCCAATGCATTCATTTTGGATGAGCACGCACGACTTGCCATCCGGCGTCGGTCCCAAAGCCGACCGCAAGCGCGATATCGTCGAGTACAGGTTGTTGCGGGCGCTATTAAACTCGGCATGGGGCCACAGCTCCATGGCCAGCGTCTCACGATCGACGAGCGCATCCATGCCCAGCGCAAGCCGCTCGGCAAGCGTCGCCGCCTTCTTGCGGCGCCACATTTTGTCCGTGATGGGAAACCCATCGCGCTCGGCGCGAAACGCACCAAACATGCGAATCTCGATATGGTCGATGGTATCAACGGCTTCAACCTCGCCGGCCTGGAACAGGCGCTCGCCCTCCCCTTCCAAATCGTCGCGCAGCGAGTACCGCGACAGCTCGCGCACGGGAAGCTTCTTGCGTATCCTGCCCGCCGGCTCGCCCAGACAATGCATGGCAAGGCGCGCAAAGAGCCGATACGATGGCTCTAGAATCCCCGCACGATTCATGGACATCCAGGCCGCAAGATCGCTGTCTCGGCCCGCACAGGCCAAATGCAGCGCCACCATCCAGGCCTCCGCTCCACCAACCTGCGTCTGGCTTATATCGAGCAACTCCGCTTCCTCGCGCACCGAAACCATCGAGGTGTTACGCAGATATGCCGCGCGCTCCAGCAGCAATGCGTTATCGCGCATGTACGCAATCGACTCCTCGGCAAGTTTGAGCACTTGGACCGCACGGAACTTCGCATTAACCGGCCGTCCCTCTGCCAGCGACTGCCAGCCTTCTAGCAACAGCCCAAACAGCTGAATCTGGTTGTCGCGCATGCGCACGGCAAAACGATCGAGCTCGTTGAACGCCGCGTCGTCGGTTACCGGCAAGCCGGAAAGGAGCCGCCGTGCCGCCAACACCATGCGCACCCAGATAGCCATCGCCTTAAGCCCACGTACGTCGAGCGCCTCCCGCACCACCGTCATCTCGTCGTCGCGCTCGTCGGTTCCCGCAAACGACCCGTCAAAGAGCTCCACCAGCATGCTATCGGCCCGTATAACAATCCCCGCGATGTCGAGCTCGCAGTCGTAGGCCTTGCTCGTTTTGAGCTGCTGTAGAACGCCGCCGTCATCTCCCCGCTCGGTCAGGCACCGCTTGACCTCGATATGCGCAGACAACATATCAAGTGCGGTATGGGATGTCTCGATTTCTGGCACGGCCAGGTTCGTAGGAAGCCCAAGCCCGTTATCCCCATAGCAAACAGCCGTCAGCGTCTGGGCCACCCTCCATGAAACAGGGTCTATTTCGCAGGCCGCCCGTTCGCCCCCGCGCTCGATGACCGATGCCATATAGCGAGCGAGCTTTGTATTGGACACGCTGACCGCTGCCAGATATACGCCAAGCGCTTCGGCAGGCGTTGGCTCTGGAGCCGGATCGTCGGCATCGATCGTGCCCAGCGCCGCTCGGCAGATATCGGCCCCGTGCCCCGTCAGAGCCAGATCGACCCCATACTGCCCAGCAAGTTCAAGGACCGCTTCACGGTCCAAAAAGGCGTCCGCCAGGCCCATCGCCGCATCGCATCGGCCCGCCTTAAGCAAAATCCGGGCCGCCCTCGGAACAAGTTCGGGGCGAACCTCGGCCACCAACTTACGCAAGCGCAAGCGTCCGTTATCCTCCGTGCCCAGACACGTAAAACTCCGCTCGGCGGGATCCAAGCCAAAGATCGGGTAGTCGCGTACAAAATAGGACTGGTCGACCATCGACAGCCTCATCCCGCAAGCCTCGAGTTCTGCGATATTGCCCTCGCCCATCAAAACCATGAGACATGCCACGCAAAACAGCGCATTATTGTCGAGCGAAGCCAGATCGGCAAGTGCCGCGCCATATACGTTGACAATCTCGTTTTCGAGCAGGCCGGCTACGTCGCCTTGGCCATACAGACCCGTCTGCAATGCCGAAACGAGCTCGGGCACGCCCTGCGTGAGCTGATAAAAGTCGAGCGATGTGCTGATCGAAAACGCCGATGCCCACGCCGAATACTCATAGGCATGCACCTTGAGCATCTGCGCATTGATCTTAAGCGAATCGCCCAGCCCATGAATCAGCTGACGATTTGAAGGACGGCAGGAGATAAAGACCCCTATCCCCATAGCGCGCAGGCCGCGAATCCTGTCGATAAGGTCTTCGGTATCGTGCTGATCGAGGTTTGGCACATTATCAATCGCGATAAGGGAATGCGGTTTGTCTTTGAGTTCTTCGGTAACCACCTCGAGCTGCATAAACACCTCGCGCCCAGTGGCGCGATCGGCCTCGATAATCCGCACGGGGCCTCGCGTCGGGTCGCATTTAACCTCATGGGTGTACTGCAGCAGCACCGAGGTCTTCCCAAACCCGTCGGGCGCATAAAGAACCACGATGCCGGCCTTTCGGCCCTTGGCGATAAGCTCATTCATCAAGCGTTCGCGTCGCACCATATAGCCTCCGCCCAGCGGCATCAGCTCGAGGTCGTCTATACCGCTCAAATCGTTTACCATGCCCGCTCCTCAACTCGACCGTATGGACACTGTAGCCGCAAGACCATACAAGCCGCGCTATGAATAGAGCGACCTTGTGTTTTAGGTTGTCTTTTGGTACGAAAGCGGCAAGTTTTTGTACAGCGAGGGCCGATTGTTATTAATCCCCTGACTAATCGGTCTTTAAGCAGGTAAATGAGCTTGTCAGCTTGTCCCATCTAAGCGGCAGTGTAACGCAAATGAACAAGGTTCAGCCATGTCATTCAACTCGCCTAGCACCCGCTACCGTCTACGACCTTCTAGTGGCATTTTTGCATAGAATCTGGTATAGAATGAATCAAACTGTTGGGCATCCGGCATTCGTCAAGCTTGCGCCGAGATTTTGGTCAAGCGGGCGGAAAAGGATAGCAAAAAGGCCCCCGCAAAGCGGAGGCCTTAGGCAAGGCTATGTCGAGCTGCAGGATTCGCGCTACTCGCAGAGCGAAAGGGCGGCCTCGTCGGCAACGACAACGCAGTTGGTGTGCAGCTGCAGGATCGAAGCCGGGCACTCGGGCGTAACCGGACCATAGCACATATCGTGCACGGCCTGAGCCTTGGCCTCGCCGTTGGCGACGACCAGGATCATGCGGGCATACATGATGGTCTGGGTACCCATGGTGTAGGCCTGACGGGGAACATCGTCGATGCTGTCGAACAGGCGGCTGTTGGCCTGAATGGTGCTCTCGGTGAGGTCGACGCAGTGCGTGCCCTTGGAGAAGTGGTCATCGGGCTCGTTGAAGCCGATGTGGCCGTTGTTGCCAATGCCGAGCAGCTGGAGATCCGGGTAACCGGCGGCGGCGACGATCTTGTCGTACTCAGAGCAGGCAGCGGCGGCGTCGGGGTTGGAACCATCGGGCACATGCGTGTTGTTCAGGTCGATGTTGATGTGATCGAAGAAGTTCTCGCGCATGAAGTAGTGATAGCTCTGGGGATCGTCGTGCGAAAGGCCACGATACTCGTCCAAGTTGTAGGTGCTGACCTCGGCAAAGTCGACGTCGCCCTTCTCGTACCAAGCAGCGAGCTGCTTGTAGGCACCGATCGGGGTGGAGCCGGTGGCAAGGCCCAGCACACAGTCGGGCTTGAGGATAACCTGCGCCGAGATGATATTGGCGGCCTTGCGGCTCATATCCTCGTAGTCTTTAGCTTTAATGATCTTCATTACGCGTCCTTTCTCGTACAAGAGAGGCAAGGCTCCCTTACAAGCACTTGCCCGCGGCCCGCGTCGGCCGCAACCAACGTGTGCGGCCACCAGGGCGAGGTCGCGTAATGTATGTGTCTCGTGTCTAACCGCGTCGAGGCCCCTGCCCGTCCACGGTGACCCAAAGCCTTTTAGCTTCGGACAAATCCCATCTTGCCACGGAGGGCGTCCTCTTTCAAGGGCGCCCTCCGTAAACGTGTTTGAATTGTAGGCTAATGGCCACGTGCACTTGCTAGCGCTCGCGAGCAACGATGAGCTGGTCCATCTCTTCGACATGCACGCCAACGGAGCCCTTGATGCTCGAGAACTCAACGGAGTTGCACACCAAGATGGGAACCGTCACATCGTAGCCCTCGGCAGCAATTGCCTCGCGATCGAACTCAATGAGTACATCGCCCTTATGGACGATGTCACCCACTTGCGCATGTACGGTAAAGTGCTTGCCCTCGAGCTGAACAGTGTCCAAACCAACGTGGATGAGCACGTCCAAGCCATCGACCGTGTTAAGCGCAACGGCATGTCCCGTGGGAAAAATAGCCTCGACCTTGGCATCAGCCGGTGCAATCACACGCGTTCCGGTGGGCTGAATCGCCACGCCCTGGCCCAAAAGGCCGGTAGCAAACGTCTGATCGTTTACCTCGGAGAGCGGAATGACGTCGCCCGAGATGGGAGCATCCAGCGTAAGGACTCGACCACGCATACCAAAAGACCTTAGGACTTTAGTGAACATGCTCCCCCTCGGACATACCAATCAACCAAAATAACCTTATCAGTTTACCACTTGGCAACGGTTTTTGACCATTAGGGAAGTTCGCGCTTGACAACCTCGACGATGTCGTCGACAACGCGCTGGGTCAGCTCGTGCGTCTCGGCCTCGGCCATCACGCGGACCAGCGGCTCGGTACCGCTCGGGCGCACCAGAATGCGGCCGCGGCCGTCAAGCTCCTTCTCGGCAGCAGCGACGGCATCCCAGATGGGCTGGCAATCGTCCAGACCAGCCTTGTTATCGGAATGCACGTTGACGAGTACCTGCGGGTACTTCTTCATGATGCCGGCAAGATCGGTGAGGGTACGACCGGTGCGCTTGAGCACGGCCAGAAGCTGCAGAGCCGTCACCAGGCCGTCACCGGTGGTGTTGTGCTCCAGGAAGATGATGTGGCCGGACTGTTCGCCGCCGATGACGGCGCCGTCCGCGAGCATGCGCTCCAGAACGTAGCGGTCGCCCACGGCGGTCTGAACCATCTCGAAGCCCTGCTCCTTCATAGCGATGGAGAAGCCCAGGTTGCACATAACGGTCGAGACGATCTCGGAGTTGGCGAGCTTGCCGCGAGCAGCAAGGTCAGAGCCGCAGATGGCTAGGATGTAGTCGCCATCGATCTCGTTGCCCTCGCTGTCCACGAACAGTACGCGGTCGGCGTCGCCGTCGTGGGCCAGACCGATATCAGCATGGGTGCGCAGCACGAGCTCGCGCAGGGGCTCGAGGTGCGTAGAGCCGCACTCGACATTGATGTCGGTGCCGCAGTAATCGGTGTTGATGGCATGGACCGTGGCACCCAGGCGCTGCAGCGCGGCGGGCGTGGTCTGGCAGGAAGCACCGTGACCGCAGTCGACGGCAACGACCAGGCCATCGAGCCTCAGGCCATCAAGCGTATCGATGGCGTGGTCGACGTATGCCTTGCGGGCGTCCTTCATCTTGATGATGTGGCCCACGCCGGCACCGGTCGGCAGCGTGTCGGCAGCCATGGCTTCCTCGGACATGACCCAGGCGCTGATCTCTTCCTCGACAGCATCGGGAAGCTTCATACCCTTGCGGCTAAAGAACTTGATGCCGTTGAACTCCGGCGGATTGTGCGAAGCGGAGATGACGATGCCGCCATCGAGCTCGTTTTGAACAGTGAGCAGTGCCACGGCGGGCGTGGGGATAACGCCGCAGCAATGCGGGCGGCCGCCCTCGGCCATAATGCCGGCGGTCAGAGCACTCTCGAGCATGGTGCCCGAAAGGCGCGTGTCACGGCCGATGCAGATATCCGGACCAAGGAACTTGGTCGCCGCGCGGCCCAGGCGAAACGCGAGGTCGCACGAGAGATCGGCATTGGCGACGCCACGGACGCCGTCGGTACCGAAGATGTTCTGGGGCATAGGATCGCTCCTTCCCTAGCAGGCGATATGCAACCGCCCACCCTAGTCGAAAAAGAAAAGCGGGACCCGCCGAGGAATCGGCAGGCCCCGCTTGTACATTGTATCTCGAAAGGAGATAAAACCTTAGCGCTTGGAGAACTGGGGAGCGCGGCGGGCCTTCTTGAGGCCGTACTTCTTGCGCTCGACCACGCGAGCATCGCGCGTAAGGAAACCGGCCTTCTTGAGGTCAGCACGGTAGTCGCCAGCGTTCAGAAGAGCGCGAGCGATGCCCAGGCGCAGAGCGCCGGACTGACCGGAGATGCCGCCGCCATCGCACAGAGCGATAACGTCGAACTGACCGGCGGTGTCGGTCACCTTGAAGGGAGCAAGGGCGTTCTCAACGAGCTGATGACGGCCGAAATACTGCTCGGCGTCACGCTTGTTGATGGTCACCTTGCCGGTGCCGGGGACGAGACGGACGCGGGCGACGGCGTTCTTACGACGGCCGGTACCCTGGTAGACAACGGTGTTCTCAGCCATCTTTAAGCCTCCAGCTCAATCTTCGTGGGGTTCTGGGCAGCATGCGGATGCTCGGCACCAGCGTAGACCTTAAGCTTGGTCATCTGGGCACGGCCGAGGGTGGTCTTGGGCAGCATACCGCGAACGGCGCGCTCGATGACCTTCTCCGGGTGCTTCTCCATAGCCTGGCGGAAGCTCTCAGCCTTGAGGCCGCCGTTGTAGCCGCTGTGGCGATAATAGGTCTTCGTGTCGGCCTTGTTACCGGTAAGCTGGACCTTATCGGCGTTGATGACGACAACGAAGTCGCCGCAGTCGCTGTTGGGCGTGAACTGGGGCTTGTTCTTACCGCGCAGGATCATTGCGATCTGGGTGGCAAGACGGCCCAGGACAGCACCATCGGCGTCGACGAGAACCCAGTTGCGCTGGACCTCGCCCTGCTTGGCGTAGTGAGTCGATTTCGAAATCACTTAGACTCCTCCATGTACAGTACGTGTTGTTACAGAGATTCACGGGGCTCTGCAAGTAACCCGTCCATATTACCCCGCTCGCCGTACGAGTCAACAGGTATTTTGGCTCCGACCAGAGTTTCTGCACATGTCATCCACGAGCCGTGATTTTTCCAGCTCTTTAGCTGTTGTCATTTTTTTGAGGGTTCGCCGTCGTTAGCGCTCAACGAACTCTTGGATTTCCGCGAGCAGGCGCTTTGCCTCCTGACGGCCCTGGATATACAGGTCCAAAAGCTTTGCCGAATCGTGCTCGACATGGCCGACCTCGACCGGCTTTTGCGGAGCGACGACCAACGCACGGCCCTCGCGCTCATACTTCCACAGGTGCATGCGCTGAATGTTGTAGCGGTCGTGGCGCGTCTCGATAGCCTCGAGCAGATAGGGGTAGTCGGCATAACGCGCACGCGCGGCCGGCAAAAACTCGTAGGGCTTTTTCTCATACGAGCGGTCCTGCGTGACAATGACAACCGCGCGATCGAAGCCCGCCTCTTCGAGCACATGCTCGATAGGAACCGAATCGGCTACGCCGCCGTCGACGTATTTGTGCCCGTCAATCTCGACCGGCGGCGTCACCAGCGGCAACGAGGTCGATGCGCGCACGGCGTCGAGGTCGAGCACGGCGCTTTTGACCGGGAGGTACGTGGCGGTTCCAAAGAGCATGTCCGTCGCGACGGCGTACATCTCGATGGGGCTGGCGTCGAACGTCTCGTTGTCAAAGGGATCCAGGCGGTCCTGGACATCGTTGAAGATAAAGTCGTAGCCGACGATAGAGCCCGTAGCCGCAAACGACGCGGCGCCCATGAAGCGGTTGTCGTTGCAGAAAGCCAGGTTGATGCGGTTGGCACGGCCGATCTGGTGCGACTTGTAGTTCACGCCGTTGAGGGCGCCGGCCGATACGCCATATACCGCCGGAATCTCGACGCCGGCCTCCATGAGAACGTCGAGCACGCCCGCGGTAAACTGCCCGCGAAAACTGCCACCCTCCAAGACGAGCGCGACCTTGCCGGCGTTCTTTGCCTTATCTTCTGCAGTCATATTGACCTCCTGCGATTGCGTTTTGGCCTTCTTCTACCCAGTTTTGGGATGGAGAGCGCATGGGTTTTGGAGTTGAGGAGGGCGGGGCGGTCGGCGGGAAAGCGTGTCCCGTTCTCAGAGCAAATTCCGGGTCGCATTTTCCGCTGAGCCCGCCATCAGGAAAATGAGTCCCATTTCGAGCTTAGATTCCGGGACGCGCTTTCCGCTTGAGCTGCCATTGGGAAAGCATGTCCCACTCTACGGCGGAATTCCGGGTCGCAGTTTCCGCTTGAGGCGCCATCCGGAAACCACGTCCCAGTCTGAGCGCGGATTCCGGGATGCGCTTTTCGCCTGGGCCGCCATTGGGAAAGCGCGTCCCACCTGCGCTGCTGCGACGTTTTCTTTACGCCCGCGCACTGCATAGAGTTCGATTCTCCGCGGGTAGAGATGACGTTGGCGCGGGGGCATTGTCGGCTGTCATCCGATCGACATCGCATCTGTTTTGGGCTGAGGCATTGCGCGGAGAATCCGCGTGTTCGCTTCGCGAACCCGCACCGGCTTCGGCCGCCTGCCGGCGCCCTCGCCCGCGGGCTAAAAACGCTCACGCGTTTTCTTTACGCCCGCGCCCTGCATAGAGTTCGATTCTCCGCGGTACGGACTAGAAATAAAAAGGCAGGTAGATATAAATATCTACCTGCCTGTTACTTATGGTGGAGCTGGCGTTCATTCGGTCGAACACCTCGCCACCTGGGCCTATAGCGCCAGGCAGCGACGGATTATCGCCCAAGCCGGCAGAATCGTCAAACGTGAACGCCACGCGCAGGCCGTCGTCATCGTCGGGGCCGCCCAGCACCACGCGCGCCACGAACGTGCGCAGAAGCTGCGCGTCGTCCACCTCGGCGGCGGCCATGCCCTCAAGCCAGAACAGCGCGCGGTCGTAGTCAAGGCGGGCGGCCTCAAGGGCCTCGGCCGTGCGCAGCTCGTCTTTGAGGAGCGCCTGCCGCTGCTTCAGCGCGTCTATGCGCTCCTTGCCGCCCGGCGGCGCGATGCCCGACTCGATGGCCGCCCATATGTTGGAGAACGCCGTCTCGATCTTGGCCAGCTCGCCCTTTATGGTCTCGCTCAAGGGCTTCTCGTCGGCGCGCTCCTCCTCGGCGTCGGCCAGCATGCGAGCGATGCGCTCGCGGCTGTCGGCGCTGCCCAGGGCCTCGCGCACGGCGGCGGCCACGCGCTTCTCCACGACATCGCGGCGCACGGTGCGCCCGCAGCTGCGGCAGCGGTAGTAGTGATAGGGCCTGCCCGACTTGCCCGTGCCGCTGGTGCCGGTCATCAGCCCGCCGTCGCGCCCGTCGTAGAGCTTGCCAGTGAGCGGGAAGTCCCACGCTTCGGTCTTGGCGCGGGGCCTGTGCGAGTCCTCAAGCATCCGTATCACCCTCTCCTCGTCATCCATGGGAACGATGGCGGGCATGCCGCCGGGCACGACCACGCCCGCGTAGCGGTACTCCCCGCCGTTCTCCCGCCGCATAAGTATGCGGCGCACCGTCTGGAAGCGCCACTTGCCGCCGCGCTTGGTGCGGTACGGCTCCCAGGCGCGCACCACGTCGGCCACCGACTTGCCCGACAAGACCATGCGCACGCCCAGGCGGATGGCGGCGGCCTCCTCCTCGTTGACCACGTAGCGCCCGTCCACTATGTCCCAGCCGTAGCGCACGCAGCCGTTGGCCATGCACCGCTCGGCGTTCTTCTGTATGCCGTCGCGTATGCGCTCGCCGTCGAGCGCGCTCTCGTACTCCGCCAGCACCTCCAGCATGCCCAGCTGCAGCACGCCCGCCGAGCCGTCCGAAATGTCCTCGCCCGCGTACAGTATCTCGACGCGGCAGCGGCGCAGCATGATGCGCGCCATGGCCATCTCGTCGCGGTTGCGCATGATTCGGGTAACTTTATATATGACCACGAAATCGAACAGCCCTCGCTTGGCGTCGGCCATCATGCGCTGGAACTCGGCGCGGTCGGTGTTGGTGCCCGTCTGCGCGAAGTCGCAGTACGTGGCCACCACGCGCAGGTCGTTCTCGGCGCAGTAGGCGCGGGACTTCTCCACCTGTATCTCTATGGACTCGCCGCGCTGGTTGTGGCTCGAGAAGCGGGCGTATATCGCCGCGCGCCCGCCCACGGCTACTCCATCTCGTCGGCGGCCTGGAACCACACCACCGTGCCGATCACGCGCACGGGTCCGTCGTCCATGCCGAAGATCATGTCCTCGTAGTCCTCGAAGCTATCCGCCGACAGCATCAGCTTGGTGCTGCCCTTGTACCAGCGGCGCATGACCGCGCGGTAGTCCTCGGTCTCCACCACGGCGATGGACCCGTTGGCGGGCTGGCGGTCGGGGTCGACCAGCACGTGGCTGCCCTCGGGTATGACGCGGTTCATGCAGTCGCCCTCGACCTCCAGGGCGAAAGCGCGCGGGTGCCCGGCGCATACGGAGGCCGGCACCTCCACGCGGTGCGCGACCTCCTCCTCGTCGGCGAGCGAGCCGGCGTGCACCCGGCCAAGCGTGAGCAGCGGCACGGTTGCGCTGCTGGCCACCACGGGCATGGCACCGGCGGGCATATAGGGGCTGCCCTTGGGCTTTTTGGTCACGGGGTCAATCTGATCCATTCCGCCGTCTTCTATAAGGTGTGACTTACTAATCTGATAGCAGGCCGCCATGCGCTCAATAGCTCCCATACGGGGTTCGGAGCGGCCATTTTCCCACTGCGAAACGGCGTTACCTGTCACACCTGCAATCTCACCCAGTTCATCCTGGGTAACGTCGAAAATCTGCCGTAACTTCTTTATGTTGTCGGATATCGGCATCTTAACTCCTTCCAGGACTTAAATTTATTTTCAATTTTACCAAAATTAATCTTGACCGTGTTCTGAAGATTAATTACAGTTATGGACAGAAAGGAGGGAGTATGAAGTCACTCAAGCAGGCGCGCATGAGCAAGGGCGTAACCAAGAAGGCAATGGCTGAACATCTGGGCATTTCAGGACCTACATACGATGCTTATGAAGACCACCCCGACCGTATGCGCATCGAGACGGCTAAAAAGGCCGCCGACTTCTTGGGCTACAAACCCGAAGAAATTTTTTTCGCTTCAAACTGTAATTAGATTTACCTATCAGAAAAGGAGACGCACCATGACCACCAAGAGCCACCAGCCCGAGTTCGTCGCGGATATCGTCGGCAAAACGCTCGACCGCATCACCGACAAGCGCAAGTACGTGACGTTCTACTTCGAACCCGCTGAGAACGGCTGCATGGAGGAATCCAAGTGCAGCATGATCGACCGCATCGTCTCCACGTGGGGATTCGAAAGGAAGCGCGTCATTCCGCTAGAGGCCAGCATGAAGCAGCAGTTCGAACTCGGCGGCATGCAGTTCAACGTCTACGACTCCGTGCAGTTCAGCGTGAACGGCAAGGGCTGGAGCACCGACTTCAAGCGCATCGAGCGCGACAGCGCCTACGACGTGGAGGAGTAGGCCATGCTGAACGAGGTGACCGTACGGGGGGGGGTTCACCGCCCTCAACGTGAAGAGCGGCAAGTGCGTGCTGCAGTTTGAGCTGGACCCGAAATTCCGAGACTCCATCCCCAAGCTGGTGGAGTTCACGGGGCAGATGCTCAACATCCACGTGTACGACGACCAGGAGGTGATGTTCGTGGATAGGGACACCGGTGAGGTCGCCTACGAGGACGCCCCGCTGCTTCTGCCGGGCGTCGCGGGCGAATGACCCCGATACAGCGCGCCATGTGCGACGAGTGCGCCGCCATGATGCGCGAGTTCTACAAGGACCCAGAGAACGAGAGGAAGTTCCAGGAATGGAAAAGATCAAGGGAAGGAGGGTGCGCGTCGCAGCCGGCAAGCGAAAGACGCGCACCGCAACGGTTCACTTCCGAACCGAGACCAGTGTAACACCCGAGCAGCGCCGCGAGAGGCTGCAGGCCGTTTTCGCCGCCCTGTTCGTCTGCGCGTGCATCGCCGCCACATGGGCGCTGGGGGCAACGGTATGGCCGAGGTAGACGCCAAGGCCCAGGCCCTCGTGGCCAAGGCGTGCGGCTGGATTGCCTCGAACCCCGATACGTGGGCGAAGCTGCGCCGCATCTGCTACCGCCTGATGCTGGAGGGCCACGTCATCCAGCGCGACAACGTGTACACCCTGGCGTGCCAGAACGGCATGACCGTGAGCGAGGCCAGCGAGTTCAAGCGCGACCACAACCTGTGGAGCGTGCTGTCCCGCTACATGGTGCTGCAGCGCCCCTCCATGCTGGCCGCCGTGAGCTTCCGCCGCACGCCGGTGGACTCCGTGGACCTGGTGGGCACGTGGGAGGCCATCGTGGGTCCAGCCGTTTTCGCCGCCTCCACGCTAACCGAGGCGCAGGGCATCTACGACAGGGGCGCGCAATGAGGTGCACCGTCACGGTCGAGGGCCGAATGCCGAGCCTGAACGACTACATCAGCGCCGAGCGCGCCAACCGCTACAAGGCGGCGGCCATGAAGAAGCGCGAGACGGCGCGCGTGAGGGCGGCGGCCATGCAGCAGCGCGCGCCGCGCTTCGAGCGCCGGGTGACCGTGCGCACCACGTTCTACGAGCCCGACATGCGCCGCGACGCCGACAACGTGGGCTTCGCGCGCAAGTTCGTGCTCGACGGCCTGGTGGCGGCGGGCGTAATCAAGGACGACTCCCGCAAGTACGTGGAGCAGTGCCCCGACAGGGTGCTCACCGACAGGGCGCGCCCCCGCGTGGTCGTGGAGGTGAGCGACGAGTGACCCGCCGAGACAAGGGCAGGCCACACAGGGCGTGGCGCAAGGCCGACCTCGACCGCATAGCCGAGCTGGCGGGAAAGGTGCCCGCCCGCGAGATTCGCCGCGAGCTGCGGCTGTCCAAGAACCAGTTGGATAACGCGCGGCGCTTGATCAACGCCAGCGGCGGCCACGTGTCCCTGCGCTGCTACCGCCACCGCCTGGAGCTGTGCCCGTCGTGCGGGTGCCGCAGGGCGACCCTCGGCAAGGACGGCATCTGCGAACCGTGCAGACGCCAGCAGCAGCTTGAGGCCATAGAGGCCCGCATAGCCGAGCTGCTGCCGAGGCTGACCGCAGAGGAGCGCCGCACCTACGAGCGCACCGAGTGCGGCCGAGAGAGCCGCGCCGACCCCATGCCGCAGGCCCCGGACACCTCGGGCATGAGCCGCTACGCCGCCGACAAGGCAGTAGAGGCGCACGACGAGGCCATGGAGCGGTGGCTGTGCCGTTACCTGTACCGCAGGGTCAAGGCGGCGCAGAAGCGCAAGGAGCGCATAGAGAAAAAAGTTCCGAAATCCTGAAAAGTTTTTATCACTTTTAGTTTTCCCAGTTAGGAGACCCAAATGCTCACGGAAATCATCAGCAAGACCGTCGCGGACAAGACGGTGGACAGCATCCTGAAGCGCATCGAGCGCGCCGTCCCCGTGCCCGAGCCGGGCGACGGCGGCTTCGACGCCGCCATGCGCCAGGCGTTCAACATGGGGGCCGCCTGCATGGCCGCGCAGATCAAGAACGGCCCCGTGCCCACCAAGCGCATCGCGCTCATGGGCGAGGTGGCCCGCGTGGCGTGCCGCGCCCGCCTGGTGGGCATGGAGTGCCGCGTGGTCGTAGACGAGGAGGCCCGCGCATGCAATCGCTAGAGGAGGTCGCGATCTGCGACGTGTACCCCTACGAGCGCGCCGACGGCGAGCCGATGAACCCGCGCGACTTCACCACCAGGGAGAGCGCCGAGCACATCGCGGGCCTGGCCGCGCAGTTCAAGGCCAACCGCCTCAACCCCGGCCAGCCCGTCATGAAGCCCATCCTGTACAAGGAGGGCGGCATCTACTGGATCATCGACGGCGAGTGCCGCGTGCGCGCCATGAGGGCCATCGGCACCGAGCGTTTCCTCGCCGAGGTCTACGACGACCTGGACGACGCCGAGCTGGCGCGCGTGGAGGCCGCCAAGGCCATGGTGGAGACCGACGCCAAGCTGGGGCTGACCGCCGAGGAGAAGTCGCGCGGCGTGCAGACCATGCTGGCGCTCGACATTCCCGACGAGGAGGTGGCCGTGGCCGCCCGCACCGACGCGGGCACCGTGGCCAAGGCGCGCCGCGCCGCCCGCAGGGTGCAGGACGCCGCCTACGACATGACGCTCGACCGCCTGGCCGCCATCGCCGAGTTCGAGGGCGACGACGAGGCCGTGGCCGAGCTGCGCGACTGCAAGCAGTCCGAATGGCAGCGCGTGTACGCGAGCCTGAAGGCCGAGGCCGAGCAGAGGCGCAACCGCGCCGAGGTGGTGGCGGTGCTTGCCGACGCGGGCGTCGAGTTCGTCGACGAATGCCCCGAGGGCTTCGCCGCATGCCGCACGTTTTCCGACTACCGCCCCGACCTGGCGGCGCTGGACGCCTACGTGGCCGACAACGCGGGCGCGGGGCTTCTGGCCGAGGAGACGTCGTTCGGCGTGACCCTGCTGGCGCCGGTGGCCGAGGGGGCCGACGAGGCCGCACAGGCCGCAGCCCAGCGCAAGGCCGACTTCCAGGCCGCCTACGAGGACGGCGCGAAGGCCCGCCGCGAGTGGCTTGCCGCCCACGCGGGCGACCTCAAGTCGATGCGCCGCACGGCTCTGGCGCTGACCGCGTTCGCCATGGAGGCCGAGGCCGTGGAATCGTTCGAGGAGCTGCTGGGCCGACCCATCGACCGCACGCCTACCGAGCTGGCCGTGGCCATGGGCTGGCGGGCAGCGTGGAACATGAGCGGCTGGACGGCCTGGGGCCTCATGGAAGGCGGCAGCCCCGTGTACCTCAACCGAGCGACGGTCGAGAACGTGACCATCATCTACGAGGCCATGAAGGCCGACGGCTACGAGCCGAACGCGGCCGAGACGGAAACCTACGAGGCGTGCATGGCGCGCCTGGGAAGCGAGGAGTAAATGAGCGAAGCAGTTGAGGCCGAGATCATCGAGCCCGAGGAGGCGTCAGAGCTGACCGTGGCGTACTCCCCCGCCGTGATCGAGGCCAACTTCGACGCCCTGGAGGCGCACGTGCGCAGGCTGGTGGCCGACTACGAGGGCGCGACCTACGACATGGGCAAGGACGAGAACGTGAAGGCCGCCAAGCGCGACCGCGCCTACCTCAACGGCATCGCCAAGGAGATAGACGAGCGCCGCAAGGCCGTGAGCCGCGAGTACACGAAGCCCCTGGCCGCGTTCGAGGACAGGTGCAAGGCCGTGGCGGGCATCGCGAAGCAGGCAGCCGACGGCATCAAGGCGCAGCTGGACGAGGCCGAGGAGGATCGCCAGCTGCGCGCGTACGCCAAGCTGCGGGAGCACTACGAGGAGTTCGCCGGGCTGCTGGCCCCCGTCGTGCCCTATGAGCGTTTCCATGAGAAGCAGTGGACCAACAAGACCTTCGGCGAAGTGAAGGCATTCAAGGCCCTGGAGGCCAAGGTAGAGCGCCTGGCCCAGGACTGGGAAACCCTCAAGGCGCAGTTCCAGGGCGAGCCGTTCTACGACGAGGCCGAGCGCGAGCTGTTCGCCACCCTGGACCTCGGCGCGGCCATAACGGCGGCGCACAAGGCCGAGGAGGAGCGCCGGCGCATCGCCGAGCTGAAGGCGGCCATGGAGCCGGAACCCGTGGAAGAGCCCGAACCCGAACCCGAAGCGGTGCCCGAGCCCGCGGAATGCCAGCCCGCAGAGTTCCCGCAGCCGCTTGGGCAGATGCCCGAGCCGCAGCCCGCGCCCATGCCCGCCCCGGTGCAGCCAGCGCCGCCCGCACCGGCACCCGTGGCCATGGCGGGCGACCCGTGGACGGTCGTGGTGCCGTGCGCCACGCGCGAGCAGATGCAGGGCGTCGCGGCGGCCCTCAAGGCGCAGGGCGTCGTGGGCACCATCATGCACGGCACGGTGGGCCAGGTTTACGAGCGGATGAATGGAAGCTACTAGCATGACCCAGGAACAGCAGTCCATCGACCTCATGGCGGCCGTTGCCCGCGTGCAGCGCGCCGTGGTGGTGCCCAAGGCCAAGTACAACGCTTTCGGCAAGTTCAGCTACCGCAGCTACGAGGACATAGTGGCCGCGCTGAAGGAGCCGTGCGCCAAGGAGGGCCTGGCGTTCTTCATGACCGACGAGCTGGTGCAGATAGGCGACCGCTACTACGTGAAGTCCACGGCGTGCGTGTTCCCCGCCGAGGGCGGCGAGGGCCTGCTGCAGGTGAGCGCCTACGCCCGCGAGGACGAGCACAAGAAGGGCTCGGACGACGCCCAGGTGACCGGCATGGCGTCGAGCTACGCCCGCAAGTACGCGCTGTGCGGCGCGTTCGCCATCGACGGGCAGAGCGATCCCGACGCCATGGAGGAGCGGCCCGCGCCCGAGGAGAAGCAGCCGCCCGCAGACGGCCCCTTCACGGCCCACTGCCGCAGCTGCGGGGCGCGCTACCAGTTCGCCAGCATGCCGCAGTACATGGAGTTCGTGGCCAACAGCCCGTGCTGCCCGCGCCCCGACTGGCAGGTGGAGTAGATGCAGGCGCTCACCGAGGAGCTGGACGAGCTGACCGACAGGCTGGAGGCCGAGCTGAAGACCTGCAAGGAGTCGGGCTGCCAGTACGCCGAGAACGAGGCCGAGTACCGCAAGGCCCTGCGCATCGCCATCCTGAACGAGCGCCAGAAGGGCACGCCCGTCACCATCATCGGCGACGTGTGCCGGGGCCAGGAGCAGATAGCGGAGGCCAAGCGCCGCCGCGACTGCTCCGAGGCCATCTACAAGGCCTCGCAGGAGGCCATCAACGTAATCAAGCTGCGTATCCGCATGGTAGACGCGCAGATCACCCGCATCTGGAACAGCGGGGACGTAACCCAAGGAGGGTATCTATGAGCATCAACCGAGTGTGCATATCCGGCAACCTGACCCGCGACCCCGTGCTGCGCTCCACGTCTGGCGGCATGTCCGTGCTGTCCATGGGCGTGGCCGTCAACGACCGCCGCAAGAACCAGCAGACCGGGCAGTGGGAGGACTACCCGAACTTCGTGGACTGCACGCTGTTCGGCACCCGAGGCGAGAAGCTGGCGCAGTACCTCGCCAAAGGCAGCAAGGTGGCCATCGAGGGCAAGCTGCGCTACCGCAGCTGGAACGACCAGCAGACCGGCCAGAAGCGCAGCGCGCTGGAGGTCGTGATAGACGAGCTGGAGTTCATGAGCAGCCAGCAACAGCAGCAGGGCTACGCGCCGCAGCAGTACGCGCCCCAGGCGGCCCCGCAAGCGCCGCAGGCCCGCACGTACGGCCAGGGACGCCCCGCCCCGGCACCTGCGCCGCAGCAGCCCGCCTACGCGCCGCAGCCGGCCACTCAGCAGGCGTACGCGCCACAGCAGCCCGCGCCGCAGCAGCAGGCCATGCCCGATCTGTACGACGAGGATATCCCGTTTTAGGGAAGGCGACGGCGACACTATGGGCATGGTTATACACGACGACTTCTGGGCGGCCGCGCAGGCCATGCCCGAGAAGCAGCGCGCGCCGTTCATCTACGCCATCGTCGAGTACCGGTTCACGGGCAAGGAGCCGCAGGGCAGCCCCGCGTGGCTGCCCACCTTCCTGGTGCTCAAGGGCAGGCTCGACATGGGCGACGAGAAGAGCGAGCGCGCAAGGAAGGCGGCCAACGCCCGCTGGGGCAACAGGCCGGGGAAGGAAGACGCGGTGGACGATGCGGCGGCACGGGCGCAAGCCGATGCGCAAGCACATGCGGGAGCATATGCGGATACAGATGCAGTCGCACATGCGCAAGCAGATGCGGATGCACATGCAGGCGCATCGAGTTGCGGCAATGCAGAGGTTGAGGTTGAGGTTGAGTATATAGATAACCCCTTAATCCCCTTTGACGAAATCGTGCATGCGCTCAACGAGGCAGCCGGCACCCGCTACCGCTCAAGCAGCGCCAAGACCCGCAGGCTGATACACGCCCGCTGGGCCGAGGGCTACCGCCTCCCCGACTTCCTGGCCGTCATCGACACGATGGCAGCCGAGTGGGCGGGCGACCCGAAGATGGCCAAGTACCTGCGGCCCTCCACGCTGTTCTCGCCGAAGTTCGAGGACTACGTGAACCGCGGCCCGAGGACCCGGAAGGAGGCCGACGGCTATGCCGAGTACGACTGAGTGCCCCCACTGCGGGGCGCAGCTGGAGGGCAACTACGTGACCCTCATGGGCCGCCGCGCGTTCTGCGGCTGGAAGCCCTGCGGCTGCCCCGGCGCGGTGGCCGAACGGGCCGAGCGGGCGCGGCAGGAGGCACGCGCCAAGGCCGAGGAGGCCGCAGCCAAGCGCCGCCGGGCCTACGAGCGTGCGGGCATCAAGCCCCGCTTCATGGCCGCCGCCTCCCCCATGGCCGAGGGCATCGCCGCGAAGGTTGAGCAAGGGCGCGGGGCGTACATCTGCGGCCCCGTGGGAACCGGCAAGACCCACCTGGCGAGCGCCGTGGCGCGGCTCCTGGTGGACGGCGGCACCAGCGTGAGGGTGACCGACATGCTGGGCGTGCTGGCCGCCATCAAGGGCACCTACGGCGGCGACGGCACCGAGGACGGCGTGCTGTCCAGGCTGTCCCGCGTGGGGTGCCTGGTGCTGGACGACCTGGGCAAGGAGTCCCCCACCGACTGGACGCTGGGGCAGGTGTTCCGCGTCGTGAACGACAGGTACGAGAACATGAGGCCCGTGGTCGTGACCACGCAGTACGGCAAGGGCGACCTCATACGCCGCCTGGCCAAGAACGGCGACGAGGAGACGGCGGTGGCCATCGTGAGCCGCCTGTCGGAGATGTGCGACAAGTACGAGCTGCAAGGCAGGGACAGGAGGCTATCGAATGGCAAACGTTGACACGCTGCCCGAGATCCTGCGCCCCCTCATGGAGGGGCCGAGCATCGAGACGCCCAGGTGCGCCGTGTGCGGCGCGCCGTGGCCGCTCAACCGCCACCACATCGTGAGGCGCGGGGCGGGCAAGCTGTTCCGCGACGGGCGCGAGGTTCCCAAGCCCACGGTGATGCTGTGCGGCAGCGGCAACGGCAGCGGCTGCCACGGGCTTGCGCACGCCAACCGGCTGCACTTCCGCTGGGTCAGGGCCGAGCAGAGGTTCAACCGCCCAGCCCCGCCGGGCTCGGGGCACTGGGAGTACCTGCTGCTGCCGGAACCGACCAAGTACGCGGATGCCCTGGCCATGGACGGCTGGGGTCGGCTGCCGAGGGGCAGGCGGTGCATGTGAGCGGGTACGAGCCTTCAAGCGGGTGGAACCTCCCGCCCGGGTGCTTCGAGTCCGACCCCAGGGCACCGTGGAACCGGCCCGACCCGTGGGAGGGCCGCATGTGCCGGGAGTGCCGCTTCTGCGGCCGCGTGCAGGGCGCTGGCGGCGAGGCCGTGTGCGCCTGCGACGCCATGACTGGCGGCGGCCCCGACGTGGAGGCGGTAGACGAGACAAGCGAGGCATGCGAGTGCTTCGAGTTCGAATAGGAGACGAAACGATGAAGAAGATCTACGCGGTGGCCACGGAGAGCGACGTGGTGCTGGCGTTCGAGAGCAGATCGGACGCAGACGAGTACGCAGGCGAGCACGACGGCATGGCGGTGCTGCCGGTGCCGTGCGTGGGGGCCTACGAGTACCCCAGCGAGAAGCCGGCCACCGACTGGGACCGAATCGCCGACGCTCTGCCGAAGGGAGGCGAGCAGGCATGAGGCTGTACATGTGCGCATGCGAACGCTGCGGCAAGGAGGTGCCGGCGACCCTGGCGGGTTACGCCAAGATGGTGCTGGGGAACAGCGCGCGAATCGACGGCAAGGCAAGGGCCTTGTGCCCGGAGTGCGCCGAGAGCCTGCGGGCGTGGTTCCTCGCAGGCGCGGCGGAGCCGGAAGGAAGGGAGTAGCCATGGGAATCATCTGCGATACCTGCGGGCGCGATATCGACGCCCTGGGGCAGGACAACATGGGCGTGGACGCGCCGCTGTGCGAGGACTGCTGGAACGAGCGGAACGAGCAGCAGAGGCACGCGGCGGAGTCGCTGCTCCGCGAGATTCGCAACCTGAGGTTCGAGAACGCCCGGTTGCGCGAGAAGCTGGACGCCGGAACCGAAGAGACGGCCGTGCAGAACCTGCGCAAGGGCATCGAGACGGCCTACGAGGCGAGCCGCGAGCGCGCCCTGGCGCTCACGAAACTGGACGAGTGCGAGTTGTGGCTGGGGCGCTGCGAGCTGAGGGTGACAGCGTCACCGACGCTCAAGGGCGCGGCCCAGGACGCCGCCATGCCTTGCCTCAAGGCCGAAGAGGCGCGCGGTTTCGCGATGCCCGACGTGAACGTGGAGGTGAAGGCCGAGGTAACGGCCGAGGAGCTGGCCAAGAGCCTGCGCGAGGCCATGAAGCCGGCCATGCGGATGGCGGTGGAGTAGCCATGGAGCAGCAGACCGAGAAGCCGAAGCGCCGACCCAGTATCGAGGTGCGCTGCCCGAAGTGCGGCATGCGCGAGATCTGGCACCACCTACCCAAGGGCGGCGACCGCTGCCGCTGGTGCGGTCACCTGTTCGAGGACTTCACCTACCGCAAGGTCGGGCCGAGCGCGAAGGAGGGGGCGCGATGACGAACTGGGAGCACCTTTTCGGCACGCCCGAGCGGGCCATCCACACGGAGACGGAGTTCCACTCGTGGCCCTTCTTCATCGCCGTGTATGAGACGAGCCGCATGAGCAGCTGCACTACCAGCAAGCGGCTGCTGGCCAGCTTCTGCGAGGAGGCCGACTACCTGGAATGGCTCAAGGCCGAGTACGACGACGGAACCGTCGAGTGGGAGGAGCGATGAACCGCCCGGGATGCAACTGGGGCTGCCTGCTTTTCATAGCGGCGGCGATCGCCATAGACGTGGCCGCGTTCTTCGCCATGCGCGCGCTGGCGGCCGGCCTCGTGGCCATGGCAGCGGCGGCGTGCGGATAGGGGCAACCGAATACGGAAACAGGCAGAGGGCCGTCCTTCGGGGCGGCCTTTTCCGTGCCCGGCGACACGCTTGCGACCATATGGGCCGAGAGATAGGAGACGCATGGCGAGAGGCGAGACATACGAGGAGTTCACGGCAAAGTTCGAGCCGAAGAGGACGACGGACGACTGCTACACCCCGCCCGAGGTGTACGACTGCGTGCTGCGGTGGGCGCACCGGGAGTACGGGTTCGACCTGGCGAAGGTGGCGCGCCCGTTCTATCCGGGCGGCGACTACGAGCGCGAGGAGTACCCGCAGGGCTGCACGGTGGTGGACAACCCGCCGTTCTCCATCCTGAGCAAGATCGTCAAGCACTACCAGGAGCGCGGCGTGGGCTTCTTCCTGTTCGCCCCCACCCTGACGTGCATGGGCATCCGCAACTGCTGCAAGGTCGTGACGGGCGTCGGCGTGACGTACGCCAACGGCGCGAGCGTCAACACGTCGTTCGTGACCAACCTCGACCCCGCCCAGGCCCGCAGCGCGCCCGACCTGCGCGCCGAGCTGGACGCCGCGATAGAGCGCCTGCGCCGCGAGAAGGCCAAGGCGCTGCCGAAGTACGAGTACCCCGACGAGGTGCTGACCGCGCCCATGCTGGCGCGCTACTCCAAGTACGGCATCGACTTCCGCGTAGGCCCGCAGGAGTGCAGCTTCACGAGGGCGCTCGACGCGCAGCGCGGCCAGGGCAAGGCGATATACGGCAGCGGCTACCTCATATCAGAGCGTGCAGCCGCAGAGCGTTTCGCGCTTTCGCCGCGCGAGCGCGATGTGATCGCGTCGCTCGGCTAACGCGAAACTAATCAGGAAGGAGGCCGCAGGTGCCCAAGAAGGACAAGCCGCTCACGGCGAAGCAGGAGGCGTTCGCCCGCGAGATGGCCAAGCCCCGCGCCAAGCAGCAGGACGCGTACCGCGCGGCCTACGACTGCAAGCGCATGAACTACAACTCGATAAGCTGCGCCGCCTCCAAGCTGATGCGCGACCCACGAATCGCGCACAGAATCCAGGAAATCCGCGACGCGGCCGCCAAGGACTGCCGCTGGGAGCTGCAGGACGCGGCCGCCCCGCTGTTCGAGGTGCTGGACGGCGCGCTGCCCATCTTCCGCCGCCAGGCGGCCGAGGGCAGCATCAACGGCGACGCGCGCCTGGCCATAACCGAGAGCGTGAAGCTGCTCAACGACATGTTCGGCGTGGACGGCGCGAAGGCCGCCATGGCGGAGGCGGGGGTGACCATCGTTGACGACCTCGGTTAGGCTCTCGGACGTCGTGGCCTCCGTGTTCGCCGGCGTGTGGCGCTCCATCAAGGCGCACGAGTTCACGCACTACTGGTTCAAGGGCGGGCGCAACTCCACCAAGTCGTCGTTCATATCCATCGCCATCGTGCTGCTGATCATGCTCAACCCGGAGGCCAACGCCGTCGTGCTGCGCAAGGTCGGCAACACGCTGCGCACGTCCGTGTACGAGCAGATAGGCTGGGCGTGCGACGTGCTGGGCGTGGCGCACCTGTTCGACTTCGGCCTGTCCCCCATGGAGGTGACGTACCGCCCCACCGGGCAGGTCATACGCTTTGTGGGATGCGACAAGCCGAAGAAGCTGAAGTCCGCGAAGTTCCGCACCGGCTACTGCGCCGTGGTGTGGTTCGAGGAGGTAGACGAGTTCGACGGCATGGACGAGGTGCGCAGCGTGCTGGCCACGTTCCTGCGCGGCGGCGACATGTTCTGGGTGTTCTACAGCTACAACCCTCCCCGCTCGGCTCGCAACTGGGTGAACAAGGAGGCGCGCGACCTGGAGGCCCACCCGGGCGAGGACGGGCGCTTCATATGCCACACCACGTACCTGGACGTCATAGACGAGCACCCCGAATGGATAAGCGCCACCGCGCTGGCGGAGGCCGAGCGCAGCCGCCGCAAGACGCCCGAGTCCTACCGCTGGCAATGGCTCGGCGAGGTCATAGGCACGGGCTCCGAGGTGTTCCCCGACGAGCTGCTGGACATACGTCCCATCACCGCAGAGGAACGCGAGGCCATCGCCCTGCGCTCGTTCGGCGTGGACGCGGGCAGCGTGCACCCGTGGGTGTTCATGGAGGCGGGATACGACGAGAACGAGCGCGTGCTTTACCTGCTGGACGAGGAGAGCCGCCAGGGAACCGAGGCCATCGACGTCAAGACCGCCGAGCTGGTGGCCGCCAAGCTGCAGGAGGCCGAGGACCCCGCCGCCGACGTGTGGTGCGACAGCGCGGCGCGCGGCATGATCCTCTACTACCAGGAGCAGGGCATCGGCGCGCAGAAGTCGCTCAAGCAGGGCCTGAACGCGCCCAAGAGCCGCATCAGGTGGATGCAGAACCTCACGCGCATAGTCATCGACCCCGACCGCTGCCCGCTCGCCGCCAAGGAGTTCCCCGAGTTCGAGTACGTGTCGAACGGGCAGGGCGACATAACCGAGACACTGCCGAAGGTGAACGACGACGCGATAGACGCGGCGGGCTACGCCGCAGGACTGTGGATAAGGAGCAACCTCTGATGGAGAAGCGAGGCAACACGGGCTACGCCGAGGCGTGGCTGCGCCGCATGGGATACCAGCCGGACACCCGCATGCAGGGCATGGTGGGCGTCTGGTTCGGCTGGTTCGCGGCGAACAACGGCTGGTACCACTACAGCGAGCGGCGCGGCTTCCGCGTGTACAAGCGCGAGCGCGCCAGCCTGCACCCGGCGGCGCTCGTGGCCGACGAGTGGGCCAGTCTGCTCATGAACGAGAGCACGATCATCTCCAGCACGAGCGACGAGCGCCGCGCCTGGATGGCGCGCTACTTCGCCAACCCCACGACAACGGGCGGGGACGGCCAGGAGGCGACGGAGGGCAACGCGCCGGCGCAGCAGCCCACGGAGGACAGCGGCGCGCCCTCCTCGTTCGCCATGGACAACGCCGACTTCATAGCCCGCGCGTTCGCCATGGGGACCGGCGCGTGGGTCATCGAGCCGCGAGGCGTGACCGACAGCGCCTACACGCCCGACGCCGAGCTGCGCATCGTGCGCTACGACGCCACGCAGATAGTCCCGCTCACGTGGAGCGCCGACGACTGCACGCAGTGCGCGTTCGTGGGCCGCGTGGAGGTCGCCGGGCGCGACTACGACCAGTGCCAGGCCCACGTGCTCAAGGGCGGCACCTATCACATCCTCACGCAGCTGTTCGACACCAAGACGCACAAGCAGGTGGCGGTCGAGGGCATCAGCGCCGACATGGACACGCGCTGCACCCGCCCGCTTTTCGCGCTGGTGCGCCCCGCCGTGTCGAACCGCTTCTACGACTACTGCGCGATGGGCGCGAGCGTGTACTGCAACGCCGTGGGGGCCATGAAGGTGGTCGACGAGGCCGCCACCTCCCTGCTCGACCACATTCGCGTGGGCCGCCCGCGCACGTTCGTGGACAAGACCCTCATAGAGTCCAAGACCGACAAGGGGCCGGACGGCAGCCTCACGAAAACGTACTACGCCTTCGGCGAGGCCGACGACACCATCTTCAGCATGAACCCCGGCGACGAGGGCTCGGCGAAGATTCAGACCGTTCAGAGCGACCTCAAGGCCGACGAGAACGCCAGCGCCATCAACACGGGCCTGCGCCTGCTGTCGGTGGCGTGCGGCTTCGGCAACGGCTACTTCTCCTGGGAGTCGCACACGGGCCTGAAGACCGCCAAGGAGGTGGCGGCCGACAACTCGCAGCTGATGCGATCCATCCACCGGCACGAGAACGCCCTGCGCAAGTCCATCGTGCGCCTCGTGAACGGCATGGCCGACGCGTGCCGCAGCATCAAGGGCGAGGCCGTGCCCTACGGCGACGTCACCGTGGACTTCGACGACTCCATCATCAGCGACACGCAGAGCGCGCGCGAGATGGCCATGAGCGAGGTCGGCGCGGGCATCATGGCCCCGTGGGAGTACCGCCGCCGCTTCTACGGCGAGACCAGCAACGAGGCCAAGGCCAACGTGCCCGAGCAGCAGGGCGGCGCGTTCGACATGCTGGGCGACGGGCTCGCCTGATGCTGGGGCCGGACTACATAGAGCACTTCACCGACGCGGCGCAGGGGGCCATGGACGAGTACGCCCTGCGCCTGGTGTGCATCTACGCCGCCCTCATAGGCTCCATCGACTTCGAGGGCGAGAGCGCCTACTCCCAGGCCGCCAGGAAGGCCGCGCTGGCCGCCAAGGACGTGCAGAAGGCCATGAGCGAGGAGGGCCGCAGAGCCGCGAGAGAGGCTGCCAAGGCGGCGGCCGAGGCTGTGGCCAAGAGCGCCGAGACCGACCTGTCCACGCTGGGCACGGCCATGGGCGCGCTGTCTAAGACGATGCAGTGGAGGCTGCACAACTCGGCGCGGGCCACGGCGGCGGGCGTTCAGGAAGTGGTGAGCCGAGACAACCTGAAGATGCCCGCCAACGTGCAGCGCGCGTACCTCGAAGTCGTGGCGCAGGCCGTGGCGCAGGTGAACTCGGGCATGGCGGGCTACGAGCAGGCCACCCGCGAGGCCGTGCTGAAGCTGGCGCGGCGGGGCGTGTCCGTCGTGGACTACAAGAGCGGGGCGTGGGCGCAGGCCGACGTGGCCATGCGCCGCCACGTGCGCACCCAGGTGGTACAGGCAGGCAGCCGCAACACGCTGGAGCTGCTTGAGGAGACGGGGCACGACCTCGTGCAGACCTCCTCGCACGGCGGCGCGCGCGAGAGCCACGCCAAGTGGCAGGGCCGCGTTTTCAGCCTGTCGGGCAAGTCCAAGAAATACCCGCCGTTCTACCGCGAGACGGGCTACGGCTCGGTCGATGGCTTGTGCGGCGCGAACTGCAAACACGACTTCGGCATCTACGTGGAGGGCCAGCCGCTGCGCTACGAGCGCGACCCCGACGGCGGCGACGAGAAGCGCGAGGAGCGATACCGGGCAGAGCAGAAGCAGCGCGAGCTTGAGCGCGGCATACGCGCCGCCAAGCGCGAGGCAACGGCCCTGGAGGCCGCCGGGCTCGATAACACCAAGGAGCGCCTGCGCCTGGGCAAGCTGCAGAAGCGCCAGCGCGAGCACATAGCCGCCCACCCCTACCTGTCCCGCGAGCGCACGCGCGAGGCCGCCATGGAATCGAAGGCGCGCATCTACCCGCTTGCCACGGACAAGACCTGGGTGCGCGAGAAGTTCATGCCGGGCAAGGGCGCGGGCACCGCCGCAGACGTGAGCCGCCGGGCCGTGAACGGCAGGGCCTACCACGACAAGGTGGCCTCCCTTCCCATCCCAAAGCGCGCGAGCGAGGCCGTGTACGCCGAGAGCCGCCGCATCCTGCGCGACCGCGACGGCACGGGCTACGAACGCATGTCCGTGGTTTCATGGAAGAAGGGCGAGCGCGTCACCGATACCTTCGGGCACGGCCTGAAGAGCCAGGCGTGCGGCCTGACCGCAAAGCAGGTGGAGGCGTGCAGGCGCACCGAGGGCGGCGTGGTGCTGATCCACAACCACCCCATGAGCTCGCCGCCGTCGTGGACCGACATTCGAACGGTGGCGGAAAACGACTGGGTGCGCAGCTCGGTGGTGGCGTGCCACGATGGTACAATCTACGAAATCAAGGTGAACGACCCCGGCGTGGTGAAGGCGTACGAGAGAATACGCCAGCAGATGAAGGCGCTTTACCCGAACGCGGGCGGCGCTGCCATCGACCACTACACGACGGAAATGCTCTACAAGCAGAACGAGGAGGCGAAATGGTTCAGGCTGACAAAAAAGAAGTGACCCCCGATGACTGGGTTCTAGTCATCGACGACCACGTGCCCGAGTTGAGCGAGGACGAGAAGCTGAGCGAAAAAGAACGCGAGGAACTTTTCGCCAAGTGCCGCAAGGTTCTGCGCGACGAGGGCCTGATGCACTAGGCATCACCGACAACCGAACAGCGACACGGCATCAAGGCCGCCCACGAACGGGCGGCCTTTTCTTTTGCCTGGCGACACCTCGGGGAAGATGCGGTCACGCGATGGGGCGGCGACAACGGCCCCGCACGCGACCACGGCGACAACGGTGGGCCATCCAAGCGCGCAGGGAAGCGCGACAACCAAACACGGAAGGAGCAAGCGATGGCGGAAGACAACAAGCCCCAGGGAAACGAGGGCGGCGAAGGCCAGAACACCGAGCCCCAGAAGGAGGTCGTGTCCTACGCGAAGTACAAGCGCGAGACCGACGAGTACCAGGAGCAGGTGAAGGCCCTCAAGGCCGAGCTGGAGCAGCGCGACAAGCAGATCGAGGAGTTCACCTCCAAGGCGGGCAACGCCGAGGAG
Organism: Collinsella aerofaciens; assembly: GCF_039758965.1. Taxonomy (GTDB): domain Bacteria; phylum Actinomycetota; class Coriobacteriia; order Coriobacteriales; family Coriobacteriaceae; genus Collinsella; species Collinsella aerofaciens_BR. The sequence goes on along the minus strand of NZ_JBDMSL010000001.1, from coordinate 116,716 downwards.
CTGCAGGCCGCGCTCGACAAGGCCAAGGCCGACAACGAGGCGTACAAGGCCGACGCCGAGAAGCGCGAGGCCGACATGCGCCGCGACTTCGCCATCGACACCAAGCTGGCGCAGATGGGGGTGCGCAACGCCAAGGCGGCGCGCGCGATCATCCCGAACATCGCCGACGCGAAGCTGGACGAGCAGGGCAACCTCACGGGCATCGACTTCGAGGCCCTGAAGAAGGATAACGCCTACATGTTCACCGACCAGCCCCGCGAGAGCGCGGGCGGCGACCCCAAGGGCGGCGCAGGCTCCGACGGCCTGGCCGACTTCCGCGCAGCTTTCGGACTCACCGACGAATCTTCAAAGGAGTAAATCATGCCAAACAGCATCGAACTGCCCAAGGGCTACGAGAACGTGCTCATGGAGGCGTACCGCAAGGAATCCCTGACCGCAGTGCTTGAGAGCGCCGCGCCGCAGGGCAACATCGCGCAGATGGAGCAGCTGGGCGAGTTCTACTATCCCGTCTACTCCATGGGCGGCCTGGGCGACGTGCAGGCCAACGGGCGACTGCCGCAGAACAGCGGCGCGTCCCTGACTTGGAAGCCCATCAGCGCCAACTACGACCGCGGCACCATCCTGGAAATCGACCAGAAAGTGGACGCCCAGTCCTTCAACCTGGCGTTCGGCAACGCCGCCGCGCACTTCAACCGCACCAAGGTGGTGCCCGAGGGAGACGCGTTCGTGTTCTCCACGCTGTGCGCGGGCACCGGCATCACCAAGGAGCAGAAGACCTACTCCGACGGCGCGGACATGCTCAAGGGCCTGAACGCCGCCATGTGCGACATGGACGAGAAGGAGGTGCCGGAAGAGGGCCGCGTGCTGTTCATCACCCCCACCCTGCTGGGTATGGTGAAGGACCTGGACACCACCAAGTCCCGAGAGGCGCTGGACGGCTTCTCCTCCATCGTGAAGGTGCCGCAGTCCCGCTTCTACAGCGCCATCGACCTTTTGGACGGCACCACCAAGGACGAGGAGATCGGCCACTACAAGAAGGGCACCGGCGCGGTGGACATGAACTTCCTAATCGTCCACAAGGACGCCGTGGTGCTGCGCTGGAACTTCGCGCACGGCAAGGTCATCGACGCCGAAGACAACCAGCAGGGCTTCGGCCACCTGTTCAAGTACCGCAAGTACGGCGTGTGCGGCGTCCGCGAGAACCTGGCGCACTACATCACCGCAGGCATGAAGGCCGCGTAGGAAGGAGGCGCGACATGCGCACTGTTGGACTGGCCTTCGAGAAGGAGGCCCCGAAGAAGACCAAGCCCGCCAAGGGCAAGGCGGAAAAGACCGAGGCGAAGGCCGCAGACGAGCAGCCCGCCAAGGGCAAGGCGGAAAAGCCCGAGGCGGCCGAGGACGATGGAAACTAGAGCCCCGACCCACGAGGACTACCTGGCAGCCGGGCGCGGGGAGCTGTCCGCCGAGGAGTTCAAGGCGGCGCTCCCCCACGCCACGGCAGCCGTGCGCGACCTGATCTTCCCCAACGAGCCGGACGGCTCCGAGGAGTGGGCGCGCGCGGTCATGGCGGCCTGCGAGGTCGACGCCGCATACGGATGCTCGGGCGGCATCATGGAGGGCGGCGGCTTTACCGTCGGCTCGTTCTCGTGGAACCCCGGTACCGAAGGGGCCAGCACCTACCGCAGCGACATGGAGGCCGCCGTCCGCCGCGAGCTGCTTGGAACGCCGCTGCTCTACGCGGGCATCGGGGGTGCCAGATGATGCGGGTGCCGCGCTCGGCGCGGCCCTCCACCATGTCCGTCAAGGTGCCCAGGGAGGGCGGCTACGGCGGCGAGTTCGAGCAGCCCGTCGAGGTGCGCCGCGTGCGCTTCGAGCCCGTCTCGGCGTGGCTCGTGCGCGAGTACGCCCTGGGCGACGGCGCGCAGGGCCTCGTGATAGCGGACGGCGCGGACAGCCCCGGCATGTTCGACGTGCCAGTGGGCAGCCGCGTGAGCATCGACGGGGGCGAGTGGATGAACGTGGCGAGGTGCACGCCCCGCCGCGCGTTCGGCACCCGTCCCCACCACTGGGAACTGGAGGTGAGGTAGCCATGCCCGCAGCAGTCACGGTCGACCTGACCAAGCTCATGAAGCGTTTCAGCGCGAAGGAGCTGGAGGCCAAGCAGGTGAAGTTCGCCATGAGCGTGGCCGAGGACATGAACGCGTTCACGCCAGAGGACACCAAGCGCATGCACAACTCCATGCAGGCCGCCTCCGACTTCAGGCAGGGCCTCGTCATATGGGACGCCGACTACGCCGCCTCCGACTTCAGGCAGGGCCGCGTCACATGGGACGCCGACTACGCCGCCTACGTGCGCGACCTGCCCGACAGCTCCATCAAGCACGGCAAGAACCCGAGGGCCAAGGCCGACTGGCCGAAGGCCGCGAAGGAAGCGCACGGCGAGGACTGGGAGCGCCTGGCCGTCGATCTCCTGACCGAGGGGGCGTGACATGGCCCCGGACGTGATGGAGGCGGCGAAGGCCGCCATAGAGGCCCTGGGCTACGGCCCGGTGCTGCTCACCCGCCTGGCCGCCTCGCGCGGCCACGACGACGCGGTGGTGCTGCGGCCCATGCCCATCACCGACGTGGTGCGCCACATGGACGGCACCCGCCGCGTGGGCTACGTGCTGCAGGTCATCGTGAAGGACACCTCCGAGGCCAAGGCCATGGGCGACGCCTACGACCTGGCCGACGCGCTGGACGGGGCCGACCTGTCCTCGCCCACGGGCTCCTACGGCTTCACGAGCGCGTCGCTGTACACCGAGCCGCAGGAGATAACGCCGCCCGAGGGCGGGCCGTACCTGTGGGAGTTCCGAATCAAAGCGACCATAACCATAGAGAAGGGATAACGATGGCAAAGAACCAAGACCTGGGCTTCGCGCCCAACTACATGAGCGCGCTGGAGATCGACACCACGCCAGACGCGGCCAGCCCCACGTGGGCCATCTTCTCGCGCGGCATCACCGAGGTGAAGCCGACCACCAACGAGACCACCGAGACCAAGGACTACTACGACGGCTACGGCACCCCCACCGACAAGGTGAAGAGCGTGCAGCCGCAGTACGAGGTCACTGGCGACCGCTGCTACGGCGACCCCGCGCAGGACTTCGTTGCCAGCCTGGCGCTTGAGACCGGCGAGGGCCGCACGGGCCACTTCCGCCACACCGACCCCAACGGCGACGTGGTTGAGGGCGATTGCACCTACCTGGGCCTGACCGTCGGCTCGCAGCAGGGCGCGGCGTCCGACCCCGGCGCGTTCTCCTGCACAATCTCGGGCGCTGGCGCTATGCGCTACATCCCCGCCAACAAGCTCAAGCAGCCCACGGGCGTCACCTGCACCGCGCCGACAGGCCCGGCCGTGGGCAAGTCCATGAAGCTCGCGCCGACCGTCACGCCCGCCGAGGCGAACGCCAAGTGCTTCTTCGCATCGGGCAACACCGACGTGGCCACCGTCGACAGCGACGGCAACGTGACGGGCGTGGCCGCAGGCGAGGCGGTCATCACCGTGCGATGCGCGTCCAAGCCGAGCATCTGCACGCAGGTGAAGGTCACCGTGGCGGCGAAGTAGCCGCAGGCGACACCAGACATAACCTCCTGGACATGGGGGCGCGGGCTAGTGAGCGGCCCGCGCCCCTTTTCTATGCCCGACGCTCACCGCTCACGAAAGGGGCAACAAATGGAACTTCTGAAAAACATCCGCGCGTACGAGGACGTGTTCTTCGAGGACCCCGAGGAGAACCCCGACACGCCGCGCTTCCGCGTGTGGTTCGACGACAAGCACATCGAGGAGTACCTGGCCAAGGTCGGCAACGCCATCGACCGCGCGCAGGCCAACGAGCAGATGGCCCGCGAGGCCGACACCCCCGAGAAGGCGGCCGAGGCCAACGCCGCGCAGGCCCGCCTCATGAAGCGCACCATCTCGGCGTTCATCGGCACCGAGGGCTGGGAGCAGCTGCTCGCGTGGATGGGCGGCGACGAGGGCCCCATCGCGCCCGAGGAGAACATCCGCATCCTGGGCGAGGTCTTCGCCACGTTCCTCAACATGTTGGCGCGCCACGCGACCAGCGAGCAGCTGATGGCGTGCGGCCTTGCATACAGCGAGCGCGCCGATCAGGTCCAGGCGCTCAACCGCGCCCAGCGCCGCGCCAAGGCCAAGCGCAAGAAGAAGGGCGGCAAGTAATGCTGCCAGCCGCGCTCACGGCCGAGCGGGTGCGGCTGCCCGACGGCACGAGCGCCACGCGCTACCCGTGGAACGGCGAGGAGGTGCTGGTGCGCGACGACGCGCTCACGATCATCCGCGTCATCGAGGTGCTGACCGACGAGGGCAAGTCCGACGACCAGCGCCGGGACGAGTTCCTGGCGCTGTTCTTCGTGGACTGGGCGGACGCGTGGTGCGCATGCGACTACGACGCCGCCGAGTTCGTGCGGATGCGCGACGCGGCGGTATGGGACATGTGCGGGCTCGACCTGACCGGCAACCGCCCGCACGAGACCCCGCTGTGGGACTTGGAGGAGGACGCGGCGCGCATACGCACCAGCTTCCGCCAGGCCTACGGCATCGAGTGGGACGAGGTGCGCGGTCGCATCAGCTTCGCCGAGTTCGTGGCGCTCGTGGGCGGCTGCCCGCAGGACACGCCGCTCGGCGCGGCCATCCACTACCGCAACCCGGCGACCAAGCCGAAGCCAACCAAATACAACAGGCAGGAGGTCGAGGCCTGGAACGCCGCCCACAAGGCGTTCGAACTCGGCAAAGGCCGCAGCTCACACGGCTCTGAGGAAGGAAGCGACGCGGCGATGCGCGATGTGTTCGCCGCGCTCAAGAGAGCGACGAGGTGAGCATGGACGGCAACGTCATCATCAAGGCGGTGCTCGACACCGTTGACGTATCCAAGAACATCAAGGCCCTGGAGCGCGACCTCCAGGGCATCTCCTGGAAGAACATAACCGAGGGCGACGAGAAGGCGGCGAAGCTTTCCTCCTCGTTCAAGAAGGCCGGCACGGCCGCCACGCTGACGCTCACCGCGCCCGTGGTGGCGGCTGGCAAGGCCGTCTTCGGCGTGGCCAGCGACTACGAGCAGGCAAACGCCCGCATAGCCGCCGCGTTCGGCGTCTCCGGCGAGGAGGCCGAGCGTTTCAGCGGTATAGGCAAGCGCATCTACGAGGGCGGCTGGGGCGAGTCCCTGGACGAGGTCAACGATGCGCTGATCCAGTGCAAGTCCACCCTTCGCGACGTGTCCGACGAGGACCTGCAGACGGTCACCACCAACGCGCTCATGCTGTCTGACACCTTCGGCGCGGACGTGAACGAGTCCATACGCGGCACCAACGCCCTCATGGAGGGCTTCGGGCTGTCCGCCACCGAGGCCAGCGACCTTCTGACGGCGGGCATGCAGCGCGGCCTGAACTACACCGACGAGCTGGGCGACAACCTGAGCGAATACTCCGTGCGATGGGGCGAGGCTGGAATGAGCGCCAGCGAGTACTTCTCGCTGCTCGAAGCGGGCACGTCCAACGGCGCGTACAACCTGGACAAGGTGGGCGACTACCTCAACGAGTTCCTGACGGCGCTGTCCGACGGCCGCATGGAGGAGTCCATCGGCTCGTTCAGCGAGGGCACGCAGGAGGTCTTCGAGAACTTCAAGAACGGCAGCGCCACCGCCGAGGACATGCTGCAGGCGGTGCTGGGCGACCTCACGCAGATGCCAAACGAGTACGACAAGGCCGCGCTGGCCTCCACCCTGTGGTCCTCGCTGGGCGAGGACAACGCCATGGGCATGATCGAGTCCCTGGCGGGCGTGCAGGACAGCTTCGGCGACGTGGCGGGCGCTGCGCAGCAGGCCCAGGAGGCCGCCTCCGACAGCTTCGCCGTGAAATCGCAGGAGGCCATGCGCGAGCTGCAGGGCTCCATCGAGCCGCTTGGCGAGCCGCTGCTCAACATCGCCACCAACGTGGCGGGCGTCGTCAAGTCGTTCTCCGAGTGGTTCGCCGGCATCGGCGAGGGCGGCCAGACCGCCGTGCTCGTGATAGCGGGCATCGTCGCGGCGCTCGGCCCCGTGCTGTCCACCGTCGGCACCGTCATCGACACCGTGCCCAAGATAGGCGCGGCGTTCCAGACCGTCGGCAAGCTGGGCACCGGCGCGCTGGGGCTCATAGCCGCGCACCCCGTGATAGCGGCCATAGCGGCCATCATCGCCGCCGTGGTGCTGTTGTGGAACAACTGCGAGGAGTTCCGCGACGCGGTGACCGCCGTGTGGGATGCCGTGTGCGCCGCGTTCGAGGTGGCCATCCAGGTGGCGGGCGACGTGGCCCAAAGCGTCGGCGAGTTCTTCTCGCAGCTCGGCGAGACGCTGGGCGGCGTGTGGGACGGCATCTGCTCCACGGTGCAGGGGGCCATCGACGCCATAGCCGGGTTCTTCCAAGGCCTGGCCGACACCGCCTCGTCCATCTGGGACGGCATCTGCAACGTGGTGCAGGTCGCCGTGATGCTGCTGGGCGAGATTCTGAACCTGGCCATCGAGACGCTGCTCATACCCTGGAACTTCATCTGGGAGAACTTCGGCGAGCAGCTGACGGCGGCATGGGACGCAATCTGCAGCGCGGTGGGAGGCTACATCGACGCGGTGAGCCAGGCCATCACCGACGTGGTGACGGCGCTCTCCGAATGGTGGGGCGCGACGTGGGAAGGCATCAGCTGCACCGCCAGCGCCATATGGGAGGCCATCTACGGCGCGGTGAGCGCATACATCCAGTACGTCAGCGACGTGATAGGCGCGGCCCTTGGGGTCATCCAGGGCGTGTGGGACACGGTGTGGGGCGCGGTGAGCTCCACCGCCTCCAGCATATGGGTTGCCATCAGCTCGGCGATAGGCGCGGCCATCAATGCCATCAGCTCCACCATATCGGCGGTGCTGTCGGCAATTCAGGCGGTGTGGGACTCCATATGGGGGGCCGTGAGCAGCACGGCGTCGAGCGTGTGGGGCGGCATCAGCTCCACCATATCCAGCATCGTGAACGGCATCCGCGACACGATCTCCAGCGTGTTCAACGCCGCCAAGGACACCGTGAGCAGCGTGTGGAACTCCATCAAGAGCGCCATCGAGACGCCGATACAGAACGCCCGCGACACCGTGCGCAACGTCATCGACTCCATCAAGGGGTTCTTCAACTTCTCGTGGTCGCTGCCCCACCTGAAGCTGCCGCACCTGTCCATCTCCGGCAGCTTCAGCATCGCCCCGCCGAGCGTGCCGCACTTCGGCATCGACTGGTACGCCAAGGGCGGCGTGTTCAACGGCCCCAGCGTCATCGGCGTCGGCGAGGCGGGCCCCGAGGGCGTGGTGCCGTTCAACGAGCGCGGCGCGCGCCCGCTGGCCGAGGGCATCGCCAAGCTGCTCGACGGCAAGGGCGGCGCGGCCCATGGCGACACGAACGTGACAATCAACCTGTACGCGACCGTGCGGGAGGAGGCCGACATCGAGAAAATCTCCCGCCAGATAGCCAAGGAAATCAAACGGCAGGAGTGCTTCGCATGATATACAACGGCTTCGACTTCGCGCCGTGGTTCGACACCCGGCTCGTGACCCGCTCGCTGCTGCCCGAGTACGAAATCGCCACGCGCGACGTGCCCGGGCAGCCCGGCTCGCGCTTCATGCGCGCAGAGCTGAAACCCCTGACGATAGACGTGGCGGCGGCCTGGAGGGCGCGCCCCGCCGACGACATGGCGGCCCTTCGCCGCCTCATGGCCTCGCGCCTGCTGTGCCTCAAGGAGGCCGAGCTGTGGCTGGACGACGAGAGGCACCTGGGCCTGCGCTACATGGCCGTGCTGACCTCGCCGGGCGCGCTCGACACGCTGTGGCACACCGGCGAGGCCACGCTGACGTTCACGGCATACGACCCCGTGGCCTACGGGGCCGAGGGGCGCGCAACCGTGTCGGGCACCTCGGGCGTGCAGGTGGGCGGGACGTTCCGCACCTACCCCACCGTGACCGTCAGGCCCGGCGGCAGCACGTCGGCGCTGCGGCTGACGAACATGGGCACGGGCGAGTTCGTGCAGATCGACAAGGCGGTGACGGCATCGAGCGCGGTGGTCATCGACATGGCCGCCCCGCAGGCCACGGTGGACGGCAGCCCCGCGCCCGTGACCTTCGAGAGTGACTTCTTCCCGCTGGAGCCGGGGGCCAACAGCCTCAAGCTGTCCAGCGGCACCGCGACGGTACAGTGGACGGAAAGGTACGTGGGCTGATGATTCTGTGGGCATGCGACCGCTGGGAGGCGTACAAGGGACCCATCAAGACGCTGTTCGAGTGCGAGGACACGCGCGAGGTCAACGGCGAGAACGCCCTGAGCATCACAACGCTGGCGCGCCTGGACAAGGGCGACCGCCTGGTGTGGCGCGACCTCAAGGGCCGCTGGCACGAGAACATCGTGGACGGCGTGGAGGAGGAGCGCGCAAGCGCGGGCATCCTCTACACGTACTACTGCCCGACCTCGGCGCAAATCGAGCTCCTGGGCGACTACCTGGAGGACAAGCGCCCCTACGACGTGAGCGCCTACGCCGCTCTGGCCTCGGCGCTGTCCTCCTCGCGCTGGCAGGTCGGAACCGTGGCCGACCTCGGGCAGGCCGGCACGAACTTCTACCACACCAACGCATGGGCGGCCATCCACGACGTGGCAGACACTTGGGGCGGCGAGCTGTCGTTCGAAATCCAGGTGAGCGGCACCAAGGTGACCGCACGCCGCGTGTGCATGGCCAAGCAGGTCGGCGAGGACAACGGCAAGCGTTTCACCTACGCCAAGGACCTCGTGAGCGTCAAGCGCAGCGTGGACGAGGGCAACGTGTGCACCGCCCTGTACGGCTACGGCAAGTCCCTGCAGACCGCCGACGAGGACGGCAACCTGACGGGCGGCTACGACCGCAAGCTGACCTTCGGCGACGTGAACGGCGGGCAGAACTGGGTGGGGTCGGCCGACGCGCTGGCGCGCTGGGGACGGCCCGACGGCAAGGGCGGCAAGGCGCACGTGTTCGGCGACGTGGAGTTCTCCGACTGCGAGGACGCCGCCGAGCTGAAGAAGCTCACCGAGGCGCAGCTGGCGAAGTCGTGCGTGCCCACCGTGTCCTACACCGTGGACGCCACGGCGCTTGCGCGCGCCGGCGAGGGCTTCGAGGGCGCGGACGAGGGCGACCTGGTGACCGTGGTGGACAAGGTGTACGACCCGCCGCTGCGCGTGCGCACGCGCATCACCAAGGTGGTGGAGGATCAGCTGCGCCCCGGCGAGGTCACCTACACGTTCGGCAACTACCAGACCGTGGCCGAGCTGATGGCCGCCCAGAAGTCCAGCGCAAAGAGAACGGCTTCGAGCATCCGCGCCACCGTGACCGAGGCCGTGAACGCCTCGAACAAGGCATCGACCGGCAAATGGGGCGAGAGCCTGGCGGCCGCCGAGGAGCGCCAGAAGGCGTACGCCAAGGAGGTCGGCGGCGCCGCCCAGGACTACACCGACCAGATAAGGGACGAGCTGGACAAGGCCCTCAAGGAGTACGCCGACAACGGGGACACCACGCTGGAGGAGGCGCTGAAGAAGTATTCCGACGACGGCAACCTGACCCTGGACGAGGTGCTGCGCCTGTACACCGACACGTCGATAGAGCAAAGCGAGAGCGTGCTCAAGAAAATAGACGAGGCCAACAAGGAGTACCTGGAAGGCGTCACGGACAAGCTGGACGAACGGCTGACGAGCGCCGAGGGCGAGGTGGATGGTCTGCAGAAGCAGCTCGACCAACTGCCGACGGATATCCGCAAGAAGATCGTGGAAATGCTCAACAGCGAGATAAACACCACGGGCGGCTGGGTGTACGAGGAGCCAGGCCAGGGCATCCTCGTGTACGACAAAAAGCCCGAGAGCGCCACCAAGTGCGTCAAGATAGGCGGCGGAATCATCGGCGTGGCCAACTCCAAGTACTCCAGCGGCGCGTGGAAGTGGCGCACGGCCATAACCGGCGACGGCGTGACCGCCGACGAGCTGACCACGGGCCGCATCAAAGGCGGGAACTCGTACTGGGACCTCGACAGCGGGGCATTCTACCTGCGCGACGGCTCCATCTTCATGACCGACAGCAACGGCAACAGGGTCTATATCAACGCTACCAACGGCTTCCAGATATACGACAAGAACGGCTCCATCATCGCGGGCACCGTGCTGGTGGGCAGCACCTCCATGTTCCGCTGCAACATGGTCGGCACGTCGTCAACCAACTACATCACCACCGGCACGACAACGAACAACCACCCGGGAGCGTCGTTCGTGAACGGCTCGACCGAGTACTGCACCATCGAGGCCGTCCACGCGAAGGACAGCCCCACGGCGAGCTCGACCGACGGCGTGGGCATGTCCGCCTGCGGCTACGGCTTCCTGGCAGTCAACCGCTACTACCGCCAGACGTGGCTGACGACCCCCTACTACGCGGGCTACATGAGCCATCCCGACGAGCAGCTGTACATGAAGAGCGGCAACAACAACGCGGGCAGCTCGGCGTACGTGAAGCTGCAGGAGAACTCCAACAACTACGTGTACCTGGATAGCAGCCGCGCAGACATTGGGTCGTCGGGCACCGCCAGGATACTCGCCCCGAAGTTCGCCATAGGAACCAGTCCGAGCAGCGGCGGCACCTACGGGTACACGGGCTCCACGCAGTTCATCGGGTGCATCACCAACAACGGCAACAACTGGACGTGGGGCACCATCAACGTGGTGAACGGAATCATCACCGGCATGAGCAGCATCACGGGAAACTAGACCAGCGAGAGAGGAAACGGAATGTTCTACCACCTTGTGCAGCAGCCCGAAGCGCCACAGGCGCTCGACGGCGCGCCGAAGCCGCCCGAGGCGCTTCCGGTGTTCGAGTGCATCAGCGACCCGGCCACGGCGCGGGCCATCGTGGAATCGGAAGACGTGTTCGAGTTCGATGGCAAGGGCGGCTTCACGCTCGTGTCCAGCCCCGTGGCCGTCATGGACGCGGAAGGCGGCGAGGCCAACGCCGTGGACTTCTCGGCGCTCACCGACGAGGAGATATGCGGGGTCCACAGAGCGCAGCCCGGCGACATGTCGCGGACACTTGCGCCCGAAGGGAAGGAGTGAGGCATGGCAACGCACGAGCTTACGCTCAACCTCAAGAAGACCAACATAGCGCCGCCCGTCATCACCGTGCACCAGGGCGACAGCGCCGAGGTCCTGAAGGCCGCCATCTACGACGGCGACAAGAAGGCGGCCCTGACGGGCTGCAAGGTGCACCTCATGGCTGCGAAGCCCGACCACACCTACGTGGAGCAGCAGTTCACTGGCATCAGCGACAACGTGGCCACCGTGACGGTCGACCCCGCCGTCTTCGGCGTGGCCGGGCTGCTCAAGGTGTGCTACGTGCGTGTGCGGAACGCGGCGGGGCTGGACGCCACCACCGAGAACGTCCTGGTGAACGTGCTGCCCTCGGCGAGCGCGTCGGGCGAGATATCCGGCCCGTACGTCGATGCGGTGGAGGCGATCATCGCGAACCTCGAAGGGCAGCTAGCCGACGTGAGCGCGCTGAACGCGCAGATGCAGAAGGCCGAGGCCTCCCGCGCGAGCGCGGAAAACCAGCGCGCCGCGAGCGAGAAGGCACGCCAGACCGCCGAAACCGGGCGCGCAGAGGCCGAGAAGAAGCGAGCCACGGCGGAAAGCGACCGCGTGACCGAGGCGTCGCAGCTGAAGACGGCCTCGCAAGCCGCCACGGCTGCGGCAAACGGCGCGGCCTCGAACGCCGACGCGGCGGCAAACATCGCCCTGCAGATAGCCAACAGCGTGGCGCAGGGCAGCGCGGGCAGCTCGGACATGGCCAAGCAGAAGCAGCAGATAGCCGACCTGTACGGCAAGCTGGCCGACGCCACGGGCGCGTTCATCTACGACGACGGCACCGTGTACTGCCCCGCCTCCAAGGCCAGTGCATCTGGCAGCACCATCACGTTCGGGAGCACCTGCACGGCGTCCGGCACAACCCTCAACCTCAAGTAGAAAGGCAACGAAATGGCACAAGCGAAAACCCTGTCGGTGGGCGGCATCGGCTACGAGGTCATCGACGATACCGCGCGCAGCAACGCGCAGACGGCGCTCAACAACGCCGAGTACAACCGCCAGGGCCAAATCGGCAAGTACGGCGGGCAGAACATCGCCACCATCCTGGCGGGAGAGATCGGCAGCGGCAGCGTGTACGACGCGCTGCACAAGCGAGCCGCCAACGGCAACTTCGCGGGCCTGCGCGTGGGAGACTACATCGACGTGCCGCTGGTAAGCGCGTCGGGCGTGGCGGCCCAGCAGTCCGCGCGCTTCCTCCTGGCGCACTTCGACCCGTACTACTGCTGCGGTGACAGCTCCAAAGGCCACCACATCGCCTTCGTGGCCTCCGCGCCCATCGCCGTGGCCAAGACCGTGACCGGCGTTGCCAACGATAGCTTCCTGATGTGGAACACGACCAACACGAACCAGGGCACCGCCGACCGGAAATGCCCCTACCCCAACAGCAACCTCAAGGCGTGGGAGACGGCCTTCGAGGCGTGCCTGCCCGAGGGACTGACCAAGTACCTGCTGACCCAGCGCGTCCTGCTTGAGGAGCGTTACAGCGCCAGCGGCGCGCTCAACGACTCCAACTCGTGGAGCTGGCAGGATATCGGCAAGGTATGGTCGCTATCGGAGATGGAGGTCTACGGCTGTCCCGTGTGGGGCACGCCAGGCTGGTCGGTCGGCTTCGACTGTCAGTTCGACCTGTTCCATGACACGGCGCACCGAGTCAACGGAAATCGGTACCATTGGTGGTTGCGTTCCGTCTTGGGTGGCTCCTCGTCCTACGTGTGCTACGTCTACTACGGCGGCGGTGCCGGCTGCTACTCGGCGACGTACGTCTGGGTTCGCCCCCGCCCCGGCTTCCTCGTCGGCTAGCCAGCCGAGTGCTCTATACTCTGCTTTTAGGCGACCGCCTTGCGCGGTCGCCTCCTGCCCGCGCAGCGGGCCGGATTTTTTCGCCACATTTTCCCAGGAGGTGCCATGAGCGGCGTCTACCAGCGCAACCGCGAGGTTTCCGAGTACAAGTTCTTCACGCAGGCCATCGCCATCCGCGTGGAGGTCAACAAGTTGATGGCGTCCTCCTCCGTGGTTCCGAAGGCCTACCGGCTGCTGAACGCGGTGCCGACCGTGGAGACGGCGCGCAGCATCGTGTACAACGTCAACCGCGCCGACTGCTTCTACCCCAACACCTCGTTCAACGCGCTGGAGAGGAAACGCTACCTGACGCTGGCCATAGCTGACTGCGAGCAGCTGATGCTGGACATGCAGTGCCTCATGGATATCGGCCTGCCCGTGAACGCCAACCGCTTCGAGGAGCTGGCGGCCATGGTCGAGGAGGAGATCAGGCTGCTGAAGGGGGCGCGCAAGAACGTGCGCGTGACGGGCAAGAAGTCCACCGAGGAGCGCATAGCCGAGGCCGAGGCCGAGCTAGAGCGCCTGCGTTCGCTATAATGGACGGCGGTCGCGCCTTGTTTATCGGTACAATTGGTGGTTGCGTTCCGTCATGGGTGGCTCCTCGTCCAACGTGTGCTACGTCAACAACAACGGCAATGCCAACTACAACTCGGCGACGAACGTCTGGGTTCGCCCCCGCCCCGGATTCCCTTATTGCCAGACCGAGTAGGCCCCAGGGCCGAAAGCAGAGCGCGAAGAGGAAGGAAGGCGCGACCATCGGGCATGCGCCCGTAAATACGCACCCCGCGAGGGTGGCCGGACGCTGCTTGCATGACGCGGCGCTCCGTGGCTTCGCCGCGTTTCATGGCCATACCTCAAGCGGCTGTCAGAGCCACATTGCAAGCCGTGCGGGGTGCTCTCTATGAACTCAGAGCAAAGAAGGACCGCACGCCGCAAGCGCCGCGAGGAGAAGCGGGCCAAGGCAAAGGCCGAGCGCGTCAAGGCGTGCACCCTTGAGACGGTGGCCGACCTCAACAGCCTGTGCAAGGCCTCCAAGCAGGCCGCGCGGGGCGTCATGTGGAAGTCGTCCACGCAGCGGTACATGAGAAGCTACCTGCGCAACGCCGTCCTTTCCCGCCGCGACCTTTTGGAGGGCCGCGACATATGCCGGGGCTTCATACGGTTCGACCTATGGGAGCGCGGCAAGCTGAGGCATATCAGCGCCGTGCACTTCCCCGAGCGCGTGGTGCAGAAGTCGCTGTCGCAGAACGCGCTCGTGCCCGCAATCGTGCCCACCCTCATAGCCGCGAACTCCGCGAACATTAAAGGGCGCGGCACCGACTACGCCCTGAAGCTGCTCAAGCGCCACCTGGCCGACCACTGGAGGCGGCACGGCCGCGAGGGCTACATCCTCCTGGGCGACTTCTCCGACTACTTCGCGCGCATAGCGCACCAACCCGTCAAAAACCAGGTGGCCTCCGCGCTGCTAGATCCGCGCGTGGTCGCCTTGGAACACCGTCTGATAGACGCGCAGGGCGATGTGGGCCTGGGGCTGGGCAGCGAGCCGAACCAGATATGCGCCGTGGCCCACCCCAACCGCATCGACCACTATGTGACCGAGATGCTGCGCCCCGAGGCCTACGGGCGATACATGGACGACTTCTACCTGATACACGAGTCCAAGGGCTACCTGCAGGTATGCCTGCTGCTCATAGAGTGCAAGTGCGCCGAGCTGGGCATCGAGCTGAACCCGCGCAAGACCCGCGTGGTGAAGCTCACGCGCGGTTTCACGTGGCTGAAGAAGCGCATCTTCTACACGGAGACGGGCCGCATAGTCGTGAAGCCGTGCCGAGACTCCATAACGCGGGAGCGCCGCAAGCTCAAGAAGATGGCCCGCATGGTCGCCGATGGCATCATGACCCCCGGGCAGGTGGAGCAGAGCTACCAGAGCTGGCGCGGCGGCATGAAGCGGCTGGACGCGCACCGCAGCGTGCGGGCCATGGACGCGCTGTACCGCAGCCTGTTCGGAAATCCCGCGGGGGGGGTTGCTCAATGCAATCCAAACCTGGAGGCGACACGGATGGGAACATGCCCCTACCCTAGCAACGGAAGGAGCGACCCATGACGGAACAGGAAATCGCCGGGGAGATCAACGGCTACAAACAGCAGCTTGAGCAGAGCGACTACAAGGTCATGAAGGCGGTGGAGCGCATCTTCTCCGCATCATCCATCACCGACCTGCTCTCGGCCATCGCCGCAGCTGCCAAGGAGGTGGCCGAGATCATCTCGCAGCGCCAGACGTGGCGCGACCGCATCAACGAGCTGGAGGCCATGGAGCCCGACCAGCCGGAAGCGCCGCAGGAGTAGCGAGCGCCCCTTCGGGGGCGCTTTTCTTTTGCCCGGCGACACCTCGCGGACAATCGCGGCAGCGATTCGAGGAGGTGAGAAAACGAATGACCGACGTGCTGGAAATCTTCGCGCCGTACGGCCCCGGGTCGCTTTTCGGCGCGCTGCTCGTCCTGGTGGTCCTGTATTTCGGCAAGCAGTTCCTCGAAGAGTTCAAGGCCCAAAACGAGCGCAAGGCGAACATCGACCTCAAGCGCGAGGAGCGAAAGCAGGACGAGGTGAACGAGCGGGCGCAGCGCGACCGCGAGCGCAGCCAGATGGAGGGCCGCATCGCCGCGCAGATGGAGCGCAGCAACGCGCTGATGGAGGCCATGAAGGCGCTCATGGAGTCCGTCGTGACCTCCAACGAGGTGCTGCACGCCGACCTGGCGAACAGCCAGGCGCGCAGCCAGGGCATGGCGGCGAAGGTCGACCACATCGCCGACCGCGTCGACCTGCTCTACAAGGAATCGGCTCGATAGAAAGGAATCCGAAATGACAGAAATGCAAGCAATCGCAGCCATCGTGCTGTCTTTCGCCGTGCCGTTCGCGGTGCAGCTGATCAAGACCGAGGCCATGACCGGCAAGGCCGCGCGCATCCTGGCGCTGGGCTGCTCGCTCCTGGCGGGCGTCGTGACCGGCTTCGTGGGCGGCGTGCCCGCAGACCCGGGCGCATGGGTCACGTGCGCCTTCGCCGTGGTAGGCGGCGTGCAGGCGGCCTACACGCTGTTCAAGTCGGTAGGCATCACATCCAAGTGGCTCGACGCCCTGCTGGGCGTGACCGTAGGCGGGAAGGAGTAGGCAATGGCTAAACTGTTCATCATCTGCGGCCACGGCGCTGGCGACCCCGGCTGCTGCGCAGGCGGCTACACCGAGGCCGAGCGCGTTCGCGCCCTGGGCCAGCGAATCAAGGAACTGGGCGGTTCCGAGGTCGAGCTGGGCGATACGTCCCGCAACTGGTACGCCGACGGCGGGCTTAACCGCCTGAGCACCGACGCGCCGGTGGTGGAGCTGCACATGGACGCCAGCGGCATCGCCACGGCCCACGGCGCGCACGTCATCATCAAGGAGGGCTTCGAGCCTGACGAGTACGACAATGCGCTGGCCGACAGGCTGGCGGCGTTCATGCCCGGGCGCTCCGAGAAGCTGGTGCGCCGTTCCGACCTCGCGAACCCGAACCGAGCCGCCGCGCGCGGCATCAACTACCGCCTGTGCGAGAACGGCTTCATCGACAACGACGGCGACCGCGAGAAGTTCAACGGCAACCTGGACGAGCTGGCGCGCATCTACCTGGAATGCTTCGGCATCACTGCTGGAAGCGCCCCCGCAACCGTCCCGCAGCCGCAGCCTGCGCAGCAGGAAACGACCGAGAACTTCGGCGGCACCTACCGCTGCACTGTGGACTACCTGCGCGTGCGCGACGCCCCCGGCCTGGGCGGCACCGAGGTGGCGCACTATTCCAGCGGCGAGACCGTGACGCTGGATAACTGGTATAAGATCGCCGACGGCTACGTGTGGGGCCGATACACGGGCTACAGCGGCGCAACGCGCTACATCGCCGTGGGCAAGGCCACGGGCAAGCCAGAGGCCGACGACTATCTGGTGAAGGTGGGATAGGCCATGCCGTACCCGAGCCCCGCAGACGAGGAGCGCAACGGCGGGTGCGGCCCCATCCTCGCGGCGGTCGTCCTGCTGTTCATCGTCCTGGCCGCCGCCAGCTGCGCGTCGCAGGCCATGGGAGCGCAGGACGTGACCGTGAGGCAAGCCCGCACGGACGGCCCCATATACGACCTGCCCGAGGGCATCGGCCAGGAAATCGTGTGCGACGAGCACAACCGCGAGTACCTGCTGCTTACCACCGAGCAGGGCGGCGTGTTCCTCATGCCGTACATGGACGAGGACGGCGAGCAGGAGATCATGCCGCAGGCCTAGAACGCAAAGAAGCCGCCCCGTATGGAGCGGCTTCTTTCTATCTGACGAGCAATACGAACGCCCGCCTAACGACGAACACGCGTATGTGTTCGCCTACTGAACAGTTGGTGGAGGCGCGGAGAATCGAACTCCGGTCCACGAAAGCCCCCTGATTGGCATCTCCAAGCTCAGTCGCTGGTTTAGTCTCGGACGCTTTGCGCGCAGCGACACGCTCGCGGCGTCCTAACCGGTTCGGTCTTAGCCTGCGCCATACCGATTACGTGCGCAGGAGCATTCCCCTAAAATGACGTCGCGCCGGTGTCGGGGAAATCACCGGGTTGACGCGCCGCTATAAACTAAGCAGCGAGAGCCATAGGCTCAAAAGAAGAGTTGTTGTCAATTCAATTTGACGGTACCCCTGTTTAACGAGGCGAGGAGACCTCGGCTTGCTTCCTCTCTCAGAGCTATCGTGTCGAAACCAGTCGCCCCCGAATGTCGGGAAAGTCTGGATGGCATTGGGCACGAGTACCCAACACCCGTCGACTTTTCAAGGAACATACGGGGCGAGCCCCGCTTGTGGAGTGTTATCTTACCACGTTCTGAAAGCGGACAGCTGTTCTATGCACGAGCTGTGAAGACCCCAATGTGCGCTGCACTTCGCACTTTTGCTACCGATCTCGTCACGTATATTTTCGCCAAGCACAACTGACCCGTCGAAAGGACCGTTATGGATACCAAGCAGCAACTCGTCAATGCCCTCGTAGGCCTGGGCTCAACCATTACCGAAGCTATGGACGTCATCGAGGGCTTTGTCCCCTGCGGACATCCCGCCCTCACGGTATCGAACGCACTCGTCGCGCTGGACGCTGACGATGATGCAGCTCTCGCTCAGCAGCTTGAGACCGTCGAAGGCTTTATCGACCACGTGAGCGGAAACCGCGGCGTGACCGCCTACCACGGCATTGAGGTCGAGCTCGCGGGGCCCAAGGCCGATCTGTTCGCAGCAATCCGTGAGGTAGGCGCCCTTATGCAGACCGCAGGCGTCAAGAACACCCAGGTCAACGAGTGGGTCTACCGCAGCCTGGCAGCACTCGACAGCTCTGACGAAAAGGCAGCCGAGCAGCTCGCAGAAAGTCCCGCCATTAAGGCCGAGCTTTTGTAAATAGCAGACGCGGGCCCCTTGGCGCATCGTCGTCCAAGAGGCCCGCAAACAGTTCGCGTTAACCGATAGCCGCGCCGCCGCGTTCGGTCAAAGCCAGAATCGGCATCATTTGGCGCGGGGTCTTTGCTGCAAGATCGGCATGTTCGAGCAGCTTGCGATCGTTGGTCACCAAGTAATCGACCTGTGCGCGCTTGCACGCGGCGAGCACCAAGTTGTCCTCGTAATCGCGATGGAGCGCTAAGTATTTGTCGGCCAGCCAAAGGTCCGACGCATCTGCACCCACGGCCGTGGCGTTTTCGGTCATGTTCCGCACAAACGCCAACGCCGCATCGCCAATCGCGCGGGCAGAAGCCTCGTCGAGCGCTCCCCCGCTGGTAAGAACGCTTCGCTTCAGCTCGTGTTGGACAACATACAGCACGTCCTTAGCGATATGCACCGGGAAGAACAGCAACGCCCCCGTCTCCGTCGCCTGCCCAATAAACGCACGCGCGGCAAGCGACTCGGCATGGTCGACGCAAAACGAATCGACCCATACGTTGGCGTCCACCATAATCTTGAGAGGCGCCCCACTCACTGGATCATCCCCTTTTGGCGATAATGCTCGTCCATGGCTTCGGAATAGATTGCGTCCCAATCGCAATCGTCGGACACGGACGACGTAGCGATGCCCAGGTCCGCGTAAAGTTGATCCGCCGCCGCCCATGATGCGGCGAACGGAGTATCGGGTGCGACGGTCTGTTGCCGACCATCAACGGCAGACAGCACTTCCTCACACTGCCCGCCACCCTGTGCGACCTTGGCAACAACCTTTTTGATGAGCTCGGGCAGTGACCTGCCCGAAAGCTGCAGCGCTTCCTCGGCGCGCTCTTTAACCGAGCGATCTACGCGAACATTCACCTGCGCCATGCTGCCAACGGTAGCCATCTCAACCTCACCTTCAGCGTTTGCTAGCATTGCTAGCACTAGCATATATCCGAGCTAACATCTCGTCAAACAAAAGAAGGCCTGCACCCTGGCGGCTGCGGTGCCGCCCGAATGCAGGCCATATACTCAATCGAAAACGCTAATGCAGGTAAGCCTTTGCGTTGCCCAGGCTGTAGGCGATCGTTGAGCCGTTGTGCAGCAGTGACGACGTCTGCGGAGTGATCATGCCGGTAATACCCAATGCCAACAGCGCCGAGTTGGTGAGCATCACCTTGGAATACGAACTCGTCAGACGATCAATGAGGCCCTGGCTCATGCGGCGCAGACGCACGATCGCGGCCAGATCCGTATCGGTCAGGATGATATCGGCGACCTCCTTGGCGATGTCGCTTCCGCCACCCATGGCCAAGCCCACGTCGGCCAAACCGAGCGCCGGTGAATCGTTGACGCCGTCGCCCACCATGGCAACGTGGCGCCCCTCGCGCTTAATCCGCTCCACATACGCGTACTTGTCCTCGGGCAGCAGCTCGGCCTTAAACTCGTCGACTCCCGCCTCGCGCGCAATGCGCTCGGCCGTGCGCTCCGAGTCGCCCGTGAGCATGACCACGTGCTTAACGCCCAGCGCATGCAGGTCGGCGATGGCCTCGCGGACCCCGGGCTTGAGCGGATCCTCGATACCGAGCACGCCCACAACGGTACCATCGACCGCCAAGTACAGCGGCGACAAGCCCTGCATCTGGGACTCAATTTGCTCTTGCGTCTCTGCCTCTAGCTGGGCATGCTCGTCATCGAACACAAAGTGAGCGGAGCCGATGATGGCGCGACGCCCCTCGATGGACGAAGCGATGCCGTGCGCCACAATATACTCGACCGCAGCATGGCGCTCGCGGTGCTCGAGCCCGCGCTCGCGGGCGGCGTTGACCACGGCACGCGCCACCGGATGCGGGAAATGCTCCTCCAGACAGGCAGAAAGGCGCAGAATCTCGTCCTCGCTCCAGCCGTCGGTGGTGAGTACGCAAGCTAGGCGCGGCTGGGCCTCGGTCAGCGTACCGGTCTTGTCAAAGACAATGGTATCGGCCTTGGCAAACGACTCAAAGTACTTGGCGCCCTTGACCATGACGCCCATCTTGGCAGCATCGCTCATAGCGGTCATGACGGCAACGGAACCCGTGAGCTTGAGTGCACACGAGTAGTCGACCATCAGTGCCGCCGAGGTCTTGATGAGGCTGCGGGTGGTAAGCGCAACCAGGCCCGCGAGCAGGAAGTTCCACGGGACGATCCTGTTGGCAAGGTCCTCCATATGCGACTGGCCCTCGGACTTGAGCGAATCGGCCGTCTGCACGAGTGAGACGATTGAGCGCAGTTTGGTTTGCGCCGTATTGGCGCGCACACGCACCAAGATGCTGCCGTCTTCCACGACGGTGCCGGCGAACACGTCGTCGCCTGCGCTGCGCTCGACGGCCAGCGGCTCGCCAGTCAGGGTCGCCTGGTTGACCATAGCGCTCCCCTGCTCAACCACGCCGTCGATGCAAATGGACATGCCAGTGCGCACGGCGACCAGATCGCCGGGCTCAAGCTCGGTCGCGGCAACGCATACCTCGGTGTCGCCGACGACCTTTTGCGCCTTGTCGGGCACATCGAGCAGCGAGTTGATGAGTTCGTTTTCGCTCATGGCGCGCGTGTAGTCCTCGAGCAGCTCGCCCACGTTGAGCAGGAACATCGTCTGGCCCGCGGTGTCGACATCACGCTTGACGAACGAAATGCCAATGGCCGAAGCGTCGAGCACGGGAACGGTTAGGCGCGGCTGCGCCAGCTCATGAAGGGCAGCGCGCAAAAATGCCATGTAACCGGCCACGACAAACACCGCACGCAGAGGCGTCGGCAAGAACCAGCGACGTGCGTAATGGGCACCGACGAGTGTCGCCAGGTCCATAACGAGTTTGTGCTTGCGCGGCTCGAGTTGCATCACGTAGCCCGACTTGGCATCGGCGATAGCTTGAGCATCGAGTGCGCCCAAGGCGTCGAGCACGCTCGCGCGGCGCGGCTCGTCGTACTCCAGCGCCATCTGGCCAATACGGCCATAAACGCGCACCTTGTGCACGCCGTCGATATCGCCGCCAAGCTTAAGAAGTGCATCGAGATCGCTCTCTGGCACAGGACCCGCCAATTGAAGACGGGTCCTGCCGGGGATCTCGCTGATAATCGAGAATCTCATAGTTTGTGCCTGGGAGCGTTACTCGGCTGCCTCGTCAGCAGCGGCCTCGCTCTGGGTGATGTAGGCAGCCTCGGCAACCATGTCATCGACATTGGCCTTGGCCTGCTCGACCATGTCCTGGTAGCAGTTCTTGACGCGCATACCGCACGCAATGCCCTGCACGCAGGCATTCTTTACCGGAGCGCTGGTGAGCAGCTTGATGCCGGCCGTACCAAGCAGAAAACCGCCACCGACAAGCAGGGTGTTAAACGTCGACTTCTTCATGTTGCTTCTCCCTTTTGCCGCACAAGCGCGGCATGGTGCCTTAGCACCCGAGTTCATTAGTTTGCTCGAGCACGCTTTTGAGACTAGTTTAGTCGAACTATTATGGTCAACCAAAGTTAACCTTTGGAAATCTTGGTCCCCTTTCCTACAGCTGCCAGTCCGCCGCCTCCTTTTGCAGCGCAACCATGCGGGCAAATTCTCCACCTGCTGCCTTGAGCTGCGCCGGAGCGCCCTGCTCGGCAACCACGCCATCCTTGAGCACAACGATTTTGTCGGCATTTTCCACCGTACGCATACGGTGGGCAATAACGATAACCGTCTTACCTGCAAGCAGACGGGAGAGCGCCTGCTGCACCACGGTCTCGTTTTCCACATCCAAGCTCGCCGTCGCCTCGTCCAACAGCACGATGGGCGCGTCTTTGAGCAGCGCGCGGGCGATGGAGATGCGCTGGCGCTCGCCGCCGGAGAGCTTGGAGCCGTTCTCGCCGATCATGGTGTCGTAGCCCTGCGGCAGACGGCTCACGAACTCATCGCAGTTGGCGGCATGTGCGGCGGCCAAGACCTCCTCGTCGGTGGCGTCGCGGCGGCCAAGGCGGATGTTGCCCATCACCGTGTCGTCAAAGAGCAGCACGTCTTGGAACACAATGGCGTAGTCGCGCAGCAGCACCTCGGGATCGACGCTCGCAACATCCACGCCACCCACGGTGACCGTGCCTTCGGTAGCATCCCAAAAGCGCGCGGCCAGGCGGCTCACCGTAGACTTACCGGAACCCGAAGGACCGACCAGCGCCGTGACCTCGCCTTCCTTGGCGGTAAAGCTCACATCGGTAAGAACTTTCTCGCCGGCACGGCCGTCCTCGCCCGCACCATAGCCAAATGCCACGTGATCGAACACCACATCGTGGCCCGCGGGCTCAAATTTCTCGCTGCCCCGCGCCACAGGCTCTTCCATGATGGAACGCATGCGCTTGGCAGACGACTCGGCGGCAAACAGCTCGGACACCAGCATCAACGCCTGGTCAAAAGGCGCATAGATGCGGCTCACCATAAGCAAGAAGGCAAACATCACCAAAAAGTCGACCCGCCCCGAGGTAACCATCGCGGCGCCCGTTACCAGCGTGGAAGCGATCCCCAGACGCAAAATGACAAAGGCGGAGTTGACCAAAAGCCCGTTAACGAGTTCTCCCTTAGTGGTCTCGCGCTCCTCGGCATCAATCACGGCGCCGAGTCCCTCAAGATAATAGGCCTCCTGGTTGGTGGCGCGGATCTCGCGCACACAATCGAGCGTCTCCTGGATCGCCTCAGCGACTTTGACCTTCTCGGCGCGAACACGGTCGAACACCGGGACCATGGGGCCGCGTGTTAGATACAGCGCGGCAAAGGCCACGGGAACGCTCCAAAACGCCGCAATCGCCAGCTGCCAG
The DNA here is from genome assembly GCF_039758965.1 of Collinsella aerofaciens. Classification (GTDB taxonomy): domain Bacteria; phylum Actinomycetota; class Coriobacteriia; order Coriobacteriales; family Coriobacteriaceae; genus Collinsella; species Collinsella aerofaciens_BR. The sequence continues at coordinate 93,414 of NZ_JBDMSL010000001.1, read as the reverse complement.
CAAAAGAACAGCGACGCCACGAACACAATGGCGCTTGCGATGATGGCACCCCAAAGCTCTCCCAGCACGTGGCTGTAGGCGTGCTCCATGGCCTGGACGTCACCCATGATGGTCTCGGTTAAATCGGCCAGATCACGACGACCAAAAAACGACAGCGGCAGTTTGCGCAAGCGCTCGGCAATCTCCATACGCTGCTTGCCGCACTCCTCGTAAAAGATGCAGTAGGTGTAGTAATACTGCTGCCAGTTAGAGGCAAAGAGCAACACGAAAAAGACCAGGAGGCCGCCCACGATCGGCAGGGCATCCGGCAGGTCGGCCCCGCTGACGAGATGCTCGACAAAGCCGGCCATGACCAGGAATAAAAAGCCCATGCCGGCCATGGTAATGAGATTGGTGAGCGTGGTCCAGAAAATGCCGCGTTTTACGCCGGCGACGCCTTTATCGGATAGGAAATACTTCTTTTGGAATGAGGCGAACATTTAGGCCTCGCCTCCCTTCGTGACGGCGGCATCCGCGGTCGCTGCAGTGATTTTCCAGCTCGCGGCCTGTTCGTATTCGGCCCACATCTTGGCATACAGACCGTTTTGGGACAGCAACTCGGCATGGGTACCCGACTCCTGCACGCTGCCCTGTTTGAGCACCACGATTTGGTCTGCGCCCACTACAGTCGAGAGTCGGTGCGCAATCATAATGACCGTGCGACCCGCCGCCAGCTTGCTAAAAGCGCGCTGGATGAGCGCCTCGTTCTCGGGATCGGCAAACGCCGTGGCCTCATCGAGCACCACGATAGGCGCGTCTTTAAGGATCGCGCGGGCGAGTGCCACGCGCTGAACCTCGCCGCCCGAAAGATATGCTCCGCCGGCACCGAGCATGGTATTGATGCCCTGGGGGAGCTTGGCCACAATGTCGTCGCACTGAGCTGCGGAGAGGGCCGCACGCACTTCGTCGTCAGTGGCCGTAGGCTTGGAGGCGCGCACGTTATCGGCAAGTGTTTGCCGGAACAGCTGGTTGGTCTGGAACACGAAGGCGACCTGGTCCATAAGCTCGTGCGGATCCATATCGCGAACGTCCACACCGCCTACGAGCACTCGACCCGAGGAGACATCCCAAAAACGCGGGATCAGGCTTGCGCAGGTTGACTTACCGCCACCCGAGGGACCCACCAGGGCGAGGGTGCTACCCGCGGAAACGCTAAAACTCACATGGCTGACGGCAGGTGCTTCGGCACCCTCGTAGGTAAAGCTCACGTCCTCAAATCGCACGTCGCCGCCGGCAGGGTGCTTGGGTTGGGCGGGCACGGAGAGCTGCTTGGAATCCATGATGCTTCGGATACGCGCCAGCGAATCGGCACTCATCTGAGAGGCCTCGCCCACAAACATGAGCTTGGTCATGGCCGTCGGTACCACGGCCGAAAATATCGCGTAAAACGTGAAGTTGGCCATAAAATGCGCGAAGTCCGTCTCGCCCGGCGCCAACAGCAACGCCACGGGCAACAGGAATGCCACAAGACCATTGAGCGCGGTAAGGTTGAGTACCTGCGGACCTCGACAGAACGTGCCCGCATAGGTTTGTGCCATGTCGGCGTATTCGGCGATCGCATCGTGGAAGGCCTTAAAGGAGTAAACCGTCTGCTGAAACACCTTGACCACGGGGATGCCTCGTACGTATTCGGTGCCGGTCTTGTTCATCTTGACCAGCGCTCCCATGTAGGCCTTCATAAACTCGGCGCCTTTGCCACCCATCATGGTGGCCATAGCGCCAAACGAAACGACGACCGAGATAAGGCATGCCGCGCCCAAGCGCCAATCGAGGGCGAACAGCAACACGAGCAGGCCCACGACCATGGCGGCGGCGCCGGCGATATCGGGCAGCATGTGCGCGAGCAAAGTCTCGGTGGAGGCGGCGCATCCGTCTACAACACGACGCAGCTCACCGGTGGCGTGCGTGTCAAAGTAGCCGAGCGGCAGCTTAAGCAGGTGCTCGCTCGTAGTCTTGCGGATATTGGACGCGCAGCGAAACGCAGACAGGTGCGTGCACATGAGCCCCACGAAATAAGCTACGATGCTTGCCAGCGCAAACCCCACGGCCCACCAGCCATACGTCGCGATATTGCAGGCTTCGCTCCAGTTGGGCGCCACAGCAATAAGGTCTCGCGCGACAAGCCAAATGCACACGTACGGGCCAAAGCTCAGCAGCTGCGAGAGCGCCGAGAGCGCCATGCCCAAATACGTTAGGAATTTGCGGTCACCGGCATACGCGAGCAACTCGCCGATGCCTCCACCTTCCCTTTTTGATCCCTTTGCCATGAGATTCCTTTCTAACGGCTTGAGAGTTAACCGTATTCAACTTATCATTGATGTGTTAGCCACGGCTCACAATCGAGCCAGGCGTGGACGTTTCTGCAAAGGAAAGGGACGCTTTTGCAAATACGGCGGGCAGCGACCGACATAACCGAGCTCTACGCACCGCAATTTGAGCAGTTTGGCCTGGAGCTTATCGGCAAGGGCGCCGTCTTTACCGGCGAGGTGGCAAACGACCGGGCGCACGGCCGCGCATGGATCATGCCTCTCTCCCCTGCCTGCATCGTCATGGAGCATTTCATCACCCCGACGCGCGATATGTACCTGGCCGAATACACACCCGAGCCATACGCCTGCGTGAGCGAAGTCAGCGCGCCCACACTTACATGCATGCCCGAGGCTGGCATAACGCCCGCGAACCTCAAACCATTGCATGGACCGTGGCCAAACAATGCCGTTTGCAGCTTTATCCAAGATAGCTGTGGCGAGGAATTAAGCCCGCTGTTTGCGGGGGAGCTCTATCACTCGCGCTCGGTGCTCTTTTTGCCTGGATATTTTGACGAACTGGAGCACCGCTATCCCACCGAGTTCGCGGGAACCTTTGAGGCGTTTGCCGAGCCATGGCACGAGGAGGCGACGTCTGCCATCTGCCACACGCTGCGCCGGATTAACGAGGACCGCGCCCGCACCGTAGGCGGACGCGTCTATATGCAGGGCATCGTGGAGACCATGGTCGCGGAGCTCGCCTGTTCGCGCGCGGCCCACAAGCAGGCGCGGCAGGCGGCAGACACACGCGTCAGCATAACCATTGCCGAAGAAGCAACGGCAATGATTGAGCGCGCGCTCGACAAAGGCAGACGTGTGGGTATCAACGAGGTGGCCGAGAGGCTCTACACAAGCCGCTCCAAACTATGCGCCACCTTTAAGGCCCAAACTGGCGAGCCCTTGGGCGCCTACATTCGCAGACGCCGCATGGAGCGAGCACAGGACCTTTTGGCAGATAGCGCGCTCACGATAGCGCAGGTGGCAGAACGTCTAGGCTACCCTCAGCAGGCCGCCTTCGCCCAAGCCTTCAAACAATACACCGGCATGACACCCACGGCTTGGCGAAGCAAGTATCGCTAAGGCCCAAGCTCCCTGGCCGTAACGGAGCGATTAATTAGCCGCCGCCCGTCAGCTCACCCAGGATCTAAACGTCAAGATGCGCACAATCAAGCGCCTTTTTGATAAGAGGGACAGATCGATCAGCCAAATACAACGGAATGTTGAGCACCCCGTCGTCGAGCTTTAGGTTCTTAAGCGAGTAGCGGACCCTCAATGGAGTCGTCTCCGCATGCTTGTCGGCATAGTACTTAAGGCTCTTGGAATGAACGACCTCTCCCGATTTGACCTCGACGGGAACGATTTCGTTTCCGACTTGAATCAAAAAATCGACTTCGTGCTTCGGCTTCTCGTTTGTCCAATAACGCGGAGCAGCATCTAACTGTGAAAGTAATGCCTGAAGCACATAGTTCTCGGCGAACGAACCTTTGAACTCCGAAAATAGCGCATCCGAGATGGCAAAAGCGGACGCATCCAGCCTTGCCATGCGGCGCAGCAAGCCGACATCAAGACAGTAGACTTTAAATGCCTTGAGGTCATCGTACGCAGAGAGCGGCACACCACCGGCAGCATTAAGGCGAACCGCCGTGATGAGCCCAGCATCGGCAAGCCATTCCAGAGCATCCTCGTATTCTCGAGCACGAGCCCCCTCGCGCACCGCACCCCAAACGAACTTTTTGTTCTCGCGCGCCAACTGAGCTGGAATCGAGTTCCATATTTGCGAAAGCTTGGCGAACTGCGCACGGCCACCATGCTTGGCAAAATCGCGCTCGTAGGAATCCAAGAGATCAGACAACACCTTATCGACCTGAACGATATCGCCCGTCTCCGCCCACCGGCCAAGAGCCTCTGGCATGCCGCCACATGCAAAATAACGACGAAGATGCTCGACGAGACGGACATGGAAGAAATCGGGCACTGTCTCGATCTGATCCAGGCCGCCAAGGTATTCGTCGTAGTTTGCAGCGCCCTCGGCTTTCAGAAACTCGGAAAAGCTCATGGGGCGCATCTCCATGAACTCGACCTTTCCCACCGGAAAAGCGCTGGTCTCACGGGACAAGCGAACGCCCAACAAAGACCCTGCGCATGCGACGTGATACTCGGGGGCCTCGTCACAGAAGTATTTAAGGGCGCCGACTGCAGAAGGACAATCCTGAATCTCATCAATAATAAGCAGCGTCTCGCCGGGATCGATAGGCTGTCCAAGTGCCAGGGAAAGGTTTGAGATGATCCGTCGAGGATCGCGCGTACCTTCGAAAAACTGAGCGTACTCGCTCTGTACCCCAGGTGACGGCTCCTCGAGCGTCAGATACACAAAATTGCGGTATGAGGTTCGTCCGAACTCCTTAAGCGCCCATGTCTTTCCAACTTGGCGCGCCCCCTTAAGAATAAGCGGCTTACGATATTCCGACGCTTTCCAAGCGTTAAGCTTGGCAATGATATCTCGCTGCATGACCGAACCTCCCGCAAAGAAACTTCCGTAAACGTGATATTTCCCACATTTTACCCTAGGTAAAACGTGACATTTATCACATTTACGGAAGTTTTAAGCTCATTTCGCCACACTTTCATCACATTCAAAAGGCGGAGGCGCATTTTGCGCCTCCGCCACCATCTTTCCTATCAGCCTACCTGACCCGAACGGCCGAGTCGTCACAGAACCCGGGAGCCCCGGCAGGGCGGGTGCTTGCTCAAAATGAGTTCCGCACGCAAAGAAGGCCACTTAATGTGGCCTTCGTCTTGCGCAGGACTGTTTGAAATTTTGAGGAAGCACCCGCCCTGCCGGGGCTCCCGAGTTCCCGCTTACGAGAGCGACGTTCTCAGCAACTCGTTGAAGAGCTTCGGGTTGCCCTTGCCGCGGCTCGCCTTCATGCACTGGCCCACCAAAAAGCCGATGACCTTCTGGTTGCCGTCACGATACTGCTGCGCCTGCTCGGCACAGTTAGCCAGCACCTCTTCCACGATCGGCTGCAGCGCGCCGGCATCGCTCACCTGACGCATACCGCGCTCATCGACGATCTTGTTGGGATCGTCGCCGGTCTGGGCCATGGCCTCAAAGACCTCGTGCGCCTGGTTGGAGCTGATGGCATCGGTCGCTAGCAGCTTGGCAAGCGCCGCCACCTGAGCCGGCGCGATGCCGGACTCGGCCAGCGAGACGCCGGCGCCCTTAAGGTAGGCGATCATCTCGTTGACCAGCAGGTTTGCGACCGTCTGGGCCTCCTTGCCAGCCATACCGGCAGCGGCGGCCTCAAAGAAGTCGGCAAACTCGGGGTCGCCGGCAATCTGCTCGGCATCAGCCGTCTTAATGCCAAAGTCGGCCTCAAAACGGGCACGCTTGGCATCGGGCAGCTCGGGGATCTCGCCACGGCAGCGGTCGATGAACTCGTCGTCCAGATCGAACGGCGCCAGATCGGGATCGGGGAACAGACGATAGTCGTCTGCCGTTTCCTTCACACGCATGACAACGGTGCGCTTGCGGCTAGGCTCCCAGTGGCGGGTCTCCTGGTAGATAATGCCGCCCTCCTCGAGCACCTCGGCCTGGCGGCAGATCTCGTAGGCAAGGCCGTCATGCAGACTCTTAAACGAGTTGAGGTTCTTGAGCTCGGTCTTGGTGCCCAGCCTGGTCTCGCCGCGGCGGCGCAGCGACACATTGCCGTCGCAACGCATGGAGCCCTTCTCCATGGAGCAGTCGGAGATGCCCAGTGTCACAAAGATGCGACGGAGCTTCTCCATAAACAGGCGAGCCTCCTCGGGCGTGCGCAGATCGGGCTCGGTGACGAGCTCAATGAGCGGCGTGCCGCAGCGGTTGTAGTCGACGAGCGACTCGGCCGCGGCGGTAATGCGGCCCTCGGCGCCGCCCACATGGACCATCTTGGCGGCGTCCTCCTCCATATGGATGCGCAGGATGCGGATGGGCACCGTGTAGGAACCGTCCTCGCGACGCTCGGGCATCTGCAGGTTGGACGCGTCGTAGCTGGCCAGGTGACCGGCGCGCTGGTTACCCTCGCGCATGGTCGACGTCATGGACGTGGACAGGCCCTCGGCGTTGGCCGAGGCGCTCGCCAGGCTCTGAGCCTCGGCCTCGCCAAACGCGCAGTCGGGGCGCTCGGCGGCACCGCGACCGGTCACGTCCAGATCCAGGTGACCGTACATGGCAAAGGCGACCGGACCCTGCGTAGTCTGGAAGTTCTTGGCCATATCGGGATAGAAATAGTGCTTGCGGTAGAACATCGAGTGGCGCTGGATCTCGCAGTTGGTGGCCAGACCGGCCTTGACGATGCTCTCGATGGCGCGCTTGTTGGGCACCGGCAGGGCGCCGGGCAGGCCCAGGCACACCGGGCACACGTTGGCGTTGGGCTCGTCATCGTGGCTGAGCTTGCAGTTGCAGAACATCTTGGTATCGAGTGCGGTGAGCTCGGTATGGATCTCCAGGCCGATCACGGCCTCCCAATCCTGCAGGACCTCGGAAAGCTCCTTCATTACAGCTCGCCTCCCTTCCCGGCAAAATCGGGCGCGACGGAAAGCGCGGGCGCACCCGTGGCGGCATCGGCAAAGCCGCGCTCCAGGGCGCGGGCAAACGTGAGCAGCTGACGGTCCTTAAACGCCGGACCCACCAGCTGGGCAGAAACAGGCAGCTGAGTATCCTCACCCAGGCCCAGCGGCACCGAGATACCGCCGTTGCCGCAAATGTTGAGCGAGATGGTGTACAGGTCGGAGAGGTACATCTGCGTGGGGTCGCTGATCTCGCCAAACTTAAAGGCCGTGCGCGGCGAGGCGGGCATGAGGATGGTGTCCACCTTGGCATACGCGGCATCGTAGTCCTGCGTGATGAGCGTGCGGGCCTTTTGCGCAGCGTAGTAGTACTTGTCGTACACGCCCGAGCTCAGCAGGTAGGCGCCGAGCATCTGACGGCGCTTGGCCTCGGCGCCAAAGCCGTGGGCGCGTGAGAGCGAACTCTGGTCGGACAGGTTGGCGCAGCCCTCCTCCTGATAGCCGTAGCGAATGCCGTCGAAACGTGCCAGGTTGGAGAACGCCTCGGCAGGCCCGATGACGTAGTAGGCGGCGATGGCGGCGTCCAGGTGCGGCAGGTCGACCTCGACCAGCTCGGCGCCCTGGTTCTGCAGCTCCTGGGCGGCGCGCTGAACAGCGGCCTTGACCTCGGGCGTCAGGCCCTCGGCCTCCATGAACGCGGGGATAATGCCCACGCGCTTGCCCTCGATGCTGTCGTTAAGATGCTCGGTAAAGTCGACGGCGCAATCCTGGCTGGTGCAGTCGTACGGATCGTGGCCCGCGCCGGTAAGCGCGTTCATGGCCAGCGCGACATCCTCGACCGTGCGGCCAAAGGGTCCCACCTGGTCGAGCGACGAGCCAAAGGCAACCACGCCGTAACGACTCACGGCGCCATACGTGGGCTTAAAGCCCACCACGCCGCACAGCGACGCCGGCTGGCGAATGGAGCCGCCGGTGTCCGAGCCCAGCGAGAGCGCGACCTCGCCCGCGGCGACGGCGGCAGCAGAGCCGCCCGAAGAGCCGCCGGGCACGCGCTCGGTATCCCAGGGGTTGTTGGTGCGATGGAACGCCGAGCTCTCGGTAGAGCTGCCAAAGGCGAACTCGTCCATGTTGGCCTTGCCCATGGGCAAGCAGCCGGCGTCGAGCATGCGTTGGACGCAGGTGGCGGTGTAAGCACTCTGGTAGTCCCCGAGCATGCGGGAAGCGCAGGTGGTGCGCGTGCCCACAAGGTTCATGTTGTCCTTAATGGCCAGCGGCACGCCCGCGAGCGGGGGCAGCGACTTGCCTGCGGCACGGTCGGCATCCACGCGCGCAGCGGCCTCGAGCGCGAGCTCGGGTGCCACCTGCAGAAATGCCTGGACCCCGCCCTCGCGCGCCTCGATGGCGGCAAGGGAGGCCTGGGCCACCTCGGTAGCGGTAAAGTCGCCGGCGGCAACGCCCGCGGCGATCTGGGCGGCGGTAAGGGAATCGAAGCTTAGCGCCATTACTCGCTCTCCCCCTCTCCCAAAATGGACGGCACGCGGAAGTAACGGTCGCGCGCGCTGCTGGCGTTTTCGAGCGCGACGTCGAGCGGCAGATCGCGCTCGGGCTCGCGCAGGTCGTCGCCCATCACGTTGGACAGGCTTCCGATGGGATGGAACGTGGGCTCCACGTCGGGCAAGTCATATTGCAAGACGGGCTCGAGCATCTGGACGGCGTCGTTCATGTAGGACGTCATCTGGGCGAGCTCGTCATCGGTCAGTGCGATCTTTGCGTACTCGGCGATGCCGCGCACGTCTTTCTCGCTGAGTGCCATAGGCGCTCCCTTCCGCATAACAGTTAAACCGCTCTAGTATACAGGGCAACGCCGGCTTGGAGCAGGCGCTTTAGCCAAATGCAGCGAAAACGTAACGAGGGCGGCGGGCTGGCGGTTCTGCAGCGAAACCGTCTCGCCCGCAACGAAAACCATCACAACATTCGATGCTTTTCGTCAAAATCGAAATTTTCATCGAATGTTGTGATGGTTTGGAAGCCCCCGACCACCACAAAGGCGCCTGTCCCCATTGTGGTGGTTCTGAACGATGTCCTATGCCGAGGCCTTGGCCTTGCGGCGCTTACGGACCGCGTGGATCACGATGTCCAGCAGCAACAGCACAATGGCTACGACCACGATGAGCACGGCAAACTCGCGCTTGCCCCAGTGGCGGCCGGCCAGCGACTTTTGCTTGTCGACGTCCTTCTTGTTGTACTTGGTGCGCACGCAATGCACCAGCAGGCGATGGTCGTTCACGCCGTAGGGCGTGCAGGTGACGAGCGTCACCTTGTCGGCGCCGGGTTCGATGGTCAGCGACTCCATCTCCTCGGGCAGCACGACCTCGGAGTCCACCATCTTGTAGGCGAGCGTCTTGTTCATGGTGTGCAGCAGCACCAGGTCGCCGGGCTCCAGCGAGTGAATGTCGTCGAACATGCTCAGGTTGCGCATACCCGAGTGCGCGGTGAGCACGCAATGCGTCGAGGTGCCGCCCACCGGCAGGCTCGTGCCCTCCAGGTGGCCGACGCCCGCCATAAGGACTTCCTCGCTCGTGCCGTGGTAGATGGGCATGCTCACGTCGATGGAGGGGATCTCGACCCAGCTCATCATGGGGTCGCGGTCAAAGATGAGCTGCTGGGCGTAGGGCTCGATCTGGTCGGCGGGAAGCTCGGTGGCCTCGCCCGCCAGCTGCTCGTTAAAGGAGCGCGCCTGGAGCAGGATACGCTCGCGCTCCTCGGCAGACAGCGCGTCCACGGTGCTGGACACCGTGCTGATCTGGTTGAACACGCCCGAGGCCTCGAGCCGGTCCAAGATCCACGGCCAGGTCATAAGGCCCACGCCAATAAGGATGATGACGATGGTGATGAGCCGATCGGCCCAGCGCGGAAGTCGCTTGCGGCGACGCTTGGGCTTTGGTTGAGGTTTGGGCTGAGGGCTTGAGCCGCCGTTGTCCGCGGCGTTATTGCTCTTCATATGTTTGGCGCCCTGCACCATCGCCGGTCACTCCTCTACAGCTCAGGTTGTCTGAACAAATAATAGCCGATTAGCGAGCTCATGCGCCGGACAACGCAGCCTGGCAGCATTGCGCAGTGCGAGTATGGGCCCGCATTTGAGTTTTCAAAATGTCCCGAATCGGCTGAGCGATTCGGGATACAATGTCAATAGAAAACGACGCACCCCGCGTAAGTGTACGAGAGCGCGGGCGGCCTAGTTTTCAGCTTTTGTTAAATGCCCGGGATCCGACCCCCGGGCATTCTTATTTGCGCTTTCGACGCAAATGCCGTCCACCGTCCGCACCGCGCGTGCGCCTACGGACCTTAAACCGAACTTCATACGAGTCAAGAAACGCGATGACGAACGTGCCCACCGCCGCGAGGGCGGCGAGCGCGTTAAGGAATTTCAGCATTTGGGGACCTCCGATCGAGTCGTCGGCCGCCCGCGCACGGGATGCGTCGCAATGCCATTTTACTACGAGCGTATGCACCCACAGCTGGTAAACGCGATTTTGACAAACATCTGTTCGATAGTTACACACACGATTCCCCGTCCAGAGGAGCCTGGCCGCATTGTCCGGGTTTGCCCAACGTGTTTGCGTTTTCAAAATGTCCCGGATCGGCGGGGCGATTCGGGATACAATGTCAATAGGAAACGACGCACCCCGCGTAAGTGTTCGAAAGCGCGGGCGGCCTAGTTTTCTGGTTTTGTTAAATGCCCGGGCCGCTAACCCCGGGCATTCTTATTTGCGCTTGTTGCGGCGCAAATGCCTTCTACCGTCCGCACCGCGCGTGCGCCTACGGACCTTAAACCGAACCTCATACGAGTCAAGAAACGCGATGACGAACGTGCCCACCGCCGCGAGGGCGGCGAGCGCGTTAAGGAATTTCAGCATTTGGGGACCTCCGATCGAGTCGTCGGCCGCCCGCGCACGGGATGCGTCGCAATGCCATTTTACTGCGAGCGTATGCACCCACAGCTGGTAAACGCGATTTTGACAAACATCTGTTCGATAGTTACACACACGGTTCCTCGTCCAGCGGAGCCTGGCCGCATTGTCCGGGTTTGCCCGACGTGTTTGCGTTTTCAAAATGTCCCGGATCGGCGGGGCGATTCGGGATACAATATCAATAGGAAACGACGCACCCCGCGTAAGTACTTAGGAGCGCGGGCGACCAGTTTCCGACGTTGTTAAATGCCCGGGCCTCTAACCCCGGGCATTTTTATTGGCTCTGTTAGACCACCGTTGACATGAAGTCTTAGTCCTCCGTATACGGCGACAGGTATTTAAAACCGTCCAAGTGAATCATATGGTCGGGGTTGTCTCTTACCCACACTTCGGTCTCCCAAGCCAGGTCAGGAAGCCAAGTCTTCATTGAAGTGCGCGAGTTAAAACAGGTTATGAAAATTAGATTCGGAAACACGGGCGATAACAGCTCCTGCAGTTTTGTCTTCCTCTCATCATCGAAAATACCCTCGCTATTGCAGGCTTCGATCAAAAACAGCCAGTTCTTATCGCAATCATATGCAATGACATCAGGATAGATTGGGGTGTTTCCTGCAGTCTTTTCCTGTGCAGAGATAAGCGCCTCTAGCTGTTTGCAACAATCGGCACTCTTTTTCCTTCTAAAAAACTTGAGACCATCTGCTGTGTCCATAGCTAAAACCTGTGAACCTCCTGCAAATTTAGGAAGCATTGACTCCAGTATTGACTGGACCAGTGGACCTTGGCCTTCGTTTGAAATGAACACTACTTGATCATCCGGCAGGACAACGGGATTCATTTCAAGTTCCCTTTGGTTCTGGTAGACGCTTCGTCTTTTCTCGGCAACCTTCTTCAATCGCAGCAACTCGGTCTTGTATGAATTCTTAGATACGGATTTGAAGAGATTGACTAGATGGTCTGAGCTCGTATAGCGCACTTTGGAAGAGTTTGCCGAGATTGCAGGGTCCTCAATGCTAAGAAGGCCGTTTGCAATAAATGGCTTCACCGTTTTATCTCGAATCGTCTCTCGGGTATTCGGTTTATATCCATGCCCCTTGTTCGCTTTCGGAAAACCAGAGTTAATCGCGAGGATCATGTCGTTGATTCCAAGACTTGTTTTATGGGCTTCATCCCATTGTGAAGAATTGTTCAGCCCGCAGCAAACCATGGCAACGTAGGCCGAGCGATCGTTCATGAGCCGTGAATCCAGCTCGAGATCGGCAAGGATGTTCCGCGCCCTCTGTATCGTCACCCTCATTGGCCTAAATTCCTCTCTCTAACGGAAGGCGATTAAGATCCCCGGCATTTACCTGGGTTGTGGAAGCGAAACTGTTGAAATAGGATTCGGTCTCGCTGGAGTTTACCCACTGAAGTAGACGCTCGGCTTGCGCCCGTTTCAGAGGAACCACGCTCCTAGCCGTACCGGCATGGAGGATGTTGATATGATTTTCGACCGCGACGGGCTCCTTTGCAGCCAATAGGAACCCTCTCAACCTTTTCTTCTCCTCTTTCGGGGAGAAGCGCTTTACGAGCACGTAATACCCCGCAGGAATCAGCCCATTGCGAGCGCCGTGGGCGTCAAGCCACTGTGGCTTTTTGGGGTTCTCGGCAGGATGAAGCACCCCGCCGTTCGACAGGTTCTCAACTTGGATTAAAGGCACCTGCACTCCCCGCCCTTTCGAGGCAGTCGCGCTTGCACCGTTGCGATGCATGACGATTTTCCCCGTCGATGCCCTAAATCCGGCTTCGGCGAGGGTAGCCCTTTGTTTTCCGCCGACATTCGCCGTCGCGATAACGAGATCGTCGCCCAATAGGAGCTGTTTGAGTTCTACCGGCTGAAAAGCCGGTTTGTCTCCGATGCGATGATTTTCAGCTACGGATACCAGATGTTGGCATCCGTCTTTGGTCAACTTGACAATGCAGATTTCCTGCAATACCCCAAATTCGGAAAACGCATCCGTCCTGCTGTCCAAAACGATTATCGAGTCGAGGGAGCATCGTGAAAGTATGTAATGTCTAAACGGTGCATAGTAGGCCCCGGACATCCATGACCTCGGAACAATCGCCACCAGCTCACCTTTAGATGAAAGCAAGCTGATCGCCTTTACGATGAAGGCTGCATACAGGTTCGGCGTCCTGACGGTTACGCCATCGTCGTCGGTAAGATCGGTGACTGCCTTCTGATACGGCGGATTTAGAACTGCCCTGCCAAAGTCTCGATCGAAAGAGACATCGAGAGCGTCATTGCAGACGACGGAATACTCCAAGCCAAGCGTTGCCAGCGAGCGCCTGCAACCTTCTACCAGCGATATATCCGATTCAACAGCGGTGACACTCGATGTCGGGACAGACAGCGCGGTATACACGCCGAGGATTCCCGTACCCGCCCCAAGGTCAATAAGAGGGAGGGAGGCAGAGGTAGACGAAAATAGGGAGGCAGCGAGCGCCGCAATTTCCGGTGGAGTGAAATACTGCCGATAATCCTCTCTACTTTTTTGCGTCGAGATGATTGCCTTGCCGCGCTCCTCGATTGCGATTCGGATGCTGTTTTCCCGATTATTGCCTGTTGGCATCTTTCGAAACCTTCATCTCAAACGGCATGCCGCCCTCGCGGATCACCGCTCGGAGGAACATGTTCATCGCTGTGGACATGGACAAACCGAGCTCATCGAGGATGGCAGACGCCTCCCTCTTCACCTCCGGCTCGATCCTGATGGTGGTTGCAGGTATGTTCGACGGCATGGCGGCTCCTATCTCTCGTGTATACCACGGTGCCACCATTTTAGCGGACTATGCCGCCCGCGGGACCCAGTAGTCCATATAGGGCGGCAGGACGTTGAACATGTCGCGGATGCGGATCGTGCAGGTGCCGTTGACGAGCTGGCGTGCGACCGTGGACTCCGCGGTACGGGAGTCGGTCGCCATGAAGGTGCGGCACCAGCGGAACCAATCGAGGTAGGCGCCGAGGTGCTTGGTGGACACGCCCTTGAAGCGGGCCATGAACGAATCGAGGAGCGAGTGGACGGTGTTGATGCGGTTGATGGTGCCCTCCGAGCGGTCCTTGGAGTCATAGGACTCATGCGAGGCGACCTTCAGGTCGTGCAGCACGTCGATGTATGCGGTCGCCTTGTCCGTGGCGACGACCGCGCCCGCGCCGATACGGTCGCGAAGTGCCTCCGCTGCTCGCTTGCGAGAGACCACGCCGCGCCCCGAGACCTCGAAGAAGGTGGCGTTCGTGTCGCTGATGCCCGTCATGACGCAGATCTGCTCGCGGGAAAGGCCGCGCTTGTGGACCTGCTTACCGCGATGGCGGGCCTTTCTCGGCAGGGTGAAGGAACCCTTTGAATGGTTGCCCTTGAAAGACTCGGGGAAGTACGTCTCGTCAAGTTCGCAGGCCTGCCCCTGCCCGACGTGAAACTCGGGCGAATATACCTTCAGGCACTCGATGAGCCTGTGACGCATGGTGTAGGCGGTCTCGAGGCAGACGCCGCAGCGGTCGGCGCACTCGCGCAGCGGGAGCATGAGGACGAAGCACTCGGCATAGGCCATCCAGGTCTCGCGGGGCAGCTTGCTCGTGCCGAGGATCCGGTCGGTGGAGCCGGAGAACGTCCTGCCGCAGTCGCGGCAGAGGTAGCGCTGCTCACCGTTCCTGGACTTGCCCTTCTTGACGATAGCGACTGAGCCGCAGCGGGGGCAACGCTCTATCGCGTAGCCGCTCCCCGCTGCATCGTCGAACATGGCGGCACGAATGATGTCGCGCACTGACTCGATTGCGCGGCGTCGCTCGGACTTGCCGAGCTTCGCCATATTCTTCTTGAGGGTGATGACCAGATCCTCGGCGTTCATACCTGCTCCAATGCCGTGGTTACTGGTTTAATTATATCACTGTGGCATCACCTATATGTCAACGGCGGTCTAACAGAGCCTTTTTATTTGCGCTTGTTGCGGCGCAAATGCCGTCCACCGTCCGCACCGCGCGTGCGCCTACGGACCTTAAACCGAACCTCATACGAGTCAAGAAACGCGATGACGAACGTGCCCGCATCGGGCAATGGAGGCTGGCTACGTTATCCCAAAAAAACGGGGCAAACTCCAGCGCGGAGTCTGCCCCGAAAAGAGAATGGCAAAGCAAGAACGTAGATGGACGAGAAAAGTGTCCGCAAGTCTCATGGCCATCACATCCCACCTGCCAAAGAGATGGGTGAGCGAGCGTTACTCCTGCTCGGACTCCTCAGCCTGCTTACGGCTGCGGATGAGGTGCGCCACGCCGATGCACAGCACCGCGCCACCAGCGATCCAAGTGAAGGTCACGCCGTTGAGGCCGGTGAGAGGAAGGTTGGAGCCCTTCTTGTTCCGGACGACAAGGGTGACGGTGCCGCCATCGACTGACGGGGTGACCAAAGTGGAGCCGTTCTTCCCCGCGGTCACATTCAGCGTATTCGGATCAGTGTTCCCATCGAGCGTCGCGTCCTCGAGTTCATCAAGGCCCTCGGCGGTAATGGTGAAGGTAAAGTCATCCAACGTGTTGTAGCCAGGGTTACTGCCCTCAACCTCGTGCACCGTGTAGGTACCGGCATCGAGGCCCTTTACGTTGATTTCACCATTCTCATTAGTCTTGAACTTGTACTCGCCATCGCCAAGCGAACCGTTCTCATGAACATACTGCGTGCCCACTTTGCCAGACTCAAGCTCGTCAGCGCCCGTGGCTTTGATGGTAAACATGACGTCCTTGAGCTTGGTGTTACTATCGACAGAGTCTTCCTTGACGAGCTTAAGCGCATAGGTGTAATCACGAACGGTATCGGGCACGGACTCACCCTTGCCACCGCTCATGGGGTTATTGGAGTAGATGAGCTTAACATTGTTGTCATTGCCCACGCCGCCAACGGTAACCTTCTCAGTCCTCGCGGGATTGAGTTTTGCGGTGTAGGTGACGACGACCCTGGAGTCCTTGGTGATGCTAATGGCAGAGGAACCGTTCTTGGCGGTCACAGCCTTCAAATCATTAAACTTAACCGTCAGAACATTATTGTTGCCAGTCGTATTGTATTCAACCGCGCCCGTGGGAAGGTTTACCTCGGTTCCACTCGTATCCTCGTTGTTCGCATAAACCGTAACATGGACCGAATTATTGTCGGCAATCAGGCCAGCAGACAGTTCGTCGCGGAACTCGTAGTAGTAAGTATTGAACGAGGCCACGTTTTCGGCAACGGTGCCGGTCAGCTGATATTGAACATTCTGACCAACCTGCGAGTCAGCCTTGTCGGCCCAACGGCTGCCAGGCTTGTCGTCCTTAATCTTCTTTGTAACCGTAGGAATGCCGGTCTTCTCGGTAACCTCAACAGCACTGCCGCCCACGACAGCGAAAATCGGCGAAGTGCCAGTCTGCTTTTTGCCGGAATAGCTATCCGCAGTGCCGATAGAGTCATCGTCCGTCAGGAAGAGATAGTAGCCAGAGTTATCAAATGATACTGAGATGTCCGCGGCGAAAGCAGCGGTAGAAGCTCCCTTTGGCGTGACAGGAGTAGTGCCCTTGACCAAGCTAGCAATCGTATCGAGCAAATCACCATTGTTCACAACCTGAGAAGCATCCTGGAGATTTGTGGCCATCCAGTCGGCGACGTCCTGTGCGGAGGGATCATTGGAAAGCTCGCCGCTTTTGTCGGCATTCTTTATGGCGGCAATGATGCCAGCCCTAACAGTTTCAGATAGCCCGTTGGCCCAATCGACGTTGGACGCGACCCTCTTCCCGTCCTTGTCCACGACATCGGCCTTAAAGATTTGATATGCCTTGTACTTCACATCACCATTGTTTTCGTTCTTCTTGATGGTGATGCTATTGGCCGTTGCAGCCGCACCCTCAGCTGCAAACGCCATGGTCACCGGGGCCATGACGCCGCCGAAGCTCAGCGCTGCTGTGAGGCCGGCGGTTACTGCCAGGCGTGCGATGTTCTTGCTCATGCTCATCTTCTTTTCCTCTGCTTTCTGCTCGAATTCCATTTGATCTAAATCTGTCTGTCTGTGTCTTAGCATCTACTTCGCTACGTCTCGCCCCGCTCTCTGTGGGGCTGCCAGCTACTCTTTATGGCTGCCACCTCCCCGCTTGACCAGGAGCGCGACCACGATGAGCGCGGCTCCGGCGACCGCTGCGGCGGCCGCGGCGTACATTGCCATATCGCCAGTCGAGGGCATAAAGCCTCCGGTGGTAATGCTAGGGGGTGTGCCGGTGGGCGTGTTGATGAGCGACGCCTCCAGGCTGCCCGTCGACCCGTCCGCGCTGTCGGCGCGCAGGGGCGACTCGGCCGTGATGGTGAGCTTGGGCTTGGCGGCGGCCACCTGATCGACGTCCAGGCCCTCGGCCTTGACCGTCACGGATCGTATGCCCTCAAAGGCGGTGTAGCCCTTGGGTGCCTTGAGCTCGCGGACCTCCAGCTTGCCCGAGTCCACGCCCGAGACGGTCACGCGGCCGTCCTCGCCCGTTGTGACGGTGGCCTTGCCCTCCGCATCCCACGTGCCGTCGGCCGCCAGTGTGCGACCGCGGGCGTCGGCGATGCTCAGGACCGCCCCGGCAAGCGGTTTGTCGCCGTCGCTGCCGCGCTTGGTGAGCGCGAGATCCCAGGTGTAGGCGCACGCATCATCGCTCGGCGTGCGGGTGAATCCGGCGTCGCCGGACTGGTCGGCAAAGGGAGAGCGCGGGTAGCGCAGGTAGACCTCGTTGGGGTTGCCCTTGGCGATGCCGTGGCTGCATGCGCTGTTGAGCGGCGCATTGTACACGGCGACCACGCGGGCGCCAGCTGTGAAGGCGTCGGCCCCGCCGAGCGCGGCGATCAGGTCGCCGGTGCGCACGGTGAAGGTCTTACCGTCGACCGAGACCCTGCACTGGGCCGTGATATCGGTCCAACCCTTCGCGGGCTCGGTACCGGTGCGCCCGTCCTTGCCGGCCGAGACGGCACCGAAGCCGCCGTCCGCGCCCGCCGCCGCGTACACGCGCATGCTCGCGGCCACCTTGGAGGGGTCGAGCCCCGCGCCCATGGTGTCGACGAACCGCACCGTGTAGGTGTCGTAGGCAGCAAGACCCGCTGGAACCGTGGCCGAGAGGCGCCAGTACAGGTCGTCGGCGACCGTGGCGTCGGCGGCCTTGCCCCAGGCGGCGGTGCTGTCCTCCAGCACGTGCTTGGCCACCTTGGGAGTGGCGGCCTTGGGCTTGACGGTGACGGCGCTGCCGCCGACCAGAACCATGATCGGCGCGGTGCCGACCTCGCCCTGGGCGATGGCGTCGTCGTCGGCGACGATGAGCCAGTAGCCACAGGACAGCTCGGTCGTCGTGCCCGCGTTAAGGGCCACGGACACGGCGTCAGAGCTCTGGAGGGAACGAGCGAGCTGTGCGCTCAGCGCGCTCGTAAGGTGGGAATCGGTGTTGAGCCACTCGGCAGCTTCCTGCGCGGTGGACTGGGAATTGGGCATGCCGGCGCTGTGCAGCACAGGCAGCGCGGCGTCGCGTGCGGCGTCGCTTGCCCAGGCGAGGTCGGTGGCGATCTTGGCGTCGCCGCTGTCGTCGACGACGTTGGCGCTAAAGATCTGGTAGGCGTCGTAGCTGCGCGCCACGGTGCCGCTCACCGTGATGGAACCGGTCGAGGTCGGCGCGGCCTGCGCGGAAGCGGGGAACACAACCGCGCAGGTGCCGATCAGGAGGGCAAGCAGCGCAAACAAGATCGGGAAGGAGCAAACTTTCTTATTCACGACGCTCGCCTCCCTTCGCATTCGCCTTGCGACGAATGTGCATCCAGGCCGCAGCAGCGCAAAGCACCGCCGCGCCGGCAAGGTATGTCACAGTGACGCCCGACATACCGGAAAGAGGCAGAGTGGTGGAGTAGGTGTTGGTGAAGGTGGAGGCGGGAATGGCGTTGGGCGCGGCGTCCTTGCCGATGGTGTTACTCACGGTGTTGCCCATGTCGTCCTTCACCTGCGTGACCGTGGTGGAGGTGGTGAGGCCGGAGTACTTGCCAGTGGTCTCATCCATGACGGCCTTCACCGTGACGGCCACCTGGTACTCGGCCTTGGAGTAGCGAAGCTTGTCGATGGCACCGGTGGTAGGCGCGACCTCCTTCACCGTGTAGGTGTAGGTCTTGGCGCCAGTCGGGTTCGAATCGTCGATCTCGGCGAGGTACTTTTTGGAGAACGAGATACCGCCAAAGGATGCCACGATGTCGTTGACCTTGGTGGAGCCCGCTGCGGGAGCGACGGAAATAGTCGTCGGATCAAGCTTAGGTGCGCTATCCTTATTTGCCCCCGTAGCCTCGATGCTGAACTCGAACGGCACATATTTGTCTTTATCGCCCTTCGGCCAGTCCGTATTGCGAACAGATTTGGTCACCGGGATCTTCACGGACGTAGTGGTAAGGGCGTCGGAAATGTAGACGTTGTTCCCGTCAATCGTCGGGCTCTTTCCCTCGGTCCACGTGACGGAACCGTTCTCGTTGGACACCGTGAACTCATAAACCGTGGTGTTCAAGTTGTAGCCAAACGGAGCCTGGGTCTCAACAAGCGTGTACGTACCCGGCAGCAGACCCTCGAGCGTGAACTTGCCAGGCGCGGTGTCGGTGTCTGCCCACGTGGTATCGCTCGAAGTCGACTGGTCGCTCTCCCGGTCGATCACGGTCCAGGACTGGTCGGCCGTACCATCGGCGTCCTTTTTCTTGGTGAGCTTCCACTCAGAACCAGGCAAAGGAGTGTGTTTTGTGTCGTCCTCCGCCACCTTGGTCCAAGACACCGTACCGGTGATGATCTTGGTGTTGGGAATGGCACCTGTGGGGTTATTCTCGAACGGAACATTTTTGCCGTTCTCATCCACGTAACCCTGAACGTAGTTCGGCTTCTCGCCAGTATTGTTCATAGTGGCATAGTAGATGGTGTCTGACTTCTGGTAGCCAGCCGGCGCCGTCTCCTCTTTGATGTAATACGTGAAGTAGTTGGTATCGTTGGAATTGCCGATGTTTGCCTTCTGGTTCAGATAGTTGAACTGAAGCTTGCCATCACCCGAAGCGTAATCATTTGCGCCACCGTCAGTCACCGTCACGATAGCGTCCTTGCCCGCGACAGCATTCTCGACAGAACCATAGATAGCCCACGAGGAACCAGGAAGCGACGTGTTGCCGTTCGCCGCATCGACCTTGCTCCACGCAACGGCGGAGCCGTCGGGCGTATACGACCCAGACCACGGGAAGTTGTGACGCTCCTGATCCATATCGATGACGGAAGCCGAGTTACCCTCACCAAATGCTGCGGCAACCTTCGGGCTGTTCATTGAGAAATCGACGCCCACATAAACGCGGCCGTTGGTAGTCACATGGTCGTCGAAACTTCCGTTGGGAACGAGAATCGATCCGATCATAGCCGCCGCAGGATCGTCGTCAGTCCACTTGGCACCGGTGGCTGTGCCGCCGTATCCCCAGTCCGCGCGGTTTTCTCCCGCGATGCCGCCTCGAATGGTAAGGCTTTGCGTATCGACAAAGTTCCACATGATGGACTGGGAAGCCGTCGCGTATGCCTCGCCCAGCTCCTTGCCGGAATATTGAGTTTCGTAACCACGCGAAATCTCGGTACCGTTCCACCAAAAGCGCCAGCCATTGTGAAACTCAATATTCGAAGATCCGGTAACGTTCACAACAACCGAGGCGCCCTTGGGAATGCCCTCGAATGCGAAATCAACGCCACGATAATACTCGTTGTTGTATGTATTGCTCAGCTGAGAAGCATCGATGGTGAACACCTGCTGCATAGAGGTGTTGTCGCCCTTAAACGTGATAAGACGCTCGCTATTCTTGAAATGCTTACCATTGAGCGACGTATCGGCGCAGTCCGAATATATGGTCTTATACGACTCATCAAACACCAGGCCATAATTACAATCCGTCTTGTCGTACTTGTTGATTACGTAGTTGTTGTGATTGCTCGCGAAACCAACCTCGAGCGTGCCGGTATTTGCAAACGAGTTGAGCTGTTTCGATAGCTTCGAGAGGTACCCATCTTCACCGTTGTAGCTCGAATAATCGTTATTGTTGACATTAGTCAAATCAACAGTTTGATTGAACAGGTTGCTTTCCTGAAAGTTCTTGCCCTCGTACCAATTACCCTGCGTTGTCACCACGGATTGGCGTTTATTGTTATCGCGCCAGTATGTGATGGGGCCTGCGATCTGCGCAGTGTAGGCAAAGCCGGAAGGAGTCGCGCCCTCAGAAGATTTCTGCCGTCCGACCCAAGCGCCTTTCTCCCAAGCGCCAACGGTAGTCGTCTCCGGCGAGTCGCCGCTATAACCAACGCTCATCTTGGTGATCGCACTTTTAATTCCGGCCACCGCAAGCACGGTGCTGCCGGCGACAGGACGGAACTGGGAACCAAAACCAACGGTGCCAAAGCGGAAACCAGCACCAATTGATTGATAGGGCCAGCTCTCTTTGACTGGATTCATGGCAAGCTTGCCACGGACCAAGGTAAGGCCCTCCGCCTCAGCGGCATATGAGCCGGTGGGGGCGTTCTCCGCATCAAGATTACTAGTGTCGCTCGGCTTACCACCGATGTACATGTCGCGGCCGACGTAGGTGGCCACGCCGGGATCGGGGGTGGAGACATCGATATTCGTACCGATACCGATAGACGTGGGAACATAAATTCCCTTCTCCACGGTGGCCGTCGCTCTCGCTGAAGCCGCATTCGCACTCTGAGCCTGCCCAGCACTATTTGAAGAGCCAGCCTCGCCGCCATTGGTCTCGTCGCTATTCTGGTTTTCGGCATCCTCGCTGGTGTTATCTACAGCAGCGGACTCACTTGAGGAACCCATTACAGTTTCCTCGGTAGAAACCGTCTGGGCATCGTTGGCAATGGCCTGCGAGATCGGGGGCATGACGAGCGACAGTACCAGGCTCAACACGGAGGCTCCGCACAAAACGCCTGCCAATACACGGCGCGTCGCTTTATTACTCTGCTTAGATTTGTCCGAATTCGCTTTCATCGATGTCTCCTCCCCAAGAGACCGCGATCTTGCTCTTTCACCATCAAACGTATCTGCGCAATCTGTAATTGCGCTCGTTTAGTAATGCAATTATAACAATTGTTTAAACATCTGAGCAACAAAACCGACATTTTTGTAGCAAGTTCTCAATTCTCTTGACATTTGCTCAGATTTACCTTCGTTTATTCGCTATCTAATTTTTGTTTCTGCTGGTAATTTAGTTGCCTATTATTTTTTAATGGCATTAGATTTATTTGCACAACATTTTGCTCAAGAGCAAACATCCTGTGAACGGTCGAAAATCGACCGTGAGCGGTAGGTCATTAACCGGGATGAATATCCTACCAAATTGATGAGAATATCTTAAACCCATCGGTGGTTGGAAGCGTAATGTTCAGACAACCATATTTGAATTTTCGCGCAGCTTTTAGGCATCAATTCGCCCAAATCGCTTGAGGTCACCACAAAGGTGCCTGTCCCCATTGTGGTGGTTCTCCCCCGGCGCTACAGCAGATGTTCCTCAATAAAGATCGCGATGCCGTCTTTGTCGTTACTGGCGGTTACAAAGTCGGCTGCGGAGCGGGTGGCATCGCTGCCATTTGCCATGGCCACGCCCACGCCGGCGTCAGCCACCATGCAGGTGTCGTTATCGGCATCGCCAAACACGCAGATGTTCCGGAGCTCCATGCCGTTGAGCTCTGCCACGCGCACAAGGCCGCGCGTCTTGGACACGCGCGGATCCATGAACTCGTAGAGCCGTTGCGTGGTCTGCAGAGCCGCAGCCTTAACAGTGTCGTCGGCGAGCGTCGACGCCCGCTCGATGACCTGCGGCATCGCCTCGGGCGCCATGGTAAACATCACCTTGGCCTGCGGCTCGCGCAAAAACTCGGAAAAGTCGACCACCTTGTAGGGCACGCCGTCGACACGCGACAAGTGCTCGACGCACGCATTGCTCTCGGGCACATAGAGCACGCCGTCCCGAGGGCAAACGGGCGTTGCCGGCAGGTCTGCCATGTGCTCGCAAATGCGCGCGATGGTCTCGCCCGGCAGCGGATAGCTCAGCTCGTTGATGTCGTGCGCGCGGTCGATGACCTCGGCGCCACCGCAGCCCACGAGCACGTCCACCAGGCCTTCGATACCCCAGAGCTCGTACATGGCCTCGGTCGCGTGGGCGTCGCGCCCGGTACACAGGCCAAAGAGCACGCCACGCTCGCGCAAGGCGCGGATCGCCGCCACGGTGCGCGGGGACACCGTGTGCTGGCTCGTGAGCAGCGTGCCGTCGATATCGCAGAACACGGCTTTGATGTGGCTGAAGGTGGCGTCCATGGGGGCCTTTCTGGGTTGTGCGGCGGTGTGGGGTGTATCTGGATGTGGCGTTCATGGTATACCAAAGCGCGGGCGCGGCCCGTCAAAGCAAAAACCACCACAAAGGTGCCTGGCCCCTTTGTGGTGGCCGGACTCGCAGGATGGCCTGGCCCGGGGCGCAAACCATCACAACATTCGACGCTTTTCCGCAAAATCGCGATTTTCATCGAATGTTGTGATGGTTTTTTACTGCTTTGCGGCACGATCCAAGTGCCAGCGACCAAACAGCAGCAACGCCGCGGGAACCGCCGTCACGACCATGCCCGCCCCGATGAGCGTCTGCTGCACACCAAACGTCGCCGCCAGCCACGGGGCAATCGCCAGCGGGGCCACGCCGGCGAACATGTTGCCAAAGCCCATGACCGAGTTGACGCGACCGAGCTGCTCGAGCGGAGCCGTCGTTTGCACGATCGTGTTGTGGAGCGGGTTGACGACGCCCCAGGCCACGCCAAGGACAATCTGGCCGACAAGGGCTACGCCCACGTACGGCGTCCCCACATAGAGCAGACTTCCCAGGCCCACGGACATAAGCGCCGCGAGCAGCGTTTTAAGGTTGATCAGATGCGGCGGCAAACGGAGCGCGGCCACGGCGCCCAGCACCGCGCCCACGCCCGAGGCCGACGAGAGCCAGCCCATCCATTCGACACCGACGTGCAGGACATCGCGGTAGAAGAACGACTCCAGCGGATCGAAGGCACCGTAGCCAAAGTTCGAGAGGAAGATGATGCAGAAAAGTAGCGCGAGGACGCTGTTGGTGAAGACTGTCTTGATGCTGGTCGCGAAGGTGGCGCGGGTGGACGCGCTGGGGTCGGGGCTTTGGCTGGCGGTACTTGCCGTTGCGCTGCTGTCCGCGGGACCGCTTTCGCGCGTGGCGACGTGACCTGCTTGCGGCCTAAAGCCCCAACCGGCGACGAGCGCCAGTACGGTAAAGATCATCATGAGCACGAACACCGCGCGCGACGACGCGGCCGCCGCGACAAAGCCGCCCAGTGTGGGGCCAACGATGATGCTCACGTTTGAAAACATGGCGATAGCGGAGTTGATGCCTTTGAGCTCGACAGGATCGTCGGTGAGGTAGGCTGGATAGGATGTGGCGATGGGCTGGGCGAATCCCATCACAAAGCCCAGGAGTACCGCGCCGAGCAGGACGATGCCGGTCGCGCTGCCAAAGGCGAGGATTGCCGCGCCGGTTGCCAACGTGCCGACGATACTCGCCCGAAAATGCCAGCACGGACCCCAAGCGTCAAGCGCCGCTCCGCCCGCAAAGGATCCCAGGATCACAAATACATTCATAAACAGGACGGCCAGCGATGTCGCCACGACCGAGGCATCGTCCGCATAGGTGAGCGTTCCGATGACGCCGATAAAATAACTCGTCTGAAAGCCAGTGTAGATGAGAAAGCGCATCGCCACCAGGTGCTTGGCCTGGACGGACAGCGATGATTGAGGCTTTGAGAAAAAAGAGGAGAGCATGGAGACTCCTTGTTTCATACGAATACGGGCGGCGGGAATTCGCCACCGTCTGTCAAATCAATCTATCCGCATGAAACATTAAGGACGCATCAGGCCCCTTCTCCCCGTTTTTCGCCCGTCATGAACTACTTGGTAGATTGTAAGGCATGCCCCACGCATCTACCAAAGCAAAAACCACCACAAAGGTGCCTGGCCCCTTTGTGGTGGAAATGACGTTTGCCCAGATAAAACCTGCCAAAAGAATCCTGTCCCTTTTTGGCAGGTTTTAGGCCAGATGATCTTGGATCAGATCGCAGATGGCTCGAGCGTCGTTGATGTTGATGGCTCGGGTCGCAAAGCCGGCATCGAAGGCCTGACGCGCCAGGGCCTCGTTGCAGGCAAGGGCCAGCGTGTGGCCGTCGACCAGGTCGAGCGAGCTCTTGCCGCGCAGACGGTCGACACCCGATCGCGCGACGACGATGTTGTCGAAGCCCTCGGTCTTGTAACCCTCGATGATCACCACGTCGACATCGTTGTAACGCGACAGCAGCTCGCGCGCGGGCATCTCGTCCTCCTCGCGCGTGTCGGCGTACTCCGCCCAGCGCGTGGCGCAGATGAGGCCCACATGCTTGGATCCGGCCTGGTGATGGCGCCACGTATCTTTAGCGGGCACATCGATATCGAAGCCGTGATGCCCATGATGCTTGAGCGACCCCACGCGCAGGCCGCGGCGAGTGAGCTCGGCAATGACCTTCTCGACGAGCGTAGTCTTGCCCGAGTTTTGGTAGCCGATAAACGCGATCGCGGGGACGGCCGGGGCCGGAGCTGCAGGCGCAACGGCGACGGGTGCGCTCGCGGGTGCGTCGCCTGCGGCTCCCACGGCCTCAACAGCAGCGGCCTGACGCTCTGCGCGGTCCCATACGCCCGAGCGGCCGCCCTCCTTGTGCAGCAGGCGCACGTCGACGATCTCCATGCCGCGATCAACCGCCTTGCACATGTCGTAGATGGTTAGGCACGCGGCGCTCGCGCCGGTCAGTGCCTCCATCTCGATGCCGGTCTTGCCCGTCACGCCGGCCGTGACCAGCACGTGAAAGCCAACCTGTCCGTCCGTGCGCGCCGGGGCCCAGTCCTCGGGCACGTCCTCGACAGGCGTCCCCGCCGGAGCGATGGGCGCAATGTCGCACTTGCTCTTGGTAATGAGCAACGGATGGCACATGGGGATGATATCGCTCGTGCGTTTGATGGCCATGATGCCCGCCACGCGCGCGCAGGCAAGCACGTCGCCCTTTTTGGCGCGGTCCTGCAGCACCATGGCCTGTGTCTCGGGGTGCATGAGGATGGTGCCCTCGGCGATGGCAATGCGATGGGTCTCGGCCTTGTCGGACACGTCGACCATGCGCACCTCGCCCTTGGCGTCCACGTGCGTCAGCTCGTCGCGACGGGCGTCACGGGTGGGCTCGGTGCCAGCGCTGGCAGTCGGCTGTGCGGACGCGGACTCAGCGGCTTTGCTGGCCGCAGCCATGGCATTATGGGCAGACATTGCGGCCCTGCGAGCGGCCTTGGTGGCATCGGCGTACCTGCTCTTGGCCATATGATCATCCTCCGATTTGGGACATAAATCGTTGCGTGCCCTCAATTATCGCGTGTTCCTGCGGTTTGTGGGCCACGGCATCGCGCCAAATCGAAAGTACCTGCATATCATCACCACGGCGCAGGGCGTCACGCACCGAATACTCGGCATCGCTGAACAGGCACGGACGCACATTGCCATCGGCCGTCAGGCGCAGGCGGTTGCAATTCGCACAAAAATGGTTGGACATGGCGCTAATAAAGCCGACCGTTCCTGCCGCACCCGGAAAGTGCCAATAGCGCGCAGGGCCCGCGCCGGCAGGAGCGTCGTTGATGTCGAGCGGCTCGAGCTCGCCCAGTCCCGCCGCGGTGGCCCCGGCATTGATGCGCGCCCGCAGCTCGTCGCTCGGCACGGTATCGCTCGCGTCCCACAGCTCGGGATTGAGCGTGGGCGCATGCGGGTCCACAGCGCAATGCGAGCTCGTGTGTTCGTCGCCGATAGGCATGTATTCGATAAAGCGCAGGTGGATGGGGCGGTCGAGCGTGAGCCGCGCAAGGGCCGCTACATCCTGGTTGAGCCGGCGCACCACAACGCAGTTGACCTTAACGGGCTCAAAGCCCCAAGCCAGCGCCGCGTCGATGCCAGACATGGTCTGCTCGAGTCGACCCAAGCGCGTGATCTTCCCAAACAGCGTAGGGTCGAGTGTGTCGAGCGAGATGTTGACGCGGTTAAGCCCGGCATCTTTGAGCTGCGGCGCCAGCTTGGGCAGCAGGGCGCCGTTGGTGGTAAGCGAAATGTCCTCGATCTGCGGGATCGCGCGGATATCGCGAATGAGCGGAATAATACGGCGGCTGACCAGCGGCTCGCCACCCGTCAGGCGCACGCGGCGAATGCCCTCCCCCGCTACCAAGCGCACAAAGCGGGCAATTTCCTCGGCGCTGAGTAGCTCGTCGTGTGCGCGGGGCGCCACGCCATCGGCCGGCATGCAGTAAATGCAGCGGAAATTGCACTTGTCGGTAACGGCAATGCGCAGGTAGTTGATATCGCGACCAAAGCCGTCATGTTGCACGCGCCCGTCCACGCAGCCCTCCCCTCACGCGGCGTTTTATTCTTCGGAAAACATAATACCCCACGAGAGAATCATGCCGACACCCGTACGACAGGACAGGTCGCTTCGAGCAAAACGGACTTTCCAAGCCCATCCTCAGCATACAAACCATCACAACATTCGATGCTTTTCCCGATTTTGGCAAAAAACGTCGAATGTTGTGATGGTTTGCCTGCCCACGGCACCCCGCAGAAGGACCAAAGCGCCCCTAAAGGCCGCCGTCCCAGTGCCGAATCACGAATTCTCGCAGGTCGTTTTGACGTTTCTGGAACGCTTCGCTTCGGTCGCACTTAAGGCCCATAGCGAGCGCGATGGCGTTCATCGCCCGGTGCAATTGCAGCTGGTGGGCAGACTGAGTCCCGGTGAGGACGATCATCCTAAAGCCCAGCGCGCTCAGCACGGTCATACGCTCCGCATCCGACGCGCTGCGCTGTTTATCAAGATGGTCCGAGCCGTTGTATTCAATCCCCGTACCGCTTGCAGGCGCATATACATCGATCTCGAAATACCCGGCCTTTGCAAGATACTTGAACTCGTTGGGAACATTGACCCGATGGTTGAGCTCGATCTTGGCGTATCCCAGCCCGCCCTGGGAACGTTTTGCTACAACCATGATTGCGGTGGCCGTCTCCATGGGCGACCGCGCGCCATCGTGCACGCGCTTGAGCACGGCGGCCGCGCGTATAGCCCCCTGACGAGATCGGTTCTCATTGCAATAGGCAATCAAGTCGGCAACGGTATACCTCTGACCCATCTCGATATAATCGCCTGTCGACAGATGATTCAAATGGTATCGGGCGCAGATTTCGTAGCCATATTCCAGCTGCTCGGGCTCGCTCATCCACGAACCCGCTTGGACAAAGCACATGACCTCATCAACCACCAGAAGGCCCTCTGCCACCTCGATAAGATGGCCCGGAGGTACCGGCGCTCCAAACACGTGGCACCTGAATCCAGCCGGCGTCGAGCGCTCAAAATCGAAGTTGACGAGCGTGTCGATATGATCGAGCTCTCCTCGTGGAATACCGAGCGAGACTAGATGGTCGGCAACGATCCCAACTGCCGTTGAAGCCCTCAGCCCCTTGGCATCGAGTCCCAATTTGGGCAGGTTCGCGGTCGGCTCCGCCTCGTTAGCAAGCGAGTCCTCATCGTATAGGCTGCTTGCTCGCGAGAGCGGCTCGGACGGGCGCGCCACGTTGTGGTACAGCCAGGCAGTCTTATGGGACAGGACGATCGGCAGGTCCATGAGCCCTCCAATGGAGTCGGATAACCAACCTTATTCCCCTGCCCACGGGTCCGCACACCTTCGTGCGCAAGAAAGCGATTCCACCCGGTCAAGTGGTAGAAAAACCATCACAACATTCGATGCTTTTCCCGATTTTGGCGAAAAACGTCGAATGTTGTGATGGTTTGAGGCGAGGTAAGAGGCACGGAGAGGTCAAGGCATCGTGCTCGGACGGGTTAATCCAACTCTTTTAAGCCATGCGCCAGCTGCCAGTACTCGCCGTGCTGGGCGAGCAGCTCTTCGTGCGTGCCGCGCTCGATGATGCGGCCGTGTTCGAGGACCATGATGGCATCGGCGTCGCGGACGGTGGACAGGCGGTGCGCAATCATAAACGTGGTGCGTCCACGCATGATGCGGTCCATACCGCGCTCGATGAGCTTTTCGGTACGCGTGTCGATGCTCGAAGTGGCCTCGTCCAGGATGAGCACCGGCGGATCGGCGACGGCCACGCGCGCGATGGCGAGCAGCTGACGCTGACCCTGCGACAGGTTGGCGCCGTCGGCCGTGACCGGTGTGTCGTAGCCCCGCGGCAGGCGGCGGATAAACGAATCCGCGCAGGCGGCCTCGGCAGCGGCGCGCACCTCCTCGTCGGTCGCGTCGAGCTTGCCAAAGCGGATGTTCTGCGCAATGGTGCCGCTAAACAGGTGCGTGTCCTGCAGCACAATGCCGAGCGACCCGCGCAGGCTGGCCTTGGCAATGTGCTTGACGTCGATGCCGTCGTACGTGATCTCGCCGTCATCGACCTCGTAGAAGCGGTTGATGAGGTTGGTGATGGTCGTCTTGCCGGCGCCCGTGGAGCCCACAAACGCAATCTTTTGCCCCGGCTTGGCAAACAGGTTGAGGTCCGTGAGCACGCGGGCGCCCGGCACGTAGGAAAAGTCCACGGCATGGAAGCGCACGTCGCCGGCAAGCGGGACCAAGCCGCACGTGAGCTCGGTGCCGTCGGCGGCCACCGCGCGGCCCGACTCATCAACGGCTGCCACGTCATGCAAGTGCCCGTACGCGCCCACGCCCTGGCCCTCGGGAATCTTCCACGCCCACGCGGCGTCGCCCGTCTGCACCAGCTCCACGCAGCCCTCGTCCACCTCGGGCTTAAGGTCCATGGCTGCAAACAGGCGCTCGGCACCGGCCAACGCGTTGAGCAAGAAGTTGCCCAGCTGCGTAAACTGGTTGATGGGCATGGCGGCTTGGCGCACAAAGACCAGATAGCTTGCAAGCGCGCCCACGTCGGCAAGCCCCTTGATGCAGAGCATGCCGCCCGCCACGGCGACGATGGCATAGTTGACGTAGCCGATCACGACGGTCATGGGCACCATGGAGTTGGCATAGCTCACGGCGGCGGTGCCGGTGCGGCGAAGCTCGTCGTTGCGGAAGGTGAAGCCGGTGACATTCGCCGCCTCGCGGTTAAAGACCTTGATGACCTTTTGGCCCGAGACCATCTCTTCGATATATCCGTCCAGGTCGCCAAGCGATGCCTGCTGGGCGGCAAAGAAGCGCTTAGAGCGCGCGCCCGAATAGCGCGCATACAGCACAATGGCCGCATCGCACACGAGTGTGATAATCGTGAGCTGCCAGTTAAGGATGATGAGCATGGCCGTGGTGCCCACAACCTGAATGGTGGCCTGAATCACGTTGGCAAAGCTGTTGTTAAGCGCCTCGGAGACGGTGTCGACGTCATTGGTGAAAAAGCTCATGATGTCGCCCGAGCGCGTGCTGTCAAAATAACTGAGCGGCAGCGTCTGGATGTGCGCGAACAGGTCGCGGCGAATATCGGACACCACGCGTTGGGCCGCGCGCACCATGATCTGCGAGTAGCCCAGGGCCGAGAGCACGCCCGCGGCGTAGATGATCGCCGTCAGGATGACCTGCTTGGCGAGCAGTTCCTCCCCGCCCGTAGCCAAGCCGTTAACGATGGGGCGCACCATGTAGGTGCCGGCGAGGCTCGCGATGGCGGCGACGGAGGCGAGCACGCCCACCGCGAGCAACGAGAACTTGGCATGCCCCATGTAGGAGAGCAGGCGGCGCACGGTGCGCTTGAGGTCGGCCGGGCGTGCTTGGGCTGCGGTCTTAGGCATGGCGCTCACCCCCTTCCAAGGGCGATCCTCCGGGGACGGAGGAAAACGGATCATTCGCGCAACCATCGTCGCTGCCGTCGCCGGCGTCCGCGTTCCCCGCAAACTCCATCTGCGAGGCGTAAATCTCCTGGTAGATGTTGTCGCCCGCCAGCAGCTCCTCGTGCGTGCCCACGCCGTGGACACGACCGTCGTCCAACACCACAATGCGATCGGCATCCATGACGCTCGCGATACGCTGGGCGATGATGAGCACGGTCGTATCGGAAATCCGAGCGATGTGCTCGCGAAGCTTAGCGTCGGTCGCCATATCGACCGCGCTGGTGGAGTCATCAAAAATGAGCACGCGCGGATGCTTGAGCAGCGTGCGCGCGATGCACAGGCGTTGCTTCTGGCCACCCGAAACACCAGCGCCGCCTTGGCCCAACTCGCCGTCCAGCCCGCCGATGCGATCAAGGAACTCGTCCACGCACGCCGCGCGGCAAGCCGCGAGGAGTTCATCGTCCGACGCCTGCGGATTGCCCCACTGCAGGTTCTCGCGCACGGTACCCGTAAACAGCACATTCTTTTGCAGCACAATGCCCACAGCGTCGCGTAGAGTCGCGAGGTCGTAGTCGCGCACGTCGCGTCCGCCCACAAGCACGGCGCCTTCGGTGGCGTCGTACAGGCGCGCAATCAGCTGCACAAGCGAGCTCTTGCCCGAGCCCGTGCCGCCGAGGATGCCCACCGTCGAGCCGCTCTCGATGCGAAGGTCGATATGCTCGAGCACATCCTCAGCTGCATCCGCGCGGTATTTAAAGGAAACGTCGCGAAACTCGATACTGCCGTCCGCTGGCGCCGCAATCGCGAGGTCTCCCGCGGGGTTGGCGATAAAGGGTTCCTCATCGAGCACCTCGGCGATACGGCCCACACTCGTGAGAGCGCGCGTGAGCAGCAAAAACACGTTGGAAATCATCATGAGTGAGTTCATGATCAGCAGCACGTAGCTCATAAAGCCCGTGAGCGAGCCCACGCCCAGCTTGCCGGCGAGAATCATGCGGCCGCCAATCCACAGGATGGAGAGCGCAGCCACGTACATCGACAGCTGAAACACCGGCAGGTTGAGCACGGCGGTGCCGAAGGTCTTGGTCGCCGTGCCGGCGAGCTCGGTATTGACGGTGTCGAACTTGGCCTCCTCGTGCTCGGTACGAACGTAGGCCTTGACGGCACGCACGGCGGTGAGGTCCTCCTGTACCACGCCGTTGAGGCGGTCCATCGAGGTCTGGAGTTGGCGGTAGAGCGGACTGACGCGATAGGTGATGACGCCCAGTACGATTGCCAGCACGGGCAAGATGATCGCAAAGACGGTGGCGAGCGGGCGCGACAGCATCAGCGCGTAGATAAGGCCGACGATAAGCGTCACCGGGCCGCGCACCATAGGGCGAAAGCCGTTGCCCACAGCATTTTGGATAACGGTGATGTCCGTGGTCATGCGGGTGACGAGCGAGCTGGCGTCGTAGTTGTCCAGGTTGCCAAAGGCGAGCGTTTGAATCTTTTTGTACTCGGCCTCGCGCAGGTTAGCGCCTAGGCCCGAGGCAACGCGGGCGGACGTGCGGGCATAACCCAAGCCCAGTACCAGCGAAAGCGCAGCGCACACCAACATGTACGCGCCCTGCAGCAGCATGTAGTTGATATCACCCGCAGGCACGCCCACATCGATGATGTTGGCCATGATGACCGGGATAAACAGTTCGAGCACCGTCTCGACCGACACAAAGAACACGCCGAGGATGGCATCGCGACGGTATGCCCCTAGATAGGAAAACAGTATTTTGAGATTGCGCACGCAGGTTCAACCCCCATCAAACGTTGTTCGCAAACGCACGTATTATTGCGCGCCGAATAATGGTGTCAAGTATTCCGAAATCGTTTTCTGCAAGGTTAGCGCCGGCGGCGAGTTCTCGTGATGTGTGTCCATATTCACTCGGAATAATGGTGCGCGAGACTTTTTCGCTCCGGCGTCATCACAAACCTTGACTCTACAATCGTTATAGGGTTTTCACTACACTGGTACGTAAACAAACCCAGCCAGAAAGTGCCTCGCCCATGGAACACGACCTCACACGCGGTAATGTCCTTAAGACCATCGCGGTCTTTGCCCTGCCTTATATGCTCTCGTACTTTTTGCAGATGCTCTACGGCATGGCCGACCTGTACATGATGGGGCAGTTTAGCGGCGCCGCCGGCATCACCGCCGTGGGCAATGGCGCGCAGACGCTCTATATCATTACCGTGACGCTCGTGGGCCTGGCCATGGGAACGACGGTCATCGTCGGTCACGCCGTGGGCTCGCGCCGGTTTGACCGCGCCGAGACCGCCATCGGCAACACCATTACGCTCTTTATGGGTGTCTCGGTGGTGCTGGCCGCTGTCCTGCTCGCACTGTGCCCACAGATCGTGGCGCTCATTGGCACGCCGGCCGAGGCGGTCGAAGGCACCGCCGCCTACCTGCGCATCTGCTTTGTCGGCATTCCGTTTATCGCCGCATACAACATCCTCTCGGCCATTTTTCGCGGCCTGGGCGATTCGCGCTCGCCCATGTACGTGATTGGCGTGGCGTGCATCATCAACATCGCGCTCGATTTTCTGTTTATCGGCCACATGGGGCTCGGCCCCGTGGGCGCGGCACTCGGCACGGTGACCGCCCAGACGGCCAGCGTTGCCCTCGCGCTCGTGTGGCTCAAGAGCCGCCGCACGAACATCCACGTTAAGCGCAGCGACCTGCGCCCCCAGCCCGAGGTGCTCGGCAGCATTCTTAAGATCGGCGTGCCCGTGGCCGTGCAGGACGGCTGCATCCAGGTGGCGTTTATGTTTATCACCGTCATCGCCAACCACCGCGGCCTGGTCGACGCCGCCGCCGTGGGCCTGGTCGAGAAGATGATCAGCTTTTTGTTCATTGTGCCGAGCTCCATGGGCGCCACCGTCAGCGCGCTCACGGCGCAAAATGCCGGCGCGGGCAAGGGCGATCGCGCTCGTCAGGTGCTCAAAGACGCCATGACCATCTCGGTGGTGTACGGCTGCCTGATCACGGTGC
Organism: Collinsella aerofaciens; assembly: GCF_039758965.1. Classification (GTDB taxonomy): domain Bacteria; phylum Actinomycetota; class Coriobacteriia; order Coriobacteriales; family Coriobacteriaceae; genus Collinsella; species Collinsella aerofaciens_BR. Next base: position 59,581 of record NZ_JBDMSL010000001.1, on the reverse strand, counting down.
TGATGTGGCTGGTAGCGCCGGCGTTTATCGGCTTTTTTGCCAAGGACGCCGCAGTGGTCGCGGCCGGCACTGGCTACATGCGCAGCTACATTTTCGACGCGATCTTTGCCGGCATCCACATTTGCTTTAGTGGCTTTTTCGCTGCATACGGCAAGAGCTACATCGGCTTTGCGCACAACGTACTAGCCGTGGCGCTCATTCGCGTGCCGGGCGCGTGGCTGCTGTCGAACGCCTATTCCGACACGCTGTTTCCCATGGGCATCGCCTCGCCGTGCGGATCGATTTTGTCGGCGGTCATCTGTGTTGTCGCGTTTACCGTGCTCAACCGGCGCGGGGCTTTTGACAAGTTGGTAGCGTAGCGGGACGACGCGAAATCGCCCTCATCGACGATATCATCAGCGACGACCCCACAACCTACGTGACGCAGATCACGGTGCCCGTATCGCTAGGCTAGACCGAGCCGCGTCTCTAGCTCGGTCAACGCCTCAAAAGCATCGCGAGACGCACCTGCCGAGCGCTCACGTTCCGCAATGCGAATTCGCGCCATCAGGTGCTCTTTTGCCTGCACTTGGTCGTGCTTCGTGCGCCCTTCCGCCTGCGAGCAATTGCGATTCTCTATATCCATTACGCCACCGGCACCTCACCAGTCGCCAGGATCTGCTCGAGTGCATCCTCATCTAATACGGGCACGCCCAGCTGCTCGGCCTTGGTGAGCTTGGAGCCCGCTTTGGGACCGGCGACCAGATAGCTCGTCTTCTTTGAAACACTGCCCGAGACCTTGGCACCAAGCACCTTGAGCGCCGCGCCCGCCTCGTCGCGCGTGCGATTGACAAGCGTGCCAGTAAGCACGAAGGTCAGGCCCGCGAGTGGTTGTGCGTCGGCGAGCTCGCCCGCCACGCCAGCGTCGGCTGCGGCTTGCGCATGTGCGGCGCTCAGGTCGACCTCGAGCGAAAGGCCCGCTTGGCGCAGACGTTCCAGCACGGCTAGGTTCTCGGGCACGGACAGGAACTGCTTGACGCTCGCCGCAATCTTGGGACCGATGCCCTCGCACTCGGCGATGTCCTCTTCGCTCGCCAAGATAAGCTTGTCGATCGACAGGAATCGCTCGGCGATGACCTCGCCCACGCTCTTGCCCACGTGGCGGATGCCCAGGGCAAACAGCACGCGACCGAGCGGCTGGCTCTTGGACTTGTTGAGCTCGGCGACGATCTTTTCGGCTGTCTTGAGGCCCACCGGAATGGGGTCGCCCTTCTTGACGCCCTTTTTGCTGTTGGAGCTGGCATAGGTGCGCCCCGTGTCCAGGCCTGCGATGTCATCGACCGTGAGCTGGTAGAAGTCTGCGACATCGTGGATCAGGCCGGCGGCGATCATCTTGTCGACGATCTCGTCGCCCAGGCCGTCGACGTCCATGCAGCCGCGGCTCACCCAGTGAAGCAGGCACTCCTTGAGCTGCGCGGGACAGTCGATGGAGACGCAGCGGTAGGCAACCTCACCGTCCTCGTGGACCACGGGGCTGCCGCACACGGGGCAGACCTCGGGCATGTGCCAGTCGACCGAGTCGGCCGGGCGCTTGTCAAGTACCGGGCCCACGACCTCGGGAATCACGTCACCTGCCTTGTGCACGATGATGGTGTCGCCCTCGCGCACGTTTTTGCGACGGATCTCGTCGATGTTGTGCAGCGTGGCGCGCGCGATGGTGGAGCCGGCGACCGTCACCGGGTCGAACTCGGCAACCGGCGTGAGCACACCGGTGCGGCCCACCTGGATGCGAATCTCGCGCAGGACGGTCTGCTTTTCCTCGGGCGGGAACTTAAAGGCAATGGCCCAGCGCGGTGCGCGGGCGGTAAAGCCCAGGTCGAGCTGCTGCTGGAAGCTATCGACCTTTACGACCACGCCGTCGATGTCGTAGTCCAGGTCACCGCGATGTTCGAGCGCCTGGGCACAGAACTCGTGGACCTCTGCCGGCGTTGCGCAACGAGCCACGTTGGGGTTGACGCTAAAGCCGGCGCTACGCAGCCAATCGAGGAACTCGCGCTGACTGTGGACGTGCAGCGGGTCGGTATCGGCGATGGCATAGATAAAGGTGGCAAGGTCGCGGCGCGCCGTGACCTTGGGATCCTTCTGACGCAGGCTGCCGGCGGCGGCGTTGCGCGGGTTGGCGAAGGGGTCGCGGCCCTCGGCATCGGCCTCGTCGTTCAGGCGCACAAAGCTGCCCTTGGGCATATAGACCTCGCCGCGTACTTCGATGGTGCGCTCGCGGTCGGCGCCCATGTGGGCGAGCGCCGGCTCGGACAGGTGCATGGGCACATCCTTGATGGTACGGACGTTGAGCGACACGTCCTCGCCCGTGGTGCCATCGCCGCGTGTGGCCGCGCGCACGAAGGTGCCGTTTTGATAGGTAAGCGCAACGCCCAAGCCGTCAATCTTGAGCTCGCAGGTATAGGTGACGCTACCGGCGCCAAGCGCATCCTCGGTGCGCTGGAGCCATGCGTCGAGTTCGTCCAGATCCATGGCATCGTCCATGGAATACATGCGTGCCATGTGCGTGACCGGCGTAAACTGCTCGCTCACGTAGCCGCCCACGCGCTGGGTATAGCTGTCGGGCGTTACCAGATCGGGGTAGGTCGCCTCGATTTCCCGCAGCTCAACGAGCATTTTGTCAAAGGCGGCGTCCGTGATCTCGGGCGCGTCGAGCATGTAGTAGCGATAGGCGTGGTAATCGAGCTCGTGGCGCAGCTCGGCCGCACGCGCTGCCGACTGGGCACGGGCATCAGCCGGTGAAGCGGTATCCGTGCTCGCGGGTGTTTCGGTATCGATGTCCACGCCGTCACCAAACAGGCTCGATTGCTCCATAGCGGCACTCCTTCGCTCGATTTCAAACGGATACAAGAGTACCACCGGTCGCGATGGAGCCAAATCGCCCTTTCCAACCGCACCGAATCGGCAGCCGCCAGACCGGGTGGATCGCGCAATCAAACCATGCCCTTGCCATTTCCAAATGGTCCGTTTTCCTCCGTCCCCAACGGATCAATGAGAAAAGAGGGGCTGTCCCGCGTTGATGGGACAGCCCCTCTGGCTTCGATATGTGCGATACGGCTCGTTAGAAACCCTGACCGTAGCCCTGGCCCTGGCCCTGCTGGCCCAGCAGCTCCTCCAGATACTGGCGCAGCTGCTCGTCGGTAATACCGCCGTTGCCGGTGTCGGTCGAACTGTCGTCCTGCTGCTGGTTCTGCAGTTCCTCATCGGAGCCCAGCTCAACCGTGACCTTCTTCTCTTCCTTGCCGCGCATGAGCGTGATCTCGACCTTCTCGCCCACCTCGTGGCTGCGCAGTGCGATGATCAGGCCATCAGCGCTCGTGATCTCGTCGTCGCCCAGCTTGGTGATGACGTCGCCCTCTTGGATGCCAGCCTTAGCAGCAGGGCCGTCCTCGACGACACTTGCCACATACGCGCCGCTATCGGTGCTGAGCTTGTTGGTGCGGGCGTTGAGCGCGTTGACGCTCGAAAGCGTGGCGCCCATGTACGGATGCACCGGCGTCTTGCCGTCGATGATCTGGTCGGCAATGTTCTTGGCGTAGTTGACCGGAATGGCAAAACCCACGCCCGAGCTGGAGCCCGAGTAGCTCTCGATGAGCGAGTTGATACCCACCAGCTCGCCATTGTCGTTGACGAGCGCGCCGCCGGAGTTGCCCGGGTTGATGGCGGCATCGGTCTGGATCATGTTGGCATAGATGGTGTTACCGCTGGTAGAGCTCATGGCCGTGGAGCGATACAGCGCCGACACGATACCCGTGGAGACAGACTGCTCGTTGCCGAACGGCGAGCCGATTGCCATGACCCACTCGCCCACGTTGAGCTTGGAGGAGTCGCCGATCTCGATCGGCGTGAGCTTGGAAGCGTCGGCGTCCTTGAGCTTGATGACGGCCAGGTCGCTCGAGGCATCGTTGCCCACGAACTCGGCCTCGTACGTGGTTCCGTCGTCCATGGTAACCACGTACTGGTCGTAGCCGTCGACCACGTGGTTGTTGGTGAGGATGTGGCCCTCGGTATCGAGCACTACGCCCGAACCGACGCTGCCCGAGCTATCCGACTCATCAGCAGACTGCGAAAGCGAGCCATTCTGGCTGCCGCTCGAAGTGGCGGTGATGGAAACGACGGAGGGCAGGGCCTTGGCGGAAACGGCCTCGGCCAACGTGGTGTCCTCGGAATCAATCGTAATCTTTTGCGTCGATGAGCCCGAAGCACCCGCCGTCACGGCATTCTTGCCGCCACCGATATCGAGCGTGCCGCTCATAATGAGCGCAATGACCAGCAGGGCACCGCATGCACAGCCGGCGAGTGCCGTAATAAAGATCGGCAGCTTTTTGGTCTTGGTCTTGACCACCGTGTGCTTGTTTACAACCTGCTGGCCACCCAGCGGCTTGCCGGTCTGCGTGTCGTAGGCCTGCACGTAGGGAATGTTACTGCCGGCAGGCGTCGACTCAACCTGTACGCGCGGTTGCTGCTGAGTCTCGCCGACGTGGCCCACATCCTGGGGACGCTGGGAATCGTTCTCGCTCATGGCTGCGATCCTTTCGTCAAATAACCAAAGGCCCGCCAAACATGTGGCGGGCCATCATTGTTCACGTTGAGTTGTACCCCAATATGCGGGCGAACGTGTATGAGAACGCAATCTTTTAGGAAGGCTTAAGTTCTGTTGCAGGCCCGAAAGGACCCGGCCTACGGCAAAACCACCACAAAGGTGCCTGTCCCCTTTGTGGTGAAAAGCTAGTCCTTAAACAGATAGCCCACGCCGCGGACGGTGGTGATATGTGCCGCGATCTGCGGGCCCACCTTGGAGCGGATGCGTCGGATGTGCACGTCGACGGTACGCGTACCGCCGCAGTACTCAAAGCCCCACACGCGGTGCAGCAGCACCTCGCGGCTGTAGGCGCGGTTGGGGTGCGTCGCCAAAAAGCTCAGCAGCGAGTACTCCATCAGCGTCAGGTCGATGGGCTCGCCATCGAGCGTCACCTGGTAGGTAGCCAGGTTGATCTCGAGGTTATCGATGTTGAGCACATCGTCGGCGGTAACGGTCTCCTCCTCGCCCATCAAGCGCTGCGCGCGAGCCTTGAGCTCGTTGGGCGTCGCCGTGGGGCACACAAAGTCGGCATGCGCGTGATTGGGCAGGCGCAGGGTGCCGAGCGCCTCATCGTCGACGATCACCAACATGGGGACGCCGCCGCGATCGTCAAGCCACTTGGCAATCTGATCGATGCGGTCGCTGCGGATGCCATCGGAATCGAGGATCAGCAGGTCAAAGTCGTGCGCCGCAGTCGGCGAATCGGGAGTAGCCAGGCTCACCTCGACACCCAGGGTAGTCGTCAAGCTGCGGGCAAACTCGTGGAAGCGCGTCGTGCGCGCCATGAACAGGGCACTCTTTTCGGACATATCGGCCTCCAAAGAAATGAGCTCAATCGTACTGGAACAAGCCAGCGCGATTAGGAGTTCGCCAGGTAGTGCTTGATCTCCCACTCGGTGATCGTAGACTCAAACTTATGCCACTCGTCGCGCTTCTTTTTGAGGAAGAAGCTGTGGATGTGTTCGCCGAGGGCATCCTTCATAAACTGCGAGTCCTCAAACACGTCGAGCGCCTCTTTGAGCGAGCGCGGCAGCGGCGTGTAGCCGGCCTCGACCATCTGACGGTCGGTAAGCTTGAGCGTCTCGGCCGTTGCCTCGGGCGGGAGTTCCAGCTTGCGCTCGATGCCGTCGAGACCAGCCGCCAGCGTGACGGCGTTGACCAGGTACGGGTTGGCCATGGGGTCGGGGCTACGAAGCTCGATGCGCGTGGACAGCTGCTTGCCGGGCTTGTAGACCGGGATGCGGACCATGCTCGCGCGGTTGCGCAGGCCCCACGTGGCGTACTGCGGCACGGAGTCGCCGCCCGTGGTGATGCGCTTGTACGAGTTTACCGTGGGGTTGGTGATGGCGCTGATCTCGCGCGCGTGCGCCAGGATGCCGGCCATGTAGTGCTTGGCGATATCGGAGAGGTGATACTTCTCGTCGTCCTCGCCCCAAAAGACGTTGTTGCCGTCGTGGTCGAATAGCGACTGGCACAGGAACATAGCGCTGCCGTCCTCGCCCGCCAACGGCTTGGGCATAAAGGAGGCGTGGCACCCGCTCTCGTAAGCCTGCTGCTTAATGATGAGTTTGGCCGTGGTGATGGCGTCGGACATGCTCAGGGCCTCGGCGTGGCGCAGGCTCATGCCGTGCTGCGAGCGGCCGGCGGCGTGGAAGGTGTACTCCACGGGCACGGACATCTTCTCGAGCGTGAGGACCGTGTTGCGGCGCAGGTCGCGGGCGGCATCGCTCACCGAAAGATCGAAGTAGCCCACGTTGTCGAGCGGCTCGGGCGTGTGCTCGTCGGGGAAGTAGTAATACTCCAGCTCGGCGCCCACGTTGAGCAGGTAGCCGGCCTTTTCGGCCTTGCGGAACATGCGGCGCAGGGCATCGCGCGGGTCGCCGGCAAACGGCTTGCGATCGGGAGTGCACACGTCGCAGAACACGCGGGCGACGCCGTTGTGGCTCGGGCGCCACGGCAGGATCTGGAAGGTCGAAGCATCGGGAAACGCCAGCATGTCGGCTTCCTCGGGCGTGGCAAAGCCCTCGATAGCGGAGCCGTCAAAGCCAATACCCTCCTCAAAAGCGACCTCGAGGTCCTCGGGGCTGATGGCAAAGTTCTTGAGGCGGCCGAGAATGTCGACAAACCACAGACGCACAAAGCGGATGTCACGCTGCTCTACGGAGCGGAGTACGTAATCGATGTTCTGCTGGTTCATGTCGCTCCCCTTTCTTTCGGGCGGGTTTCGACTGGTCTATATCGCAGATACTATCGCAGAAAAATGTTTCCGCAGGGTTAAAGCGTATCAAGCGCTCAAAAAACGTGCGCGAACAGGCAGTTGCGAACGAATGGTTAGCGCGAGGTCGATGCGCGGTGTTCGATGTGGCCGGGGATCTCGATGCGTTTGGGCGCCAGCTTTGCGGCCTCGCCCACGGTGGTGGTAACGACGTCGATGCGCTCGGAAAGGCGCTCGACTACGCGCTCGGCAATGGTGAGGGTGTCCTGCGCGGCCGTGGTGACGCCGCCAAAGAGCACATGGTTCCAGGGGTAGTCGTCAAACGTCGCGATCTTGAGCCCCGCCGGCAGCGAGGGACCAAGCTGCGCCAGCGCCTCGGTCAGACGCAGGAAAACCAGGCCGTTGACGGCGATAAGGCCGAGCCTTTTGCCCGCGTAGTCGCGGATGGTCTTGTCCAAGCGACCAACGCCCGTGGCACCGCCATCGGCCAGGGTGACGACCTCGCCCGCAAGGCCGCGGCGCAAAAGCTCGTCGGCAAAGGCCTCGGCGCGCTCTCGACGCACGGGGCTATCGTCGCTTGCCTCGGTGAGCAGGCACAGACGCTCGCTGCCCGCAGCTGCCAAGGCGTCTACCAAGCCGGCGACCAGCTCACGGTTGTTAGATGTCACCAGGTCAACACCGCCGTCGGCAACGTCGCGGTCGAGCAGCACGACGGGCAGACGTCCCGCTGCCGCGGCGATCGCCTCGTCATTGCCTCCGCAGGTGTTGACGACCAGGCCGTCCACGCCGGCATCGATAAGCCTGGTGAGCGACTCCGCTTCCTTAGCGGGGTCGTTGCCGCTAATGGCCGTCATGAGCGAGCAGCCGCGCGCGGCGGCGCTAACGGAAAGCCCTTCGAGCATGGCGCTGGAGAACGGGTTGGCGATGTCGGCCAGGATCACGCCGATGAGGTTGGTGCGCGAGCTGCGTAGATTGCGCGCGGCGGCACGCGGGCGATAGCCGGTGCGCTCGATAACCGCCGCGATGCGAGCACGGGTTTCCTCGGTCATTTGCCCGGGGCGGTTGTTGAGATAGCGCGAGACCGTGGCCGGGCTCACGCCCGCCTCGGCGGCAATGTCCTTGATTCTCATCTGCGCCATAACGCACCCCGTTTCCCAATTGTCGGCGGTCTGAGCCATTTTAGGCATTTTTTAAAAATCTCGGTTGCAAAACGCTGTAGGTGAGTATACTACAACTCGAAACGAAACCGATTTCGTAAACCGATTTCGGCGAGCGTTGGCACGCAGGTGCAAAGACGCACCCTACCGTCTTGGCACCTGCGTGCCAACGCCATATCAAAGGTGTACGCACGAGTAAAAGGAGCTGCGCGACCATGGGTAAAACGGTTCTTACCTTCGGCGAGATCATGATGAGACTCTCACCCAAAGACCACCTGCGTATTGAGCAGGCAACCGAGTTTGACGTCCACTACGGCGGCGCCGAGGCCAACACTGCGCTTTCCCTGGCCTACCAGGGCGACAAGGCCGCTTACGTCTCCGTTGTCCCGGCCAACCGTCTGGGCGAGTGCGCCCTGCGTTCGCTGAAGGCCTACGGCGTCGACACCACGCGCGTCGTGCGTCAGGGCGACCGTCTTGGCTCCTATGTGTTTGAGGTCGGCGCCTCGCAGCGCGGTAACGGTTGCGTCTACGACCGCAAGTACTCTGCCATCAACATGGCCAAGCGCGACGTCTTTAACTGGGACGAGATCCTCAAGGGCATCGATGTCTTCTATTTCTCCGGCGTGACCCCCGCCGTCTCCGATGAGATGGCTGCCGCCTGCAAGGATGCCCTCACCGCCTGCCGCGCCAAGGGCATCACGACCGTGTGCGACGTGAACTATCGCGGCAAGATGTGGTCGCCCGAGAAGTCGCAGGCCACCATGAAGGAGCTCCTGCCGCTCGTCGACATCTGCATCGCCAACGACGAGGACGCGCCTGCTGGCCTCGGCATGACCTGCGTCTCCGGCTCCCTTGCCCACGGCATCGAGGAGCGCGACACCTACGTCGAGATGGCCCGTCAGATTTGCGCCGAGTACGGCTGCAAGAAGGTCGCTTCGGTCGTCCGCAACATCTCCTGCGTCGAGCGCTCCATCTGGATGGGCATGCTCTTTGACGCCGAGAGTGGCGAGCACTGGTTCTCCCCTGCTCACGACGTGCACGTGCTCGAGGGCGTTGCCGCCGGCGACGCTTTCAACGCCGGCCTCGTCCATGCCCTCATCAACGACTTTGACCCGCAGGACGCCGTCAACTATGCGATTGCAGCCTCGATCCTCAAGCTCACCATCAAGGGCGATTCCAACTTGGTGACCGCAGACGAGATCGCAGCCGTGGCATCAGCCGCCGACGGTGGCACCCGCGTCGCACGCTAGTCCGTCTCCATTCCGCGGGCCGCAGCTTTCCAATCCCATACCTCTGCGGCCCGCTCCCCGATTCCTCCGGCCGGGCAAAACCACCAGTCCCATTCCGGTTTTGTCTGGCATTCCCTACATGACTGGTCGAGCAGCCGGTTTTGGAATTGCTTGAACCCCAAGCGGTGCCTCCGATAACCAATCCAAAATCGGCTCCTGACCAGCACATTTGGTAATCACGCGCCCATGCGCGCCACACATCGAAAGGAACATCATGTTCGATCAGTTCTACACCACGCTTGAGTCCCTGGGCATCGTGCCGGTCGTTGTGCTCGACAAGGTCGAGGACGCCGCCCCGCTCGCCCACGCCCTTATGGCAGCTGGCATGAAGTCCGCCGAGGTCACCTTCCGCACCGCCTGCGCCGCCGAGTGCATCGCCGCTATGGCCGAGGCCGAGCCCGAGATGTGCGTTGGCGCCGGCACTGTCCTGACCGTCGAGCAGGTTGAGCAGGCCCGCGCCGCCGGTGCCAAGTTCATCGTCTCCCCGGGTTACAACGAGGACGTCGTGAAGCATTGCATCGACATCGAGCTGCCCGTCCTTCCCGGCACCGTGACCCCCTCCGAGGTCACCGCAGCCGAGAACCTGGGCCTCAAGGTCACCAAGTTCTTCCCCGCGTCCCAGTATGGCGGCCTGAACACCATCAAGGCCCTCGCCGCTCCGTTTGTCGGTCACCGCTTTATGCCTACCGGCGGCGTGAGCACCGCCAACGTCGAGGAGTACCTGAGCTCCTCCGCCATCATCGCCTGCGGTGGCACCTGGATGGTCAAGCCGGCCCTGTTTGCCGACGGCGACTTCTCCAAGGTCGAGCAGATCGCCCGCGAGGCCATGGACGTCGTCAAGAAGGTCCGCGGCTAGGTTTAGCTCTCTATCGTGAAAGGGGGCGTGCCCTAGACCTCGCCCCCTTTCTTTTAAAGCGGCTCGGAAGCGCGCCGTTTCCGTCACGAACAAGAACCAAAACCGTCTTGTATGCTGATAGAACGTGACGGAAGCGACACGCCCCCGAGCCGCTTTGTATAATCGGCTGGCAGTCGCGCTCAACTGAGCCACTTCGGTAAAAGCCGAGCCATCAAAACAGCTGCGGCGCCGTCTGGAGGAATGGACCTTTGCTTCCGGTCTTTCCCTCCAAGCGGCACCGCATCTTTGTGCCCCGGTCACACCCCAACGCAGTTGCGGTGAAATAGGGACTGTTTGCGCCACCTAGGTCACAAAACAGTCCCTATTTCACCGCAACTTATATGGGGATTGATTAGATGAACGAGTCTTTGGACAGCTCAAAATAGTCGGGATGCAAGGCGATAACCGGGCCCTGCTCCTCGGGCATCAGGTGCAAGTGCGTCTCTGCCAGATAGCTCGCCGTGTCGGTATCGCCCCTCTTAATGGCCTCGAGAATCCGGCGATGCTGCCGACGAATCGGCTCCCAATCCAGGTCCTGCGACACCATACGCAACCAGTTGTATCGCTCAAAATGTGTGTTGATGCTCTTCATCCAATCCCACAACATGTGACGGCCGGCAATCACGAAACACGTCTCATGGAACAGGTTATCCAGGTCGAAAAAGCGACGCGTTTCGCTATGGTCGAGCGACTCGGACTCGGCAAGAATCTGCTCAAGCCACTGCTTTTGCTCGGGCGAGGCGGCCGAACAGCATTTAATAAGCACGCTTCTCTCGAGCTTCTCGCGCAAGAAACAAGCGTTCTCAGCGCGTTCCATGCTGATCTTAGAGACGTAGGTGCCGCTTTTGGGACGCGTTTCCACCAGCTCCTGCTCGCGCAGACGCACAAAGGACTCGCGAATGGGTGTGCGCCCGATTCCCGTCTCTTTTTCCAGACCAATCGCCGAAAGGCGCGTGCCGGGCTTGAGCTCGGCATAGATGATCTTGGAGCGCAATGCGTTGTACGCCTGGTCTTGCAGGCTCTGATAATGCTGGTGCTGTTCCATAAAGCCCTCGGATAAGTCCTCGGTTAGTCGAATACCACCATGCAATACTATCGCATCCCCCGCCCCATCATAAGTTGCGGTGGAATAGTTCCTGTTCAAGGCCTTCAGCAGCAAAACAGGAACTATTCCACCGCAACTACAGCCAACGAGTTGTTGCGATTAGGTGAACGTTCACCTTTTTATTGTTTTTCTCTTCGCAAATAAAATCCCGTGCGTATACTTAGACTCAAACGAAACCGATTTCGTTGAGCGTGGGCAATAGGATGCTAAGACGCACCCTACCATCTTGGCATCTTATCGCCCACGCAATACCATTTGCTTTCTTCCCGTCTCGTTGGACCTTTAGTCCCATTCCGGCACAGCGAGACACTTCCTAGACGACTGACCGTGGGGCCGGCTTTTCTGCTTTTGCAGCAGTGCCTCCGATAACCCTCTTTTGCCGGCCCGGGTCAGCTTTTTCACACAACCGAAAGGACGGGTAGCAACATGCGACCGCTCATCATCATGCATGGCGAGAACATCGACTGGTGCCATACCGTCATCAGAATGCTGATGTATCTTGTGGGCGTTGCAGTACTGGCACTCGGTATGAGTCTCCAGACGGCATCCGGCCTGGGCGTCGCCGCGCTCACGTGCTTTGCCACAACCCTATCCATGCTCACTGGCAAGACGCTCGGCTTTTGGATCACCGCAACCTACGTCGCCTACATCGTGGCGCAATTAGCCATCTTGCGAAGCGAGTTCCAGCCGCGCATCCTGCTCGAGTTGTTCTTCTCAACGCTGATTGGCGGCTTGACCGACCTCTTCATGGCGGTCAACCCACTGCATCCCACGGCACTCCCCACACAGATTGCGACCATGCTGCTCTCCCTCGCTGTCACCGCATTTGGCGTAAGTCTCGTCGTCAACATGGGCGTTGTCCCCAACGCGCCCGACGGCTTGGTGCAAGTCATTGCCGAAAAGCTTAAACGCCGCTTTGGTGACGTAAAAGTCGTGTTTGACTGCTCACATGTCGCCGCCTCGCTCGCGTTGTCGCTGATCTTTATGTACAACCTGGGCGGCTTTGGCGTCACGACCGCCATCTCGGCACTGTTCCTGGGCCATGTCATCAACGTCGCCAACAAGCTGTTCGCCCAGCGCTTTATCCGCGCGGCATTTGGAAAATAGCACCACCGCAAAACCCGCGAGTAGCGCTTACTTTGCTATATCTTGCTATACTTTGCTATATCTTGCTATATCTTGAGCAAAGGTGGCTCACATGCAAACAAACCCTTTTAAGCCCACAGCAGGTAAAACACCTCCCACGATTATCGGCCGCGAAGATGTGCTCGAAGAATTCAATGAGGGCCTCGTCAACGGGCCTGGTGCCCCGGGGCGCCTAATGCGCATAGCCGGCGTCCGTGGAACGGGCAAGACGGTCCTCCTTGACGAGTGCTCACGTTTGGCGCAAAGCCGTGGCTGGACGGTCATAAAAGAGGTCGCAACCGAGGGACTTTGCCAACGCATTCTCGAACAGCTGCAGCCCAAATTCCAGGCCAAACACGCCAGATTTGAGCCCACCGTAGCTGGCATATCCATCGGCAGCATAGACATTGAGCGAATCGGTCCATCGCTACGCGACGCCATGAGACAGACAATATCCAAGAATGAAAATGGCCTGCTCATCACTCTCGACGAGGTTCAAGACGCAGAGCTCGATGAGGTCCGAACGCTCTCCATTGCGATTCAGCAGGTTATCGGCGAAGACCTTGATATAGCCTTTGTTTTTGCGGGGCTGCCTTCGATGATTGAAAGCATCATCAACGGAAAGACACTTACGTTTTTGCGCCGTGCCCTCCCCTTTGACCTGAAGGCTGTGGCAGTAACCGAAGTGTCGTACTCCCTCGAGGAAACCATTGAAGCGTCTGGCATGGAGTTGCAGCCAGGTATTGCCGGGCAACTTGCCGAGGCAACGCAAGGTTATCCTTTCATGATCCAACTCGTTGGATACTACGCATGGCAGTTGGCAAGACGCGCACATACACCGATTATTGGAGAAGAAGAAGCCGAGCGCGGCATTGCAACGGCACGCGAACGCTTCTGTGCCATGGTGATTGAGCCCGCGCTACAGCGCATTCCGCCCACGTGCATCGCTTATCTGCTGAGCATGGCATCTTTGGGGCAGACGAGCTCGACCAGCATGGTTGCCGATGCCCTAAACAAAACGCCTCAACAGGTGAGTTCCGTCCGCAGCCGCCTGTTAAGAGAATCGATTATCGAGGCTCCCTCGTACGGCAAGGTCTCATTTGCCATCCCCTACATGCGCGACTACCTCTACGAGCACAAAGCCGAACTGGAAGTTGAACTGTAGAAACGGCAACTGCCCTGCAAGACGAAAACCGTTTTCGTACGGATTAAAGCAGACGTAAACGATTTTCGTCTTGATTTGCGTACGGAATTAAGACGTAAATTGCGCTTTCGTACGCTTATTACCAGACGCAAATTGTTTTCGTCCGGCCATGCGTCCCCAACCTAGACGAAAAGAGCCCCGAGCTCGTATTGAACTGCATCCCAATTCTTGGACGGGCGCCGATGCCCTGATCTCTGCCATGTCGAGGTGCGAGATCAAATCCTTGGCGCGCTCGCCGGAGTGGTATGCCTTGTTCGGCGCCACCTTCCTGTAGAGCTTCTTGAGCTTCGTCTTCCCCTTGTTGCCCGGCGGCATCTCCGTCTCAGGTGGCAGCCCTAGGAAGGACAGGACGCCGGGCAGGTCGCACAGCATCACGTCCTCGATGTCGGCCTTGGCCGCCAGGTCGACGACTCTCTGCGCTGTCGGCGAGATGTTCGGGGTGCTGCTACCGCCCGCTGGTTCGGAAGCTGGCGGGCAGTAGCGGGCAGTAGCGGCAGTAGCGGTGTGGCTCGATAGGCCCGAATATCCGTAAGGAAGGTGCTCGCTCTCATATGTGCTGATATGCCTCGCCTCGCGAACCTTGGGATGCTTCCTGAGGTAATCCCTCAATTCGAGCCACTCTTTATGCTCATAACGCTTCGAAATCGTTTCCCCGTCGACAGTTCCTTCACATAATGGTATGTTCGAACGCCTTCGAACTTGCCGAACCCGTTCTCGACGCTGAAGTTTCTGAACCAGCGCGAAAACCCATTCAGGTCCATGAAGTTGACTTGGGGATGCCTGTCTTTCGTTCGTTCGAATGAGTGGACGAGCGGAGTGCCTTTGACTTGTTCCAGGCCGAAGGCTTCCATTTCGCGGGCCTGCTCCTTTTTCCAGAATTCGAGATACGACGTCAGCGTCTCGCTTATCGAGATCCTCCGCACGCTTTTCTTGCTTTTGGGCGAGCGAACGCTTCGATCGGCCGCGAACTGCTGCTCAATGAGGATGCTTCTGTTCTCGACGGAGACATCGGACCACGTCATCCCGAGGGCTTCTGCCCTTCTCATGTCGGTGTCGAGCATGAGCATCATGCATGTGATGTGCGCGTCCGGTTCTCGATTGAGTAGGATGTCGAGTAGGCGAGCGGCGTGATGGTTCCTTCGCGGTTGTCGTGGAACTTTTTTGCGTACGAGCCGACGGTGTCCCTCGATTTTTGGACGTAGGTGCCGCTGTTGAGTTCTGCCTTGTAGGCTTCGAGTGCGGCGTCGACCTCTCGGCTTTTGGTGGTATGTATGGTCTGCCACGGCGAATAGCGGTATTTGCCCGTGACCGGATCCTTGCCGAGGCTGTGACGGTAGCGCCACGTGTATTTGTCGCGGCGTTGCTTCGTTCCTTTGCCTATGACGAGAGGACGGTCGTTCATCGTGTTCCTTGCCTGAAGTGCCTGAGAATCGCGCTCGGTTGCGCGGAATGGCGCAAAGGGCTGGGGCGGCTGGGCATTACCCTTGGTGGTGGGCCCTGCGTGGGGTCACACCCCAAGGGTAATGCTCCGCCTGACCGCTTTCAAGCTCGTTGTGGGTCGAATTTGGGTCGAATTATTCCGCGTACTTTTCTTTCGTAAATCTATGAAAACATCAAATGACCTGGAGTTATATTGACTTCAATTTGGGTCGAAATGTCTGAATGAAACAACGTCGTAGCGACCTCATAACCCGAAGGTCGGTGGTTCAAATCCGCCCCCCGCGACCATGAAACTTCAGGTCGGAAGCATAAAAGCTCCCGACCTTTTTCTTTGTCTAGGGGTTTCGGCATCTCTCGTTCTTTGGGTACCTCGAGGCGGGCAATCAGATAGATGCTTACGAGTATCATAGGGTCTTTTTACGTCGCGGTCGTGTCTCGTACTGGTGCGCCGCTCTTTGTAGGACGTGTCACTTTGCCATAGGTTGTCCGGCGGCGGGGCGCAGGTCGTTCCCCGTGGCGTCGCTCCTTTCGACGCTACGCTGCCTGGCTACTCGTTCCACTGGTGCTTTTTCATGTCGACGCAGCCGTTGTCTCGGAAGGCGACTCCTTCCTCCGTCAGTAGTGCTCGCTGGTCGGGGAAGTTTGGCACGAGGCGTCCCGCGTGGTTGACGACGCGGTGGCAGGGATAATCGCCGTAGCGATCCGCCTCGCTCAGCACCGCTCCGACCAGGCGAGAGTTTTTCTCCCTGCCGATGAGGCGCGCTATCTGACCGTACGAGGCGACGCATCCCGCCGGAATCTCTGCCACGACGGAGAGAATCTCATAAACCAAATCTTCGTCCAGGACTTTTCCCATCGTATCGCTCCCGTGTTCGCTTTTGCCTTCGGGGGCGCGGCGCCGATCACCCGTACTGCGATTTTCGCAGCTCCCCTTACCGAAGCATCGAGGGAAAGCGCGTGCGTGTCAAGGTTGTCTGGTCCAGTTGCTGGCTCGATGCCTCGAGATGTTCGCCTCAAGTGCGACCTGCCCCTATTGGAAAAGGATGCCGAAGATGTATTTGGTGATGGCGGAGCGGCGGATGACCCCCACGAGTTTGCCCTCGTCATCAACCACAGGAAGCTTCTTGAACTTCTTCTTCGCCAGCAGCGCGGCGACGCGGGCGATGCTCTGCTCGGGACGGGCACACACTACCTGGCGCGTCGCGAAATCCATGACGCAGCGATCCTTCAGGTCTTCGATGCGCTGCTCAAGGCTCTGATCGTCGAAGTACAGCATGGACGCGTCGCCGCCCGTGAAGATGGTGTGAGCGCGATGCTGCGCGATGGCTCCCATGACATCGCCGTCGGAGATGAACCCGACCACCTGGTTGCGCTCATCGATTACGGGCATGCTGCTCACCTCGTTTTCGGCGAGCATGCGCACCACGTCGGAAATCGTGCAATCCTGCGTGCAGGTGAACGGCTCTTCAATCATGATGCTCGAAACGGGCGTCCCCTCGAGCTCGAGCGGGATGCGCTCGGACAGAATCTCGGACATCGCTTATGCCTCCTTCGTTTTCGGTGCGGTTTTCTTGGTGCGCACGCTGAATATGGCGCAGATAAGGGAAACGAGGCCGATTGCCGCGCACACCTTGTAAGCGACGCCCGCGCCCACGGCGGTGGCTACTTGGATGCTCGCATCGACGCCGGCCGACGCGGTGACGCTTGTCATGACCGTGACGATGAGCGCCGTGCACAAACCGCCGGCGACCTGGCGGCCGGTGTTCGCGATGGCGTTGCCGTGGGCGATCATGTCATTTTTCAAGGCATTGACACCCCATGTGTTCACCGGCATGTTCGCGAGCGACTGGCCGGCGGACTGCAGCATGCAGAACAGCGCAACCACCAAGATGGGCGTGTTTACCGTCGAAAGCGAGAGCAGGAACAGGGCGCCGGTCATGAGGGCCAGGCCGACGATCGAGATGGCACGCGGACCGAACTTGTCGAACACCACGCCGGAGATAGGGCTGATGATGATGCCCACCGCCGCGGCGGGAAGCATGGCCATGCCGGTTTCGAAGGCCGAAGCGCCAAGCGAGGTTTGCAGCAGCAACGGCAACAGCGTGTTGGTGACCAGGCATGCGGCGTTGATGAGCGTGACGATGATGGCGGCCACGCGGAACTCGCGCGTCTTGAGCGTGCCCAGTTGAAGCAGCGGGTCCTCGATTTTGCCCTGGCGTACGACAAACAGCACCAAGCACACGACACCCGCGACGATCGAGCCGAGCACCACGGGGTTGCCCCAACCCATCGACGAGGCGCTCGAGAACCCGTAGAGAAGTCCGCCGAAGGCGATGGTGGAGAGGACGACCGAGGGCAGGTCGAGCTTGGGGTTCTTCAGCTCGCCCACGTTTTTCAGCATGAACACGCCCAGCACCAGCACGAGAATTGCGAGGGGGACGATGGCGCCGATCATGGTGCGCCAGCCGTACGTGTCGATCACCGCACCGCCTACGACGGGGCCGACCGCGGGACCCGCCGACATGACGATGCCCGCCATGCCCATAGCCGTTCCTCGTTTCTCGACGGGGAACACCAGCATGGGAACCACCGAGACAAGCGGCATGAGCACGCCTGAGCCCGCCGCTTGCAACACGCGACCGATGATGAGGAACAGGAAATCAGGGGCTGCGGCGCACAGCAGCGTGCCCAGCGCGAACACCAGCGTCGCCCCGAAGAATAGCGCGCGGGTGCTGAACTTGTCGATAAGGAACGCCGAAACGGGGACCATGATGCCGCTCACCAGCGGGTATATGGACATGATCCACTGGGCAGTCGAGGCATCGATGGCGAAATCGGACATGATGACCGGCAGCGCAGGCGACATCACCGTTTGGTTCAGTAGCGCCAAGAAGGCACCCAGGACGACGACCGCGACGATGCGGATCTGGGTACCGGTAATGCGCCCATTGGCGGGCGCGACCGTACAATTATCAGACATAAGCTTCCTTCGTATCTATTCGATTCTTCGCCGAAGGCGCGCCGGCCCACGGGCGAAATAACATGCACGTGCTATGCGTGCATCAGATACGACAGGAAGAAAGCGGCTGCTCAGAGCGCACTTGGGGAACAACAGGAGAGGCCCCGTATACCAGGGGCCGCCGAATTGCGATGTATGCTTTGGTCAAATCCTTCATAGCGGGGAGGTATTCTAGCAGCCGTCTTCGCCCCTTTCAAGGGATGTAACCCAGACGTTGATTTTCTTCACCGAGGCGCCATCGTTGACGGGTGGCGTGCTTCTCTATCGCCACACCGCGGGGCGAGGGAACGCCGCGGCGAGCTTGTACATCGGCTATGTGTGCAGCTGCGAGCGTGTCGCCGGCGCGCGCTGGGCGCCAGTCCGATCCGGCCGACTCTTGCCGACGGTCGGTCGCCGTCCTCCTCCATCTCCGCCTGCTCTGTTTTTGCTCGGCTCCCTTGTCGTATCATGGACGGACGAGAATTGAGCGAAGGCGGTACGTATGAACATCCAGATATTCGGCACGAAGAAAAAGCTTCGATACTAAGAAGGCGCAGCGCTATTTCAAGGAACGTCGTGTGAAGTTCCAGTTCATCGACTTGAAGGAAAAGGGGATGAGCAAAGGCGAGCTCGAAAGCGTGGCGCGCGCCGTCGGCGGGATCGACGCTGTGATCGATCCAAAGGCGAAAGATGCCGACACGGTTGCGCTCGTACAGTATCTTGCTGCCGACCAGAAGTTCGAAAAGGTGCTCGATAACCAGCAGATTCTTCGTGAGCCCATCGTTCGCAACGGCCGCCAGGCAACCGTTGGCTACGAGCCTGACGTGTGGAAGGGCTGGGAATAAAGCGGCTGGGAATAAAGTGAAGCGCCCACGCCCGTGGTTTTATCCACGGACGCGGGCGCTTGCGTAAGACGTCTCTTGTCGTTTGAGTGGAGCGCCCCGGCGGCGCTGAACAACGCGCCCCGGTGACGTGGCTCGGGGCTCTTTGTGCCGCACATCTATGAGAGGAGATATTTGATGCGCATGGGCGCTACTCCATGTAGCCACCCTGAATGGCGGAAACTGCATGCTCGGTAAAGAACTTGAGCGTGCCGGAGGTATAGCGATTAGCCTTGGGCTTCCAAGCGGCTCGGCGCTCGGCCAGGACGGCATCGATCTCGGCCGGCTCCATCTCCTTGCCGGCGATGCCCACGATAGACAGCGAGCGCTCGGGAATGTTGATCTGGATAAGGTCGCCCTCCTCGATCAGGGCAATCGGGCCGCCCACGGCAGCCTCGGGCGAAACGTGACCGATAGCCGGGCCCTTGGAGGCGCCGGAGAAGCGGCCATCGGTGATAAGGGCAATGCTCGCACCCAGCTCGGGATCGCTGGCGATAGCCTCGGTGGTGTAGAACATCTCGGGCATACCGGAACCCTTGGGGCCCTCATAGCGAATGATAACGGCATCGCCGGGCTTGACCTCGTGCGTCAGGACGGCGTGGATGGCGTCCTCCTCGCAATCGAACGGACGGGCCTTAAGCGTGGCCTGGAACATCTCGCGCGGAACAACCGTGTGCTTGACGACGGCGCCCTCGGGGGCAAGGTTGCCGTGGAGGATGGCGATGGAGCCGTCGGTACCAAAAGCCTGGTCAAACGGGCGAATGATGTCCTCGCGCTTGAGGTTCCATTTCTCCAAGTAGCGGCCGCACTTCTCGTAGTAGCCGTTGTTCTTAAGGTCCTCGAGGTTTTCGCCGAGAGTCTTGCCGGTGACGGTCATGACGTCGAGGTGGAGCATCGACTTGATCTCCTCCATGATGCGCGGCACGCCACCCGCATAGCAGAAGAACTGCGCCGGCCACTCACCTGCGGGACGAACGTTGAGCAGGTAGTGGGCACCACGGTGCAGACGGTCGAAGTCGTCGGCGGACATCTCGATGCCAAACTCGCGGGCGATCGCAGGGATATGCAGCAGCGAGTTGGTGGAGCCGGAAATGGCGCCGTGGACCATGATGAGGTTCTCGAAGGACTCCTTGGTCACGATGTCGCGCGGGCACAGGTTGTGTTCGGAGAGCCACACGGACTGACGGCCGGCCTCGCGCGCAAACTCACGCAGATCGGAGCTGGTTGCGGGCAGCAGGGCCGTGCCGGGGAGCATAAGGCCCAGGGCCTCGGCGGTAACCTGCATGGTCGACGCGGTGCCCATAAAGGAGCAGGCGCCGCAGCTGGGGCATGCGTTGTGCTTGGCAAACTCAAGTTCCTCGCGAGAGATCTCGCCGCGCTCGTAGCGGGCAGAAATCGCGCCGAGCTGCTCCAGGGTCAGCAGGTCGGGGCCTGCATCCATGACACCGCCGGTAACGACGATGGAGGGGATGTTGATGCGGCCCATGGCCATGAGGTTCGCAGGCAGGCCCTTATCGCAGCTGGCGACAAAGACGCCGGCGTCGAACGGGGTGGCCTTGGCATGGATCTCGATCATGTTGGCGATCATGTCGCGGCTGGGCAGCGAGTAGTTAATGCCGTCGTGGCCCTGGGCCTCGCCGTCGCAGATATCGGTGCAGAAGTAACGGGCACCGTGACCGCCAGCCTCGGCAACGCCAGCACGGACCTCCTCGACCAGCTCAAACAGGCCGGCAGAACCCGGGTGCGAGTCGCCAAACGTCGACTCGATAATGACCTGCGGCTTGTCCAGATCCTCGATGGTCCAGCCAGACCCCAGACGCAGCGGGTCCATCTCGGGGCTGATGGTGCGAAACTTGCCGGAACGCGGCTGCAGCTTGGCAACCAGGTCGGCTGCCTCCTGCTGAATCTGTGCCTTGGTCTTCTCGTCCATAATGCTCTCCTCTTTTGATTTGAACGGTTGTACCAATCGTTGGTTAATGAATCAGGTGTAAATGGGTACCGAGCGATGCACTCGGCAAAAGATGCTTAGCTACGCGAACTAGGCGAAGAACGAAATCACCAGGGCGCAGGCAAGACCCGAAAGGCCGATGAGCGTCTCCATAATGGTCCAGGACTTGAGGGTGGTTTTCTCGTCAATCTCCAGGAACGAGGAGCACATCCAAAAACCGGCATCGTTGACGTGCGAGAGGGCCGTGGCACCGCCGCAGATAGCACGCATGGCGGCCGAGCACGCAACCAACGACCAGGTCATCTGTATCAAAGAGCTCTGCGACGAATCCGAGCACCTGGCCGAGGCCGGTGAGGATTACTCCGCCGCCGACACCGCGTTCCACAATGCCATTGCCGAAAGCTGCGGCAACCTCGTCGTTCCCCGCCTGATGGGCGTGCTCAAGGCATCCGTCCCCCTCTTTATCGACGTGACTGGCAAAAAGCTCGTCGAGGAAACTATCCGCACGCACCGCGATGTGGCCGACGCCATCGCCTCGCGCAATCCCACCGCCGCGCACGACGCGATGTATCTGCACCTGGTGTATAACCGCAACATGATTGCGGAGGGAGCAGAAGCAAAAGGCATTTAGGGCCCGACAATAATCTTTCTTTGGCAAAACGCAGGCGGCGGCTGCCCAACACACAGGGCAGCCGCCGCTTTTTGCAATCGATTGGTGTAAAGGGGTTGACTAGAGCTCGCAGGCAACCTTGTAGCCATCGCCGATGGCGTCGCGGATGTTGCCACACTTCTGGGCATCGCCCAGCACGTGGACAGCAACACCGGCAGCGGCAAGGTCGTCGGCCAGCTTGGTATTGGGACGATAGCCCATGGCAAGCACCAGTGTATCGGCACCGGCGATGGTGTGGACCTCGCCGTCCTTCTCGTAGCTGATGGTGTCCTCTGTGATTTCGGTCACCTTGGCCTCGGTCAGCACGTGGACACCCTTGGAGAGCATGCGCGTGATGAGCACCGCGCGACCGGCACCGCCCTCGTTGGCGGCGAGCGTCTTGGTCATCTCGATGACGGTGACATCGCGGTTGGCCGGCGACAGGTCGTTGACCAACGGGGCCAGGTAATCGGCCGTCTCGCAGCCAACGGTGCCGCCGCCCACGATGACGATCTTCTTACCCGGGAAAGCCTTGCCACCCAGCAGGTCGTCGGCCGTCATAACCTGCTTAAAGCCCTGCATGAAGGCCGGAGCGATGGGCTCGGCGCCATAAGCCAGGACAACCTCGTAGCCGGCGTAGTCGCGCTGAATGTCCTCGGCAGTAAGCTCGGTGCCAAATATGCACTTCACGCCCGCCTCGGCCAGGCGACGATACTGATACTTAATCACGCGGGTGAGCTCCTGCTTTGCCGGCGGAACGGCTGCGATACGCATCTCGCCGCCCGGTTCGTCCTGCTTGTCCACGAGCACCACGTTGTGGCCGCGCTTGGCGGCAATGAACGCCGCCTCCATGCCCGCAGGACCAGCGCCCACAACGAGCACGTTCTTGGCCTCGGCGGCAGGCTCGTAGCCAGCCTCGTCGCGCTCCACATCCGGATTAACGGTGCAGGAGATGCGTTTGCCAAACATAATGCCGTTCAGGCAGCGCAGGCAGCCAATGCAGGGGCGAATATCGTCGGCGTTGCCGGCAGCGGCCTTGTTGCAGAACTCGGCATCACACAGATTGGCGCGGCCCATCATGCAGATGTCGGCAGCGCCGTCCTCGATCAGCTCCTCGGCGATCCAGGCCTCGTTAATACGTCCGACAGTGGCGACGGGAATGTTGACGTGCTTTTTGATCTCGCGCGAGCAGGCGGCATGCGAGGCCTGCTGGGTACCGGCGGCGGGAATCGCGGAGCCGCGCTTGATGGTGGTACCGCCCGACACGTGAATCATGTCGACGCCGGCCTTCTCCAGACGACGCGAGACGTAGATCATGTCGTTGAGGGTCAGGCCGCCATCGGTGTACTCATCGCCCGAGATGCGGACGTCGATGATAAAGTCCTTGCCGCAGCGCTCGCGAATCTCGGCGATGACCTCGAGCAAGAAGCGCATGCGGGCGTCGAGCGAGCCGCCGTACTCGTCGGTGCGCTTGTTGTAGAGCGGAGTCAAAAAGCCGCCGAGCATACCGTGGGCGTGCGCCGCATGGACCTCGACGCCATCGACGCCAGCCTTCTGCATACGCACGGCAGCGTCGCCAAACTGATGCGTGAGCTCGTGAATCTCGTCGACCGTGATGGGGCGCGGCGCCTCGCGGGCATAGGACGGTCCCACGAAGGACGGAGCGATCAGGCGCGGCGTGCCCGGAATGTTAAAGGCCATGTAGGCGGGGTGGAAGAGCTGCGGCATGATCTTGCAGCCATACTCGTGGACGGCCGCGGCGAGCTTTTTCCAGCCAGGGATAAACGTGTCGTCGTAGCAGCACATGTCGCCCGGCAGATAGGTATAGGTAGGCTCGACCGTCACGACCTCGGTGATGATCAGGCCAACGCCGCCCTTAGCGCGGGCACGGTAATGATCGACCAGATCGTCGGTCACATAGCCATGATCGGCAAGGTTGGTAGACACCGGCGGCATAAAGACGCGGTTCTTGACCTCGGTCGTTCCGACCTTGATCGGGCTAAAGAGCATCGGGTAGGCGGAGGACTCCATACAGGGTTCCTTTCGTTTGAGCCGCTGGGCGGCAGTTGCTAACGTACTTATCGTATCAGCAACCGCGCAGCACCCGACCGCACGCGCTTCCCCAACTTCTGCTCGACCCATAAAAAGTTGCGGTGGAATACGGAGTAGATGAGGCCTTTGACAGCCAAAACAGTCCGTATTTCACCGCAACTGATGGGCGGGGTGGAATTGAGGGCTCAGATAGTCAGTCATGCCCTCATCCGCCACTCCCTCACCTACAGCGCGCCGTCCAGCATAAGGTTCACCTTGAGCACGTTGACCGTGGGCTCGCCGAAGACGCCTAGGAATCGGCCCTTGGTGCACTGGGCGATGATCTCGCGCACCTCGCCTTCGCTCTTGCCCGTGGCCTTCGCCAGGCGCGGGACCTGGTACTCGGCGGCATCGGGAGAGATCTCCGGGTCGAGGCCGGACCCCGAACACGTCACCAGGTCGACGGGCACAGCGTCCATATCGGCATCGGGGTTGGCGGCGCGGATCTTCTTCACGCGCGCATCTATCAGCTGCCGATACTCCCCACTCGCCGGGGACAGGTTGGACGGGGCACCATACGCCATGAGCTCGCCGTCTTCGCCTTCGACAATTGACACGTTCTGGATACGACCCCACATATGGGCTTCGCCATCGAAGTTCTGGCCGATGAGCTCGGAACCCACGATCTTGTCGTCGACCGTAATGAGCGAACCGTTCGCCTGATACGGGAACGCAACCTGGGCGATGCCGGTCACGACGAGCGTATAGCCCAGGCCGCAGACAACGGTAAACAGCGCGAACACGCCCAGTGCGCGCGATGCAACACCTTTGAACATACAAACCTCCACTTACATAATGCCGCAGAACGCGAGCAGCATGTCGATGAGCTTGATGAATACGAACGGGGCAACGATGCCGCCCAGACCCCACACGAGCAGGTTGTGGGTCAGTAGCTGTCCGGACGGGACCTCGCGGTACTTAACGCCCTTCAGCGCGGCCGGGATCAGCGCGACGATAACGAGCGCGTTATAGATGATGGCCGAAAGAACCGCGGACAGCGGGCTTGCCAGACCGAGGATGTTGAGCGCGCCAAGGCCCGGGTAGATCGGCGAGAACAGGGCCGGGATGATAGCGAAGTACTTCGCCATGTCGTTGGCCACCGAGAAGGTCGTGAGCGAACCGCGGGTCATGAGCAGCTGCTTGCCAATACGCACGACCTCGATGAGCTTGGTAGGGCTGGAATCGAGGTCGACCATGTTGCCGGCCTCCTTGGCGGCCTGGGTACCCGTGTTCATGGCCACGGCGACGTCGGCCTGGGCCAGAGCGGGCGCGTCGTTGGTGCCGTCGCCGGTCATGGCGACCAGGTGCCCCTCACGCTGGAACTCGCGGATCTTCTCGAGCTTGCCTTCAGGGGTGGCCTCGGCCAGGAAATCGTCAACGCCGGCCTCGGCGGCGATTGCCGCGGCGGTGAGCGGGTTGTCGCCCGTCACCATGATGGTCTTGATGCCCATCTTGCGCAGGTCGGCAAACTTCTCCTTAACGCCGGACTTGATGATGTCCTTGAGGTACACAACGCCCAGCACGCGGCAGTTCTTGGTCACGACCAGCGGGGTGCCGCCGGCCTTGGCGATGCGTTCGACGGCCTCGTCGCACTCCTTTGAGAACACGCCGCCGGCTGCCTCCACATAGGTGCGCACGGAATCGGCGGCGCCTTTGCGGATCTCATTGCCCTCGTAGTTCACGCCGGACATACGCGTTGCCGCGGTGAACGGGATAAACTCCATACCCTTATCCTCGAGTGTGCGGCCGCGCAGACCGAACTGCTCCTTGGCGAGGACGACGATGGAGCGGCCCTCGGGGGTCTCATCCGCCAGAGAGGACAGCTGCGCGGCATCGGCGAGTTCTGCCGGATCGACACCGTCGACCGGAATGAACTCGGCGGCCTGGCGGTTGCCCAAGGTGATGGTACCGGTCTTATCGAGCATGAGGATGTCGACGTCGCCGGCGGCCTCGATGGCGCGGCCGGACATGGCCAGCACGTTGGCCTCGTTCAGTCGGCTCATGCCGGCGATGCCAATGGCGGACAACAGCGCACCAATGGTGGTGGGCGCCAGACAGACGAGCAAGGCAACGAGCGTGGTCACAGCGGTGGGGTTCGCCATACCGTTGAGCCCTGCAGAGAAACTCGAGTAGCAGTACAGTGCGATCGTCACGAGGATGAAAATGACGGACAGAGCAACCAGAAAGATCTCGAGCGCGACCTCGTTGGGGGTCTTCTTGCGGGCGGCGCCCTCGACCATGGCGATCATCTTATCCAGGAAGCTCTGGCCAGGCTCGCTGGTAATTTTCACCACAATCCAATCGGAAAGCACGGTGGTGCCGCCAGTGACGGCAGAACGGTCGCCGCCAGCCTCGCGAACCACGGGTGCAGACTCGCCGGTGATGGCCGACTCATCAACCGAGGCGGCACCCTCGATGACATCGCCGTCTCCCGGAATCTGCTCGCCGGCGCGCACGACCACCAGATCCCCGCGTGAGAGCTCGGTACCGGGAACGACCGTGAAGCGGTCCTTATCCTCGACGGACTCGATGCGATGGGCCTCGACGTCCTTTTTCGCCGCGCGCAGGGAGTCTGCCTGCGCCTTACCGCGGCCCTCGGCAAGTGCCTCGGCAAAATTTGAAAAGAGGTCGGTCAGCCAGAGAATGACGGCAATGGCGATCACATAGTACGTGGGGACGTCGGCGTCCTGTACCCCAATAATTGAGGCGATAGCCAGAATGGAGGTCATGGCGGCCGACAGCCACACCAGGAACATGACCGGGTTTTGGACCTGGACACGGGGGTCAAGCTTGGCAAATGAATCGCGCACCGCGCGGCTCATCATGTCTTTTTGCATAGCCATAAATCTGCGACTCCTTTACGCAACCATCTGGAAGAATTCGGCAACGGGACCAAGCGCCAACGCCGGGAAGAAGCTCAGGGCGCCAATCAGCAGAACGACGAATACCAGCAGGAACACGAACATGGCATTGGTGGTGGAAAGCGTGCCGGCGCCCTCGGCGACCTTGCCCTTCCCGGCCAGCGAGCCCGCGATGGCGAGCGTGCCCGCAATCGGCAGGAACCGCGCGAACAGCATCTCGATACCCAGCAGCACGTTGATCCACGGGATGTTGCAGTTCATGCCGGCGAATGAGGAGCCGTTGTTGCCGCCAGCCGAAGTAAGGGTGTACAGGACCTCGGAGAAACCATGCGCCCCGCCGTTGTTGAGTTGGTCGACAAGACCGGGCACCATGCAGGCGATAGTGGAGCTCACCAGAATGGCGAACGGGGTGGCGAGACACAGAACCACCGCCCAGCGCATCTCGGTCGGCTCGATCTTCTTGCCCAGGAACTCGGGCGTGCGGCCGACCATAAGGCCGGCGATAAATACCGTGAGGATGGCGAAGCCGATCATGCCGTACAGGCCGCAGCCCACGCCGCCGAACACCACCTCGCCCAGCGCTATCTGGAGCATCTGGACAAACCCGCCGAGCGGGGTGTAGGAGTCGTGCATGGAGTTGACCGAGCCGTTGGAAGCAGCCGTCGTGAAAGCGGACCAGGTAGAAGAGGAGGCGATGCCAAAGCGGCTCTCCTTGCCCTCCATGTTGCCGCCCGCCTGGCCATCGGTCATCTCGATGTTGACCGCGCCGCCATCTGCCAGCTGCGGCGTACCCATATGCTCGTTAACGGCGATGATGCCGGTAAAGACCACGAGCAGGATAAACATCGCCGCGAAGATGGCCTTGCCCTGCCTGGCATTCTTGACACCGATGCCGAAGGTGAAGCAGCAGGCGACCGGAATCAGCAGCAAGCTGGTCATCTCGATGATGTTGGTGAAGGCATTGGGGTTCTCATACGGATGCGCAGAGTTCGCGCCAAAGAAGCCGCCGCCGTTGGTGCCGGATTGTTTGATGGCAACCTGGCTGGCCGCAGGACCCTGGGGCAAAAACTGCTCGGTGACCACGCGGGCGCCCTCGACGACCTTGCCGTCGACCTTGACCGTGTCGCCCTCGATCTGGGCGCCGTCGATAACGCTCCAACCGCCGTCTGCATTAGGCTGGACAGCAACGGGCTCTACGAGCTCAGCCTTCTGAGCCGGCTGAAAATTGGAGATAACGCCACCGGCAGCCAGGCAGATGCCGAACACGAGGTTCAGCGGGATGAGCACATACAGGACGGTGCGGGTGAGGTCGACCCAGAAGGAACCCAGACCCTGCTCCTTGACCTGACGGAAGCCGCGGATCAGCGCGAACATGACCGCGATACCGGTGCCGGCGGAAACGAAGTTCTGCACGGTGAGACCCATGAACTGCACAAGGTAGGACAGGGTGGTCTCACCGGAGTAGGACTGCCAGTTGGTGTTGGTTATGAAGGAAGCAGCCGTATTGAACGACAGGTCCCATGACACACCCGGCAGGTGCTGGGGATTGCCTGGCAAGAAGGACTGAAACACCTGGAGTGCCACAAGAGCCACGAGGCCGATCCCCGAAAAGACCAGCACGCTCGCCAGATAGCGCCTACACCCCATCTGCTCTGCCGCGTCGATGCGAAGCAGACGATAGACGCCACGCTCCACAGGAGCAATCACAGGCGACAGGAACGTATGCTCACCATCCATGATATGGGCCATGAACCGACCGAGCGGAACGGCCAGGACGACGAGCACGGCAAAGTACAAGATGTACTGAATCGCAGCGTCCATAGTTTACGAATCACTCCTCATCAGAATGTAGATGTAATAGATAAGGAGTCCAATGCAGACGACTCCGATGATGGGAATGAGGATGTCCATTTACCGCCCCTTTCACGCGCGGTCCGATGTCTCGGACGCCTGCTCTCGCAGGCGCCTGGGGACAGTAAACGCTTCTAGGGATTAAAGAGGCGTGAGGGCCGGGGCTCACGACCTTAAGATGCCGTAAAGATGCAGGTAGAAAGCACTATTGCTGCTGCAGTGCGCCTATACTCGACCTCGCGAGCATACAGTGGCGTCTTCACCGCGTATGCACGCATGGACAACGCTTCAGAAAGGCTACGCTATGCAGCGCGACGCATCGGACACTCGCGTCAATCCAGACCTCATCCTCAAGGCAATTGAGAAAGACGAGGTCGCCGATGACGCTCGAACCAGCCGGGGACACCTCAAGATTTTCTTTGGCTACGCTGCTGGCACAGGCAAAACCTATGCGATGCTTCAAGCCGCCCACGCCGCCAAGCGGCGAGGTGTCGACGTCGTCGCGGGATACATCGAGCCGCACGAACGTCCGGCAACTGCCCATCTTGCACAAGGGCTTAAGAACGTGCCCTGTAAACTCATCGAGCACAACGGCATTGCGCTCAGCGAGTTCGATCTAGATGCGGCTATCGAGCGCGCCCCTCAGCTCATCCTTGTCGACGAGCTCGCCCATACGAATGCGCCGGGGTCTCGCCACGACAAACGCTATCAAGACGTCGAGGAACTTCTACATGCGGGCATCGACGTCTATACGACCGTGAACGTTCAGCATATCGAGAGCCTAAACGACATGGTTGCATCCATCACCGGCGTTGTCGTGAGCGAACGAATCCCCGACCGTATCTTCGATGATGCCGACCAGGTCGAGCTCGTCGACATAGAGCCCGAAGACCTACTTGAGCGCCTTCGCGCCGGCCTCGTCTACCGTCCCGCACAAGCCGACCGAGCGCAACAGCATTTTTTTACCGTCGAGAACCTCACCGCACTCCGAGAAATCGCGCTGCGCCGCTGCGCCGATCGCACCGGTCACCTCACAGACGCCGCACGCGTGCTGGGAAACCGTGACTACTACACCAGGGAGCGTATCTTGGTCTGTGTCTCCCCGGCGCCGACCAATCCCCGCATCGTCCGTGCCGCCGCACGCATGGCAAAAGCGTTTCGCAGCGAGCTCGTCGCCCTGTTCGTAGAGAACCCGCGCACGCAAGCCATGAGCGATGATGAGCGCGCCAAGCTTGCAGCCAATATCGCCCTAGCCGAGCAGCTCGGAGCACATATGGAAACCGTCTATGGCGACGACATCGCGTTTCAGATCTCCGAGTTCGCGCGCCTGTCGGGTATTTCGAAGATCGTCATGGGGCGCACGGGCGAGCGCAGCAGCGTCCGTCAGGCCCTCTTCGGCCGCAAATCTCTCGTAGAACAGCTCATAACATTCGCCCCGAACCTCGACATTTACATCATTCCAGAACAGTCGACTCCGCCCTCCCGACCCAAAGGACGCCGCCATGCGCTCGCCCTGCAGCCGCCCAGCAGCCGAAACGTGCTTCGCACGCTGGCTCTCTCTCTTGCCGCCACGGCGATCGGCACGGCTTTCCGCCATCTGGGATTTGCCGATTCCAGCATCATATCCCTCTATATCTTCACGGCCCTGCTGACCGCCGTCACCACGACGGGGCGTATCTGCACGATCGTATCGAGCGTGCTCTCTGTAGTGCTTTACAACTTCTGCTTCGTCACGCCTCTGTTTTCGCTCGCCAGCTACGACCGAAGCTATCTGGTCACGTTCGGCATCATGTTCGCCACCGCTATGGTCGCCGGCGAGTTAACTGCGCGCATCGCCGACAACGCCCGTACATCCGCCGAGAACGCATTCAAAACGCGCGTACTCCTCGAAACGAACCAGCTCTTGCAGCAAGCCCATAGCGCGGAGGAGTGCGCCCGCGTCGCCATGAACCAACTCGTCAAACTGCTAAAACTCGACGTGGTCTTCTACCCCGCCGAACACGGCACGCTCGGCAAGGCGCTCTATGAGTCCGCTGGCACCGAAAACCGATCCGCGTCGCTGCTCACCGACTACGAGCGCGCCGTTGCAACCTGGACCTACACCAACAACAAGCGCGCGGGCGCAAGCACGCGGACCCTGCCTGAGGCGCGCTGTCTCTACCTCGCGGTTCGCACCGGCGACAAGGTATTCGGTGTCATCGGCATCGCCCTGGAGGGGCGCGAGATCGAAGCCTTCGAGCATTCGATCGTCCTATCTATCGTAGGTGAATGCGCCTTGGCGCTCGAAAGCGACCGGGCGGCGCAAGAGCGCGAAGAGGCTGCGGTCTTGGCGAAAAACGAGCAGCTGCGCGCCAACCTTTTGCGCTCCATCGGCCACGATTTGAGGACACCCCTCACGGCTATATCCGGATCTGCGGCAATCCTTCGGAAGAGCGACGAGAAGCTCAGCCTCGAACAACGCTGCGATCTTGCCGATGCCATCTACGACGACTCCCTCTGGCTTATCGATACCGTGGAGAACCTCCTCGCCATCACACGCGTCGAGGACGGCACCATTCGCCTCAACTTAACATCCGAGCTCATCGACGAGGTCATCGAGGCTGCCCTCAGCCATGTCGCCCAAGCATCGCATGGACGTGCCGTCACCATCGAGCACACTGACGACATCCTGCTGGTACGCATCGACGTCCATCTCATCATGCAGGTGCTTACGAACCTCATCATGAACGCCTTCAAATACACGCCCGAGGACTCGACTGTCACCATCAGCGCACGTCGCGAGGGTGCGTTTGTCGTGGTGGACGTCGCAGACGATGGGCCGGGTGTGGCAGACTGCGACAAGCCTCATATCTTTGAGCGCTTCTTCACCTCAAGCAATACGCAGCCCGTGGATTCGCGCCGAAGCATCGGCCTTGGGCTGTCGCTCTGCCGCTCCATCGTGGAGGCGCATGGCGGCGTCATCGAAGTTCGCGACAACCACCCCCATGGGGCCGTCTTCCGTTTTACCCTGCCCGCCGAGGAGATCGAGATTCATGAATAATGCCGCTAAGCCACGCATCCTCCTGGTCGAAGATGACCTAACCGTTCAAAACCTCGTTTCGACCGCGCTTGACCTCCACGGCTACGTCGTGAGCAAGGTATGCAACGGCCAGGCCGCCATCATGGATGCGGTGTCGCACGGCCCCAGCCTCATCATGCTCGACCTCGGCCTTCCCGACATTGACGGTATCGAGGTCATCACGAAGATCCGAAGCTGGTCGGCAGTCCCCATTATCGTCATTTCGGCGCGCACCGAAGATTCCGACAAGATTGCAGCACTTGACGCAGGGGCAGACGACTACCTCACCAAGCCCTTTTCTGTGGATGAGTTGCTCGCGCGCGTCCGTGCGAATTTGAGGCGCTCCTCGATGGCGTCGAGCGAGTCGACAGAAGCGAGCACGTTTGACAACGGTCCGCTGCATATCGACTACGCCGCGGGATACGCGACGAAAGACGGACGCGAGCTCTCGCTCACCCCAACCGAGTACAAATTGCTCGTCCTTCTGGCGAAAAACGTCGACAAGGTGCTCACCCACACCTTCATCACCCGCGAGATATGGGGCACGAGCTGGGACAGCGATCTGGCGAGCCTGCGCGTGTTCATGCGCACCCTGCGCAAGAAGATCGAGGCAGACCCCTCTCACCCCAAGATGATTCAGACGCACATGGGTGTCGGGTACCGCATGCAGCGTCTCTAGCCCACCCAACAAAAAGTTGCGGTGGAATACGGAGTAGACAAGGCCTTTGACAGCCAAAACAGTCCGTATTTCACCGCAACTGATTTAACGATACCCCAAAAATACTCTTCGACTCGCCGTGCTCTCCCTCAAATGCACAAAGCGCCCCGCGAACGGATGCCCGCGGAGCGCTTGGATGTCCGGACCTTATTTGATACCGCGACCCAAGTCTTCGGCGATTTTGTCTACGCCCTTAAGCGCGGCACAAGTCTTTTTGTTAGAGCAATGCCCCGTGCAAACGCCACCCTGGGCGCAGTCAGCGCAGGTGCCCTTGCGGTAGATGCGCACGCACACGGCGACAAACGCAATACCGATAACAGCCAGTACAACAATATCGATAGGTGCCATAGCAAGCCTCCTCTAGTTAACCATCACTTACTTTACCCCATTCTCCACCTACCAAAAAGGGACAGGTTTATTTTGGTCGGTTTTATCTGCGGAAACGCCACATCTCCCCCACCAAAAAGCCCGAGTGTCGCTGGGACACCCGGGCTCGTGGAAAGGGGTTAATCCTTATTCGGACTTAAGCGGAAACTGCGGTGGAAGCAGTGTTGGTCTCGTCCTCGTCGGTCCAAGCATGCTTGGGCATGGGACGGAAGATCTGGAAGAGCATCGCAACCAGCAGTACAACGGCGACAATCGTCCAGAAACCAAACTGTCCCAGCACGAACAGGTTGTAGAACTGATTGATGAACAGGCCGATCACCCAAGCGAAGAGGCACTCGTAGCCGATAGCAATCGCGGTCCACTTGCCGGAGTCCATTTGGTTGCGGATGGTACCCATAGCGGCAAAGCACGGAGCGCACAGCAGGTTGAACGCGCCGAAGGCAACGCAGGCGCCCATGGTGGGGAACATGCCGGCAAACGCGGTCCACAGGCTCGGGTCGGTCTCGCCCGCGTCGGCGACGGACAGCAGCGAGCCGGCGGTGGCGACGACGTTCTCCTTGGCGACGAGGCCCGAGACAGTCAGCGCGGTTGCCTGCCAGGTGCTAAAGCCGAGCGGGGCGAAGATCCAAGCGACCAGGTTGCCCAGCATGGCGAGCACGGAGTAGTCCATGAACTCCTCGGGGATGCCGTCCATCGCAGGCAGGAAGCCAAAGGAGCCGTTGTAGCTACCAAAGTTGGAGAGGAACCACACCACGACGGTAGAGGCGAAGATGATCGTGCCGGCCTTCTTGATAAAGGCCCAGCAGCGCTCCCACACGTGCAGCGCCCAGGAGCGGATCGCCGGGAAGTGGTAAGCGGGGAGCTCCATGACAAACGGGGTCGGGCGGCCGGCGAAGAGCTTGGTCTTCTTGAGCATGAGGCCCGAGGCGATGACGGCAAAGACGCCCAGGAAGTAGAAGAGCGGGCTGATCCACGCGGCGGTGGTAGAAGAATCGCCGATGATGGAACCCATGAGCAGGGCGATGATCGGCAGCTTAGCGCCACAGGGAATGAACGTGGTGGTCATGACCGTCATGCGGCGGTCCTTCTCGTTCTCGATGGTCTTGGTAGCCATGACGCCGGGGACGCCGCAGCCCGAGGACACGAGCATGGGGATGAAGGACTTACCGGACAGGCCAAAGCGGCGGAACACGCGGTCCATGATGAAGGCGACGCGGGCCATATAGCCGCAGTCCTCCAAGAAGGACAGCATGACGAACAGCAGGAACATCTGCGGGACGAAGCCGAAGATGGCGCCCAGGCCGCCGACGATGCCGTCGCAGACGAGCGAATCGACCAGGCCGCCGTCCTCGGTGCCACCCGCCACAAGGGCGTCGTGCACCACGGTGGTAATACCCGGGACATAGGGGCCGTACTGTGCCGGGTCGACCGAGTCGGCATTGTCACCCGCAGCCTCGACGGCCGCGTCGTAGGCGTCGCGACCCTGGCCGAGCACATACCAACCGTCGGTACCGAAGAGCTGGTCGTTGGTGAAGTCGGTCACCGTGCCGCCCAAGGTAGAAACGGCGATGTAGTACACGCAGAACATGATGACCACAAAGATCGGCAGGCCCAGGATACGGTTGGTAACCACGCGGTCGATCTTCTCGGAGGTGCTCATCTTTGCCGGAGCCTTGGTGAGGCACTCGTCAATGATGTGGGCAATCACGCCGTAACGCTCGCCGGTGATGATGGACTCGGCGTCGTCGTCGCAGTCCTGCTCGCACTGGGCGACCAGCTGCTCCACGCGAGCGGCCTTCTCCTTGGTGAGGTTGATGAGCTTGCAGGCGTCCGCGTCGCGCTCGAACAGTTTGACCGCGTAGTAGCGGCGCTTGTTGGCGGGAACGCTCGCAGGCAGGTTATTCTCGATGTGGTCCAGAACGTCCTCGATGGAGGAATCGAACTTGTGCTCCGGCACCTGGCCCTTGGAAGCAGCGGACTTCTTGACCTGCTCGAACAGCTCCTTGATGCCCTTGTTCTTAAGAGCCGAGATCATCATGACCGGGCAGCCGAGCTTCTTGGAAAGCTTGTCCGTGTCGATCTTATCGCCGTTCTTCTCGACCAGGTCGGCCATGTTGAGGGCAACGACCACGGGCAGGCCGGTCTCGATAACCTGAAGCGCCAGGTACAGGTTACGCTCGAGGTTGGTGGCGTCGACAACCTGGACGACAACATCGGGCTCGCCGCTCATGAGGTAATCGCGCGAGCATTGCTCCTCGGGGCTGTAGGGGGAAAGCGAGTAGATGCCAGGGAGGTCCGTGATGGTAACGTTCTTGTCGCTTAGGAGCTTGGCCTCCTTTTTCTCA
The DNA here is from genome assembly GCF_039758965.1 of Collinsella aerofaciens. Taxonomy (GTDB): domain Bacteria; phylum Actinomycetota; class Coriobacteriia; order Coriobacteriales; family Coriobacteriaceae; genus Collinsella; species Collinsella aerofaciens_BR. Next base: position 24,743 of record NZ_JBDMSL010000001.1, on the reverse strand, counting down.
ACCGTGACGCCGGGCCAGTTGCCAACGTAGCCGTTGGCGCCGGTGATCAGGTTGAAAAGCGTGGTCTTGCCGCAGTTGGGGTTACCCGCCAGCGCGACATGGATCTGAGAATCCGCCATTCAATCCTTCTTCCTTGTGTGCCTGCGCTGCTTTCTCCGCGCAGGCTGGATAATGTGCTTCAAAGTGCTGCATTAAGTTAGAAAAACCTAACTTTATCTGCAGAAATATACGTAGCAAGCCCCTACTGGACCTCGACGACGGCCGCCTCCTCCTTGCGGATGGAAAGCTCGTAGCCGCGCACGTTGATCTCGACCGGATCGCCGAGCGGTGCTACCTTTACGACCTTGAACGAAGTGCCCTTGATGAGCCCCAGGTCCATAAGGTGGCGGCGAAGCGCGCCCTCACCGTGAAGCTTGACGATGGTGGAGCTCTCGCCCACCTTAACGTCACCCAACGTCTTCATCCTCTTGTCCCCCTTTCGGTTTTTATCAAATGCTGTGGACTAACCGACGGTCATGATGTGCATGGCAACCTTGGAATCGATGCCAAAGCGTGCGCCCAGCACAGTGACGATGATATTGGCACCACTCGAACTCACCACGTGGATTTCGTTGCCCTCGACAAAGCCGAGATCCTTGAGGTGGTGCTTCATGTCCTCATTGCCCTTTACACGGGACACGCGCACGGTTTCGCCCGCTTTTACCATCGAAAGCGGCATGGCCGGCATCTGCGGTCCGCAAGACATGAGTGGCTCCTAACGTCAGTTCGTCCTCAACATCGACGCGATAAAAGTTAACCACGTCTATGTTCGCTATAGTAAACTAGCACGTGGTTAACTTTTTGGAAAGGGCTCCCATTCAGATTTCGAAAAAGTTTCCTATACGAAACAAAGGCACCGCAAAGACCGTCTCTTTGCAGTGCCTATTGATACCAATTTATGCAACAGAGGGGACCGCCCCTTTGTCACATTGTTGAGGTTAAAGCGAGAGGTTTCTGATCGACGTGACGCAGGAGGCCTCATCCACGCCCGAAACACGGAACACGACGTCTTCGCCACATTCGCCGCAGAGTGCCATGAGCCCTATAACGTCGCGGCCATCCGTGTGGCGATCGCCGATACTGACTGACACGTCGCTACGATGCTTGGCAATGATGTCATAGAGCAGCGCAACCGGGCGGGCATGTAATCCCAACGGATCTTTAATCGTCTTTGTAAACTCGACCATGTCCCCTCCCGCGACATCGCACATCGGCCGGCAAAACCCAGCCACGTGGTAGTTATTGTAGCGTTAGATGCTTGTTGAGGGCGGGACGGAAATCGCATCCCATTTCGAGCGTCAATGATGGGACACAGTTTCCGCCAGAAGGCTCAACCGGAAAGTGCGACCCGTTATTTGGCTGGATTCTGGGACGCAGTTTCCGCTGAGCGACCCTGGCGGAAAGTACATCCCATTCTGGACGCAAATTCCGGGACGCAGTTTCCTCGACGTCCGGTCACCCCATGCCCTCACAACCTCGGCGCATAAAAAACGAGGGAAGGCACGCGTCCTTCCCTCGTTGCGGGCAATATATAGCCGCTCGCCTACATCAAGCGCAGGCTGACGTCCTTGAGCTGGGCACCGCTAACGGCACTCGGAGCGCCCGACATAAGGTCGGAGCCGCTGGCCGTCTTGGGGAACGCCATGACGTCGCGGATGGAGTCGGAACCGGTGAGCAGCATGCACACGCGGTCCAGGCCCAGAGCGAAACCGCCCATCGGGGGCGCACCAAACTTGAGGGCCTCCATGAGGAAGCCGAACTGAGACTCGGCACGCTCCTCGGTAAAGCCCAGGAGCTTGAGCATGGACATCTGCATCTCGGCGTTGTGGATACGCATACCGCCGCCGCCGGCCTCAAAGCCGTCCATGACAAAGTCGTAGGTGCAAGAACCGGCTGCCAACGGGTCGGCCTCGATCTTGGCGATGTCGGTCTCGGTCGGCAGGGTAAAGGGCTGGTGCTCGGCAGCATAGGCCTTGCGATCCTCGTCCCAGTGGAACAGCGGGAAGTTGACGACCCACAGGAAGTCGTGGCCCTCGCGCTTGATCTCGAGTGCGTTGGCCATGTGAGAACGCATGCCGCCCAGGATCTCGTCGGAGAGCAGGCGCGGGCCGGCGGCGAACATCACAAGGTCGCCGGGCTCGACGTCCATGCGCTCGCGCAGAGCCGCCATCTCCTCGTCCGAGAAGAACTTGACGATGGGGCTGTTGATGGAGCCGTCCTCGCGGAATGCGATCCAGGCCAGGCCCTTGGCGCCAAACGTGGAGGCCACGCCGGCAAGCTTATCGATCTTGGCACGTGCCCAGGCACCGGCGCCCTTGGCGTTGATGGCCTTGACGACAGAGCCCTCCTCGTTTGCGGCAGTCGCAAAGACCTTGAACTTGGAGTTGGCGAAGATGTCGGTCAGGTCGACCAGGTGCATGCCATAGCGGGTATCGGGCTTGTCGGAGCCATAGGTGTCCATGGCCTCCCAGTAGTCCATACGACGCAGCGGCGTGGGCATCTCGACACCCATGCGACCGAAGGCATCGGCAAGAACCTCCTCGAGCGCGCTCATGACGTCGTTCTGGTCCACGAAGGACATCTCGATATCGACCTGGGTGAACTCGGGCTGACGGTCGGCACGCAGGTCCTCGTCGCGGAAGCACTTGGCAACCTGGTAGTAGCGCTCGACGCCACCGACCATGAGCAGCTGCTTCAGGAGCTGCGGGGACTGCGGCAGGGCGTAGAAGTTACCCGGCTGGATACGGCTGGGAACGATGAAGTCTCGAGCGCCCTCGGGCGTGGACTTAAACAGGGAGGGCGTCTCGACCTCCATGAACTCACGGTTGTGCAGCGCCTCGCGAATGGCAAAGGTAAAGTCGGAGCGCAGTTTGAGGTTGGCCATCATCTCGGGACGGCGGAGGTCCAGATAGCGATAGCGCAGGCGGGTGTCCTCGCTGGTCTCGATGCCGTCCTCGATCTGGAACGGCGGGGTGACAGACGTGTTGAGTACCTCGGCGTGGTCGGTCAGGACCTCGATCTCGCCGGTCGCGAGTTTGGTGTTGGTGGTCTCCTCGCCACGGGCGCGCACGACGCCGTGAATCTTGATGGGCCACTCGGGACGCATGGTCTCGGCGATCTTAAAGGCATCGCCGTCGGAGTGCTCGGGGTCGAAGGTGAGCTGCGTGATGCCCTCGCGGTCGCGAAGGTCACAGAAGATAAGGCCGCCGTGGTCGCGGCGACGGCTCACCCAACCGGTGAGGGTGACCTCTTCGCCCACGTTCTCGAAGCGAAGCTCGCCGCAGGTACGGGTGTGCATGGAATGCTCATCGATGGGACGGGTCTGGCTCATACCAGTGATCCTCCTTTATGGATCTGTGCCGCCCCGTGTCGTTCCGGGCGGCGTCGTACAGATTTGCCCAGCCTGCGTAAACCGCGCAGCCGGACATGGCGTTCTATCTTATCGCACCCGCGTCGATGTGCCGCGAAAAAGTAGCTCTTGCCCAAAGACTTGACGGAGACGAAACAATTGACGCACCGTGGCCGTCGCCCAGGCTTGCGACGTGCGACAATGTGCCCCAATACAACTGCACTCGGAAAGGCCCGCCATGACTGCACGCCTCATCGTTATGGATATCGACTCCACGCTCATCAACCAGGAAGTTATCGACCTGTTGGGCAAGGAGGCCGGCGTAGGCGAGCAAGTGGCGCAGATCACTGAGCGCGCCATGCGCGGCGAGCTCGACTTTAAGCAGGCGCTCGAGGAGCGCGTGGGGCTGCTTGCCGGCTTGGACGAGAGCGTGTTCGAGCGCACCTTTGCGCGCGTGACGTTTACCCCCGGCGCGTTGGAGCTTGTGCGCTCGGCGCACAGCAAGGGCTGGAAGGTCGGCGTGGTAAGCGGTGGCTTTCACGAGGTCGCTGACAAGATTGTGGCCGCCGCGGGCATCGATTTTTGCCTGGCCAACCGCCTGGAAGTCGTAGACGGCAAGCTCACCGGCAAGCTGGCGGCAGACATCGTGACCAAGGAGTCCAAGCTCATCCAGATGCTGGATTGGGCAGTTGAGTGCGGTGTCGACATGGCCCATACCGTGGCAATCGGCGACGGTGCCAACGACATCCCCATGATTCAGGCCGCGGGCACGGGCATCGCGTTTTGTGCCAAGCCCAAGACGCGCGAGGCCGCCCCGTTTGCCATCGACGAGCGCAACCTGATGCTCGCCATGGACATCATCCTGCGTGACTAGCCGATCCGTCTAACAATTGAATCAGTCTGTCCTATAGTTTCCGAACAATTTTGTCTTAGTGTTCGGAAACATACCCTTTGAGTGCTAGACTTTGCGCCGTCGAAGGGAACATATATGGATAAGCGAGATCTTGAGCAGTTGCTGAGCGATGTTGCCGGCGGAGCAGTCACCCCGGCCGTCGCCCTCACGCGCATCCAGACGGCTCCGACCGCCGATTTGGGTTTTGCACAGCTCGATCTTTCGCGCGGAGTGCGCCAGGGAGCCGGCGAGGTTGTCTACGGTGCCGGTAAAACCGCCGAGCAGATTGCCGCCATTATCGAAGCGCTGCGCGATGCCGGCCAGGAACGTATCCTGGTCACGCGCCTGGATGCCGAAAAGGCAGCCCGCACCTCGGAGCTCCTCGGCAACGGCATCGACCTGGGATATGCCCCGGACGCACAGCTCGCCCTCGTGGGCGGCAAGCCCTCCCCTACCGGCAACGGACGCATCGTCGTCGCCTGCGCCGGCACGAGCGACTTGCCCGTCGCCGAGGAAGCCGCATTGACGGCCGAGTTCTATGGCAACGAGGTCGACCGCCTCTACGACGTGGGCGTCGCCGGCCTGCACCGCCTGCTCGCGCATGCCGAGGAACTTGCCCAGGCACAGGTGGTCATCGCCATCGCCGGCATGGAGGGCGCTCTGGCGAGCGTTGTCGGCGGTCTGGTGAGCTGTCCGGTCATCGCCGTTCCCACCAGCGTGGGCTACGGCGCAAGTTTTGGTGGCGTAGCCGCACTGCTCGCCATGCTCAACTCCTGCGCCAGCGGCGTTTCGGTCGTCAATATCGACAACGGCTTTGGTGCCGCCTATCAGGCAAGTCTTATCAATCATCTGAGCGCCGGCACGTCCTGCGCCCGTTAAGGAGCATTCCATGTCTAATCATCAGCACACGCTTATCATCGACGGCACCTCGGGCATCAGCGGCGACATGACTGTCGCGGCCCTGCTCGACCTGGGCGCCAGCGAGGAGCATCTGCACGAGCAGCTCGCCACGCTGCCGGTCGATGGCTTTTCGATCGCCGTGACGCGCGTAAACAAGCATGGCATCGACGCCTGCGATTTCGACGTCCAGCTTGCAGAGGAGCTCGAGAACCACGATCACGATATGGCCTGGCTCTACGGCAACGAAGCAGCTGCCGAGCACGCACACGAGCATGATCACCACCATCATGACCATGGCGAGCACGAACACGAGCACTGCCACGAGCATGGCCATGAGGACCACGGTCATGGCCACGAGGACCATCATCACGCCCACCATCATCACCACCGTTCTTTGGCGGACGTCACCGCCATCATCGACGGCTCGCAGCTAAGCGATGGCGCTAAGCGTCGTGCGCTCGCCATTTTTTCCGTACTCGCTGCTGCCGAGGCAAAGGCTCACGGCAAAACGCCCGAGACCGTCATGTTCCACGAGGTAGGCGCCGTCGATTCCATCGTCGACGTCTGCTCTGTCGCCATCTGCCTCGATGACCTGGGCATTGAGGACATCGTTGTCGAGTCGCTCTCCGAGGGCCACGGAACCATCCGCTGTGCCCACGGTCTCATGCCCATTCCCGTCCCCGCTGTCGTCAACCTATGCCAGGCGGGCAATATCGCCCTCACGCCCGCACCGGTCGCCGGCGAGCTCGTGACGCCCACGGGCGCCGCCATCGTTGCCGCGCTGCGTACATCCGAGCACCTGCCGGCCCGCTACCGCATCGAGGCCGTCGGCTACGGCGCCGGCAAGCGCCCCTACGAGGGTTGCTCCGGCACGCTCCGTTGTCTGCTCGTTCACGTGGATGCATAGCCATGGATGCCCGCAAAGAAAAAAGCCGCGCCGCCATCGTCGCGGCATTCTCTGAGCTCCTGCGCGAGGAAGACTACAACAAGATCACCGTCGGTGACATCATCGCTCGCGCCCATGTGGGTCGGGCCACGTTCTACGGCCTCTTCAAGAGCAAAGACGACCTACTCGCCGCGCTCGTGAGCGATATCTGCGCCCACGCCCTCGACGATGACGGTACGCCCCTCGACGACCCACTCGTACAGGTCGAGCATATCCTCAACAACCTCTGGGAGCGTCGTCAGGGCGTACGCGCCCTCGTAGCCGGTGCCGGCTCACGCGTCTTCGCCGACTGTCTCCGCAAGACCATCATGTCGCGCGCAGCCGAAACCGTCCCCGTCGACCCCGCAGGCCCCGCCGGCAACATGGACCGCAGTTTCCTACTACACCACATAGCCTCAAGCTTCGTAGCAACCGTCCAATGGTGGGCCTGGCACAACTTCCAAGCAGACAAAACCGACGTAGCAAAAGACTACCTCTCAGCCATAAAGCCCCTCTTCAACTAAGTAAGAAGCTCATCCCAAAGTTCCGCCCCAACCCAAAGCACAATCCATCCCAAAGTATCGACAACAGCCCAACGCCCCTACCAGTAACAAGCCCCTCCCATCCAAATTCAGATATATATGTTGGGTTGCTTGTACGAACGCAACAAAGACCCCGCAGCTGACCGCATGGGGTAACTTCCCAGCGCATTCCGCAGGACGCAAAAAGGCTCGCCGCACGAAGTGCGCAGCGAGCCTTTTTGCATGTCCGAGGACGCGCTGGGAAGTTACCCCATGCGGTCAGCGGACAACTATGTAGCCTCAAACTAGAACATGCCCAAGAAACCGTGCACAAACAGTGCGGCCAGAGCGGCACCGACAAACGGAGCAATGCCAGGAACGAGCAGGCCGTACTTCCAGTTGTTGTCGGCCTTGTTCTTGATCGGCAGCACCTGATAAGCCATGCGAGGACCAAGGTCACGAGCCTGGTTCATGGCGAAGCCAGTGATGCCGCCCATGCCCATGCCAACGGCCCAAACGATCAGACCGACGCAGATGGCGAGCATCAAAACGTTCTCACCGGCGCGGCTAGCGGCAGCAAGGATGGCGCTGATGAACACAAAGGTGCAGATGGCCTCGCAGAAGAAGTTGCGAGCATAGTTCGTCCCCTCGGTGGTAGGGTTGGTCGAGAAGATGTTGCGCTGGGCAATAGGGTCGACGACGCCCTCGGAAGCCTTGAACTCATCGGCATACATCAACCACGCGATCACGGCACCCGCAAAGCCGCCGAGCATATCGGCAATCATGAAGGGGATGCAGCTGCTCCACGGCACCAGGCCTACGATGCACTGGGCAAGCACCATGGCGGGGTTCATGCACACGGCGCCGCCAAAGACAAACAGGCAAACCGAGATGCCAAAAGACCAGGTGGTGATGGCAAACATGTGGCCGGAGCCCTGATACTTGGTGCCCTTAAGCACGGTATCGCAGTGCACGCCCACGCCAAAGATGATCATGAGGGCCGTTGCGCCGAATTCGCAGAGGAGTTTGGTAAGCATAAAACCTTATCTTTCTTGTCGGTTATAAACGATTCGTTTAGGCCGCGTACTAGTGCTGTGCGACGACAACGCCCAGGCCATCGGGAATGACGGCCACCTTGGCATCGGCACCCTTCATCTCAAAGGCGAGCTTGAGCGCCTCATCGAGGGTGTTAACCGGCGTCATGTGCATATCCTTGATCATCTGGTGATCGCACAGGTCGGTAACCATGATCACAGGGTGATGCGCCAGGATGCGGGCAAAGATCTGGCTCGTCCACTGGTCGGGCAGGGTCTCGTCCTTAGGACGGTCGATGCAGGCGCGCTCAAACTCTGCCGGATCATTGTCGGCGATGTTGTGATAGAAACCCTCGCCACCGTGACCGTCGGCACAACCGGCGACATCGATGATCACGCCGCCCTCGGGAAGCGTAGCCTCGGCAGAGCACATGCCCTTCACGGCCTGATAGATGTTCTGGTCGAGCGGGTAGCCGTCGTTGGTGGTAATGGCAATCTCGCACTCGACGGGCTCAACGCCGGCAAGGCTCTTCACGAACTCGCAGCCAGCCTCGTGCGCCTTGTGGATGTCGCCGGCAAAGGAGCCGATGACCTCGTGCTTGCCGTTGAGCACCACGTTGAGCACAAAGGCAAGGTGAGCCATCTCGGCAGCGGCAAACATGTCCTCACTCACGTGATTGTGGCACAGGTTGCCTGCACGCGAATGGGAATCGTTCACAAACTGACCGTTGTGGTTGTACATGATGGTCTTGTAGCTGGCGATGCCAGGCAGGACGGACTTGCGGCTGCCAGAAAAGCCTGCAAAGAAGTGCGGCTCAATGAAGCCCTCGGCAAGCAGCAGATCACAATCGGCGGCAATCTTGTTGATGATGCACTCGCCACCAGAAGGCAGGGTGCCAATCTTTTTCATCATGCTGTCGTCAGTCGCGACGTGCATAACGATTTCCTCGTTGGCAACAATCTCCTCGCCATACTTGTTGACGAGTTCCTCGTGCGTCGACGGACGGTGCATACCCGTAGCAACCAAAATACGCACTCGAGCCTCGGGCGCAGCGGAATGGATGTGATGCAGCAAAATAGGCATCGTCACACACGAGGGAACGGGACGCGTATGATCGGAGCTAATGATGACAATATCCTTCTTGCCAGCACAAAGCTCCTCGAGCGAAGGCGAGCCATAAGGGTTGGCAAGCGACTCCTCCACCAGCTCTTCCTGCGATTTTGTAGTCTTAAACTCGTTTTGATGACCTTCCATCACACCCGCGAAGTTCTTATCCTCGAGCTCCAGATGCAACGTCTTGTGGTCAAACGGCAGTTCACATTCAAACAATGACGAGCGCCCTCTTCCTTTCAACTGACACACTAGATAAACCGTTGGAAGGATACGCCGCTCACCGAAAAACACCACCGTCCACCGACTCGTTAACACAACGTTCATATTTGACCCACAACAAAACGGCCGCGATCCCAAACGGAACCGCAGCCGCTACAGTCGTAAGGCGAGAAGCACCAGATGCATCTCGATCCCGATCGATAAGACGCGAGGCGCGAAGCGCCAAACGCGCCGCCGGGACAGACCCCATCCAAAACGCGCGAAGCGCGCCATTATTCCCCCAGCCAGTAATCCGCCGAAGACCGGACATCGCAGGGCCCGCCATAAGTTTACTTTTAGGCACACTCCGCAGGACGCAAGAAGCCCTCGCCGCACGAAGTGCGCAGCGAGGGCTTCTTGCATGTCCGAGGACGTGCCTAAAAGTAAACTTATGGCGGGCCCGGACGACTACAGGGTTATCGATTACCCCGTGTTCTGCAATCCTGCCGAGACGCCGGTCACAGTCGAAAGAATCAGGCTCATGTACTCGGCCTTCTTCTCCTCGGCCATCTCGTCCTGATTCATGCGCACCTCGCGAAGGGCGCGGACCTGGGCGATGGACAGAGCGTCGACGTAGGGGTTACGCACGCGAACGGCGCAGCCGAGCACGCGGCGGCGCTGCAGCGGCCATTCGTCACCGACGATGGCAAGGACCCACTTACGCGTGAGCTGCATCTCGGTGAAGACCTTCTCGGACAGATCCTGGCGATCGCCCAGGTGCAGATACATCTTGGCGATGCGCTGGTCGGTCTTGGCGATCGACATCTCAATGTTGTCGATAAAGGTGCGGAAGAACGGCCACTCCTGGTAGGCAGCCTTGAGCTGGTCAAGATCGCCAAGCTGCTCGCAGGCGGTGCCCAGACCGTACCAAGCGGCCAGGTTAATGCGCGCCTGGCTCCAGCTGAAGATCCACGGGATGGTACGCAGGTCATCGAGCGACTTGGCGCCCAGACCGCGCTTGGCGGGACGCGAGCCGATCGGCAGCAGACCGACCTCGGTCAGCGGCGTCACGGTCGAGAACCACGGTGTAAAGTCCTCGGTGTTCAGCAGGTCCAGATAGCGTTCGTGGCTTGCAGTGTTGAGCTTCTCGGCCATATCCCAGAACTTCTGCGTGGTCTCGGTGTTGGTCTTCTCGACACTCGGGGCCGACTGCAAAAGCGTTGCGGCGGCAACGGACTCAACATGGCGCTGAGCCAGCGTGCGGTTGCCGTAACGGGCAAAGATGACTTCGCCCTGCTCGGTAAGCTTAAAGAAGCAGTTGACCGAACCCTTGGGCTGCGCCAGCACGGCCTTGTTGGCCGGGCCGCCGCCACGGCCCACGGCACCGCCGCGACCGTGCATGAGCACCAGGTCGATATCGTTCTTCTCTGCCCACTTGGCGATGCGCTCCTGCGCGGAGTGCAGCGCGAGCATGGCCGTGGTAGGACCGGCATCCTTGGAAGAGTCGGAATAGCCCAGCATGACCTCCATGCGGCGGTTGGTCTGGGCAAGGCGCTTTTGCACCACGGGCAGCGTAAGCATCTGATCGAGCACGTCGACGCAGCCCTCGAGGTCCTCGAGCTGCTCGAACAACGGGATCACGTCGAGCTCGGGGACATCCTCCTCGTGTGCAAAGGACAGGTGCGCCAGCTCAAAGACGTCGGCCACATGCTGAGCGCTCTTGGTAAACGAGATGATGTAGCGGTGCGCCATCTTCTTGCCGTAGCGCTTTTGGATGGAGCCGATAGCGCGGAAGGTATCGATGACCTCGCGCGTCATGGGCTGCAGGTCGCCATGGATACCGTTCTCGTGGATATCCTTAAGGGCGCGGGCATGCACCACGGAGTGCTGACGGAACTCCATCTCGACCATATGGAAGCCGAAGGACTCGACCTGCCAGATGATGGTTTGGACCGGGCCGTAGGCAGCACGGACGGCACCGCAGGCGGCCAGCGAACGCTGGACGACGCGCAGGTCATCCAGGAACTCGTCGGCGCTGTGGTACATGGTGTCGGTGATACGACGGACGGTGGCGTTCAGGCGGTCGGCCATGACGAGCATGACGGCGCGATGCGGCTCGTGCTCGGAGATCAGCTCGGCGCGGGCCGTGTAACGAGGGCTCATCTCGACCTGATGGTTCCACAGGTTAATGAGCTCGGCCGACGGCTTGCTGTAGGTAGCCTCGAGCGTGAGGTTGCGGCCGATGTGGCGGCACTTGTCCTCGAGCTTGAGCACCATGTGCGTAAAGTACTTGGCGGCGACCTCACGGCTCACCTTGGCGGTGACGTTGGGGTTACCGTCGCGGTCGGAACCGATCCAGCTGCCGGGATGGAAGAACGCCGGGCACAGCGGCGGCACAGTACCGGCCTTGTCGCCCAGCACCCAATCGTCAAAACGACGATAGATAACGGGGATAACGTCGAACAGCGTGTTATCGAAGATGTCGATGATGGTATCGGCTTCCTCGACCGGCGTGGGCTTCTTGAGCGCGATGGGACTCGTACGCACCAGGGCGTCGATCTCCTGCAGCATATGGCGCTCGTTCTCCACCAGGTCGGAGCCGCCCAGACGCGGACGCTCCTCCAGCAGGTTGGAGATACGGCGGATCTTGCCCTCGACGGCCTTACGACGGGCCTCGGTGGGATGTGCGGTAAAGACAGGGTGGAACTCGAGCTTGTCGAGCAGCTCGTTGGCACCCTCGACACCCAGCTCATTCACCAGCTGGTGATAGGCAACGGTAAGCTCGTTGGCAGGATCGACCTCGGTATCGGTCGACGCACCGGCCTCGCGCTCGCGCAGCTGCGCCACACGGTAGTTCTCCTCCGACAGGTTTGCCAGATGGAAAAAGCTCGTAAAGGCGCGAACGATGACCTGCTGCTTATCGAGCGGCAGGCTGTCGATCAAATCGACGACCTCACGAAATGCCACGGCAGTGGGCTCGTCGGCGGTGGGCACGCCCTGCTCGTCGACGGCTTCGTCGGCAGCGCAGGTACCGGGGTTGCCGGCATTGACCACAATCTCGGCTGTCAAAATCTTGTCGAACAGGTCCGCGATCTCGGGATCATACTCGCTAAGCACACGGCGCTCCAGGCGCAAGAACAGCGCCAGATTGTCGCGCAGCTCCTCGGGGATCTCGATCTCGGCGAGACGCTCCCTGGACTCGGCATTCGAGCCGATTCGGTTAACGAGGCGGTTGACCACGGCAGCGACGCGCGCCGCGGCTTCGGGTACAGACTGGTTGCTTAGGTTCTCAGCCACGTTTCCTCCCATTCCTCCTTCTATGCACGTAACATGCGGTATTCATTATAGGCGCTTGAGAAATACTTTCGACACTGATTGCGCTTTACCACACAAAAGTATTTTCTGCATTGCAAAGGTTTTTGCCCTAAATGGTCGTATTTCTCGGTGGGCGGCATACGTAAACGGGGGCATTCCGCATAAAAGCGAAACACCCCCGTAACAATCGCTCTCCATGAGCAGGGCACGTTAGCAGGCCCGAAGCTCAAAAAGATGCGCTACAGGCGCTCGCGAACCGCCTCGACGACGTTGTCCAGATCGGCGAGCACCTCGTCATGGCTCTGCATGTCGCGCACTTTGACCTTGCCGGCGGCAAGCTCGTCGCCACCCAGGACCAAGATGAGCTTGGCGCCTACCTTATCGGCTTGCTTAAACTGGGCCTTGAGCGAACGACCCTGATAGTCGGCCTCGGTCACGATACCTGCGGCGCGAAGCTCCTGCGTAATGGCAAAGACGTTCTGACGCAGCTCCTTGCCGGCGTTGGCGACATAGACGCACGGGGCCTCATCGGCACCCAAATCGCTGCCAAAGGCCTGCAGGGCCAGCAGGGCGCGCTCAAAACCGACAGCAAAGCCGACGCCCGCCGTGGGCTTGCCACCCTCGAGCTCGACCAGGCCATCGTAGCGGCCGCCGCCGCCGATGGAGCCGACGCCGGCGCCAGGGGCCTCGACCTCAAAGACAGTACGGGTGTAGTAGTCCAGGCCGCGCACCAAGGTGGGATCCTCGACATACTCGATACCGGCGGCATCCAGATAGCGCTTGACCTGCTCGTAGTGCTCGCGGCACTCATCGCACAGGTTGTCACCCATCAGCGGAGCCTCGGCCATGATCTCGCGGCAGTGGTCGTTCTTGCAGTCGAAGGCACGCAGCGGGTTGAGCTCGGCGCGCTCGCGGCACTCATCGCACATCTCGTCGGCGTGATCGAGGATGAACTGCTTAACCTGCTCGCGATAAGCCGGACGGCACTGGGCGTCACCCATCGAGTTGATGAGCAGACGAAGCTTGGAAAGATCGAAGCCCAGGCGCTTGTAGAACTCCATGAGCATGATGATGCACTCGGCGTCTGCCGCCGGATCGGGAGCGCCGAGCCACTCGATGCCCACCTGGTGGAACTGGCGCAGGCGGCCCTTCTGGGGACGCTCGCCGCGGAACATGGCCTCGGCGTAGTAAGCCTTAAACGGCGTGGAGCCCTGGGGCACCAGATTGTTCTCGACGACGGCGCGCACCACGCCGGCCGTGCCCTCGGGGCGAAGTGCCAGGCGCTGCTTGGGCTTGAGTTTGGTGTCGGTGCCCTCGGTAAAGACGCGCTCCAGGTTGGCACCGCTGAACACGCGGAACATTTCCTTGCGCACGACGTCGGTCGACTGGCCGATGCCGTGGACAAACACGTCCACCTGCTCGATAGCGGGCGTCTCGATGGGCTTAAAGCCAAACGGCTCGAACACGCCGGCAGCGATCTGCTGCATCTTTTGCCAGGCGCGCATCTCGGCGCCGATAAGGTCGCGGGTTCCCTCCGCCTTCTGTGCCTGCATGGGCAAACACCTTTCTTTTGTATCGCGTCATAGGTAGTGGTCATTATACGGCACAAACACAAAACGCGGTGGCGCGTCTGACCGAACGAGGGTATGGGGGCTCGTTCGGCCAGACGCGCCACCGCGGACGAAGCGGACAAGCGGCGATGCGCTTTGGCCTACCTACTCCCCCGCCACGCTCGCGCGCAGCTTGGCGGCGATGGGCTCGGATGCCAGCAGGAACACGAGCATGACCACGGAGCACGCCAGGCACACGATCCAGGTGCTCGCAAAGGAGCCCGAGACGGCAAAGAGCACATAGACCTGCCAAAGCTCACCCACAAAGCTCATGCCCGCGAGCACCGTCGAGGTGGCGATAACGGTGAGCGAGCCCAATACGCGGCCACTCACCTTATCGGCAACATGACCGATAACGAGCGAACCCACGACACTCACCACGGTGGAGATAGCGTTGGAGATGTTGTACTGGGCAAGCGTAATCCCGAGGTTGCTGACGATCAGCGGCTGGAACAGGCTCATGCAGTTGACGAAAATCGTGTAGCACGTGGCCATGATCACGAAGCCGGAGGCCACAACAAGCCAACCGGGGAAGAATTTATGCTGCTGGGACATACTGTTCCTTTTAAACAAACGAATAGCCTGCGCCGGGCGCCGGTAGTGCCCAAGATTGCCTTGAAAGACAAGGGCATAGGCCTTACGGCCATGCCCGCAGGCTTGAAAGGCAAGGTTGGGTGCTACCGGTGGTCGGCGATATAGCCCAAAGCGACGGCGGTATAGGCCGCGGCGCCGAGCGGCAGCTCGGCATCGCTAAAGCGTGCCTTGGGATGGTGTTGGGCAAAGTGCTCGTCCGTATCGGTCACAGCTGCGCCCACGGTAAAGTACGCACTCGGGATCTCGCTCGAGATCAGCGCGAAGTCCTCGCTCGCCATGGCGTGGAACAGCGGCAGGAAGGCGGCCTTGGGCAGCACCGCGCCCACGTAGCCAAGCGACGCCTGGGTCATGTCGTCATCGAGTACGAGCGGGGGAACATCCGAGAGTGTCTCGAGGGTCGCCGGCGTGCGATACGTTGCGGCCACGCCGTTAACGACCTCGGCGATACGCTCCTTGAGATGAGCCATGAGCTCGACATCGAAGCCACGCAGCGTTCCCTCGAGCACACAAGTGTCGGGGATGACATTTGCGGCCTGACCGCCGGCGAACTTGCCAACGGTAAGCGCGACCTCCTTAGCCGCCGGCACTTCGCGAGCGATAAGCTCCTGAAGCGCCAGATGCACATGCACGCCGGCCGTGATGGGGTCGATGCAAATCTCGGGGCTCGAGCCATGGCCGCCCTTGCCCTGAAGCGTGATACGAAAACCGTACACGCCCGAGAGCGCCGGGCTGCCGTAGAGCACCAGGCCGAGCGGCGACTGGCTATTGACATGCATGGCAAAGGCGACCTGAGGACGCGGGTTCTGCAGCAGACCGTCGGCGATGGCGGCGCGGGCACCCTCAAAGGTTTCCTCGCCCGGCTGGAACAGCAACTTAACCGTAGCGTTGGCATCAACAAGCTCTGCCTCGCGAGCTTTGAGCATACGAGCCGCACCAAGCAGCGCCGTCGCGTGCATATCGTGACCGCAAGCGTGCATGCAGCCGTTGGTGGATGCAAAGGGCTCGCCGGATTCCTCGGCAACGGGCAGGGCGTCCATGTCGCCACGAAGCATGATGACCGTACCGGCCTGCTCATTCGTGCAGACGCCATTGCCTTGGGCCGCAGCGGCACCGGCGCCGACAAGGCCCACAACGCAGGAACCATCGACGAGCGTTGCAAATGGGATGTCCATCTCGGTCAGGCGCGCTTGGATATACGTAGAGGTCTGCGGGAGGCTATTACCCAGCTCGGGCATCTGATGTAAATCGTGTCGCCACGCAGCGAGCTCGTCTGCAAAAGCCTGAGCTTCTGCAACAAGACCGTCACCGATAGCGGTCTGCGCCGCCGCGGTGGCCTTGGGCGCTGATTGCGGTTGAAAATTGGACAGAGCTGATGCCATAGAAGCCCTCCAGTAACGTTTTTGCAGCAAGCACTTTGATAGCGTAAAGTGCAAGGTACTACTTTAAGGGCGACGCATAAAAAATGCCGCCCCGGGAGGCGGCGCAACAAATTGTTTACAATTGCGGACGCGGCTTTCGACGCAAAAAATCGAAATGCGTCTCGCTCAAGATAATCGAAAGAAAGATGAGCGCGAAGCCGGCGAGCAGGCGCGAGGTGAGCGCCTCCCCCATCAGCAGCACCGAGAACAGCACGCCCGAAGGCGACTCCATCGAAAGGAGCAGTGAGCCCGTCGAGGCCGAGACATGCGCCAGGCCGACGTTTTGGATGAGCAGAGCCGCGCATGTGCAACCAACCGAGAGAAACGCCATCGCGCTGATAAAGCTCGGCGTCCACACGGACAGAGGCGCTTGGGTCTCGAATAGCAGCGACGTTGCCAGGCTCAGCACGCCGTTGCCCACAAACATCCAAAACGTGATGACGTTGATGTCCATTTTGCGACCGTACTTGGCAGTCACCGCCATCTGGATGGCGAAAAAGACCGCACCCGCCAGCGTAATGACATCACCGATGTTGAATTCAACGCTATCGAGCGCCACCAAGCCAATGCCCGCCAAGCACAGCAGCGCCGCGCCCAGGTTATAGCGGGTGAGTTTTTCGCCGCTCAGAAAATAGCTCGCGAACGGCACAACGATGCAATACGTGCCCGTCAAAAAAGCATTCTTGCCCGCCGTGGTGTGCGCCAGACCGACTGTCTGCAGGGCGTAGGCGGCCCACATAAGTGCGCCCATGCCAAGTCCGACGATAAGGTTGCGGGCGTTGAGGTGCGCGATGATGCGCTTGTGGAAGATGAAAAACATGACCAACGCCGCAGGCAGAAAGCGCACGTAGAGCAGTTCGAACACCGGAATGGTGTCGAGCGCGTCCTTCATGGTCGTAAAGGAGTAGCCCCAGACGACTGCCACCGAAAGCAGCAGGACTTTCCAGAACAGCGGCGAGCGAGCGCCGGCGCCGCGGGAGGTGCCGCCCGCGCCCAGGTCCTCGCGAGCAACAGGGCTATCGGGCATCATTTCGATATTGTCAGTGGCATGCTGGGCCATAGGGCATCCTCGCGCTCAATCTGGGCGTGGTGTCCGCACGCGCATGGCTGCGTGCCGCCTCATGGTCAAATAAAAGCAGGGCGCACCGGACCCCCGGCACGCCCCGCTACTGTAGCAACAACCAAGCAGCCCGTGCAATTCACTACGCTAAAGCATCGGGTTGGAAGATCTCGATGTTCCGACGGCGTTTACGTGTCTGAACTAAATCAATTTGGTTGACTCCAGTTTTTCGATGATCCAGTCGTTGGCTTTGATGACCGGACGGCGGAAGACGACGCCCAGGGCCAGCGACGGAATCAGATAGCTCGCCAGAATGCCCAGCTCAACCCAGTACTCCATATGGTAGGCGCCAGCCATGGCGGCATGCATGGCGTTAATGCCATGGGTAAACGGCAGGAACGGATAGATCGCCTGGAACACAGGGCCGGTCATCTCGATGGGGAACGTACCGCCCGAACCGCCGACCTGCATGACCAGCAGCACGACGGCGAGCGCCTTGCCGATATCGCCAAACGACACCGTAAGCGTGTAGACGATATTGGAGAACACGAGACTCGCAACCCAGCCCGCCAGCACAAACTGCAGCGGGTTGTCGCACTGGATGCCAAAGAACAGGATGTCGCCCGCGCACACGAGCGTTGCCTGCAGCAGAGCCAAACCGCCAAAGAACAAGTAACGACCCAGGTAGATCTCGTGTAGGCGTACGGGGATGAGCTCGTTGATAAGCTCATCGTCAACCGACACCTTCATCATGGCCGCCAGCACGATCGAGCCGACCCAGAGCGACAGAATCGTGTAGAACGGCGCCATGGCCGAGCCGTAGTTGCGGATCGGATAGACCGGTTTGCGATCGAGCGCGACGGGACCGGAAAGCGACACGGCCAAACCCTCGGGATCGTTGCCAATCATCGTCTTGATCGTGGCAAGGTCGTCCGACATCAGGGCGCCATCGAGCTCATCCTTAAACGCACTGATCTTATCGGACGCTTCACCTAGCTGATCGGAAGCCTTGTTGACCAGCTTGGCGGCCTTGGAGAGGCCCTTCGCCAACGAGCCGGATGCGTCGGTCAGGCCGCCTACGGCGCTATCCAGGTCGCCCGAGATGCCATCAAGCGAGTCCAGAATGCCCGAAACCGTCTTCTTGAGCTCCTTGGCCTTAACCGAGAACGTGGAATCGTAATCGGATTTGGCACCCGCGATGCCGGCCTTGGCATCAGCGATGGCCTGATCGACCTCGGCACGCAAGTTGTTGACCTCGGCCATGCTATCGGAGAGAGACTTCGCGGTAGCCGCCAGATCCTTGGCATTGTTGCGGTACTCAACGGCGATTCTGCCCAGCGACGTCGCGGCGGACTTGAGGCCGTCCTTCAAATTCTCATCGCTCACCTGGTCGGCAAGGCTGCGGAGCTGATCGGCCATCGCATCGATATCCTTGGCGCGCGCATTGAGGGCCGCAGCGGCATCGTTGAGTTGGGACACCGTAAGGTCGACATGCTGGTTTGCGGTGTCGAACGCCTTCGCGAGCTCGGCAGACACATTGTCGAACGAACCCGCACTTCCATCGATTGCGGCATCGATGGCATCGTTTGCCGCCTTAAGCGCTTCTTTGGAATCATCGATGCCGCTTTTGGCATGTTCCATGAGCTGCTTTGTCGACTCATCGACGGCACCGGTCTGCTTGAGCATGCCGCTCGCCGACGTCAGCGAATCGGACGTGGAGCTCAAAATGCCCGCCAGCGACGAAGCATTTGCCTGAACGTCTCGCAGGTCCTCAATCGAATCGCCAAGCGTCGAGGACAGGTTGGCGATAAAGTTGCTGACCTGGTCGGTGCTCATGTAATCGAGCAGGCTGGACACCGTCTTAAGACCGATGCTCGTAATGGTCTCGGTAAAAGTTTCGTTAACCTGGCTCTGAACGGCACTCGAACCCTTCTCGGTCACGATCTGCGCAATGGCGTTGGCCTTCTGGTTCTCGTAAAACTCGATATCGGCGTGTTTCACGTCGGTCGAGAAAAGCGTCATCATGTCAGCGCTAAACGTTTTGGGGATAACGACGGCAGCATAGTACGCGCCCGACTTAACGCCCTCGATAGCCTTTTCGCGATTGTTGAGCACAACCCAATCGAAGCTCTCGTTGCCGCGTAGGGTGGCGGTCACGTTTTCGCCCACGTTAACCTCGACGGGGATCAAATCGCTCTCGTAACCCTCATCGGTGTTGACCACGGCGATCTTAAGATTGCCGGTGTTGCCGTACGGATCCCAGCTGCCGGCGATGTTAAACCACGCGTACAGACACGGTACGATAATGAGGCCCATCACGACAACCAAGCCGATCACGGAGCGAGACACGTTTTGGACATCGCGCTTAAACAGATGCAGGATGTTCTTCATTTATGCCTCACCTCCTTTGGAGTGCTTGCCAAGCGCGGTGGCATCTCCATCATTTGTGGCTGTGCTGTCGCTGCCCTGAGATTTATGGTGCGAGCCGATATGCGGCAAGCGGCCCGTGGACTGATCGCCGCCCTTGGCACCACGCTCGCTGGCGTTGAGGCCAAACATGTGGCGGGCGGCAGGAATGGCGGCCGTGTGTTCGCGCATCTCGCGACGCAGGTCCTCATCCGAAAGCGCCGAGATGCGCATCTGGGTATTGAGGCTCGCTCGGATATATTCGATATTGATCAGCCAGCCGCAGATGGCAATAACCGAGATGATCCAAATGACAAGCAGGATGATCTTGCCGTTATTGTCGATATCGAGAACCGTCGACAGGACAAAGAGCAGGACCTGAACGCCCACCACGGCGGCAAAACCGCCCTTGATGTAGTACGGGTAGCGATGTTCAAAGGCGACCGCATGATCGAGCAGTTCGCGACGGTACGAATCGGAATCGAGCATGACGCGCATGGCCGTGCGCAGCGAGTAGCGCTGGCGCGGCAGGTCGTTGGACTCGCAAATCATCATACCGGTCGTGGAGAGCTGTTTATCAAAGAGCAGGTTAAGGTTGAGCAGCAGCGGACGCAGCTGCAGGCCGATAAAGAGCGCCACGATCAAGAACACGCCCAGAATGCACAGGTTAAACAGGTAGTTGAACGAATACATGCCGCCGACCGTCTCGCGCAGCAGATTGATGCCGTAGGTAAAGGGCAGCAGCGGGTGCAGCCACTGGAAGAAGCCTGGCATCATCTCGATGGGGTACATGCCCGACGAACCCGGGATCTGCACGATAACCAGAATGACGCCGATAGCCTTGCCGATATGCTTAAACGTGGTGGACAGCGCATAGATGATATTGACGTAGGTGAACGAGATGGCGATGCCGCCCAGCACGAACAGCAGCGGGCTGACGCACTGCACGCCAATCACCAGATCGCCTACCGTAACGATGATGGCCTGCAACGCGCCCAGGATCACCAGGAGCAACCAGCGGCCAAAGTAGCCCTGACGCGCGGTAAAGCTGCCGATGCCTTCGCGGTCGACCTCGAGCTTGTAGATGGCGATAAGCACGTAGCCGCCCACCCACAGCGCCAGATTGGTATAGAACGGGGCAATGCCCGAACCAAAGCTCTTGACCGGGTAAATTGACTTTGAGGTCAGCTCGACCGGAGATGCCATGAAGTCTGCAACATCATCGACGTCGACGCCCATCAGGCCGGCCAGCTCGCCCATGGACTCGGAGGTCTGTAGCGCCGCGATGTCGTTGGCGGCGGTTGCGAGCTTGTCCTGGACCTTGGCAAGCGAGGCATCGGTCTGGGACAGCGTGGTCTTGGCCTGACCGAGCGTGGCGTTGAGTTGCGAAAGTGTACCGCGCGCACTTGCAATCGTGGGCGTGAGGCCAGACACGATTCCCGTCAGATCACCCGAGACGGCGGCAAACGAATCAAGTGCGCTCGAGGCCTTCGGCAGCGCGTTTTGGCCCAAGTCCGTCTGGGCTTGGCCAAGGTTGGTCGCACCGGTATGAATTGCGTTATTGATAGCGTCACTGGCACCCGAAACAGCCGCTGCGTCATTCGCCATGGCGCTCGACTGCGCGGACAGACCGTCCTTGATGCTCTGAAGCTTTTCATTCTGCTCTCGAAGCAAATCGATGGTCGATACAATGCGCGCGTCAATTTCCTCGGAACCTGTCGACGTGTCATTGGCGAGAATCTCTAAGTGCCCGATAACGGCCTTATTGTGGTCGATCGTCGCTTGGAGAGACTCGAGCGAGTTGTCGATACGGGTGGTCGTAGATGTGACCGTGCCCGTCAGCTTGCCGATGGCAGCGTTCGCAGAGGCTGACGTCTTGGTGAGCGCAAGGCTGCCTTCCGAGAGCGCCTTGGAGAGCGAGGCGACAGAGTTGCCCGCCGTGGCGCGAGCCTCGCCCAGCAGGTCATTGCCCTGGGAGATCGCCTGCGTCAGCGACGGCGCCTGACCCTGCAGACCGGCAAGTGCCGCATCTGCCGAGGCAATGGAACCACTCGTCTTATCGATGGCGGCATTCATGTCGCCAATCGAATCACGCACTTCGCCCAACGTATCGGAAGCCTCTGATACCGAACCGGCCAACGAATCCTGAGTCTGGGTTGCCTTGTCCTTTAAATCGACTCCGGCATCCTTGGCAATACTGGCAACGGTCTCGCCCACCGTGGAGACAAATTCCGAGTTGATCTGCTCCTCGATGGTGTTTGCACCGGTGTCGGTAACCTTGGGCGCAATAGCGCTCTTCTTCTCATTGACGTAGTACGTAAGCTTGGGCTGATGGTAGTTGCCGTCGAGCATCGAAACCAGGTTATCCGAGAAGTTCTTGGGGACTACGATGGCCGCATAGTACTCACCGCTCTCGACGCCCTCTTTGGCATCGGCCGCAGAATCGACGAAGGTCCAGCCCAGCTGATCGTTCTCCTTGAGCTGATCGACGACCTGATCGCCCGCGTTGAGCTCGCCCACCAGGTCGTTTTGGGTGCCCCGATCGTTGTTGGCGATGGCAATCTTGATGCCCTGGGTGTTTCCGTACGGATCCCAGTTGGCCACGATGTTGTACCAGGCATACAGCGAGGGAATAACGCACACGCCAAGGGTAACCACCAAGGCGACGGGGTTCACAAGCAGTCGCTTAATGTCGCGCTTAAATATCGCAAAGGAGACCTTTGCATTGGATAGTTTGCTGCCGAGACTCACGCTTGGACCATCCATCCTGTCGTTGAATCGAATCGTACTATCGACAACCATTGTAGTAGGCGCTTTAACGTCTCAAAGCACAATGGTGTTGAGTTTTGCGGGTAGCAATATACTACGAAGATGAGTTAACGTACAGTTGTACAGTATCTTAAATTTCAGCAGGTCACAAAACCACAACCCGCACAAATAAATGATCCCTTGGGGACGGAGGGATCATTCAAAAGGAAACGAGAGTGGAAAATCTCTCACTTCAAGCCCGCATTCGAGCCAAAAGTGGGAGATTATCCACTCTCGTTCTAATCTAGTTACGGTGCCGTATCCCCGAACTACATCAAGTTGCAAACAGCCGCCGCGAAGGCTACGGGATCCTCGGGGAGGATGCCCTCGACCAGCAGGGCCTGGTCATAGAGCAAACCGGAGTACTGCTTGATCTTGTCGGCGTCGCCCGCCTTCTGAGCGGCGACGAGCTTGGAAAAGACCGGGTGCTTGGCGTTGAGCTCGAGCACGCGCTGGCTCTTGGGCATACCGTCGGGCGCGCCCTCGGGACCCTTCTGGAGCACCTTCTCCATCTCGAGCGAAAGCGGGCCCTCGGTGGTGATGCAAGCGGGGGCATCGGTCAGGCGCGCGGAGACGGCAACTTTCTCGACCTTGTCACCGAGCGCCTCCTTCATAGCGCTAAAGAGGTCCTCGTTTTCCTTGGTGGCGTCCTCGGCCTCCTTCTTCTCGTCCTCGGTCGCCAGATCAAGATCGCCAGTCGCAACGTTCTTGAGCTCTAGATGACGATCCTCGACCTCGGGCTCGGCACCGTCGGCCACAGCCTTCTCGGCAGCCTCGCGGGCAGCATCGTCCTCGTAGACCTTGGGCATATCGGCGGCAACGTACTCACGCATGGCCTGGAAGGTGAACTCATCCACGTCCTGCGTCAGAAGCAGCACGTCATAGCCGCGGTCGAGCACGCCCTTTACCACGGGCATCTTGGCCAAGCGCTCACGCGAGTCGCCGGCGGCGTAGTAGATGGCCTTCTGATCCTCGGGCATGCCCTTGGCATACTCGGCCAGGGTAATCATCTTCTGTTCCTTGGCAGACCAGAACAGCAACAGATCGGCGAGCTCATCGGCCTTCATGCCATAACTCGAGTAGATGCCGTACTTGAGGCCGCGGCCAAAGTTCTCAAAGAACTTCTCGTAGGCCTCGCGGTCGTTGTCACGCATATCCTCAAGGTCGGCGGTGATCTTCTTTTCCACACGCTTGGCGATGGCCTTGAGCTGACGGTTCTGCTGAAGCGTCTCGCGCGAGATGTTGAGCGACACGTCGGCGGAATCCACGACGCCGCGGACAAAGTTGTAGTAGTCGGGCAGCAGGTCGTCGCACTTCTCCATGATCAGGACGTTGGAGCTGTAGAGCGCCAGGCCCTTCTCGTAGTCCTTGCTGTACAGATCGAACGGCGCGCGTCCCGGCACAAACAGCAGGGCGTCATACTCGAGCGTGCCCTCGGCATGGAAGCTGATGGTGCGCGCAGGATCGTCAAAGTCGTGGAACGTGGACTTGTAGAACTCGTCGTAGTCCTTCTGCTCGACATCGGAGCTGCGCTTCTTCCAGATCGGTGTCATGGAATTGACGGTCTCGAGCTCCTGGTAGTCCTCGTACTCGGGCTTGTAATCGTCGCCGGCGTCCTCGGGCTTGGGTTTCTGGCGGCTCTTGGACACCATCATCTGAATCGGGTAGCGCACATAGTTGCTGTACTGCTGAATCAGGCTCTTGAGACCCCACTCGGTCAGGAAGCGATCGTAGGTCTCGGCCTCGCCGTCGGCATCGAGCTTCTCGTTCTCGCGCAGCGTCAGGATGACATCGGTACCGTGCTCGGCGCGCTCGCCGTCCTCGATGGTGTAGCCCTCAAGACCGTCGGATTCCCACACATGGGCGACATCCTCGCCGTAGGCGCGGCTGACGACCTTCACATGGCTGGCGACCATAAAAGCCGAGTAGAAGCCCACGCCAAACTGACCGATGATGTCGACATCGGAGCCCTGCTGCTCGGCGTTCTCGGTCTTAAACTCCTCGGAGCCGGAATGGGCGATGGTGCCCAGATTGCGCTCCAGCTCCTCGGCGGTCATGCCAATGCCGTTATCCGAGATGGTAATGGTGCGGGCGTCTTTATCAAAGGAGACGCGAATGGCCAGGTCGCCCTGGTCGATCTTGACGCTCGGGTCCTGCAGGCTCTTAAAGTTGAGCTTGTCGACGGCGTCGCTCGCGTTAGAGATAAGCTCGCGCAGGAAGATTTCTTTATTGGTGTAGATGGAGTTGATCATGAGGTCGAGCAGTTTTTTGCTCTCGGTCTTAAATTGACGCATGTGCAGTCCTTTCGCGCTACCCCTGTCCGCAAAAACGGCCCGGTCGCCCGAGCCGCATCGCAGACCTGCTATGTTCAGACTTAGATTTTATAACCCATTAACGCGCATATATACATACGGAATCGAAAAACTGTATGTCCGAGCGCTCCAATGCGTCAATTGCCAAGGAGTGTCCCCAACTGCCGGCAGAGACGATATGAGCAGGACATAAAAACATTGAGAGCCCCTGCTGCATGAAAGACCGCGGATTAGGCCGACAATGGTGA